>NZ_ASYA01000032.1:0-2293 GCF_001526585.1 Agrobacterium sp. LY4 | reverse complement strand
GAGGACGATGTCATCCGCATCGAGGACGATTATAAATGACGGTGACGGTGCATCTCGAATGTTCGACCGGGCCGGCGGGATGTTGACACTCGCCGGCCACCGCACTATTTGGTTCGCTTGAACAACGAGTCTGAGGACTTTTCCAGCGCCGAGAGAAATTATTAAGCCAGTTGATACGGGATTACGAAACGAAGTAGAATGCGGCTTACCTATTCGGAACAGATAGTGGACTGGTTTCCTGGTCAAAAATGATCGAAATGGACAGCCATCAGTTTCTCAAATCGTAGTGGTATCAGCTAACTAAGGATATCTCCGTGATCGGATCTTTTTTGTCTGAAAACGACAAGACGTTGCTGGTGCGACTTTTCAAAGAAAATTTCAGAAAGCATGTTGGCTGGTATTCTGCGGCAATTGCCGCGATGCTCGTCGTCGCCGGCACGACATCTCTCAGCGCATGGATCATGCGCGATATCGTCAACAGCGTTTATCTGAAGCAGGGCTTTGACGTCGTTCTCGAGATTGCCTTTGCAGTCGCGACTATCTTCATCGTCAAAGGCCTCGCAACCTTCGTGCAGAGCTATTATCTTAGCAAAGCTGGCAATAGCATCGTAGCGGAGCAACAACGCAAAATCTATGATCGTCTCCTGAAACAAGGCGTTTCTTTCTTTCAGAATCTGCCTTCCTCGGAACTGCTGGTTCGCGTTACTTACAATGCACAGGCGGCGCGCAGCGTCATCGATACGATTGTCACATCTTTCGTACGTGACCTGTTTTCGCTTATCGGCCTGATTATCGTAATGTTCGCCCAAAATTTCCTCCTGAGTGCGATCTCCATGATTATCGGTCCTCTTGCCATCTTCAGCGTTCGGCTTGTTTTACGCCGCGTACGCAAGATCATGGAGGCGGAGCTTGCTTCGCTCGGTGAGATTGTCAATGTCGTACAGGAAACCAGCATAGGTGTACGTGTCATCAAGGCATTCTCCCTTGAGAAGCTTATGCGTCAGCGCATGAACAAGGCGGTTTCCGACGTAGAGCAACGTGCCAATGGCATTGCCAAACTGGAGGCCGCGACCAGTCCCATCATGGAGACGCTATCAGGCCTCGCAATTGCTGTCGTTATTGCCGTGTCCGGCTACACCGTTCTCGAAAAAGGCGGCTCGCCGGGCGATTTGATGGCTTTTATTACCGCCCTGTTGCTTGCCTATGAACCGGCGAAACGCCTCGCCCGCATGCGGGTACAGATCGAAGGCGGCATGATTGGCGTGCGGATGATGTTTGAGGTGCTGGACGCGCCGCTGACGCTTGCCGAGAAAAAAGACGCCGAGCCTCTCCCCAAAGCGACAGGCGATGTCGAACTAAAAAATGTGAGCTTTGAATATGTTGCAGGCCAGCCCGTTCTGAAGGATGTCAGCCTGCTCTTCGAAGGCGGCAAGATGACCGCGCTGGTCGGCCCATCCGGCAGCGGCAAATCCACCATCATCAATCTCATAATGCGCCTTTACGATCCGCAAACCGGCTCAGTAGAAATCAACGGTATGGATTTGCGCGACGTTTCTTTTTCGAGCTTGCGCGAGCACGTTTCTTACGTCGGCCAGGAAACATTCCTGTTTTCGGGATCCATAAGGCACAATATTTCCGTTGGCCGCGACAATGCCACCGAAGAAGAGATAATAGCGGCCGCCAAGGCAGCCAATGCGCACGATTTCATCATGAGCATGCCGGACGGCTATGACAGCAGGCTCGGTGAAAATGGCTCTGGATTGTCCGGCGGGCAGCGGCAGCGTGTTGCGATTGCCCGCGCCATGCTCAGAGACGCGGATATTTTGATCCTCGATGAAGCAACCAGCGCATTGGATTCGGAATCCGAAGCTCTCGTTCGCGATGCACTTGAACGACTGACGTTCAACAAGACATCAATCGTCATTGCTCACCGTCTCTCCACTATCAATCGTGCCGACAAGATTGTCGTTATGGATAATGGTGAAGTCGCCGAGCAGGGCAGCAGACGCGAGCTTCTTGCGAATGATGGCCTTTATAAACGGCTTCACAGCATCCAATTTGACGCCGATGTAGCTTAGTGGGGAAGATTCGACACACGAAAGGCGCGACTTTGATCTGCGCCGAGTGCGTCAGTTGCGACAAACCGCTTGCTTGCAGCATATTAATACTGACTGTCTCGCCGCCCTGAAAATGAGGGTGGCGAATATGGCACGCCCACCGGCTAGGCATGCTGAGTTCACCCACTGACCGCCAGCACAGCCTCAGCCTCATATATGGCGCAGACGATGTGATA
>NZ_ASYA01000031.1:2500-6120 GCF_001526585.1 Agrobacterium sp. LY4 | reverse complement strand
TGGTTGCGGGGGCAGGATTTGAACCTGCGGCCTTCAGGTTATGAGCCTGACGAGCTACCGGGCTGCTCCACCCCGCGTTGATTGGTTTTATTATAGCATAAAGGCCGCATTTGCGGCCTTTTGATTTGGGCTTTGTGGCCCTTTTGTGAGTGAGAAGATTTTGTGTTGCGTTTTGCAGACCTGGCAGCGACCTACTCTCCCGCGTCTTGAGACGAAGTACCATTGGCGCTGGGGCGTTTCACGGCCGTGTTCGGAATGGGAACGGGTGCAGCCGCCCCGCGATAACCACCAGGTCGGCAAAACGCAACATATGTTCATGCGGAACGCATGAACATATGTTGCTCTTTATTGGATTGGCATGCCTTATCCCGTTCGCTTGTCGCTCACGGGGGACGCCAATCGGCCATACGGTCACCTCTGATATGAGGGACCAGGTGGCCAAAGCAACCTCGTTCATGTTTTCACATGACTGTTGTTTTCGAGAAGCTGGAGAGCCGAAGCTCTATTTAACACGTCTTCTGTAACCCGTCCGTATTCCGCCTTTGCTCGACAGCGAGCGAGGCAGCCATACAGACCAGAGGTCGTCGCGCCCTGTGGCGCGGCCCGTCCGGAGCCCTTCGGGCGTCAGGACAGAACAGATGTCATCGAACTTTGTTCGATGAACATATTCAATGGGAACGAAGAAGTCGATCGAGCTATTAGTAACGGTAAGCTTCACACATTGCTGTGCTTCCACACCCGTCCTATCGACGTGGTCGTCTTCCACGGCTCTGATAGGGAACACTCGTTTTCAGGTTGGTTTCCCGCTTAGATGCCTTCAGCGGTTATCCATTCCGTATATAGCTACTCTGCTATGCCCTTGGCAGGACAACAGATCCACCAGAGATACGTCCATCCCGGTCCTCTCGTACTAGGGACAGATCCTGTCAATATTCCTACACCCACGGCAGATAGGGACCGAACTGTCTCACGACGTTCTGAACCCAACTCACGTACCGCTTTAAATGGCGAACAGCCATACCCTTGGGACCTGCTCCAGCCCCAGGATGCGATGAGTCGACATCGAGGTGCCAAACAACCCCGTCGATATGGACTCTTGGGGGTCATCAGCCTGTTATCCCCGGCGTACCTTTTATCCGTTGAGCGATGGCCCTTCCACACGGGACCACCGGATCACTATGACCGACTTTCGTCTCTGCTCGACTTGTCAGTCTCGCAGTCAGGCTAGCTTATGCCATTGCACTCGACGACCGATTTCCGACCGGTCTGAGCTAACCATCGCGCGCCTCCGTTACTCTTTCGGAGGCGACCGCCCCAGTCAAACTACCCACCATACACTGTCCCGGATCCGGATAACGGACCGCGGTTAGACATCCACGAAGATAAGGGTGGTATTTCAAGGATGGCTCCACAGAAACTGGCGTCCCTGCTTCAAAGCCTACCACCTATCCTACACATGCCTTGGCGAATGCCAGTGTAAAGCTATAGTAAAGGTGCACGGGGTCTTTCCGTCTGACCGCAGGAACCCCGCATCTTCACGGGGAATTCAATTTCACTGAGTCTATGTTGGAGACAGCGGGGAAGTCGTTACGCCATTCGTGCAGGTCGGAACTTACCCGACAAGGAATTTCGCTACCTTAGGACCGTTATAGTTACGGCCGCCGTTTACTGGGGCTTCAGTTCAGAGCTTGCACCCCTCCCTTTAACCTTCCAGCACCGGGCAGGCGTCAGACCCTATACGTCGTATTGCTACTTCGCAGAGCCCTGTGTTTTTGATAAACAGTCGCTACCCCCTGGTCTGTGCCACCCCATCATACTTGCGTACAAAAGGGTCACGCTTCTTCCGAAGTTACGCGTGCAATTTGCCGAGTTCCTTCAACATAGTTCTCTCAAGCGCCTTGGTATACTCTACCTGACCACCTGTGTCGGTTTCGGGTACGGTCTATACGGTGGAGCTATTTCCTGGAACCTCTTCGCCGCCCAACCAATCCAATAAGGTTGAACAACACACGAGATCCGTCACTACCACCAGGCCCACGAATATTAACGTGGTTCCCATCGACTACGCGTGTCCGCCTCGTCTTAGGGGCCGGCTAACCCTGCTCAGATTAACTTTAAGCAGGAACCCTTGGTCTTTCGGCGAGGGAGTCTCTCACTCCCTTTATCGTTACTCATGTCAACATTCGCACTTCCGATATCTCCAGCAGCCCTCACGGGTCCGCCTTCACAGACTTACGGAACGCTCCGCTACCACTTGCACAAAGTGCAAATCCTCAGCTTCGGTGCATGGCTTTAGCCCCGTTACATTTTCGGCGCAAAGACCCTTATTTAGACCAGTGAGCTGTTACGCTTTCTTTAAATGATGGCTGCTTCTAAGCCAACATCCTGGTTGTTTTGGGATCCTCACATCCTTTCCCACTTAGCCATGACTTGGGGACCTTAGCTGGAGGTCAGGGTTGTTGCCCTTTTCACGACGGACGTTAGCACCCGCCGTGTGTCTGCCGACTAGTACTCCTCGGTATTCGGAGTTTGGTTAGGATCAGTAAGACGGTGAGTCCCCATAGCCCATCCAGTGCTCTACCCCCGAGGGTATTCGGTCGACGCTCTACCTAAATAGATTTCGCGGAGAACCAGCTATTTCCGAGTTTGATTGGCCTTTCACCCCTAGCCACAAGTCATCCCGAACTATTGCAACAGTTATGGGTTCGGCCCTCCAGTTGGTGTTACCCAACCTTCAGCCTGCTCATGGCTAGATCACTCGGTTTCGGGTCTAATGCAACTAACTCAATCGCCCTATTCAGACTCGCTTTCGCTGCGCCTACACCTACCGGCTTAAGCTTGCTAGTTACACTAAGTCGTTGACCCATTATACAAAAGGTACGCCGTCACCCTTGCGGGCTCCGACTGTTTGTAGGCATCCGGTTTCAGGTTCTATTTCACTCCCCTCGTCGGGGTGCTTTTCACCTTTCCCTCACGGTACTTGTTCGCTATCGGTCATGCACGAGTACTTAGGCTTGGAGAGTGGTCTCCCCATGTTCAGACAGGATTTCACGTGTCCCGCCCTACTCAAGGACAATGACTGTTCTACGCGTAAGGGGCTATCACCCTCTATGGCCGACTTTTCCAAATCGTTCCGCTTTATTCATCATTGCCACTGGCCTGGTCCGCGTTCGCTCGCCACTACTTGCGGAGTCTCGGTTGATGTCCTTTCCTGCAGGTACTTAGATGTTTCAGTTCCCTGCGTTCGCTTCTTACCCCTATGTATTCGAAAGTAAGATACCTTATCACAATACCTAGAAACCTCTTCTGTCCTCACGGCCAAAGGCCTGCGGACGGCGCGCCGGATAACCGGCGACGGGCTAGCGCCCTGTATGGGAAGTCCCACGCAGGCGTTTCGCCACAGAACAGATTTTCTAGGTATTTAAGGTGGGTTGCCCCATTCGGAGATCCATGGATCAAAGCTTATTCGCAGCTCCCCACGGCTTTTCGCAGCGTATCACGTCCTTCTTCGCCTGTGCATGCCAAGGCATCCACCAAATGCCCTTAATTCACTTCTTCGTTCTCATTGTCTATGCTCATCCATAGCCGTTCCAAAGGAACGGCAACCTGATTACCTTTTA
>NZ_ASYA01000030.1:0-12823 GCF_001526585.1 Agrobacterium sp. LY4 | reverse complement strand
TTGTCACCACCGAATTCCTGCCCGTCGGGCTTCTGCCGCTGATCGCGGCTGACCTTGGCATCAGCGAGGGGACGGCCGGACTGATGGTAACCGTACCCGGGTTTCTCGCAGCGCTTGCCGCGCCGATGACCCTCGGATTTGCCGCACGTTTCGATCGCAAGCGTGTGCTCGTCGCACTGCTGATGCTGCTCGTCATCTCCAACGCCATAGTGGCAACCGCTCACGGCTTTGCGGCGTTGATGTTCGGCCGGGTGCTGCTCGGAATTGCGGTCGGTGGTTTCTGGACAATCGGCGGCTCGCTCGGCCCGCGTCTGCGCCCCGGCGCGGAAGGACCGCGTGCAACGGCACTGATCTTCTCCGGTGTTTCGCTGGGTACTGTCGCCGGGGTTCCCGCAGGCGCCCTGATCGGTGACCTGTTCGGCTGGCGCACCGCATTCCTGCTTGTGTCGGGTGTCGCACTGCTTGTCGTGGCGGCGCTCCAGTTTTTGTTGCCGGCCATCCGGGCGCAGAATGGTTCGGGATTGAAACAGGTTCCAGACGTGTTGCGATTGCAACGAGTCCAGATCGGTCTGACGGCAGCCGTGCTCATCTTCGTCGGGCAGTTCGCGGCCTATACCTACATTACTCCCTTCCTCATCGGCGCAACCGGGATTGATACGGGCACACTCAGCATGGTGCTGCTCGGCTATGGCGCGGCGGGGTTCGCCGGAAACCTGTTCGGGGGCTGGGCTGCTGGCCGGAACTTCGTGTCTGCCCTTGCCGGCACCGCTTTTCTGATCGCCTTGTCTGTTGCGGGATTGTTGCTGGCCGGCAGCAATACGCTTGCCGCAGTCGCTTGGGTTGTCACCTGGGGTTTCGGTTTCGGCATGCTGCCGATCGCCATGCAAACCTTCCTGTTCACCTCCGCGCCCGACCGGCTGGAAAGCATCGCCGCGCTCTTCGTGTCAATCGCGCAACTGGCGATCGGGCTTGGCGCACTGGTCGGCGGCCTCGCGGTCGACAATTTCGGCGTGCCGAGCGCGCTCTGGCTTGGTGCTGCAAGTGCATTGCTGACCGCGGGCCTCATCGTATTGACCAGCAAAACCCATTGAAGCGCGAGCCTGCGGCGATGGCGTTGTAGGCTTCCAGATGGAAAGGACCTGCTGAGATTGAAAGAGGAAGACAGTTATCTGCAATGGTTACGGTGACGGACTAGCACGTATCTCAATGAACATCATCGATCCAGCCACGGCGGTCTCTATCAATCCTTTAGCCGATGCTCTGCGACAACTTGTACAATCATCCTGCACTTCGAATTTTCTCATCGCTTCAGCGCCGTAGCTCACCATCAGCAAGGATTCGCAGTACGGCCTTTTCATCCATTGCCTGTTCCTCGAACAGCGCCTTTGCCAAGGCATTGAAGATTGGTCTGTGCCTTCTAAGAATCGTTGCCGCATGGTCGAGCGCCGCTTCCAGCCTGGCATGAACGCGATCCGCCAGTTCGGTATCGCGGTCAAACACCGCACCCGGATCGCGATGGGGTCGATAGAGCAGCGGATGTTCCGTCCCGAAGCCGAGGGTGCGCTCCATGTCAAAGGCAAGGCGCGTGGCCCGCGCCAGGTCGCTGTCGTCGGCACCTCCGGAGCCGCTCGAGACACGCCTGAACATCAGTTGCTCAGCAGCCCGCCCGGCCATCAGCATGGTCAGCATGTTTTCGTACCAGTCGCGGGTATCGGATGCCCAGGCGTGGAAGCCGACGAGATTGTAGCCGCCTTGCCCGGTATCGATATTGAGACCGCGAACAGGCCCGAGATCAAGCGCATGATGGACGACGGCATGTCCTGCCTCGTGGAAGGCGTAGCGCCAGCGCAGATTGTGCGGCACGGGCGGACGATTGCCGCGGATGCCGTCTTCGATGTCCTCATAGCGGATCGCCCGCTTGGCACGCCGCGCCTTCAATCGCGCCTCGCGGACGATGCGTTCGATATCAGCGCCCGTCAGCCCCATCGCCCGCGTGGCGAGACGCCTGAGGATCGCGTCGGCGGAATTGGCGTGTTGCACGGCTGCCAACATTTCCGACGCATTGGTGTTCTGTGGCTCAGTCATCGGCTGGCTCCCTTCCGTTCACTTTCTGCGTCTTCCTCCAGATAGTCGGCAACGATCCTCTTCAGCGAGAATCCTTCATCGGCTTCAGCATCGGCGTCCGCTGCCGGCTCAGAGATCAGCGACATGACATCGTCGCCGAGATGATGGGCCAGAATATCCGTGAGTGTCGGGACATCGGGCCTGGGGATTTCGATATGGGTCTCCAATCGTCCGGATCGCTTGATGGCCTCGTCGATATGGTCGGGCCGGTTTGTGGCGCCGACGATGATCAGCCCTTCGTTTTTGATCGCGCCGTCGAGCACTTCCAGCGCCTTGTTGACGATGGTATTCCAGTAGTCGGCATATTCCCGCTCGGCCGGCTGCCTTTTGCCGATACCGTCGATCTCGTCAATGAACAGAATCGCCGGAGCCATGGCCCGCGCTTCGACAAACGTCTTGCTCATCCTGTCGATCACGTCGTTCAGATGCCCGCCCTGCAGCCAGGTCGAGACGGATGTGACGATCAACGGGATTTGCAGGCTGTTGCACAGCGCCCGGGCGAAGGTGGTCTTGCCGGTCCCTGGCGGGCCGGACAGCAAAAGCTTGGTGCTCATCTCCGACCAAGCGAGGGTGCTTGCCCGGTAATCGTCCATATCTGCCTTGAGATCGAGCGCCCAGTCCTTCGCCGGGCCATATCCGGAGAGGGTCTCGACGGTCATTGGCGGCTTATGACCGATCTCGCCCACCGTCGGCGAAGGTTCCGGCCGGATCACTTCGGCGCCGGACGGCTTTTCCTTTTTCCAACGACCGTTGCTATCAGTGTCGGTCGCTTTCGGCTTTTCGTGCGAGCCTTGGGGCTTCTCGGTGGATGTGCCCGACGAGGCCAATCCGGATGCCTTGTCGTCGCTCCCGCCACCACCGTCCTCCTCTTCCTCGAAGTCGCTGCGATTGCGCTCAATGAGCACTGCAAGGATATGCAGCACGTCGCGAACATGACGCCCCGGTCGAAACGCAAGAACCAGATCCTCCAGCGACAGCCAGCGCGCATCGGAATCCGAAGGCAGACCGAGAGTTTCGATTGCCTCGTCCGGATAAAGCACCTCGACCAGATCGGCGACGAACCTGCGATCGAGCTTTCCCGTTTCCAGCGACAGGTCGGCTGCAATCTGTAGCAGCGAGGGAATGTCCGATCGCTTCTCCGCGATGGCGAGGATCGACAAGTCGCGCGACAGCGCGCTGAGCATCCGCCGACGCAGGGCATTACCCGTGACGCGATGCACGCCCGCGCCCGAGAAGGTCATCAGACGCCTGCGTGTCTCATTTTCGACGACATCGAAGTGATCATCGTTGAACATGTGATCCGACTCGATGACTGCAAACGGGCCGCCGGGCACCAGCCGGGATTTTTCAAGGAGCCGCAGCACTTCCCGCTCGAAGCCATCGAGTGGCGCATGCAGAGTGACGACCGGTGTAACACGGGTCAGCGTATAAACGATCTCCCGAAGCGACCGTTCGCTCCTTTGCATCGCACGCGCCAAAACCAGGGTTGCAACGATGTGACTGACCAGCGGCGCGGCCGCCACCCGATCCACCAGGCCGACCGCGTAGGTACGCCGATCGATGCCGTCTCCCAGCACTCCGTCATGCGCGCCTGTGCCGCGCCGCGCCCGAGGGATGTTTACGAGTTGCGAGGCGAACGGCGGATGAATGAGCCCGGCGGTCACAACACCATCGCCAGCAGAGCCGGCCGTCGGATTGCCGGTCTCCTTCGGTGCGACAAGCCAGTCACCAAAATTCCGCCGGAACCAGGTATCATCACGGATCGGATCGCCGCTCAGGCGTGTCGTGTCGAACGTCGGGCTGTAGCGGCAGGTGAGATGACCATCGACATCGACGATCTTGCTTTCCAGCAGACCGTTGCGGAGTGCCATTCGGCGCGCCTCGCGGCGGGCAAGATGACGAAGGCGGCGGATAAACAGTCGGGCCAGCTTATCCATCAATCCGACCTCCCGTCTCCGCGGCAATAATTGCCGTTTGGGCGTTCTGCACCGGATCGCGCGGACGCGTCCGACCACGCCGCCGCCCGTCAATGGCACCGGGCCTCGGGATCCGCACCAACACACGCTCGCGCGGCGAACGACGCGGCGGATGCGCGTCATCCGACGAGCCGGTCGAGACAGACTGGCTCAGGTGTTCGTTCCGGGACCGATCGAGATCCCGGTTGCGGCCTCCCAGCCAGTCGAGCAGCAGGCGGCATGCCGCGTTGTCACCATCGGCACGTGCACGCAACCGCAGCATCAGAGGTTCCGGCACAAGGCCATCCAGCAGAGGACCTTGCCGGACGAAGGCGAGTGCCAGGCCGATCAGGACGGCGGGGTCGTCGCGATAGCTCGAACCGCGATCCACGTCATCGGATTGTACCGGGGGGATATTCGCGAGCCTGCTGTGAAGGCAAGGCAACGCGATGGTATCGGTCGTGACCGCTTCGCACCGGAAGCCGGCCACAGACGGGCTGTGGGTATCGATGGACATGAGTGTCTCCTCGCCGGAGCGCATCGCATCCGGCGTTTATGGAATGGAAGATGAGGGAAGCCGGCCACGCACCCGGCGCGACCGCGATCAGTGCCATGGGGCTAGCGGCTCGTCAGTGCCGGCGCGGACGGCGGGCAAAACCGACCCGGATGCGGGCGGGCTCCGGTTCGTCGTCCTGATCGTCGTAGCAGCCGAGATCGTAATGGCCATCATCCTCGTCCGGCGCGGTCATCGCCTGCTCTTCCTCGTAGCTTCGCGCAGGACCGTTCAAGGCAATCAGCGGCTTGCCGGAAACGGCCGAGGTAGCGGCCGCGGCCGAAGCGACCATCATCACACCGAGCGCCTTGCTGGCTTCCGCTTCGAGAAGTTGCTGCACGCGGCGGCCGAAGCGCAGACGCAGCTCGGCCATGCAGGCCGCGACACCGTCGATCTCCAGCAGGTCATCGATCTCGGACAAGGCCCAGATACCGGTGGCATGATCGCTCGGGCGGCTGGCGCCATCGACGATGGCAACCTCGACCGTGTCGACCATCAGACGCTTGTGGTTTTTATAGAGCCAGTCCGGCAACACCATCGCCGAGGCCATCATCTTCAGCTTCAGTTCTTCGAGACGGCTGGTGTCGCCGTAGGAGGCCAGCGACCGCTTCAGATCGAGGATGTAAGCGGTGTGTCGCGCCCGATTCACAAGGATCAGGTCCGGCGTATAGCTGCCCTTGGCGGGTGCCTCGCAATCGAGCTTGATGCCATCAAGACTCTGCCAGTCGTTTCCGGACACGGCTTCGAGTGCCGCCTTGACCAAAGGAAGCTTCAACGACTGGGTCAAGACAACGATGTTGGGATTGGCCTTCGCCAGACGCTCGACCGCTTGTTCCAACAATTTGCCTTCCCGGAAGGACACTGCGCGAACGAGCGAGGCGATATGAACGTAGTGGCCGAGGATCTCGTCCTCGACGGGTTCGCCTTCAGCGATTGCCGCAATGGCGCGGTCGATCAGCAGATCGAGATCGGCCTCGACGTCACGGAAGCGAACGATGTGCGGATGGCGGCGCAGCGCGGCCGGTTCGCCGATGCTGTAGGCACCGATGCCGAATGAGCGATCGGAGAACATCGATGCCGCAGCGACAGTCGAACGAATAACTTCCCCGGCAGGGGTAGAGAGAGTATGCGTGGTCATAGCCCGATTCCTTTGTCAGAAGGCTTGAGGGTCAGGCCCTTGTCGATGTTACCAGCATCGGCTTGGGCCGCTTTATGTCCGGTCTTCCGAACGACCCCAACCTGGCAGGACCGGGAGCCGGGCTCAAGGACCCGGAACAACAAAAAAGAACAAAGCCGGTACATAGTTAACGGTGGGCTCACGAAGTCCGGACCAACGAACGCGTCCGGTGATCGCAACGGTCGGCCTGCGCGTTTCCGCTCGCCATCATCAGGCAAAAGGAAAAGGGCCGACATGCGGCCCTTTCGAGTTTGGCGGGAAGGCCGGTTCACCGGCCTTCCTGCAACTGCATCTTACGACGTGACGGCGGGTACGAGTTCAGCCTCGGCGACGCTGTCATCGCCAAGCGCCGGCACCTTGGCAAACTGCCTGCGGTTTCGCGGCGCTTCACGGCTGACCGTCATGAAGCCGCCGGTCGCCTCCTCCAGCGCCGCGCCGAACCGATCGATCACCTCATCCGGGACATCGGCATCATCAGAGACCTCGTCCGACATTACCGGCTCGGCATCGTGATGATCGCCGACGCTGTCCGCTTCTGCCGGAACCGCCGGTTCGGAAGCCGGAGCAGTTGGCGCCGCAAGCGGCCATTCCGGCTTCCGCTCCTTTGACACCGCCCAACCGAGCACCGGAAGGACATGCAGCGCAAGCCAGTCACGCATGTCTTTCGACTTCGGCCAGCCATCGACACCCCCCAATGTGTGGAGCGTGTCGTTTACCTCGGCCCAGCCGCTTCCTTGCGGGAACTTCGTGGCCTTAGTGTTGCGGCCATAATCGAGTTCCGGCTCGAGGAACAAGGCCAGGCTTTCGAGTTCCTGACGCGCGACGCGGGCGATGTCCTGGATTTCCTTCGCCAGCGCTTCCTTGATCACGCGGCTTCTGGTCAACGAAGCCTCGACCGCCTTGCAGATCGTGACGAGGTGCTCGATGAACGCCTTCACTCCATCGCGGATCTTGGCCGCAATCAACACTTTCAGCCCGCCAACACCGCCGGTAGAGAACTGATCGTCCTTCTCAGCCTTGTCACCGCCCTCCTCGCCACCGGCCAAGATGGCCCTCACATCGGCAACCTGAAGGCGCCCGTTCTCCTCGGCAAAGGCAATGGCCGCCTTGACCTGATCGTCGGTGGCCGAACTCAGGTGGAACAGCGCTGTTGCCCCGACCGACAGATCGACCAGTTCATCACGAACATGGCCGAGGTTGCGGAACACCGCCATATAGTTGCGACCGCTGCGCGGTGCGAGGCCGCAGCGCATCTTTACCCATTTGTCGAATCGGCCATCAGCCAGCAGGTCCGCGGCTTTCGCCAGATGATCGCCGAGCTCAAAAGTCTGCTCGGTGGTGCGGCGCCCGAGGTCGAAGATATGGGCCGCGCTGCTTTCGAGCAGATCGCGCGTTGTGTGCCCGATCCCCTCTTCTTCATAGTTATAGGAGAAGGCGGCGGTCGCAGTGGTCTTGGTATTTCTGGTGCGCATGGAAGTCTCCGTGTGTCGCGTTTACAATGTATCCGATGAACAACGCATCGGATGACTATATGATCGCGCCAATACGGATGTAATGCAAATTCAAGTAAAATATCTTTATAGTATACATTCGATTATAATCTTTATATCTGTGCATTTTTCGGCGGCTTTATTTAAGATAAAACGCTATATTAATCAATTGATATCGATATATACGGTATTCGTAAATAATTTACACTTCAGATTTGATAGATATTATTTCACCAAAAAATCCAGAATCCGAAGCCGGATAGCCGACCTCCCACATTTAAGGCCTTCACGAAGTAGTTTTGTCGTCACGGAAACACGCGACGAAGTAAACACGAAGCCAGCGTCTCGCCGTCTAAGAGCGGCGCTCGATTTCCATCCGAAGATGGCACATTCCGCGCGAACGGCTGGGACATATGACATGCGACTTCGCGGATGAACCGACCGGGAAGATTTCGGTTCGCCGCCTCATATTCCGGAATGGAGATGGGTCTGCAGGCGCAAGCGCGACAGGAAGCCGTCGGCGATTTTTGTCAGCTTGCCCACAGTTCGTTTCAACGTGTCCGCACGTCGAGACAAATTGCGCTCATTTGATTCAAGGTCCGATATTTTTGATTCCAAACGCTGGTCATTTGATTCACGGCCGCCGTTTGTCCCTCGCCAACTTATCTCGACCTGTCTCAACGTGTCCGCAATTGATCTCAAATTGCGTTCATTTGATTCAGAACCCCAACAAAACGATTCATAAACCGGGATCTCCGATTCCATGCAAACGGCGTTGCAGTAGTGACAACGGTCTGGCATCGCTAGCCAGAGACCTGATGGGGAAGAGTGCATGCCAGCGAAGTCCGAGGAGATCCGCAACAGTAAACAGCGCGAGCGACAGCAGAAGCTGCGTGATGCCGACAGAAAGGCCAAACGCCCCGGACGCGACGATGTGGCCCGCACGGCGCTGTTCATGACAATCTCTGGCATGACGACGCGCGAGAAGACCGAAGAGCTGGAACACTTCCAGCATGTCGTCGTCTCGATGCTGGTTCGGCAAGGGTTCGACGAACATGCATCCCACGCCGTCTTCGATGAGCTTGTCGAGAAGTACCGGGATGGCGACTGGCCCTTCCGCCGCAAGCCCCACCTGCTCTATCCTGATGGTGCCGACGAGGGTGACTGACCGGTTTCGTTCGACCTGCCAACTACGGTTCCAGCCCCTTGTCATCCCAACCCCGCCATGGGAACGCCCAACGGCGTTTGCAATCTCTACGACACCTCCCCCCATTACTCAGTTAATCGCCGTTTGATTCTGAATCGAATGTTTCGAGCATTTTCACGGGGGGACGTGGGCCGACACGTGATCCACGACTGGCGGATAGGTCACGGCAACACGCGTGTTGCACATCAGCCACAGTTTTCACAACTCTATGCCTAACAATGACTTACCGCCGTTTGGGTCGCTGATGGCGTTTCCCCGCAGATCAATGATTCCGGCCGTGCCATTTCGGGAATTCCGGTAATTTTCGGCAAACTGGCATCGAAACCCATACAGACAAGGACACTTGAGAAGTTCCGAACTTTGTGTGCTATTGGCGCCGACAAGTGTTCAACAGGCCAGCCCGCAACGGAAAGGAGGCGCCCATGGTTCACGTTTTCCATGTCGACGGCGCCACGATCCAGCCGTCCCGGGACATCGAGTGCAAGGACGATTCCGGTCTCGGAATCTGCACCGGCCGCATGCGCGAGGAAGTTCTCCGCGTGGATCGCCGTCGCAAGCGACGACGATCCACGACTATAAGGAGATTCCATGTCGAATATCATCCAGCATCCGTCTGCCATCGTTGCGGTTAAAACCCATCACCTCCACGATGTCGACAACGACACCAAATGCCGGCTACATTCCGGCACAGTAGCCATGGCCTCCATCACGGGTGAGCCGATGTCCCGCGTCCGGGATGCCGTGCGCCTCAACCGTCATGGCGCTGGCTGGGTAGACCGTCGTCGCGCTCCCGCGATCACGAAGACGCACGACGACGAGATCGAGAGCACCTTGCGATTGCTGGGCTATGCGGGCGAATGGCACGACATCAAAGGTCGTCCGACCCTTGCGGCATACCTCAAAGCCCGCACGGGCATCCAGCAAAGCCACCCTTGCGTCGTGTTTATGAGAAACCACCGCGTCGCGATCAGTGGCGAGCTGTTTTGCGATGTGACCAATAACGGCCTTATGGTCGATATCGACCGGGCACCCTGGCGTCGCAAGCAGGTGCACCGTGTGTTCGTCCTCACCCACTGTATCCCCGCGACGCATATCCCGTCGAAGACCCCGTCCCGCGTCGAGCCGGCGCACCTGACGGCCGAACAGAAACGCCGGATCAAGGAACTGGACCGCCTGTTTCGCGAAGCCGTCAAGGCGGAGACCGGTGCAACGCGGATCAAGGTGACCTCCACCGAAGTCTTCATTATCCGCCCCGCCGATTCCGGCTGGACGTGGTGCGGCGCGCGCGATGGCGTCGTCGACAGCCTTCTCAAGCTTCAGCAGCATGGCTGGATTCGCGGGAACACCGATGAAGCCACGGCCTATCGCGCCATGATGGGTTACTGACCAGCGCTCCGGAGCGGCTTCTTATCACGGCAATTATTGCCGCCTGTACCTGCCAACCGCCAGACCATGATGATCTGGCATCGCCGCGGGGCTCTCAAATCCCCCGCCGCCGGTTACCATGTCCCCCGACTTCGCACATTCAAACGGAGATCACTCCATGACCAAGAACGTTCTGTTCTACGCACGCCATTCTGCCGGATACCATGACCATGCCTGCCTCGAAACGCAGCTCTACTACGGGCACCGCTTCATCAAGGAGAATGGCTGGACCTTCGTAAAGTCCTATGCTGACGAGGACATCGGCGAAGTCGTCTTCATGGCGCAGCCCGGCGTGAGCAAGCTTTTCGCCCATATCGAGCGCGAGAAAGTCGATATCGTCCTCTGCCATACGCTGGACCGGTTGTGCTCACGATTTGATATCGCCAGCCGGCTGTTGAGCGAACTCGCTCGCAAGGGCATCGAACTCTGGGCCGCCGATCCCGGCGAGCGGATCACCGCCCGGAACCTGTCCGATTACTATATTGATGACCGCAGCAAGATGTTTGCCATGGGCAGCCACATTGCCCAGGTGCCCGACGACCTGCGCGAGGAGAAACACTTCGCGCCCCTTCCATTCGGCTATCGCTATGCCGGCGCCTGCAATGCGGACGGCCAGCGCATCTTCGCTTTCAAGGTCGTCGATCCGGTCGCCGCCGATGTCATCAGGCGTATTTTCGGTATGTATGCCGAGGGGATGGCACCGACAAAGATCGCTGCTCTTCTTAATGTGGAAGGCGTGGCCGGTCCCCGTGGCAGTATCTGGCGCGACGCTGCGATCCGCGGCAACCGCGCTCGCGGAACCGGGATCCTCAACAATCCGGCTTACATCGGCGCCTGTAAACAACCTGACGGCGATGACTACGATTACGTATCGGCACTGCGCATCGTCAGCGATGAACTCTGGGACCGCGTGAAGGATCGCCAGGATGCCGCAGCCGAGCGTGCTGCAGGATTGGCAGGGCGCCGCAAGTAGCAGAGCTGAGCACGCTGCAAACGAACTGGCCGGCAATGCCGGCCAGTGTTCACGAAGACATTGATGAATATGGAATTCCGCAAATGACAAAGAATGTTCTGTTTTATGCCCGCTACTCCACCGACCGCCAGCATGAGGTCTCGATCGAAACGCAGATCGAACTCGGCAAGGCCTTTGTCGCACGTCAGGGCTGGAAGCTGGTCGAGATCTACTCCGACGCCGCCATCAGCGGCACCAGCTACCAGCTCCGCGCCGGCATCCAGAGCCTCATGGCGCATGTGAAGCGCGAGCGCATCGATGTCGTCCTCTGCGTCACCGTCGATCGCCTGTCGCGCGACATCGAGCATAGCGCGAAGATCCTCAAGCAGCTTCGCTATTGCGACGCGGACATCTGGACGGTCCACGCCGGCACCCCGGTGACCGACCTCGAGATGGCATTGCGCGCCGCGCTCAGCCATGAACTGGTCGAACAGATCCGGTATCGCACGCGCGAAGGCATGAAGATGGCCGTCCGGAAAGGCAAGGCATCCACCTGCCTCGCCTACGGCTACATGCTCTCGCAGCAGCGCGATGCGAACGGCGATCGCATCAAGGGTTTGCGCGAGATCGATCCTGCAAAGGCTGAGGTGGTTCGCCGGATTTTTTCCCTCTATGCCGACGGCGTGTCGCCTCGCGACATCGCCCAGCTTTTGAACAAAGAGGGCATCCCGGGCTCGCGCGGCCGCAAGTGGCGCGACACCGCCATCCGCGGCCACGTCAGCCGTGGCACCGGCATCCTCAACAACGAGAGCTACATCGGCCGCATGGTCTGGAACAAGCGTAACTACCGCAAGAACCCGGAGACTGAACGACGCACCGCGCGCGCCAACGACGCAAGCGAATGGGTGCTGACGGAAGTGCCCGAGATGCGCATCGTCTCCGACGGCCTATGGCAGCGGGTGAAGGAGCGTCAGAAAGAGATCGGTGAGCTGTTCGATTTCGGGCAGAGTAACCGGCTGAATGCAACGCACCGCCCGGGATACCTGCTCAGTCACCTGCTCGAATGCGCGGAATGTGGCGGCCCTTACGCCATTAGCGGCAAGGACCGCTATAGCTGCACCAACCGCAAGAAGCGCCTGCCGATCGACGACCTCGACGGCGCCTGCTGTGGTAACAGCAAGACCATCACGCGCCATGAACTGGAGGAACGCGTCCTCAACTGCTTGCCCGTGGCCTTCTTCTCGATGGATATCTTCGATCGGATTTCAGAGAAGATGGTCGCGCATGAGGTAAGCAAGCTGAAGAGCCTGCCTTCGCGCAAGGACCAGTTGACCACAGAACTCGCGGCGATCAAGTCGAAACAGTCAGGTCTCATGCAGCAGATTCAGGACCGCCATGCCGACGGCCGGCCGCGGCTTGCCATCCTGGATGATCAACTGGACGAACTGGAAGTCACGCGCGAGGCGCTGGTTCTGGAACTCGCCCACTCGCAGGAGCCGGCCGAGGATTTCCAGGAGAAGATTGCGAAGCTGAAGGCGCAGTTCAATCCCGCCAATACCGAGATCAGCATCCGCAAGCTGATCTTCCTCGCACGCAACAACGCCGACGAACATGCCAAGCAGCGGCTGATGCCGATCGTGCGTGATCTCATCCAGACCGTCGTGATCGGCAAGACCCCGGGCCATCAACCGGCCAGTTTGCAGGTACACGGCTCGATCGCCAACATCATGGCCTCGATGGAGGTCCTGGACCTGATGGAGCAGCAGTTCATCACCGCCGCCCAGAATGATCTGATGGCCCGGATCGCATCCGGCGAGATCGACACGGAGCAGAAACGCAAAAAGCTCCTCGACTCATATGAGGAGGAGCTTCGTCGCAAATACCCCGAGTGGGAGAATTTACAAGTTTCAGTGGTTGCGGGGGCAGGATTTGAACCTGCG
>NZ_ASYA01000029.1:0-13788 GCF_001526585.1 Agrobacterium sp. LY4 | reverse complement strand
CAGCCGGATGAAACTTCAGTGGCAGGTCAGCCTTCATCGTCTTCCGTTCCTTTCCCAGCCAGGAAAATACACCGGAAAACTCTAACCAAAACGGTCCAGTTTGAAGAGTTCAGATCACAAGTTCAGATCAATACGGTGTCAATATTCAACGCCGATTGACACACAGAAGACGGTTGGGGTTTTCGTTTGGCATATTTCACGGCAATTGGCTGAACTGAAACAACGTCCGCCCTGAATGGGACACCATTTGTTTTCGGATTACCCGCGCCTGCTGTCTAAGCAAGTTATCAAAATTATCAGCATCATAGTCTGGAAAGATGTCCTCTCTCAGCGCCAGCATCTTCTGAACTGTTGGATCTGATTTTGGAACAAATTCGACTACACCTGTGGGCGCAATGGACAGCAGCCATTCGATAAATGATACCAAAGGGACATTATGCGCGATCGCAAGATGGTGTTCAAATGCTAGAGCCAAAACTCCATCTGCACGGAAGCGCTGACTAAAGCTGCTCCGTTCTTGATTCATCCAGCCCTGATTGGGTGACGGGTTGCGGGCGTCGAGAAATAGTGGCGTGAAACTGAGTTTCTTCTTCAGTGCCGTATGATAGGCCTGATCAATCGCTTGAACATCGAAATCAAACCCAATCACGCTTCGGGCGCCCGCTGCTAACGCCCGTTCAGAATATTCTCCGGTGTTGCAGCCTAGATCGATAACCGAAAGTGGCTGCGAATCCGCGACATATGCCGAGACAAATTGATGTTTCGCTTCGCGTTCAGCATCGTTGTACGTATTGGTGAGGGAGTAATCCGCCCATACGGTCTTCCGCTTATCTCCGGGAACAAGCGATGAAATCCACTTTCGTAGTTGTCGAAGCATCCCAACAAAGGCCTGTTTTGGCAACTTTTTTCCGGCGATGGAAATCTTCGTCGCATCACCAGATGTTCCTGACTGAAAGCGATTTTGCAGTACAACGTTAGTCAGCGTGTTCCAAGAAAGCTTCCTGCGCGTCGGAAGTATCGCTGCCATATCCGCCACTGACACACCCTCCATCGAGCCCCGGTACCATGCGTTATGGGGACGGCCGACATAAGCACGGAGAAGCAAGGGGTTGAGGAATTGCTCGCAGAACTGGCGATGCGCACTCCAAAATTCTCCATCGCGGTAGGGGCGGATAGAGAGATGGTCAATAAAGACGGGAGTAACACCGCGAAATTGCACATTGTATGCTGTCGCGTCCGTCAATGTGAAGTCACG
Organism: Agrobacterium sp. LY4; assembly: GCF_001526585.1. Taxonomy (NCBI): domain Bacteria; kingdom Pseudomonadati; phylum Pseudomonadota; class Alphaproteobacteria; order Hyphomicrobiales; family Rhizobiaceae; genus Agrobacterium; species Agrobacterium sp. LY4. The sequence continues at coordinate 12,533 of NZ_ASYA01000029.1, read as the reverse complement.
TTGCAGAAGATAGAGATGCAGATCGATATGAAACACCGCCGCTGCCTTCAGCAACTCGAACGACCATTCATAGGGATATGTGATCCACTGCAGACGCTCGATCTCCAGCGTATATCTGTCGGTGCCACCACCTGGACACTCCTTGAGAATAGGGACCAGCCATCCCTTCTCTGACAAGTCTTGAAACATCTGCGCATCGCGCGCGGCCTCGTAGCCGCTGGCGCCGAATTCAGTTACTGTACGGTATAAACGTCCGTTGAGCTCGAAAACATGCCCGGCTGGATCCCGAAATGATCCAGGAACTTGTGAGCCCTCACCAATGAAAACATCGACCATTTGATTATCTGTGGTCTTCTGTCTGGTCAGGCTTCTTTCCCGTAAAAAACGATTTCACCCGTTGAAGATATATCGATCCCGTAGCGAGCGCGACAGCTGCGCCTCCGAGTATTGCCTGCAATACAATACTCCCGGTACCCGGATCCAAATAGGCATAGGCGTTGCTGGTGAGTGACATCAAGAAAAGACAGATGATGCTAGGAAACGTTACAATTTTCATGGAATAATCCTCTCTGTGTTGATCATGCAGGAGTTTACTGCGCGGCGCTGCAGGTGTCTGTCACCAAACTGTCACACAATCACTACGAAGGTGATTACCCAGAGATCAATCTACAGCCGCAAGTGAATTGGAGGATTTCCCCTAGTTTGTCAGAGAAATCGAGCGGATGCCAACACCGAGTTTTCGGGCATCGATCGACAACCCCAAATCAGAAGGAGACTTGGGGTTTGATGGGCGAAACTCCAAGCCCACAATCGACTCGCCTGCTTCAACTGGCACCGACAGATCGCGATCATTCTCCTCAGGAGTAAAACGCACCTCGGTGAGATACTTACCGTTTTTGTAAATCGATACGATCTGCTCCGGCAGCGCCACGGGCAAGACGAACCCGGTCATCGAGACGTTCAGTGCTGATGGCCTCTCCTCCCGCGCAATACGGATCGCGACATACGAACTTTGAGAAGTTGACCAGACACCCCAAGGTTCGGGCTCTCCCCATCCAGTTGCGACACAAGGACAGTCGGCACTTCCAATGTTGCCAATATCGTCTCCGCGCCGAAACTCGCGTGCATCTGACCAAGAAGTCTGCAAAAACATATTGCCGGAAACGGTGTATCTCTTCAGTTTAGGTATAGCCTCGAGATACCAGAAGTCGTGCTCCCATTTGTAATCATTATAAATGCGCGTTCGTGGAGTTAGCTCGCTTCCCAGGGCAACACCGTCGTTGACGATGCAGTCACCAGTAATATCACATATCGAACGAGCCAAATCGCCAATATGTGCGTCTCTGGTGTCAATATTAATCTCACCTTTGGCATTCCAGGGCTTGACCGCCAGCGTAGGATTTGCGGCACCGACCAAAAGAGCGAATGGCGTGTCCGGCATCCGGGGACTCGGAATGCTGTAATTGCTTCCGTGGTCTGCCATGATAGCAACAACCGTATTGTCGTAGACGCCTATCGATTTCATCTGGCCGAGAAGGCGGCCGAAATTCCGCAACGCACAGTGCGCCTGGCTTTCTATAGACTCGCGAGTAGCCGGCTGTTCGCGGGCCAAATATACGCATGCGTCGTCAATGACGTAGGGCGGATGTGTGTTGAAGAGATGAATGAATTTGACGGTTGGTTTAGACGATGAGACTGCAACGCTCGAGGCCATTTCACGTAGCAATTCGTTTCCTTCAATGGCGCGATGGACAAATTCCTCGCTGAATAAGTACATCTGCGCCAACCAAGCGCCTTCATTGTATATCGCTTGCTTCAAAGCGAGAGGGGCAACGCGGAAAATTGAAAGATCAAAGACACGGGCGGCCTCCATACGAAGAGCGGTAGGGTCCCCACCAAGTATAGCTTTGGCAGTCTCACACCTTACATCTCGGGGACAGACGCTCGTGATTGGGTTGATAAGAAGGCTTTCATATCCCCGGTCCACAAGCCTCGAGAGAAACGACTGCTCCCCGACGGCATGCTGAAAGAAATCTGCAAGCTTCGTTCCCGGCTCAAACGTCAGGCCAGAATGTATAGTGGGCATTGAAAGATAAGTTGTAGGAGCGGCGCCGACCGTGTTCGGGTACAAAGTGAACCCATCAAATTGGTCTCGCAACTCCTTATCATTTTGGAGCACAGCTTCAAACACATCCGACTGGAGCGTGTCGAGCAGAACGACGAGAATATTTTTCTCGCGATTGAGAGCCCCAAGGCTTTGTAAGTCTTTGCCGTGGATGCTGACATATGAGTGGGAGATCGAGAATGCTTGCCAGCCCATTTGCAGGACGAACACGAAGAATATAATCGTCATTACTCTAGGACGTTTCCAAGCCACAAAATACACGAGTGATGCAAGAATGATTGATACCGCTGCATCTATCATCGCGTGGGAGGGGCGGATTTCGACAGTCCATCCCGCAGCGTCCAAATCTCCAAAATTGACGGTCTGAAAGGTCCCATGTGCCCAACCATACGCGGCGCAGACGGCTAGCAAGCAAGACCAGATTTTCGCCAGCCCGCGCGGGAATATAAAAAATGGCAGCGCTATTGCAACCAGTGAAACAAGCGCCGGCAACGAGAACTCAATAAGGATGTTTGCGAATGGGTAACTGAACTCGCGTTCGTTCGGGCCATAAATCAGAGTCGGCATTCCAACGAAAAGAACGACGACAAAAAGCAACGCGGACGATAAATTGAGATATCTATATTCTTTCATGAGCAGTGCCTCCAACGCATTTTCACGCGTTAGCTACGCCACCTCCTTTATGCAACCCCTAAAATTGCTGTCAGCGTCGGCAACCCCGTTTTCAACGGGAGGTCTACCGGCTTTCAATTTCCAACATCCGAGTGTCAGTTCCGAGGTGAATGTCGGTCAGCCGGCTAAGGTTGTGCCAGACGACCTTATTCCTGATAGCGGGTTTGATGCTCTTGCAAGGGACCACTCAAACGAGCGAATTTGATGAGATAGAAGTTTAGCGATCCTGGTGCCGCCTGCCTATTGCCTCTGTCGCTGACCATTTGATCGAGGATTTCAATTTCCTTTTCGCTGAGAGCCGCAACTGATGGTGTTTCGGGCCTAGTGCGCGCGAGTATTGTCAACCAACGTACTCTCCAGCTCACGGAAGACCTCAATCTTTCAGCGCATCGCGTACCATTTGTTTTTTTGACTGCGTCCTCGCGGTTATTCACCTCAAGATCGGTCAGTAGCTTCCACTCGAGGCGCTTGCGGCCGCCGTAGAGTCGGGCTCCACCGCGTGGATAACGATCAGGTCCAACGCAGGATGGGTACCCTTGAGTTTATCGGTTCCAGACCGTGACGGCTGCCCCCCAAGGGAGCCCATCCAATGTCACCGCAAGGCTCGAATTCAGCGATACTTTACAAACTGCGTAGTGGCGCGGCCGCTCCTGTTTGTCACGGCTACCGTTGATCCTCTTCATAAAGCCAACGGCAAGCGGATACGACGCTAATGGGTGAACTCGGTTGTGTCCTGCAGCACCAAGCTGGGACCTTTGGAGGCATCGTACCGCTGAATGGTCGTGGCAACATGACCGTAGAGGATATCGCCTTCCTCAACATTGGGGTTGGAGAAAACCGATAAGCTGCTTTTGTATTGACCCAGTCCTGGCAAGACGAAAGGAAGGAAACCACCTATATACTATCCGAGTTGTCATAAAATTTCTGTGCAACGTCGGCCGACGTGAGCATCCTTGAAAGACACCCCGGTCTATTCCTGCTTGCTCCAATGGCCGTCAACATCAGCCATCATATCGGTGTCGAGCCGACATAAAGCACCGCCTTAAAAGAATCAGGCGCTCAACCCAGAAGCAAAATTTCGGCAAAGATTATCCGTAAACGTGTCAGCTACTTATGGGTGATTGCAAGGTTTAGCGGGGAATACCTCCAATCAGATCACCTCGGCATTATTTTTACGCCTGGGCGACACCACTCATTGACTATTCCGTTCGTTCAACCGGTAATGCGATATCATTGCCAGGGGGGCGATCAGATGTTTAAAGAGCTTGCAATGCTTATTCCATCAGTAAAGAGAATGCGTGACGACTTGGAACGACGGGTGGAAGAGGCGAAAAAGAACGCCTCAAGCCCGTTTTTCCATTATACCAGCATATTCGACGCTATCGATGTCATGAACCGATATGCAGCCGCCAAGCTAACCCCCTCTGAGGGGCACCTCACGAATTTCCTTGGCGTAAGGATAGCTCCCGATTTCTTTCCCGGCATTCTTGATGGAAAAGCAGGGCAGATCGAGACCATCCCCATCCCAGCAAACTGGCACGCGGATATTGCTGAATGGGCAGCAGCCCTCCGCGCCGTGGATATAGCAGGTAATAAATTCCGCATTATCGAACTCGGGTGCGGATGGGGGTGCTGGCTCAATAACACTGGCGTTGCTGCGAGAAGCACCGGTCGTGAAGTTGAGATGATTGGCGTCGAAGGCGATACTGGCCACGTAGAATTTGCAAATCGCGCGATGGCAGATAATGGATTTTCCAACCAGGAGTTTCGGATCATTCATGGAATCGCAGCTCCTCAAGACGGATACGCGTTATTTCCCGTGGTTAAGAACGCTGGAGCCACGTGGGGTTCAGAACCGGTTATCAACGCCACACCAGAACAGAGAGCCGAAGCTGTTCAGGCGGGCGGATATATCGAGCTCCCAGCCTATTCTCTTTCAAGCCTCGCAAACGATGAACCAGTCGACCTCCTTCACATTGATATCCAAGGGGGGGAAGCCGATTTCGTCGCTTCAGCACTTTCTGACCTTAATAAACTGGTTCGATACATAGTCATCGGGACCCATTCTCGCCAAATTGAGGGCAGAATACTGGAGACCCTCCTAGCTGCCGGATGGCAACTTGAAATGGAAAGGCCGGCAATCGTGGGGATAGTAGATGGCAGGCCAGCCATCCAAGTGGATGGCGTGCAAGGTTGGCGAAACCCAAACCTAACGCTGCCGTAGACGCATCACAAACACCCTTCCCGCGCTGACAGAGAGATCGCATAGCCAGTGCTTTATCCTAATTACAAACTCGATGACTGCCCTGGCCGCCATGAAGAGTTTCTTGGTATTCCGCGCGGCCACTGTTGGCAGACGACGAGAGTAAACAACGGCGGAGAAACCAATCAATTGCTACCGCCACATTGGTGAGCATGTTCGTATCTTTGCAGTTTGCCGTCGAAATATTTTCTTACGTTCGATCATCCGGCCCAAGAACGATTGCCCGAAAGCACTTGGCCGCCCCCTTATTTTAAGGCAGTGCACTCGCACGCTCATAAATTCCGCCGCAAAAGATAATCAGTCATCATAAAGTAAAACGGCGTGTGGTCGATTTTCTCTATCTCCAAGGCATTGGCTACATCATCAGCATATTCTGCCCACGTCTTCACGTGGCGCCTAGAGGCCTCAGCGGTCAATTCCTCAAGCTGATCGGGAGACGTCGCCAGTTCAATGATTGCGTCGGTAATGCGATCCTGAGCCGTCATATCAACCATAACCGTGCCGCCGCCAGGTGCAATCTCGCCAATAGACGAGCCGTTATGGCAAATGCACGGAAGGCCTCGCCACAAGCTCTCCAGCACCGGCAACCCGAACCCTTCCAACCATGACCCGAAGACCGTAGCGTCGGCGTCGGAAAGAATATCGTTCATCTCTTCATCGCCGACGGACTCTCTTAGAGTTATCGCTCCGTTCGACTTCGCCATCAGATTGTCGACAAGGACATGCAGTTCAGGATAGGCATCGCGTATCGTCCGACCGATTATCGTCAGCCGAATGTCAACCCCGGTCTGTTCACGAGCATCCAGCACGGCCCTAATCACGGCGACATGATTTTTACGCGGCTCGATTGACCCAACCGACACGAGATTGAATGTTTCCGATTCTTTCTTACTCTTCGCTGATCGCGGTATGCCGGGAAGCTCGCCTGCAAGGTAAACGGTCTTTACCTCCGGAATGTGGTGACCGTTATGCCCCAGCCACCAAACCATGTCACTTTCCGATTCTTTTGAGATCGGGAGAACCAAATCTGCTTCTGCGAACATTCGCCAGTACTCCGCAAAAAGCTCGAGGTGCTTGGCGTGAAGGTCGGTAGCCGTCTTAAGCGGGATAAGGTCATAGAAAATGGCTGCCGTCTTCATTCCTTGATCATTCGCCCAGCGAACCGGGTTCGATCCGGGCACAACCATGGGGACAATCACCTCTGGAACGATCATCCATTCGCCCTTGAGATTCATGGGCAGGCGATCCGGCAAAGAAATATTTGGTCCCGAATAGGCCGCAAAAATCTCCGCTTCTTTCCCGCTGATAATGGAAACACCGTTCTTTCTGGCATTCCACTTGATCGGGATTATCTCGGTACCGCGCTTCTGCAGTTCAGCAGCGAGGCAACGGGTGACTCGCTGGATGCCGGTGTTGAATGGCTGGGTAACCGTCAGTCCGCACCAATAGAAAACACGGTTCATCGGCAACTTCCTCAAAATTGAAATTCGAGGCACCTTTGCCGATGAACGCAGAATACACAAGCCCCGACTATGACGCCGTGAACACGATATTGTCGGCGACAATCCTGGTGGAGGAATACGACGGCGACACAGAGGTTGAGAAACCGACGACACCATTTCCGAGCAAGTCGTTGCACCCACTCCCGAGTTCGCGATCCAAGGCGTAAAATTCTATAGACGTTGACCGCGTTTACTGTCTTTGGCGAAGCTGGTGCTCCGCACTTCCAATCAGCGCAATGACGATCTCAGACAATCCATCCTATTGGGCAACGGCAGTAAAGCCCTGAAGGTCAGCAGTATGCCCCTCCATTCGATCAAGCAACTCGCAATATAATCTCGCATTTAAGAACAAAATAGAAACATATAAGATAAATCAAATATTCCAAACACAGAGATTAAAATAATGATCCAACCTATCTAGCCTACGAATTCACCAGAAAGTCCTAAAATATTGAGCAAGTCACTACATACCTCCTCCCAATTGCGCATTTTCGCAGTGGAGATACTATTTTCCAACTCCTGGAGGCGCTGAGGATCCCTGATAAGGCGACGACAAGCAGCAGCAATACTCTCAATCGAGGCCGCATCACAATATTCGACATACTCGCCACCAACCTCCGGCAGCGAGCTATTATTGGCCACCACTGCCGTTTTCCCATAGGAAAGCGCCTCTCCGACGGGCAGTCCCCAACCCTCGTAAAGACTTGCCATAATCGAGAATTTGCAGTTCCTGTATAGGAACGCCAACTCAGCGTCGCTGGGCGCTTCAACTACCTGAATCCAACCATCGAGATTACCCGAACCTTTCAGGAAATTTTCGAACGCCTCAATGTGCCAGCCCTTTCTACCAGCAAACACAAGCCGTGGAAGGTCGTAGTTCCCTTCTTGAAGCAAGCGTTGCCAACTCTGAGCGATGCGCCATACATTTTTCCGTGCCTCAATTGTTCCGGCACATAGCACATAGGGAACAGTCGCCACATTACGTACATCGTCAGAAATTTCGGCCACTTCATACAGCCACGGATACGCGTCCTTGTTCACTCGTGTGGACATAGGCCCCAGGGCTGTGGGAGAGATTTTTTTATCTATTCCCTGCTGCACCAAGGACAAGACTTCGACCTCGCGTTCGAAACCGTACTTAGTCAAAAAATCCTGTAGATCCTTTTTCGTAGCATTACTGATACAGAGGTACTTCGACGTGTAGTCGACGCTGTTTGCCAGCCATTTATGAAAGATGAGAGGCATCATCCCATGGGTCGTCTGCGGCAGCAAAATGGGAATCAGGTCATAAACAAGCGTATAGCATATTACGCCTTTTTCCTTGGCGGCTGAAAATGTTCTTTCATGTAAAGGCAACCACGAACTATCGAGATTGACCAAGGCATCTCCAGGACGACACATGGCCAGAAAGCTCTTTCTTACCGTGTCTCTCCGAGCCTTTCCATCCTTGGGAAAGCGCATTTCCAGCCAACGCTCAGGTGTTATGTTGTATCTGAGAAACGAGCTCTTCGAACTGAGGAATGCCAGGATATCCAGTTTCGTTCGATGGAAGTAATATTTCGCAGCGCTCGACTTATATTTTGAAATTACATCAATATCTGCCGCGCTCTTTGATTTCCCGATATTCAAAGCACCTCGAAGCGCTCGTGGATCATCGAAATTAGCGACGTCAAAATCGTCGAAAGATACGCAGACGTATTTTTTTCCCACGCCTTCGTGAAAGCACAAATAAAACTCCGCGTCCGTCGCCCTGTTTCCAAGCTCCGTTATTATGTTTACGAGAACTCGTTGAATTCCGGAGTATCGATCTATTTTCGAAACATACGACACAAGGCTGGATATATCGAAAAATACGCGCATTATTTCACTGCCACTAGACATAACGTCCCCAAAATCATCTTGGAATCAAAGTAAAATTGCCCATATAGCAAAATCACTTCTTTGTCGCTTGGTGCTTTCCATGGAGGAAATTTAAGGCCCCCTCTTTCAGGCAAGTAAAGAGCATAAGACCAACTCGCCTGAAAGCTTTACAGCCTGCAGGGCATAAATGGCAACGCGCAAACCTCAAAATTCAATGAGACTAGCGGTGACTGCAGGGCAACACCGGTTCTTTTTTCGATTAACGCAGCCAATCCAAGACCATGTATTGGAGCGCATATCAATCCAATCTATCTCGTGACTGGCCTGAGTTTAGTCACTCGCTCGCCAATAATCCAAAACCGAACGTAACGTTGTTTCCCAGGGAATTTGCGGCGACCATTGGAGAAGATGACCAGCTTTGGCCGAACTCCCTGCCACATAGCTCACTTCACTCGCTCGCATTCGAGCAGGATCTTCCAAGACTTGAATCTTAACCTGGGACATTGCCAGCAGACTGTCTAGAATATCTCCAATTCGGCGTGCGGTTCCGGAGGATAGATTTAAGATCACGCCGTCCCTAAATCTCTCTGGAGGCAGAAGGGCCGCCGCCACATAAGCCGAGACTATATCTCTGACGTCCGTAAAATCACGCTGCGCTTCAAGATTCCCAACCTTGATGATCGGTGGTTGCAAACCTTTTTCAATCCGCGCGATCTGCGCCGCGAAACCCGACACTACGAAGTTTTCCGCCTGCCCCGGCCCGGTATGGTTAAATGGTCGAAATCGAACAGCATTCAGCCCGTTTTTCGACATCTGGCCAATGAAGAGATCTGCCGCCGCTTTTGACGTTGCATAGACATTTGTCGGAGCAAGTAACGTTTCCTCGTCCAAAGGCCTTGTCGCACCGATGAAGCTGCTCCCATAAACCTCGGACGACCCGATATTTATGAACACGGCGTCAGGACAAAATTTGCGAACACTACATGCCAGCGCAATCGTTCCGTTAAGATTGACGGCAAATGTCTGTTTCGGAGAAGCAGAGGCTTCCAATACATGAGAGACCGCAGCCAAATGTATAACCACGGTCGGTCGCCAGGTCTCTATAACGTGTGCGACGGCCTCTTCGTCTTCAATGTCCAGCGCAATTGAGACCTCAGTTCCTTGCGACTGAGCGGTAACGTCATTTCCACCTCCCTTGAAGGTGGAAATTATCTGAGCGGCCGGCGGGAGGACTTTTTGTAATTCCTCCCGCAGCCAACGTCCAACAAATCCATTCGCGCCCGTTATCAAGATACGGGGATTAGAGACAGAATTTTGCTGCGCCATATTCACTTCGAAAGCCGACTGATATCCGCATCAACCATTTCACAAATCATTTCTTCAAGCGTGATTGTGGCTTCCCAACCAAGCTTTTCTTTTGCTTTCTTGGGGTTACCAAGAAGTACGTCAACCTCAGCCGGGCGGAACAGCTCCGGATCGATTACGAGATAATCATCAACATTCAGCCCAACGTGCCCGAAAGCGATCTTGCACATATCTCGAACGGTAACCGTGCGCCCTGTTGCAACGACATAGTCATCCGGGATTTCCTGCTGCAACATCAGCCACATTGCACGGACATAGTCCTTGGAGTGACCCCAGTCACGCTTCGCATCAATGTTGCCGAGACGTAGCTCGTCGCGAAGCCCCAACTTAATTCTGGCCACACCGTCTGTAACCTTGCGGGTTACGAATTCGATCCCACGCAGCGGCGATTCATGATTGAACAGAATACCACTGGAGGCGTGCAAACCGAAACTCTCACGATAGTTTACCGTCATCCAGTGCGCGTAAAGCTTCGCAACAGCATAAGGGGAACGCGGATAAAACGGCGTCGTCTCGTTCTGCATCGCCTCCTGAATGAGGCCATACATCTCAGAAGAGGAAGCCTGATAAAAACGCGCACCCGGCGCCTCAAGTCTCGTCGCCTCCAACATGTTTGCGCAACCGATGCCGGTCACCTGCCCTGTCAGCAGCGGCTGGTTCCAGGAAGACTTCACAAATGACTGCGCACCCAGATTGTATATTTCGTCGGGCTGCACTTCACGCATAATCCGAATTATACTGGAGAGATCTGTAAGATTTCCATCAATAAAACGAACATGCCTGTCGATATTCAGCCACTTCAGCCTAGTATCATTGACATCTGCGGTACTGGAGCGGCGCACCAAGCCGTATACTTCATAACCCTTCTCCAGCAAAAACTGCGAAAGATAGGCTCCATCCTGGCCAGTTAATCCGGTTACCAACGCCTTTTTCATATTCCACCTGTAATCTAATCAACCCAGATCTTCTGGTCATCCTGCGTTACATGCCAGCACGAATTCCAAAAAATGCGCAGACAGCAACCTCTTCTATGATATTTGTCGGTATTTACCGAGTCCTTTTCTCTGAACGCACAGATATCCGTTGCCAACGCGATATCCGAAACGCTTCAAGTCGCTAAGAGCGTATTTTTCACTCCTGAAAGTATTTCAGATGCGACATTGTGCCATGTCCGCATAGAGGGCCTCCGTTCAGCGATCTCGAGACGCAGAGCTCCGTACTCTGCGTGATTCCCCAACAACTCGCCCAAAACATCCGCCAACTCATCCGGCTTTTCCGGGTCGAAATAGCGCGCCAGGTCGCCCCCCGCCTCTCTCAGCGCCGGAACGTCCGCCGCCAGTGCAGGTGTTCCGCACCATAATGCCTCGCTTATGGGCAAGCCCCATCCTTCCATCCGACTGGGGAGAACAAGCGCAAATGCACGCTTATACAATTCCGCCAGTTCGGCCTGGTTCGGGTTGAGTACGAAATGAAATTTTGTGGACAGGGGCAGAAATCGCTTATTCTTTAGAAATTTCTCCACGCGTTTACGTCTCGCACCAGCCAAAACGAGATTAGGGACATCCATTCCCCTCTCGTGAAGGGACATCATGGCCTCAACTACGCATTCCAGATTTTTCCTGCCGTTATAGATTCCCACGCATAAGATGTACCGTCCGGACGGCCCGCGCTTCTCTATAGGCTCTGAGGTCGGACGCAACTCGTTGCAAAGCGGCACGGCAATGACCTTTGATACAGGCGGCAACACGCCTTTCTCCGAAAAATGCAAAACCTCACGAGCTGTGAATTCCGAATTCGTGAGAATGAGTGACGATGCTTTGATCACCACCTGATTGTCGTGCAGAAAATTCTTCGGGAAAGAGAATTGATTCCTGTGTGTGAAATCATGCAACGGGATCATGTCGTGCAGAAGTGGGACAAAGATCACGTTTGTTCCACGCGCTTCAAGGGCGGCCAGATAGTCGGACATAATCTTCGGCCTGCCCAGGGAGATCAGTACATGACCGGAGAGATCGACTTCCTTAGCCGAACCATCCGGAACCGTAGCCCATCGCCGCCGGTTTCTGAAATCGACGACCTTTCGAATTGCCCAATAAACGGAAGATTTGACGGGGTTATTGTTGAAGAGGCTTTGGCGCAGCCGAAGCGGGGTAGCCGAAGGAGGAAGATTATGGTCCAGCACGCCGGTCGGCGATGCGTCTCCAACCCTCGGGAAAACTTCAAAAAACCGACCATGATACGGAGAATATATGACGTATCGGACTCTGGAATCCAATTTTGTCAGTTCGTAAGCGACCTCCATCACAGTTCTGGAGATACCATAATATTTAAATTTTACGCCTGAATTTAAAAAAAGCTCGGAAAGATCGAAAAAAACTTCAGTCATCTTACAGACATATCCTCATGCCCCACCAAGTGGCAGTTGACGCCGATGCAGCGTTACCAAATCACCCACATCGGGGACACGCCCCGCTTTAAACCCTTAACTTTTGGCGCGGGCGGAGAGATGTGGGCGGCTTATACAGGTGGTTCTGAACCCTTGTCAAATGCGCTCATCACCCGTGAAAACTTCGGCAGTCATCGGTTCATCAAGCAAAAATTGGGTTGTTTCTATTCACTGTGGAAAGCTCTATCCGGCATTTGAAGCGTCGCCTCGCGTTCGATATCACGAAAGTTAGGGGGCGATAGAAAGTTGAGAGGTTTCATTTTGAACACATACGCTCGAAAGATCACGCCGGTTCTTCTT
>NZ_ASYA01000028.1:0-19147 GCF_001526585.1 Agrobacterium sp. LY4 | reverse complement strand
TTATTGCGCTCAAACTTGCTCTTTGCCATTAGTGGCTCTCCATTCTTGTCCCTTGACGGGAATAATCTTCAAAATTCGGTGGGGCGTACCCCGATCACTTCTGACCGGAGTACTTAGCCTGGATTTCCTGCGCCACGTTCGACGGAACCGGCGAATAGTGGTCGAACGTCATCGAGTACTGTGCACGGCCCTGCGACATGGAGCGCAGGTTGTCGACGTACTTGAACATGTTCGCGAGCGGAACATGCGCGTTGATGACGACGGCGATACCACGGCTTTCCTGGCCCTGGATCTGACCACGACGGGAGTTCAGGTCGCCGATAACGTCACCGACATAGTCTTCCGGCGTTACGACTTCGACCTTCATCATCGGCTCGAGAAGCTGTGCGCCAGCCTTCTTCGCTGCTTCACGGAAGCAGGCACGCGATGCGATTTCGAAGGCGAGAACCGACGAGTCAACATCGTGGAATGCACCGTCGACCAGCGTCGCCTTGACGCCGAGCATCGGGAAGCCAGCCAGCGGACCGGAAGACAGAACGCTTTCGATACCCTTCTGAACGCCCGGGATGTATTCCTTCGGAACAGCACCGCCGACGATCTTGGATTCGAACTTGAAGTCTTCGCCTTCGGGGTTCGGTTCGAAGATGATCTTCACGCGAGCGAACTGACCGGTACCACCGGACTGCTTCTTGTGCGTGTAGTCTTCTTCGTGCTGACGCGTGATGGTTTCGCGGTAGGCAACCTGCGGCGCGCCGACGGTTGCTTCAACCTTGAACTCGCGACGCATACGGTCAACGAGAATGTCGAGGTGAAGTTCGCCCATGCCCGCGATGATCGTCTGACCGGATTCTTCATCCGTCTTGACGCGGAACGAAGGATCTTCAGCAGCCAGACGGTTGAGCGCGAGGCCCATCTTTTCCTGGTCGCCCTTGGTCTTCGGCTCGATCGCGATCTGGATGACCGGCTCGGGGAATTCCATGCGCTCGAGGATAACCGGCTTCAGCGGATCGCAGAGCGTATCGCCAGTGGTGGTTTCCTTGAGGCCAGCCAGAGCAACGATGTCACCGGCAAACGCTTCTTCGATGTCTTCACGGCTGTTGGAGTGCATCTGCAGCATACGGCCGACGCGCTCGCGCTTGTCCTTGACCGTGTTGATGACGGACGTACCCTTTTCGAGCTTGCCCGAGTAGATGCGTGCGAAGGTCAGCGAACCGACGAAGGGGTCGTTCATGATCTTGAACGCGAGCATGGAAAGCGGCTCGCTGTCGTCGGCATGACGCTCGATTTCGGCTTCGGTCTTGAAGTCGATACCCTTGATCGCCGGAATGTCCAGCGGAGAAGGCAGGTAGTCGACAACGGCGTCGAGAAGCGGCTGAACGCCCTTGTTCTTGAACGCGGTACCGCAGAACATCGGGTGGAACTTCACGTCGATGGTGCCGCGGCGAACGAGCGCACGGATCTTGTCATTGTCGGGCATGATGCCGTTCAGGTAGTCTTCCATCGCTTCTTCGTCGATCTCGACAACGGTCTCGATCAGCTTTTCGCGATATTCGTCAGCCTTGGCCTTCATGTCTTCCGGGATTTCGACAACGTCCCACTGAGCGCCGAGCGATTCGTCGCGCCAGATGAGTGCGTTCATCTCGATCAGGTCGATAACGCCCTTGAACTCGGTCTCAGCGCCGATCGGCAGCTGCATGACAACGGCGATGGCGCCGAGACGGGTCTTGATCATTTCTACCGAGCGGTAGAAGTCAGCACCGGTCTTGTCCATCTTGTTGCAGAAGATCATGCGCGGAACATGATACTTCTCGGCCTGGCGCCAGACAGTTTCCGTCTGCGGCTCAACACCGGCGTTGGCGTCGAGCAGCGCGATGGCGCCGTCGAGAACGCGCAGCGAACGCTCGACTTCAATGGTGAAGTCGACGTGGCCGGGGGTGTCGATGATGTTGAAGCGGCGCATCTTGCCGTCGCGACCCTTCCAGAAGGTCGTGGTGGCAGCGGAGGTGATGGTGATACCACGCTCCTGCTCCTGTTCCATCCAGTCCATCGTGGCAGCGCCATCGTGAACTTCGCCGATCTTGTGCGACTTACCGGTGTAATAAAGGATACGCTCGGTGGTCGTCGTCTTGCCGGCGTCGATATGCGCCATGATACCGAAATTGCGGTAGTCTTCGATTTTATATTCGCGAGCCATAATGGACTGCCTTTCGATATGCGACCGGTTAAGATTACCAGCGGTAATGCGAGAATGCGCGGTTGGCGTCGGCCATCTTGTGCGTGTCTTCGCGCTTCTTGACAGCGGAACCGCGGTTGTTCGCAGCGTCCATGAGTTCGCCGGAAAGGCGATCGACCATGGTCGTTTCGTTGCGCTTGCGGGCAGCCGTGATCAGCCAGCGGATAGCGAGGGCCTGACGGCGCTCGGGGCGAACGTCGACGGGAACCTGATACGTGGCACCACCAACGCGGCGCGAACGCACTTCAACGTGCGGAGCAACGTTGTCGAGGGCGGAGTGGAACACGCCGAGCGGCTCCTGCTTCGTCTTGCCCTGAACGACGTCGAACGCGCCGTAAACGATGCTTTCTGCGACCGACTTCTTGCCGTGAAGCATGATGGCGTTCATGAACTTGGTGACGACCAGATCGCCGAACTTCGGGTCCGGGTTGATCTCACGCTTTTCTGCACTATGGCGACGGGACATATTCTTTGTCTCTCAATGTTATTGACGCTAAACCACGCGGAGAACCTCGCGCAGCGCCGGAATTTGTTTAAACCCGAATTACTTCGGACGCTTCGCACCGTACTTGGAGCGGCGCTGCTTGCGGTTCTTGACGCCCTGGGTATCGAGAACACCGCGGATGATGTGGTAACGCACGCCCGGCAAGTCCTTTACGCGGCCGCCGCGGATCATGACCACGGAGTGTTCCTGAAGGTTGTGACCTTCGCCCGGAATGTAGCCGATGACTTCGAAGCCGTTGGTGAGGCGGATCTTGGCAACCTTACGCAGAGCCGAGTTCGGCTTCTTCGGGGTCGTCGTGTAAACGCGGGTGCAAACACCACGCTTCTGCGGGTTTTCCTGAAGAGCAGGAACCTTGTTGCGCTTTACCTGTGCCTGGCGAGGCTTGCGGATCAGCTGGTTTACGGTAGGCATATAACCATCCCTTGCAAAAACTACTTTAGCCACCCTCACGGGTGGCGGCTATGCCGTTGCCGGCGACGATGCACGCATATATCCTCATGCGCAAAACGTGGCCCGATCCGTTTTCACGGATGGACCACCAAGAGCAGAGGACACCGGATGAGGCGTCTTGCGTGCAACATTCGTGTCTTCTACGTGCAATGGAGACCCGTTTGAGATGATGTTCGGGAAAAAGGTTACCGAACGGCCAGCACCCACAGAGGCTCCGATGGCGGGCGTACTACTGTTTTAGCCAGCTTTCGTCAAGGGTGAATCCACATTTTGCGCCGCCACCCATGGCCGCAAAGCCCACGTCCGGGCCATTTCCAACCCGCTTTAACATAAGTCGGCACAGAAGGCAGCGATTTTGACCTCCACGCTTTGGCTTTTCATAAAATCCGTCTATTGATTCCCCATGGCGGGCCGGAGCGGCTCCGCCATGGGCGGGACCGATTCCCTCGGCCCGCATCACAGCAACGACAGATCAAGGAACCGCGTCATGAGCACCCTCCCCGACAACGACAACGGACGCGACGAGCCGATGGTCTTCATCGTCATCGGCAAGGCCTATGAGACCGACAATTCCGAGGGCATCGACATCCACGTCATCCTGCGGGCGCCGGACGACGATACCGCCGTGCGCGAAACGCTGAACGCGCTTTCCGAGGAAGGTTTCATCGAAGCCGATCTCGACCAGATCGGCATGCTGACCGACGTGCCGGATGAAGAGCCGCACGCCTCCGCCTATCAGGGCGCACTCGAAGGCGAAGTCGCCATCATCCGCTTCGCCTGAGGCGCATGTCCGTGGCGGTAAGACGTGTCGTCGCCAACATCGCAACGCCGGAACCCGCGCGGGCTCAGGCGTTCTATGGCGATATTCTCGGCATGACCGTCGCCATGGACCACGGCTGGATACTGACCTATGCCAGTCCGCTCGAAGCCAGGGCGCAGGTCAGCTTCGCAAGCGAAGGCGGCTCTGGCACTGCCGTGCCGGACCTTTCCATCGAGGTCGATAATTTCGAAGAGATCCACGAAAGAATCCTGAAAGCGGGCTTGCCGATCGACTATGGCCCGGTTACCGAAGCCTGGGGCGTGCGCCGGCTGTTTCTGCGCGATCCCTTTGGAAAATTGGTCAATATATTAAGTCACTCATAGATTATATACTTTGAATACAATATTATTATTTGATTATACGTTGAACAATACAGGAATATGAGGTTTAAATAGCCCCGACACAAGATTCCAGTGACGGGTTGAATACTATATTGTCGGCAGACATTATCGATGACATTTATGAGGCAGCGCTTTTCCCCGATCGTTGGGCACAGGTCATTGCCGCCATCGGCCACCGGCTGGATTTCTGGGGTGGCGCCCTTACCTGGGGCAAGGGTGAAGAAGAAGCCTGGCTTTACACGCCCAATTTCCAGGAACTGATGCAGGCCTTTATGGATGGCGGCTGGAACCGCCGAAACGACCGCCTGACCCGCGCAATCCGTGAGGGGCAATTTTCCTTCGTGCAGGATTTCGACGTCTTCACCCATGATGAATGGGCCGGCCTGCCGATCGTGCGCGATTTCCTGATACCGCGCGGACTGGGATATGGCGCGGCCACCCAGGTTGCCCCGCCCGACCATCCGGCAATGACGGTGCTTTTCGAACGCAAGCTCGATAGCGGCGTCATCGGGCCGGAAACCATGGCGGCGCTCGACCGGCTGAGACCGCATATTGCCCGCAGCCTCACGCTGGCAACCCGGCTGCAGCGGCAGAAAGCCGATGCCATGACGCTTGGACTGAACGCCATCGGGGCGCCGGCCGCGGTGCTTCAGGCGAGCGGACGCGTGCTTTCCGCAAACGACATGTTTCTCTCCCTCCAGAAATGTATTTCCACCCGTTTCCACGACAGGATCGTGATCTCCGACGAAAGAGTGAACCGGCTGCTCTACAAGGCTCTAGCCGGCCATAATATCGGCTCTTTCCCCCTCCCGACGGGTGAAGATCGCTCCTGCATCCTCCACGTCATACCGTTGCGCAGGAACGCACTGGATCTGTCCCCTAAAGGCTGCGCCATCGTGCTGATATCGCAACCCATGGGCACCGTCGCCGACGCGACATCACTGCTAAAGGGGCTTTATGACCTCACCAGGGGCGAGGCCCGTGTGGCGCTGGAAATCATGAAGGGGCTTTCGCTTCCCGCCGTGGCGAAGCAATTGCAGATTTCCCACGAAACGGTGCGCAGCAACGCCAAGTCGATCTATGCGAAGACCGGCAGTACCGGCCAGACCGATCTCGTTCGCCGGCTTTCCGTCCTCACCCGTTATAACATCCGCGAACAGGGCTGAGCCCGCCGCACGCGGCTGGAAACGCCGACCAACCGCAAAAGCCACAGGTCCGTGTTCCACATAAACAAAAACGCCCGGATTGCTCCGGGCGTTTTGTTCTGAACTTTGGCGGGGCTTCGCAAAGCCCCTGCCCTTCTCCGCCTTATTCGGCGGCCGGAGCCTGGTCCGTCATGTCCTGCAGCATCTGGTTCGCAGAGCCTGCACCGGTGCCCTTGCGGCGTTCCTCGAGAATGAGGTCGTCGCGCGAGGTGGCGATGCGGCGGATCTGCGTCATGGTGCCGCCAGTACCGGCCGGGATGAGACGGCCGACGATGACGTTTTCCTTGAGGCCCTGCAGCGTGTCCGTCTTGCCGGCAATCGCAGCTTCCGTGAGAACCTTGGTGGTTTCCTGGAAGGATGCGGCCGAGATGAAGGACGGCGTCTGCAGCGAAGCCTTGGTGATGCCGAGCAGGACAGGATCGCCGTAAGCCGGCTTCTTGCCCTCTTCGATCAGACGGTCGTTCATGTCGTCCAGCTCGATACGGTCGACATTGTCGCCGACGATGTACTGGCTGTCGCCCGCATCGGTGATCTCGACCTTCTGCAGCATCTGGCGAACGATCACCTCGATGTGCTTGTCGTTGATCACAACGCCCTGCAGACGGTAGACTTCCTGGATTTCGTTCACGAGGTAGGAAGCCAGAGCCTCCACGCCCTTGATCGCCAGAATGTCGTGCGGTGCCGGGTTACCGTCGAGGATGTATTCACCCTTTTCGATATAGTCGCCTTCCTGAAGATGGAAGGGCTTGCCCTTCGGGATCAGGTATTCGACCGGCTCGACGCCGTCTTCCGCAGGCTCGATCATCACGCGACGCTTGTTCTTGTAGTCGCGGCCGAGACGGATCGTACCATCGATCTCTGCGATGATGGCGTGGTCCTTCGGACGACGGGCTTCGAACAGTTCGGCAACGCGCGGCAGACCGCCGGTGATGTCCTTCGTCTTGGCGCTTTCCAGCGGCGAACGTGCAAGCACGTCACCCTGGGAGACCTTCGCACCCGGCTCGACCGACAGGATGGCGTCGACCGAGAGCTGGAAGCGGGCTTCGCCGCCACGGGCAAGCTTCGCAACCGCACCGGACGCGTCCTTGATGACGATCGCGGGCTTGAGGTCCGAACCGCGCGGCGTGGAACGCCAGTCGATAACCTGACGCTTGGTGATGCCGGTGGATTCGTCGGTCGCTTCCAGAACGGAAAGACCGTCGACGAGGTCCTCGAAGTGAACGGTACCTTCCACTTCCGTCATCATCGGACGGGTGTAGGGGTCCCACTCTGCAAGACGCTGACCGCGCTTAACCTTGTCGCCGTCATCGACGAAGATCTTCGAACCATAGGCAACGCGCTGCGAAGACCGCTCCTGGCCACGCTCATCGAGAATGGTGACGGCCATGTTACGGCCCATCGCGATGAGTGCGCCTTCGGAGTTGCGCAGGATGTTGCGGTTCTTGATCGCAATCGTGCCCTCGTAAGAGGCTTCGAGGAACGACTGGTCGACCACGTTCGCCGTACCGCCAAGGTGGAAGGTACGCATGGTAAGCTGCGTGCCCGGTTCACCGATGGACTGTGCGGCGATGACGCCGACGGCTTCGCCCATGTTGACAGGCGTACCGCGTGCAAGGTCACGACCGTAGCAGACGCCGCAGACGCCGATCTGTACTTCGCAGGTCAGAGCCGAACGGATGCGGACGGACTGGATACCGGCCTTCTCGATGGCGGCCACGTCGGCTTCGTCGATCAGCGTGCCGGCCTTGACGATGTTTTCGCCGGAAACCGGATGATCGATGTCGTCCAGAGCCGTACGGCCGAGGATACGTGCGCCGAGCGAGGCAACGACCTGACCGGCATCGACGATGGCGGTCATGGTGAGGCCCTTGTCGGTGCCGCAATCCCTGGAGTTGACGATGCAATCCTGCGCGACGTCGACGAGACGACGGGTCAGGTAACCCGAGTTCGCCGTCTTCAGGGCGGTGTCTGCAAGACCCTTACGGGCACCGTGGGTCGAGTTGAAGTACTCGTTAACGGTCAGGCCTTCCTTGAAGTTCGAGATGATCGGCGTCTCGATGATTTCACCCGACGGCTTCGCCATCAGGCCGCGCATGCCACCCAGCTGACGCATCTGGTTCGGAGAACCACGAGCACCCGAGTGGGACATCATGTAGATGGAGTTCATCGGCTTCTGGCGGCCCGTTTCCGGATCGAACTCGACAGCCTTGATGCGTGCCATCATCTCTTCGGCGACCTTTTCGGTAGCCTTGCCCCAGGCGTCGACAACCTTGTTGTACTTTTCGCCCTGGGTGATGAGACCATCATTATACTGCTGTTCGTATTCCTTCACGAGAGCTTCGGTGTCACCGACGATCTTCACCTTGCTGTCCGGAATAACCATGTCGTCCTTGCCGAACGAAATGCCGGCGCGGCAGGCATGGGCAAAGCCGAGCTGCATGATGCGGTCGCAGAAGATGACCGTGTCTTTCTGGCCGCAATGACGGTAGACCGTGTCGATCATCTTGGAGATGTTCTTCTTGGTCATTTCCTGGTTGCAGACGTCGAAAGGCACGTTGACGTTCTTCGGCAGAAGTTCGCCGATGAGCATACGGCCGGGGGTCGTCTCATGGATCTTCGAAACCGGCTTGCCATCGGCATCAACGGTCTTGAAGCGGCCGCGGATCTTGGCATGCAGCGTCACGACCTTGTTTTCAAGCGCGTGATGCAACTCGCCGATATCCGAGAAGGCCATGCCTTCGCCCGGCTCGTTCTGGTTCATGATCGACAGGTAATACAGGCCGAGAACCATGTCCTGCGAAGGAACGATGATCGGGTGGCCGTTTGCCGGATGCAGGATGTTGTTGGTCGACATCATCAGCACGCGCGCTTCGAGCTGGGCTTCCAGCGAAAGCGGAACGTGGACAGCCATCTGGTCACCGTCGAAGTCGGCGTTGAAGGCCGTGCAGACGAGCGGGTGCAGCTGGATGGCCTTGCCTTCGACCAGCATGGGTTCGAAAGCCTGGATACCCAGACGGTGCAGCGTCGGTGCGCGGTTCAGGAGAACCGGATGCTCGCGGATGACCTCGTCGAGGATATCCCAGACTTCCGGCTTTTCCTTTTCAACCAGCTTCTTGGCCTGCTTGACGGTCGAGGAATAACCCTTGGCGTCGAGGCGGGCGTAGATGAACGGCTTGAACAGTTCGAGCGCCATCTTCTTCGGCAGGCCGCACTGGTGCAGCTTCAGTTCCGGACCGGTCACGATAACCGAACGGCCGGAATAGTCGACGCGCTTGCCGAGAAGGTTCTGGCGGAAGCGGCCCTGCTTGCCCTTGAGCATGTCGGAGAGCGACTTCAGCGGACGCTTGTTGGCGCCCGTGATGACGCGGCCGCGACGGCCGTTGTCGAACAGCGCATCGACGGATTCCTGCAACATGCGCTTTTCGTTGCGGATGATGATACCCGGCGCACGAAGCTCGATCAGGCGCTTCAGACGGTTGTTACGGTTGATGACGCGGCGATAGAGATCGTTGAGGTCGGACGTCGCGAAACGGCCGCCATCCAGTGGAACCAGCGGACGCAGGTCCGGCGGAATAACCGGAACGACCTTCATGATCATCCATTCCGGACGGTTGCCGCTTTCCATGAAGTTCTCGACGATCTTCAGGCGCTTCATCAGCTTCTTCTGCTTCAGGTCAGAAGTCGTTTCAGCAAGCTCGACGCGCAGGTCGCCGGCGATCTTTTCGAGGTTCATCGAAGCCAGCATCTCATAGATGGCTTCAGCGCCGATCATGGCGGTGAACTGGTCTTCGCCAAACTCGTCAACGGCGATCATGTACTCTTCTTCGGACAGAAGCTGGTTCTGCTTCAGCGAAGTGAGGCCCGGTTCCGTGACGATGTAGTTCTCGAAATAGAGAACGCGCTCGACATCCTTCAGCGTCATGTCGAGCAGGGTCGAGATACGCGAGGGAAGCGACTTCAGGAACCAGATATGGGCAACCGGCGCTGCGAGCTCGATATGGCCCATGCGCTCACGGCGAACGCGCGACAGCGTCACTTCGACGCCGCACTTTTCGCAGATGATGCCCTTGTACTTCATGCGCTTGTACTTGCCGCACAGGCACTCATAGTCCTTGATCGGTCCGAAGATGCGCGCGCAGAAGAGACCGTCGCGTTCCGGCTTGAACGTACGGTAGTTGATGGTTTCCGGCTTCTTGATCTCGCCGTAGGACCACGACAGGATTTTTTCCGGCGAAGCGATCGAAATCCGGATGGAATCGAAATGCTGCGCAGGCACCTGAGGATTGAAAAGATTCATGACCTCTTGGTTCATGCCTTGTCTCCTTGAGAGGCTAGCTGCTGCCCCTGTTTGCATCTGGACCGGCTTCTTCCCGGGTCACCGTCCAGAGCTTTAAATACGGATTAACCGCATAATGCGGCGAAAGTGTCCCGAACCGGCCAATACCGTCCGGGAAACCGGCAGGCGCCCTTGAAGGCGCCCGCCTCTATCGTCTTATTCCGCCGCGTCGGGCAGCTGGTCTTCGGGCTGGTTCTCGATCTTCGAGTTTTCCAGTTCGACCGAAAGACCGAGCGACCGCATTTCCTTGACGAGAACGTTGAAGCTCTCCGGAATACCGGCTTCGAAGGTGTCGTCGCCACGGACGATCGCTTCGTAGACCTTGGTGCGGCCCGCCACGTCGTCCGACTTGACGGTGAGCATTTCCTGCAGCGTGTAAGCCGCGCCATATGCTTCCAGAGCCCAGACTTCCATTTCCCCGAAGCGCTGTCCGCCGAACTGCGCCTTGCCGCCCAGCGGCTGCTGGGTAACGAGCGAGTAAGGACCGATCGAGCGAGCGTGGATCTTGTCGTCGACAAGGTGGTTCAGCTTGATCATGTACATGTAGCCGACGGTGACCTTGCGGTCGAACGGCTCACCGGTACGACCGTCGTAAAGGACGGACTGACCGGATTCATGCAGACCTGCCTTCTTCAGCATCGCGGCGACGTCAGGCTCATGCGCACCGTCGAAAACCGGGGTCGCGATGGAAACACCGCGCTTGGCTTCTTCGGCAAGCTTGACCAGCGAGTCGTCATCGAAACGCTGAACCTCGTCATTGGCTTCAGACGCGTAGATTTCCGTCAGCTCGCTGCGAAGCTCGCTGATGTCCATCGTCTTGCGATACTCTTCGAGCATCTCGCCGATCTTCTTGCCCATGCCTGCGCATGCCCATGCGAGGTGGGTTTCGAGGATCTGGCCGACGTTCATGCGCGAAGGCACGCCGAGCGGGTTCAAGCAGATGTCGACATGCGTGCCGTCTTCGAGGAACGGCATGTCCTCGACCGGAACGATACGCGAGACGACGCCCTTGTTACCGTGACGGCCGGCCATCTTGTCGCCCGGCTGGATCTTGCGCTTAACGGCAACGAAGACCTTGACCATCTTCATGACGCCCGGAGGCATTTCATCGCCGCGCTGGACCTTTTCGACCTTGTCCATGAAGCGCTGTTCAAGACGCGACTTGGATTCGTCGTACTGGCCACGAAGCGCTTCGAGTTCGGACTGAGCCTTCTCGTCTTCGACCGCGAACATCCACCACTGCGAGCGGGGATATTCGGAGACGACGGCGTTGGAAAGCTCGACGCCCTTCTTGAAGCCCTTCGGACCGGCGATGGAAACGTGGCCACGCAGCATGTCGATCAGACGGCCGTAGACGTTACGGTCGAGGATCGCCTGCTCGTCGTCGCGGTCCTTCGCCAGACGCTCGATCTCTTCGCGCTCGATAGCCATCGCGCGCTCGTCCTTCTCCACACCGTGACGGTTGAAGACGCGGACTTCCACGACCGTACCGAACGTGCCCGGAGGCATGCGCATGGAGGTGTCGCGAACGTCGGAGGCCTTTTCACCGAAGATGGCGCGCAGAAGCTTTTCTTCCGGCGTCATCGGGCTTTCGCCCTTCGGCGTGATCTTGCCGACGAGGATGTCGCCCGGCTGAACTTCCGCACCGATGTAAACGATACCGGCTTCGTCGAGGTTCTTCAGCGCTTCTTCCGAAACGTTCGGAATGTCGCGCGTGATTTCTTCCGGACCAAGCTTCGTGTCGCGCGCCATCACTTCGAATTCTTCGATGTGGATGGAGGTGAACACGTCGTCGGAAACGATACGCTCCGACATCAGGATCGAGTCTTCGTAGTTGTAGCCGTTCCAGGGCATGAACGCGACGAGCGCGTTGCGGCCGAGAGCCAGATCGCCGAGGTCGGTCGACGGACCGTCCGCGATGATATCGCCCTTGGAGATGTTGTCGCCGACGGAAACCAGCGGACGCTGGTTGACGCAGGTGTTCTGGTTCGAACGCTGGAACTTCTGCAGACGGTAGATGTCAACACCGGACTTGCCGGCATCGAGGTCTTCCGTGGCGCGGATAACGATACGGGTCGCATCCACCTGATCGACCACACCGCCACGACGGGCTGCGATGGCAGCGCCGGAGTCACGGGCGACGATCGGCTCCATGCCGGTACCGACGAACGGTGCCTCGGCGCGCAGAAGCGGAACGGCCTGACGCTGCATGTTCGAGCCCATGAGAGCGCGGTTGGCGTCGTCGTTTTCCAGGAACGGAATGAGAGCCGCTGCGACCGAAACGAGCTGCTTCGGCGAAACGTCCATCAGGTTGATGTTGTCACGCGGTGCGAGCATAACTTCGCCCGAGTGACGGCAGACGACGAACTCTTCCGAGAACGAACCGTCTTCATTGAGCGGCGCGTTGGCCTGCGCGACGTAATACTTGGCCTCTTCCATGGCGGAGAGGTAGATCACGTCGTTGGTCACCTTGCCGTCGACGATCTTGCGGTACGGGCTTTCGATGAAGCCGTACTTGTTGACGCGGGCGAAGGTTGCAAGCGAGTTGATCAGACCGATGTTCGGGCCTTCCGGCGTTTCGATCGGGCAAATACGGCCGTAATGGGTCGGGTGAACGTCGCGGACTTCGAAGCCGGCGCGCTCGCGGGTCAGACCGCCCGGTCCAAGAGCCGAAAGACGGCGCTTGTGGGTGATTTCCGAAAGCGGGTTCACCTGGTCCATGAACTGCGACAGCTGCGAGGAACCGAAGAATTCGCGAACGGCGGCGGCTGCCGGCTTCGCGTTGATCAGGTCCTGCGGCATCACGGTGTCGATTTCGATCGAGGACATACGTTCCTTGATCGCACGTTCCATGCGCAGAAGGCCCAGACGATACTGGTTTTCCATCAGTTCGCCGACAGAACGGACACGGCGGTTGCCGAGGTTGTCGATGTCGTCGATTTCGCCCTTGCCGTCGCGCAGTTCGACAAGCATCTTGACGACGGCGAGGATGTCTTCCTTGCGCAGCGTGCGCACGGTGTCTTCCGCATCGAGGTCGAGGCGCATGTTCATCTTGACGCGGCCGACGGCCGACAGGTCGTAACGCTCTGCATCGAAGAACAGCGAGTTGAACATCGCTTCCGCCGATTCCATGGTCGGCGGCTCACCCGGACGCATGACGCGGTAGATGTCGAACAGGGCTTCCTGACGGTTCTCGTTCTTGTCGGCAGACAGCGTGTTGCGGATATAGGCGCCAACATTGACGTGGTCGATGTTGAGGACCGGAATCTCGTCGAAGCCGGACTGCAGGATGAGACCGAGGGTCTTCTCGTCGATTTCGTCGCCGGCTTCGAGATAGATTTCACCCGTCTCGTAGTTGACGATGTCTTCGGCCAGATAGTTGCCGTAGAGGTCTTCGTCGGTCGCCTTCAGTGCCTTCAGGCCCTTCTCCGTCAGCTGACGGATCAGGCGCGGGGTCAGCTTCTTGCCACCTTCGACCACGACTTCGCCGGTATCGGCGTCGATCATGTCGGTGATGACCTTGGCGTTCTTCAGCGTCTCGGGCTGGAACGGAATGCGCCAGCCGTCGCCGTCGCGCTCATAGGAAGCCTTGGTGTAGAAGGTCGACAGAATGTCTTCGCCATCCATGCCAAGCGCCATCAGCAGCGAGGTCACGGGGATCTTGCGGCGACGGTCGATACGCGCATAGACGATGTCCTTGGCGTCGAACTCGATGTCGAGCCAGGAACCGCGATACGGGATGACGCGGGCAGCGAAGAGCAGCTTGCCGGAAGAATGGCTCTTGCCCTTGTCGTGATCGAAGAACACGCCCGGCGAACGGTGCATCTGCGAAACGATGACGCGCTCGGTGCCGTTGACGATGAACGTACCGTTATTGGTCATGAGCGGCATGTCGCCCATGTAGACGGACTGTTCCTTGATGTCCTTGATGGACTTCGCGCCGGTATCTTCATCGATATCGAACACGATGAGGCGCAGCGTCACCTTGAGCGGCGCAGCATAGGTCAGATCGCGCTGACGGCATTCCTCGACGTCGAACTTCGGCGCTTCGAATTCGTAGGACACGAATTCAAGCATGGAGGCGCCGGAAAAATCGGTGATCGGGAATACGGACTTGAATACGGCATTCAATCCCTCGTCAGGACGGCCACCCTTGGGCTCGTCAACCATGAGAAACTGGTCGTACGAAGCCTTCTGAACCTCGATGAGGTTCGGCATTTCCGCTACTTCTGGAATTTTGCCGAAAAACTTGCGTACGCGCCTGCGACCGTTAAACGAAAGGGTCTGAGCCATCGTCGCTCCTTTAAAATTGCATCCGGGCCTGCAACGGACGGGAACCGATGGCCAGTCGATCCCGTCAAGCAATGGGTGTCATCAATCTCGTTCCACATCCCGGATCGATCAGGCCGGATTGCCTAGATGAGCCGGTTCGGAACCATTCTCTTGAAGAACCCATTACCCAAAAGCCATTTTCACGCGGCTTTTGGGTAATGAGTTTTAAAAACGATGACGACGGAAAGGGGCATGAAGCCCCTTCCCGCCAGTAATCGCAAGATTACTTAACGTCGACCTTAGCGCCGGCTTCTTCAAGCTTCTTCTTGAGATCAGCAGCTTCAGCCTTGGAAACAGCTTCCTTGACAGCCTTCGGAGCGCCTTCAACGAGGTCCTTGGCTTCCTTCAGGCCGAGGCCCGTGATAGCGCGGACTTCCTTGATGACGTTGATCTTGTTGGCGCCAGCGTCAACCAGGATCACGTCGAATTCAGTCTTTTCTTCTTCAGCAGCAGCAGCAGCGCCTGCACCGCCAGCAACAGCAGCAACAGCTACCGGAGCAGCAGCGGAAACGCCCCACTTTTCTTCGAGAAGCTTGGACAGTTCTGCAGCTTCCAGAACGGTCAGCGAGGAGAGGTCGTCTACGATCTTTGCGAGATCAGCCATTTTGATAGTTCCTTTTGTTCAGTTCGAACCAGTTTGAATATTTACAGCGAAAAACCGCCTTAAGCGGCTTCGTCCTTCTTGGCGTAAGCCGAGAACACCCGTGCCAGCTGGCTTGCAGGTGCGGCGACAACCGTAGCGACGCGGGTTGCCGGGGCATTGAGAAGGCCCAGCAGCTTTGCGCGCAGCTCGTCCAGCGAAGGCAGGGTCGCAAGCGACTTGACTGCTTCGGCGTTGAGCGTGGTTGCACCCATGGCGCCACCGAGAACAACGACCTTGTCGTTGGTCTTGGCGAAATCCATGACGACTTTCGGAGCGATCATCGGGTCGACGCTGTATGCAATCAGCGTCTGGCCCTTGAAGAGATCTGTCATCCCTTCCGACTCCGTGCCCTGAAGAGCGATCTTGGCCAGGCGGTTCTTCGCGACCTTGACGGTGCCTCCGGCAGCGCGCATCTTCGAACGGAAGTCGTTCATCTGCGCAACGGTGACACCAGCATAGTGGGCCACGACAACCGAACCGGAAGCCTTGAAGACTTCGTTCAGCTCCGTGACGAATTCGCGTTTTTCCGCTCTTTCCACTGTCTGTCTCCAGTAGACGGGAACACAACATGTGAACCCGTCGGGTTTGCCTTTGCCCCAAGGGACCTTTTTACAAAGATCCCGAGCGACGCTCGAGGATCCTGTCCCCCGCTCTGTCGCCGCAAACGGCTTCAGGCACAGGCACACCAGGTTCGAACCGGACAGTCAGGCATCTAGGATGCCTCAAATCCAGCCTCACCCGTCTCATGCAGGTTGAATGATTAAGGCCAGGTCCCGAAAGACATGGCCACCCGCAATCTCGGACAGGAGTTCCGGGTTTCCCCGGAAATCTCCGGCTCCTGGGAGCCGGAAATTCTTTTATTCACACTTCCCTTGGGAAGCGCGAGAATTGATTAAGCCGTGACCGACGAAGGGTCGATCTTGACGCCCGGACCCATGGTCGAGGAAATCGCGACGCGCTTGACGTAGTTGCCCTTGGCACCGGTCGGCTTTGCCTTGATGACTGCATCGGCGAAAGCCTTGATGTTTTCTTCAAGAGCCTTGGCGTCGAACGAAGCCTTGCCAACGCCAGCGTGTACGATACCGGCCTTTTCGACGCGGAACTCGACAGCGCCGCCCTTGGACGCCTTGACGGCGCCGGCAACATCCATCGTCACCGTACCGACCTTCGGGTTCGGCATCATGCCACGCGGGCCGAGTACCTTGCCGAGACGGCCGACGAGCGGCATCATGTCCGGGGTCGCGATGCAACGATCGAAGTCGATCTTACCGCCCTGAACGATTTCAACCAGTTCTTCTGCACCGACAACGTCAGCGCCAGCAGCCGTGGCTTCATCAGCCTTGGCGCCACGGGCGAAGACGGCGACGCGAACGTCACGGCCGGTGCCGTTCGGCAGGTTGACGACGCCACGAACCATCTGGTCCGCATGGCGCGGGTCAACGCCGAGGTTCATCGAAACTTCAACGGTTTCGTCGAACTTGGCGACAGCACGTTCCTTGACCATCGAAATGGCGTCGGTGAGAACGTAAAGCTTGTTGGGATCCACGCCTTCGCGGATCTTCTGAATGCGCTTTGCTACCTTGGCCATGATCAACCTACCACTTCCAGGCCCATGGCGCGGGCGGAGCCCTCAACCATTGCCATTGCGCCTTCGATGTCGGCTGCGTTCAGATCCTTCATCTTGGCTTCAGCGATCGTCTTGACCTGAGCCTTGGTGATGGAGCCGACCTTGGCGCCCTTGCCAGGCGTCTTGGAACCGGAGGTGATCTTTGCTTCCTTCTTCAGCCAGTAGGTCATCGGCGGCTGCTTCATGACGAAGGTGAAGGACTTGTCCTGGTAATAGGTGATGACGACCGGGATCGGCATACCCTTTTCCATTTCCTGCGTGGCGGCATTGAACGCCTTGCAGAATTCCATGATGTTAATGCCACGCTGACCAAGTGCCGGACCGATCGGCGGGGACGGATTGGCCGCCCCGGCCTTTACCTGCAACTTGAGCTGGCCTGCAACTTTCTTAGCCATATCTCTCTGCCTTTCAATTCAAACCGGTTACCCGGCTTCTCTTAAGCCGGATTGCTCCGGCGGCTGCGGTTGCGTGGTGCGGCGCCCTGCCCCGGCTTAAAGAGCCAGTTAGCCTTCCACGCGCTTGGGGTCTCGCCCCGCCAATCAGACCTTTTCGACCTGATTGTATTCCAGCTCGACCGGCGTAGCGCGGCCGAAAATCGACACTTCCACCTTCAGGCGCGAACGCTCTTCGTCGACATCCTGAACCACGCCGTTGAACGACGCGAACGGACCGTCGGAAACGCGAACCTGCTCGCCGATCTCGAACGAAACCGAAGACTTCGGACGCTCGACACCTTCCTGAACCTGACCGAGGATACGCTCGGCTTCATAATCGGGAATCGGAACAGGCTTGCTGTCCGAACCGAGGAAACCGGTAACCTTCGGCGTGTTCTTGATGAGGTGATAGGCCTCATCCGTCAGGTTGGCGCGCACCAGCACGTAACCTGGAAAAAACTTGCGCTCGCTATCGACCTTGCGGCCGCGACGCACCTCGACCACCTTTTCGGTCGGCACGAGGATTTTCTCGAAAAGATGATCCAGACCCTTCTGACGGGCCTTTTCCTCGATCGACTCGGCGACCTTCTTTTCGAAATTCGAATATGCGTGAACGATATACCAGCGCGCTGCCATTTTTATTCTCCGTTCGATCCTTCCACCGGGCCTTTGACCGCGCCGTTACCGGCCTACGTTCAGCACCAGGCTGAGCAGCCAGCCGATGAGCTGATCCGCAGCAAAGAAGAACAGAGCCGCAAAAATGACCATCACCAGCACCATAGCCGTCGAAATCATGGTCTCGCGGCGCGACGGCCAAGTGATTTTTGACGCTTCGGCGCGAACCTGCTGCAGAAACGTAAACGGATTGGTTTTGGATGCCATTGACTGCCCACGCAATTACGGCGCGTAAAGCCGATACTGATCAGCCCCACGCACCGCGTGTCTGTTTTGACCCTACATAAACACCGATTCCCTTTTTAACAAGAGGAAATCGACATTCCGCGAAATTCGCCGGAAATCCGGCACCCATCTGCCATGCAGCGAGGACCCGCGCTTGCGAATGGAAAGTGGCAGGGGCAGAGGGGCTCGAACCCCCGACCTGCGGTTTTGGAGACCGCCGCTCTACCAACTGAGCTATACCCCTTGATCACCTGAACCGGCCGCGAAATCGCTTGGCCAATTCGGTATGCGCTCCTTTAAGGTGCAGGGAAAAGAATGGCAAGTGTGTTTTTTGTTTTTTCACATTGTCTGGCAAAATACCCCGGCACACCCCGCCCACGGGGTACATCGTTCAATTCGCTGATCTTCCCCTATTTCACAGGAACGCCCATGAGCATCTATCTCGTCCGTCACGGCCAGACCGAATTCAACGCCGTTCGCCGCTGGCAGGGTCAGGTCGATTCGCCTTTGACGGAACTGGGGCGACAACAGGCGATGCGCATGGGCCGCAGGCTCGCCGCGCTGATCGAAACCGATGAAGTCCATATTTTCTCCAGCCCGCTCGGCAGGGCGAGGCAGACCTGCGAAATCGTCGCAGGCGAAATCGGCATGATCGACGGCATCACCCTCGATCCCGGCCTGATGGAGATCGGCATGGGCGTATGGGACGGCATGACGGATTACGAGATCGATTATGAATATCCCGGCATGCGCGACGGGCTGGATCGATACGAATGGTTCTTCCACGCGCCGGGCGGTGAGACGTTCGAAAGAATGACAAGCCGAGTGGCCCGCAGCCTGGAGACCATTCAGCAGAGACAGGCTCGCGATGCGATCGTCATCTGCCACGGCATCACCAGCCGCCTGTTGCGCGGCGTCTATGCGAACCTTCCAAAGGAGGAAGCATTGCGCCTCGATGTGCCGCAGGACGCATTCTTCCATCTCAAGGATGGCGACATCGTCCGCATCGACTGCTGAGAGTCCGTTTGGAAACTCGGCGGCGGAGAGCCGGCAGGTGATTTTTGTGTCTGGCAAGAAGAAGATCGAAGGCGATATCCGATGATATCGTCAAGATTTTCGACGCAGCCAGACGCAAAAAGCATCGCCGGATCGACCCGTCCGACGTTTTCAAACGGACTCTGACCCTTTCGGGCAATAAAAAACCCCGCTGTCTCCAGCGGGGTTTTCTCAAATCCCTTGCGGGAAAAGATTACTCGACGATCGAAGCCACGATGCCTGCGCCGACGGTACGGCCGCCTTCGCGGATAGCGAAGCGCAGCTT
>NZ_ASYA01000027.1:0-19876 GCF_001526585.1 Agrobacterium sp. LY4 | reverse complement strand
CGACCACTCTGCCACCTCTCCGCATGCGCTGTGGTAAGCGGGCAGTTCATAGCCACAGCCATTTTATCGCCCAAGATAGAAATGGTTCCGACATAACTGTGGCGGAGGTGCGCCTCCGTCGACCACTATTCGCTCATCACCTTGTCGTAGACATACCCGCAGTATCCACACAACCCTTCGTGGTCATTGTGGATTCTCTCACTGAGAGAAATTGAATTACCGCATCGGTAGCAGTCCTCGTCCCCATATTCGTAACCACAGACGGCGCAGGTGCCCTCGAAATCCACGTATGTATCATTTCCGCATTCCATGCAGTGGTATTGCGGACCGTCTTCTCCTGAGTCCTTGATCCTTAGATAGACTTCGCCTTTCAGTGCTTCGGTCAACGAGACTTCGATGGTTTTCTCGATATTTGGCTCTGTTTCACACGCCCGACAGAAAAGTTCGATACTCGCTTGCTTGCTGTTTGCTGGATCTGATTGACGAACTAACTTCGAATCGCAATTTGGACAAACCAATCCATCTTCTGCAATGGTTCCTGATATCCAGTTGACTGCGGAAAACGTTTCTCTACACGCCTTTAGCTCTTTCTCATAAAGCGCCTTCGCTTCAAGCATAATTGGCCAGGCATCACCAAGGTGTGTCCCCGGCAGCTCGTCAATATGCTCGAATAGCTGCACAACTACTGGAAAAGCATTCGCTATTGCCTCTCGCACAGCTTCTCCAGGCTTCTGAGTGAAAAGGTGCTCCACGTCGTTTCTAATACGATTGAGTTCCTCTAAGGATTTCTGATCGATTGGCAGTCCAAAATCTTTGAGCCGTTTTCCTATCGTCACGAAATCAATGGTGTTGTGCCCCTCAGGCACAAGCTCAACGCCACCTTTTCCATCGGGAACCGGCTTGTATTTGGCAGCAATGAGGTCTTCCATATCCGCATCGGGCGCCGCCCGCACGAGCGCCTCTTTGGCTAGTAAGAGCACTCCAGCGTAGAAATTTCTGACCGCCGAGATCGCTCGACGAGGGTCATTGGCCTGGTAATCCTCAACGCCTAGCTGTATCGACACTACGGCGTTTTCGAACAGTTTACTCATGTCATCCATCCTCATACGCCAGTCGCAATAATGGGTTTGCTTTTTCGAAGTCCGCCATTGTCCTCAACGTCACCTGAAGATCGCCGGTCCCAAAGTGACCGACATTACGCACGTCACGTGTAAAGCCTTCGTCGAGATCGACCTTGTCGGGGTCCAGCTTCAGAAATAGTGTCACAGTGCGCGATTGAGGATAAATCTCAACGCAAACGAAATTCTTGAGCCGTTTAAACGCTGTGTAGAGTTTGAGTTCCTTGACTTGGACATCGTCCCCGAGCCCGACAAGGAATTGGTAGACAGCATCGTAGATGTCTCGCAGATCTGGCGATGACTGCGATAGGCGGTAACTCATCCGTTGACTGAGATAGGGATCGTTGGTCTGTCCTACCTCCGTTGATTGATCAGCAGCTTTCGGTTCAGCCGATGCCTTGGTCACACTCACTCGCGCGGACTTGGGTGCGTGGACAAGCTCAATCATCAGCAGGTCGTCACCAAACTTACGGTAACGGATAAGTTCGATGTTTCGTGCAATCTGCTTGACTGCGTGCTCGTCATATCGCGTAAAATCGCCGGCAATACAAAGCAGACGCGGCGAGGTCCAATCTACGGCTCTGGCTACCTCCGGCCCCAGGCGCTCCATTACCAGCCATTGAAACTCCTTGCGATGATCAAGCAACCAATCGAGGTAGAAGAGCCCTTGATTGATGACATTCTCATTGACCGAACGCTTATACTCGATGATGACGGGCGAATTGTCTTCATCCACACCCAGCGTATCGATCCTGCCGCCGTGGACTGCACCAGTTGAATGTTCGCTGGCGAGAAATCGAATTCCAAGGAGAGCTTCCAGGTTTGCCTCGAATGAGTTCTGGAGCGATTTCTCGACCTGGACGGCAGCACCGGCAAGCTCCGTCACTTGGCCACCATTAAAATGAAACAGCTTGATATCGCTCAAAATTTACTCCGATAAGGATCAGAAATTGCACACAAAGTTCTATTCGCCTTAACGCCGTTGTCCAGATAAATTGCCACGCGGCTCCGATTTGATATTGTGAGCGCTGAGCATGACGGGGAATATGTAACGTGACGACTTTGAGCCTTTCGCAGCTGGAAAACCATCTCTGGCGGGCGGCGGATATCTTGCGGGGATCGATCGATTCCGGCGATTACAAGCACTACATTTTCGGTCTTCTGTTCTTCAAGCGCCTCTCGGATGTCTGGGAGGAGGAGTATGAGGAACGGCTGGCGCGCTACCATGATGCCGATCTGGCGGCTGATCCAGATGAGCACCGCTTCGATATTCCCAGGAGCCATTTCTGGAAACATGTCCGCAAGCACACGACCGACATCGGCACCCATCTGAACGCGGCCTTCCGCGCCATTGAAGACGCGAAC
The DNA here is from genome assembly GCF_001526585.1 of Agrobacterium sp. LY4. Lineage (NCBI taxonomy): Bacteria > Pseudomonadati > Pseudomonadota > Alphaproteobacteria > Hyphomicrobiales > Rhizobiaceae > Agrobacterium > Agrobacterium sp. LY4. The sequence continues at coordinate 17,393 of NZ_ASYA01000027.1, read as the reverse complement.
ATGAAGCTGCGCGGCGTCTTCCAGGATGTCGACTTTAACAACAAGGAGCGCTTTCCGGATGCCATGCTGGAAAAGCTGCTCCAGCATTTCGAGACCTACCGGCTGCGCAACGGCGATGTCGAGCCGGATGTGCTGGGTCAGGCCTATGAATATCTGATCGCCCAGTTTGCAGATGATGCCGGGAAGAAGGGCGGCGAATTCTACACGCCGAAGATGGTCGTGCGGCTGATTGTCGAGTGCCTGAAGCCGGAAGAAGGCATGTCCATCTATGACCCCACGTGCGGCTCGGGCGGCATGCTGCTGGAAGCCGTGCATCATCTGGAAAGGCAGGGCAAGAACCCCGAAAGCCTGTCGCTGTTCGGGCAGGAGCGGAACCTCAATACCTGGGCCATATGCCAGATGAACCTGTTCCTGCATGACATCGACGACGCGCAGGTGGCGCGCGGCGATACGCTGCTGGAGCCGAAGCACCTGACGGGCGATAGCGTGAAGGCCATTCGCACCTTCGACCGGGTGCTGGCCAACCCGCCCTTTTCGCTGAAAAGCTGGGGTCATGACGTCTGGTCGAAGGGCGATGCCTATGGCCGCGACCGTTATGGCTGCCCGCCGAAATCCTATGGCGACCTCGCCTTCGTGCAGCATATGGTGGCGAGCCTCAAGGAAGATGGCGTCTGCGGCGTGGTGCTGCCGCATGGCGTGCTGTTTCGCGGTGGCGCGGAGGGCAAGATCCGCGAGGGGCTGATCCAGGATGATCTGATCGAGGCCGTCATCGGCTTGGCGCCGAATCTGTTTTATGGCGCGGGCATTCCGGCCTGCATCCTGATCCTGCGCAAACAGAAACCGGCGGCGCGCAAGGGCCAGATCCTGATCGTCAACGGCGCCGAACGTTTCGTTGAAGGCAAAGCACAGAACCATCTGTCGGAGGCAAATGTCGCCGCGCTGGCAAAGGCCTATGGCGACTTCGCCGATGCTGAGCGGTTGGCGCGGGTAGTGCCTGTGAGTGAGATCGAAGCGAACGACTTCAACCTCAATATCAGCCGCTATGTGCATCTGGGCGAGAAGACTGAAGAGGTCGATGTCGCGGCGGAAGTGGAAAAGCTGGTGGAGCTCCAGGCCGAGCGCGATGCGGCTGAAACGCGGATGATGGGCTTTCTGCGGGAGCTGGGCTATGTCGCGTGAGGTTCCGGAGGGATGGAGAGCAGCTAGGCTGAGTGATGTGGCGGACTTATCGCTAGGTCAATCACCCAACTCATCCGAAACGAACGAGCATGGGATTGGTCTGCCTTTTTTTCAAGGAAACGCTGAATTCGGGGAGCGTTATCCTAGCCCGCGGAGATGGGCTGTAACTGGCCCTCGATTGGCTGAGGAGGGAGATATTTTAATAAGCGTCCGGGCGCCCGTAGGCGAACTGAACATTGCGCCTAGTCGGTGTGTCATCGGTCGAGGGCTTGGAGCAATTAGAGCAAGGAAAATTGATACTTCGTTCCTCTGGCACGCCCTCCACTTTTCCGCGCCACAGTTGCATTCGGTATCTCAGGGAAGCACATTCGACGCTATCAATCGGGGCGATCTGTCGAAGCTGACACTGCCTCTCCCGCCATTCTACGAACAGCACCGCATCGCCGAAATCCTCTCTAGCGTCGATGAGGCCATTGCGACAACGCGGGCGGTGATCGAGCAGACGAGAAAGGTCAAGCAGGGCGTGCTGGAACGCCTCCTCAACAAAGGCATTGGCCACACACGCTTCCGGCAGACGGAGATCGGGGAGATTCCGGAGGGGTGGTGTGTGAGACGCCTTGAGGAAATCGCCGATATCGATAGAGGCAAGTTTTCAGTTCGTCCTCGAAATGATCCTCGTTACTTTGGTGGCGATATTCCGTTTGTTCAAACTGGCGATGTAGTTTCCTCGGATGGTCTGCTTACTAAGCACTCGCAGACACTTAATCAGCTAGGCAGAGCCGTTAGCAAGGAATTCCCGAGCGGAACAATTCTCATCACGATTGCTGCCAATATCGGAGATACCGCAATTACAACCTATCCCGTCTGTTGCCCTGACAGTGTGGTGGGGATCGTTCCGCATCACGGCATAGAAGCAGACTGGTTGAGGGAGTATTTGGTATTGCAAAAAGTCTCTCTGGACCGCCAAGCGACCCAGAACGCTCAAAAGAATATAAATCTCCAACATTTAAGGCCCATGCCGGTGGTAGTCCCCCCGTTAGAAGAGCAGCAGAATATTAGTCGAGGCATTCGAGCGATGAACGCGAGTATGGCTGATACCGGCGTCGAGCTAGCGAGAATGATATCACTCAAATCTTCTCTGATGTCCGACCTCCTCACCGGCCGCAAGCGCGTCATCGACGCCCTACCCATGGCAGCGGAGTAAGCGACCCATGAGCCACGGCCCCGAATGGTATTTTGCCGAGCGCCCGACCATCGAGCATCTCAAGACTATGGGCTATGGCTTCGTCGCCCCAGCGGAGCAGGCCAGTTCGCGCGAAGGCGAGAACCAGGTTCTGTTTCGCCCGCAGCTGATCGAGGCGCTGATGCGCATCAACGGGATAGACCGCGCCTCTGCCGAAGCCGCCTATGGCGAGCTTGCCGCGATCAGCGACAACGAGACCTGGCTAAAGGTGCTGCGCGGGGACTATGCCCGCAAGGTGACCGGCCAGGAAACGCGCCAGACGCTGCGGGTGATCGATTTTCTCGACCCCGCCAACAACCAGTTCACCGTCACGCATCAGCTCAGGGTGAAGGCGGAGAACACGCGCAAGCCTGATGTCGTTGTATATGTGAACGGTATTCCGCTGGTCGTGATCGAAGCAAAAAGCCCGCTGAACGTAAAGGACAAGACCGGCGAAGCCTTCGAGCAGATCAGGCAATATGAGCAGGACATTCCGCGCCTGTTCTTCTCCAATGTCTTCAATATCGTCACTGACGGTGCACTGGTGCTTTATGGCGCGACCGGGTCCGGCTCCAAATACTTTGCCGAGTGGCGTGACCCGTGGCCGAAGGTGGAGGGTGATTTTCCCGACACGCTTGCCAAAGGCCTCTGGTGCCTGCTGGAGCCTGGCCGGCTGCTGGACCTGATCGCGCATTACGTCGTGTTCGAAAAGACCGAGACCGGCACGATCAAGAAGATCTGCCGCTACCAGCAGTTCCGCGCCGTCAATCGCATCGTTGATCGCGTGATCGGTGGCAAACACCGGCAGGGGTTGATCTGGCACACCCAAGGCAGCGGCAAATCGCTGACCATGGTGTTTGCGGCGCTGAAGCTTAAGACGCACCGGACAATTCAATCCGAAGCGCTGACTAACCCGAACATTCTGATTCTGACCGACCGGGTGGACTTGCATTCCCAGATTAGCGGCACCTTTGTCGCCTGCGGGTTGCCGAATCCGACGGCAATCGAGAGCATCAAGGATCTTCACGCGCTAATTCGTAGTGGCAAGGACGGGCACACGGCGCTTTCCACCATCTTCAAATTCCAGGGTTCGAAAGAACCGGTCGCCAATTCCGAGAACTGGATCGTTATGGTGGACGAGGCGCACCGCACCCAGGAGAAGGATCTCGGCGCCTATCTGCGCGCGACGCTGCCCAACGCCAGCTTCTTTGGCTTTACCGGCACGCCGGTGAAGAAGGACGACAAGAACACCTATGAGAATTTCGGCGTTGTCGGTGAGGGCTACCTGGACAAATATGGCATCGATGACGCCGTAGCCGATGGCGCGACCGTGCCGATCTATTATACCGGCCGCAAGACTGAATGGCATATCGACGAGGCAAAGATCGACATCCTGTTCGACACCTGGTTTGCCGAGCTGAACGACGACAAGCTCAACGAGATCAAGAAGCGCGGCGTGCAGATCGAGGATCTGGTCAAGCATCCACGCCGCATCGAGCTGATCGCGTATGATATCTGGACGCATTTCAAAGCCTATGCCCAGCCCGATGGGTTCAAAGCCCAGATTGTCGCCATCGATCGCGAGGCGGTCATCCTCTACAAGCAGGCCCTGACAAAGGTGATTGCTGAGGATGCCAAGGCTCGAGGGATTGCTGCGTTCAGAGAGTTGCTAAATAAAACTGATTCAAACTTGATGCACCCCGAAGACCTTGCAGCGCCCGGTCTGAAAGCTGTTTCCCGACTTAAGCAAGAAGCGATCGGACTGATCGCCTTACTGACATCGATAGCAGTAGCTGACACACAAGCTCATAGTATCGATGACGATGATTTCCGATCACGCTTTTACAGATTTTGGCAGCCTGAATATGCGCTTTTCGTTGAAGAAGCTATTTCTTCTTATGCGTGGTCACGTGCAAACGACATGTTAGCTTGCGTCTATTCTATCAACCAGGAAGACAGCAAGCCGAGCGAAGATGCTCACAAGCAGGCGATCCGCACCGAGCTGAAGGCGCATTATTTGGATGCCGAGGCCGAGAAGCTGGCGAAGAAGGCCTTTGGCCGCAAGGGCGATGCCCCGCAGTTCCTGATCGTCTGCGACAAGCTTTTGACCGGCTTCGACTGCCCTATAGAAAGCGTCATGTATCTCGACAAGCCGCTGAAGGAGCACGGGTTGCTGCAGGCGATCGCCCGCACCAACCGCGTCTCCGACGCCAGGAAGCGAAACGGGCTGATCGTAGATTATATCGGGGTTTCCGGCCATCTGGAGGAGGCGCTCTCCTCCTACCGCGCCGATGACGTGAAGAACGCCATGCGCGACCTGGATGATCTGCGCAACCAACTGCGAGCAGCTCAATCTGCCGTCGCCGCATCTATGAAGCCGCTGAAACGCAAGGCGAGCGACAGGGACGCGCTGAAGGCAGAATATGATGCCTTAGTGAGGCTGCTCGGCACCGAGGACAAATGGTTCGACTTCAAGGCGAAAGCCCGCAGCTTCATCGCGCTCTATGAAACGCTGAGCCCGGACCCAAGCGTCCTGGAGTTCACCGCCGATCTAAAGTGGGTCGCCAACTTCCTGCTCTATGGCACACAGCACTTCGAAAAGCGTCAGGCCTTCGATCAGATGAACTACAGCGAGAAGATCCGTGAGATGTTGGAGAAGCATCTGGAGGCGACGGGCCTGAGCGTCACGGTCAAGCTGCGCCACATTACGGACCCGGAGTTCTGGGAGGATTTCGATCCCGAGGCCAAGACCGAGGAAGACCTGATGACGGCGGCGATCCGCAAGACGACGGAGCTGCGCAAGACCGTTACCGAGCGCATCGACGACAGCCCGCATCAATATGGCAAGTTCTCCGAGCGCCTTCGCCAGCTTCTGGAAAAGCTCGAAAGTGCGCAGCTCTCTTGGGGCGAAAAGCTGAAGGCTGCGGAAGAGCTGGCGAAGGACATCACCGCCGAAGATGCCGCGCATGTCGAGGCAGGTCTTTCTCCCGGCACCTATGGCATCCTGCAGATCCTCAAAGGCTTTACCTCGGGGCCGGAGGGCGAGGATCTGGCGATCCAGCTGGAGGGTCTCTACACCGACCCCGTGACCGCTCCATCAGGCTGGTGGCAGAAGGACGGACTGCGGAAGAGCCTGCGCCAGCAGGTGCGTTCGATGGCACATCTGGCTGGCCTCACTCAGCTCAGGGAGATCCCAGAAGAGGTCGAGGCCTACGCCCTCAAGCACTTCGCGGGGCAGTGACATGGCCGTCTATCGCATCGGCAGCCAAGAGATCGAATACACCCTGCGGCGATCGCCCAAGGCCCGCAAGGCGAGTCTCAGCGTTACGCCAAAGTCCTTCGAGCTGCTGGTGCCGGAAGGAGCGACCGACGAACAGATCTGCGCAGTGCTGGATCGCAGGCGCGCCTGGATCATCGAGACCGTGCAGCACATGGCCGAGCGCGCCAAGGCGCAGACACGCGTCTACCAGTTCGTCACCGGTGCCAAGATTCCCTACCGTGGGCGGATGGCCAAGCTCACCATCGAACCCTTCGAGGGCTCGCTGGTCGAGGTCAGCTTCCGCAACGGCTTCCATATCCGTATGCCCTCTGGTCTGCCCCCTGAATCCTCCGACGCCGTCATCGAGTGCGCGCTGAGGCTGTGGCTGAAACGCCGGGTGCGCGATGACGCCCGCGACTTCGTCCGCAGGCATGGTAAGCGCCACGGGCTTAAGCCTCGCGGCGTGCAGATCAAGGACCAGAAGCACATGTGGGGCAGCTGCGGCCAGGACCGCCAGATCAATCTCAACTGGCACCTGATCTTCGCCCCGAAGCCCGTGCTGGAATACGCTGTGGTCCATGAGATGTGCCATCTGAAGCACCGCAACCACGAACCGGCGTTTTGGGATTTCGTCGGACGGGTTCTGCCGGACTGGCAGGAGCGTAAGGCATGGCTCGACAAGAACGAGCACATGCTGGGCTGGGAGAAGGTGGAGACGGTGAGATAATCAGACTGATTTTTGGGGATCTTGCGAAGTGTGTCATATGATCAATCTCAACGAGACAGCGCTCCTCGGCATCGACGTGGGCTTTTCGAAATCAAGGCCGACCACTGGCATCGCCTGGAGCAAGAACGGCGAGTTTGGAGCAGCCAGGACGCATTCGGATTGGGACCGTCGTAGCCAGCACATTCCAGCGTCTACGAAGTTCTCTGTGATAGCCATCGACGGGCCGCTCGTCCCTGTCGGTTCCGATGATAGCTTGGACCGGTCGTGCGAACGCCTATTCATTCGCGGCGCATTCCAGACGCGATGTAAGCCGGGCCTAAGCAATCATGGTTATGGTAAGGATCTGCGACTTGCTGCTGCTGAGACGGCAAGTCAAGTGCTCCACCTGGCTGAACATAACACAGGCGTATCGAACGCGATCCGCCAGGACACGTTCATTATCGAAGCATTTCCAAACGCCTTTCTGGGTGTGCTGTTGCCAGATGCACGTTTTGCCCTGCCGAAAGCAGGTAAACGTAAGAAGTTTGATTGGCTGTATGAGCATGCAGTCGAGAGCTGTGTCCTCGCGGACCTCTTCCCAAGGATTGGATGGAAGAATGCTGAGCTGATGACCGCAGTTCTTGACGAGCGCGACCACGAAAAGCGGGCTGCATGGATCTGCTTACTCACTGCGGGATGCGCCGCAACTGGCGAAGCTGAGGTCGTGGGCGACGATAAAGGCGGCTGGTTTTGGCTGCCACCCCAGGATCAATGGGCAGGATGGGCGCAGGAAGCGCTTGAGAAGAACAGGTTGGCTCTGGCGTAGCGCTGTTTGACTCAGGGGAGCTTGCTGGCTGGCTTGGTGCAGGCGACCGTTGTATTGCAGCTTTTGAAACTCCGACCTTTTTCAGTGCACTGACAGGTTTGAATAATTGAATCCGTGGCTCGCCATTTGAGACCATTAATGATCTTCAACGGCTTAAGCGACTGTGACGACGCAGGGAGGCGTAGGCTCGAGAGTGCGAAGTATCCGAAGCTCGCCGTTCGCGAGCTTCTCTGTCTTACAATGGCGGACGCAATGTTAGGCGGCGACCGGTGCTTCGTTCTCTGCCGGCAATTCGATGATTTCAATCTCGTAATCTTCACCTCCAAAGTTGAAGTCGATCACTACCTCAGATTCATTTCTGCCCGCAAAGTAGGCTAGCACGTTTGACTTGTGCACATCCATTTTAGCAACCACAGGATTCTCTTGGCTACGCTTACGGCGGGCGAACCACTCCGCCATCTCGCGGTCTAGCGTCCACGAATAAGCCATCGTGTCGCTCGCGTCGAAACACCCGCGGTAGACTGTGATAGTTTCTGGCAACGCTTTGTAAAAGCGCCGCTCTTTGGCGCTCATGACCCTGCAGAATTCCGGCCTAAAGCCACCTTGTTTACCATACGCGTGGGACCAAATTTCAGCCCATTCAACACGAGACGGCATATTCGATTCCGAGTCTCGCCAAACATCACCAATCAGTGGCCACAGGCGCGAAGCACCAACACTGCGTATTATCGTAAGCAGCGCGTCAACCCGATATGGGCGATGAAAGGTGAACACATAACTTCTCCAGTCTTGGCGAAGCTTATATTTCTCAAGGCTCCGCTGTTTCAGATCAACGATCTGGTTGATGCGGCCTAAACCGGCCGGCGAGGCTGAGCCTGCTGGATAGTCAGCTGGAATCGCCGCGGTCATCAACATAATTGGGTCGCGGTAAAGTGGATGATCGAAGACCGGACCATAATTTCCTTCCCAATCAACGTATTTACGAAGATCGGGATCAAGAAGGTCTAGGCTGAAATCAGAAAGCTCAAGCGCGGGGATCGCGGTCGTTTGTTGGTGCGGCTGCATTTTTAGTCCCTTTTTTCGGTTTCAGGACTTATTTATTGATATCAAAAAAAACAGGATTTCCAGTGGATTTTTAAGGATTTTAATAAATTATTGATTTTATTAATCGTGTCTGAGTTAGCGGCGAAGTTGTGTGGCCTTCGGTATAGTAATTTGCCGCTTGCGGAACTGATAAACTTTATCATGGGTCGATGTTCAGACATACGCGTCCGCACCTCAGTTGTCTGGCCATGGCAGACGTTCGTAACCGACGCCGTGGGGTTGTTTAGAATTTCAAAACGCGAAGACCTAGTAATCTAGAGAACCTTTGCTACCTGAGCTCACTCACCTGCTCTGAAAGATATTGCAAAGCTCTTTCTGCATCGGAGTTGAGAGCATTATGATAACGTAGCAAAAGCGCGTCCGAGCATTCTGTGTAGCTCGTCCTAGGTGCCTCCCGCTCAAATGCCCGCTCGATTTCTCTGTCGGCTGCAATCAAATCGATGCTTGGAACACGACCGAGGATGCCAAGCAGACGAGTCTTGTAGGAGATGTGCTCTCCGGCGGGTTTTCCACATTCGACGGAACCGCGTTTCAGCACGACGTAAGGAACCATCGCATTCGAGTAAGCGGTGTCTAGCGGGCCTGCAACCGCCGGACTGCTGAGCACACATATTGACGTGGTCAGCGCCGTTGCGGTTAGAACAAACATTCTTGCCATTTTTTTGCTGAGCACCTGACCCTCCATAGGTTTCGCGATGTAGGCACCGCACGAAAAGGAAGGGTTCCGTCATAACGAACCACGTTCTGGCGAACGACGCTAACGCACTGATATCCCTCGGAGCCGTTTTCTCGGTCAACAGAAAATCCACAGCGCACAAAAAGGTTCCTTTTAATCAAGGGCTTACCGGGTATTCTGCTCGGAATAATTGCACCGATAGTAACAGATGGCGGAGAGAATGAGCGTTCTTGGATATGCCCGTGTCAGCACCATAGAACAAAGCCTTGACCTTCAAATGTCGGCGCTGAGAGCGGCGGGATGCATCGATGTCCTTACCGACGAAGGATATTCCGGCGCTGATTTCTCCCGACCTGGACTAACACGTTTGCTGCGAAAGCTTCGTAAGGGCGATACCGTCGTCGTCTGGCGTCTTGACCGTTTGGGTCGATCTCTCTTCGAATTGCTCAAACTCATTCGTGACCTCAATGAGCGCGGAGTGGAGTTCCGGTCGTTGAGCGAGAGCTTGGACACCGGCACGCCAGCCGGTCGGCTCTTGCTGCACGTTCTCGCATCGATGGCCGAGTTCGAGCGGTCGCTGATTAGCGAACGGACGCGCGCAGGCATGGCTGCCGCTCGTGCTCGTGGGAGCCGCATCGGTCGTCGCCCTGCAATGACAGACGATCAGCGCCGGGAGGCTCGACAGGCTTTAGCGAATGGTTCAGCGACCGCCGAAGCCATCGCGAAACAACATGGAATTCACCCACGGACATTGCTCAGGACTCTCAGGGTGGACGCCCAGCGTCTGGATGCCTCTCATTGAGTCAGGGAAGCTCACTGGCTGGCTCCGGCAATCAGGATGCGTAATTGCTTGTCTGAATACAAACGCGCTCAGGTGACTCGCTGGTGAAAAGCGTGGCGAGGAGATCACCTGCTCCATTGAAATCGGGACACGAGATCAGAAGGCCTGCTTTCCGATTTTTGCAAGTTTTTCTGACTAAAAAAGATTGCTCGCTTATTTATGCGGTCTGAAGAAAAGCATTGTGACGCTTGGGCGGGCGGGGAGTGCTTGGTTCCGTCGGCCTAATAACTTCTATATGGGTTACTGCATATGTCGATACAGGAAACCTACTCACTCTTCACCCACTAGGGAGCAGACGAAAATCCGTCGCCAACACGCTTACCAAGGTTTCTTAAAGCGACCCTGACCCGTTGATTCAAATCCTCAAAGGCCACGAATGTGCTGGTCGCTCCCTGCGCATTTCTGTTCAGGACGCTCATCCGGAGACCACTTGCATGAATGTGGTGCATTACTCTGCGTCGCAAATTCCGCCTAGCGTCGTCTCTCGTCGCATCCATAGCCTTCAGGCCAATTACTCCAGTCTTCGAGAATTTCGCCGCTCGCTCCGGATTACTCGCAGCAGCTAGCGCTTGCCTCTTTGAAGCCCTTACCGGTTCAGCAGCAAACGTGGGAAGAGCGAACTGGAAATACTTTCCTTGAAGCTTTGTGAAGCTGAACGTCCTGAGATCATTCAACGAGCCAATGCCAATATTCTCTGTTTCCGGATGAGCCAACGTGACTTCGACCCTAGCTCTTTTTGACTTCTCATCGAGTAGGACAAATGTTCCGGCGGATATGTTTTGCGTATCAATTACCTTGTCCATAACGCGCCACCGGACAGAGGCCTCCTTCTCGCCCACTTCCAAGGTTCCGTCTACATTGGGTGCGCGATCTCTGTCCGTTTCCAGCAAAAATTGCTCATTCTCAGCGGGCGTCAAATGCCTAGAGTCGTAAAGCAAGCGTTGGGTGAAATCAGGGCCTCTGCCCCAAACCGTCCTCGGCCTATCCCGGACATTTGTCGTTACATCTGGGCGCACTTGAAGATGGTTCATCAACACCCGGACCATACGAGCGCGTAGGAGATCATCGGGTGTCTTGGGAATAAAATCCACGCTAATCTCAATGCCGCGGACTGAAGGTTCGAGCGCCAAGCCAAATTTGGCTCGGACGGCAGCAATTGATTTTAGAACAGTGGCAATCTCCGGCTCTTGAAATCTGATATCGAAACAGTTCGAGGAGGCTGTGTTGTCGCCGTCAACATTCTCCACATAGCTCCGCCGGCCACCAATTGGTTCGATTTCTCGTTGCAACCATTGAAATTGAGTGTTGCGGTCGAGCGTCACCCGGAGCGTGATCCAATCGATGACAGCACGAGCCTTGAACCGTTCGAAATCTAATACTGGTCGAATAGAATATCTACCGGAAAGGCGGGCTTGCGTATTCGACAAATCCTCTCGGCGGTAATCGAGATAGCCGACTAGGGATTTGGATTTTGCAGCAATCAACGGGACGAGCATTCCCGGCAACCTTGGCTTCATTTTCAACAACAGCTTTCAAATCAGTGCGTCTGCACCCACCATATCCTCATTTGAACGAGGATTGCCAAGGGCTCGCACAAGCGCAAAATAGCTACTTCCACCGACTTCTGTCTGTTCGCCTCCCTAGAGCAACCCAGAGCGAACGGGAGACCAGCGCAGAAGAAGCTCGCAGATTTGTTTCATATAGTCAGAATACTGGTGGTTTAATCAAAGCGAACATCACCTCAAGCAGAATGATTTTAGCGTTCTCAGAAGACTTGGTTAGATTAGGAGACAAAATCGCGTGAATTCAGGGAAAAAACTGAAAAATCGCCGGTTTAGCGTCAACTTAACGCAAAGATAGGGGAAACGAGTCTCTTATTGTTCGTAAGAAGCCCGTTGCCAGTCCCGCTTGCTATTCCGGTGGATTTACAGCTGTTCCAGCGCGTCCAACGCCACTTATTTGTCGGAATGTAAATATCGGTCTGCTCGCAGGAGAGGTGGTTTGGCTTCTGAAACTCGGTGGCAACCCAAGGCATCCCTTTCGACTATAGCGAATTTTTCTAGGACTTCGCTGTCCTCCGGCGCAGAGCAACAGCGCAAACAGTTCGTGGATCGCCTACCCAAGGCGCGCCACGAGATCGTCAGCAGCGAGGTGCGTGTATCTTTTCAACATGCGTAGCTCCTTATGTCCGCTGATGCTGCTGACCTCAATGACATTCAAACCGCGTTCGAACAGGCGACTGACACCTTCATGCCGTAGATCATGAAAGCGAAGTCCCTTAATTCCGGCACGTATCAGCAATCGTCTCCAAGCCTGTTCCAGCGTCCCGGCACGCATCGGGAAAATCATAGACTGATCCACGGGCGGGTGTTCCTTCCAAGCTAGCAGCGTATCGAATGCCCGCTGTGACAAGGGAACCTCACGACCGGAACCATTTTTGGTAAGAGCGAGCGAAAGCACACGACGATTGTGAGAGAAATCACTCCACTTCAGTCCGAGAAGCTCGCCACGGCGCATCCCGGTTTCAACGGCAACGACCAACATTGTGCGGAGAAAAGGTATTTTTCCGGCGTCGCAAGCATCGAGCAGCCGTTGCTCCTCGTCGGATGCGAGGCGACGGCTCCGTTCATTGCGGATGACCGGACGGCGAACCAACTTCACGACGTTCTTTGCGAGTGGCAGACCCCAATCACGGATGGCGACCTCAAGGACGTGGCTAAGGATCGCAAGCTCACGGACAGCAGTAGATGATGCTACACTCTGAAGCCGCTCGTCACGGAACGACGCAATGTCCTGTTGGCTCAGGCCGATCATCGTCCGGTGAGCAAGATCGTGGCGGCGCAACACATCGATACGCTGTATCTCTTGGACCGAGCCGCGCTTGAGGGGAGAGACTTCGCGCTGATATCGTTCGAGAAGCTGCCCAAGCGTCGTGCTTTCAAGGATTTTCGTGTCTGGGGCCGCGCCGAACCTATCGACCTGTGCCTCGAGGTCGCGCGCCCACTTCTCAGCTTCGAGCTTCGTGTCGAAGCTCTTGCAGCGCGGCTTCATACCGCGCCGTCGCACCTGTGCTTGCCAGCGCCCTCTGAGTTTTCTGATTGTCGCCATCGTGATCTCCAACATTTGTTGTCGATCATGCGTAGGATGCCCCGTCGAGGGGGCCAAGGATTATCCCGGCGCAGCAATCACACGCTTTAACTGCAATCAAAATCATAGGCGATTTATGATTGAGCGCCTTGCACGCGCGGCGTCAGTATAGTTTGATATGCATGGGTAAAGGGTATTGCGTATGCGTGGATTACTTCGCTTTGTTAGCGCTAGCGTTATTTTGGTGGCAACTTTTTCCGGAGCATTTGCCGGAGAGAGAACATTCGGCCCTTTTGCTGTAAGTGACGCAAATCCGGACGTGATCGCATTGAATGGCGATATCGACGTCAATTCAGGCCTAAATTTTCGCCGCGCGCTCCAAGCAGCGCCAAATGCGAAGCTCGTCACCCTCAATAGCCCCGGTGGTAATGTCCAGATGGGTTTGCTCATTGCGGACGATATCCATCAACGTAAGCTGGCGACCTACATTCCAAAAGAAAGCAAGTGCTTATCAGCCTGTTCGTTCGTCTTTCTCGCCGGTAATGAGCGGAAGGTCGATGGAGCCTTGGGTGTTCATCAGATTTCGTCCGACTCGCCGGACCTCGTAGGCGCACAACTCGCGATCTCGGACATTATCGAAGTCCTCAATCGCTTTGGGACGCCCGTGGACGTCATGCACGTCATGTTTAAGACGCCGCCTGATGATATGCATATATTCAGCCAAGACGAGGTGGATAAATACAAGCTCAATCGAACGGCGCAGGAACAATCAACGACGCCGACGATTGTCGACGTTCCCGTTGCAGTCGCTGGCCAAGATAGTGACCAGAAACCAAGTAATGCGAACCTTCTGGGAGATGGTCCCACGTCGCCCTCTGCGCCAGACTCAAAACAGCAGGCAAAACTGTCGACCCTCGACGAATTTACCCGGCGACCCAATCGCATTGCTATCTACACCGGGCTGGACCTCTTCGGTGACGACATCTCATCGCAGCGTGTCGCCGACGCTAGCGAATGTGCTCAACGCTGCCTGATTATGGATGGCCAGTGCAAAGCTTTCACATACAATGCCAATCCTAAAATCAAGAGAGGGCCGAACTGCTTCCTGAAATCGAGCGCGGGACGAGCCGATGGAAATAGCGTTGCTTTTTCGGGCCGCTTTCTGAGTGGAGCCGAAGCAGATCCATCTGCCATCACGCTTGGAACGATCGATCCGCAATCAGCGCTGTTTGATGACGTCGATTTACCCGGTGGCGATTTATCCCGGCGTCCAGAACGTTCGGCGAAGACTCCTCTGGAATGTCGTCTGGCTTGCATCGATGAGAAGCAGTGCGTGGCCTTCACGTATATTAAGCCAAAGAAGGAATGTTGGCTGAAAGGCGCGGTCGGAACGCCCACGCCGGGCAAAGGAATGGTATCCGGATTGAAAAAGCTGGAACGGTTTGCACCCGCCAAGATAATCAGCTTGGACTGAGGGATTTCCATGAATTCACCATCCCCAAGCCTTGAGGCGCACCTTGAAATGCTCCTCTACCGACAAATACTTCCTGCAGTTTGAAAGAGCGTGGAGGCAAGGTGAGCGACTACGCAACGTTAGTGAATAGAGGCACAGCATGAATATATGGTGGGTAAACACAGGCGCGCGGTTCAGAGCGCAGATAAATGCTGGCGTCCTATGGTGCCCTAACCGAACAGTGCTCAAGAACCATAAGCTGGGAGCGCCTCAATGGCATTGGTCCACAATACGAGACGTGAGACCCGGCGAGTTTATTCTTGTCGGAAGAGACGGATATATCGAGGGCATAGCGATCGCGAAGAGCGCTCCCATATCCGACAGCGTTCGTCCAGAGAGCTTTCCTAAAGCTGATACCTGGCATTCAATTGGTTGGTCTTTGCCAATAGAATTCATTCGCTTTTTTCAACGCGTTTCGCGAGCCGAGATGATTCAAGGACTGTTTCGTTATAAGGCGCACAGAAGCCCATTTTTCGTGAACAAGGCGGGGATTCTTAAAGGCAAACAGGTCTATTTCGCGCCACTTCCTGGCGCAGATGCGCCCGAATTTTTCGAGAGAATTCGCATGGCCTTGGAAACTCAGCGTCCTGGTGAGCTCGATCGTGCTGTCGAAGCAGCAGCGGCAGGCGGTAAGTTAGCTGCAAGCGGAGAAAAGTCGACAACGAAGAAAGCAATCATCGAGGCACGCGTTGGACAGGGTCAATTTCGTCAATCCCTCATCGATATGTGGCAAGGTAAATGCTGTGCGACCGGTTTGCTGGAGCAAAAATTATTGCGAGCGTCGCATATTGTTGCCTGGGCAGCGGCGACAGACAAAGAACGCCTTAACCCATATAATGGTCTTCTATTGTCTGCTGCATTTGACGCCGCATTTGACGCTCACTTGATTACTCTATCTAGTGATGGCACCTGGATAAATGTTTCGGGTATGGCTGCAGCTGATCTCGAGCGAGCGGGTCTTGCAAAACTTGAAGATAAAAAAGTTGTCGGGTTGCAGGATGAGCATCATGAATTTCTTCAGCACCACAGGCATAATGCTTACCAAAAATGGGGTAAGACGCCATGATAACAAAGTGAAGTGCGGAGTCGTGAATGAGTGACTTCGCTATTTCTCAGGCTTTTTCGCTGCCAGCATCGTCTTTAGTAGACTTTCAATTTGATTATCTTCAATCTCGACACCGTCACCGGCAGATTTAAGCGCATTCCTCTCCTCCAAACGTTTCTGACTTTCGTTCGTCCAGTATTCTCTGAGCAATTTTAGCTTTATGACGTGATTTTCAGGTATATTTCCGAAGTATTTATCAGAATTTCCATCGATGTAAGGGATCATAATATTGGATGAATGCGATTTAAAGAATTCTTCACAAAATGACTTAATGTCATCCGTGTTACGGGACTGAAATTCTAGAAGCTTATCTTCCAGTTTCTCAAGCCCGGAATCGACGGCCATATCAATCCAGAACACGGGGTATGAACGGCCACCTAAAACTCCCTTCAACTGCACCCGTCCTTGGTAGTGTATAGTTAGGTCCATCTCATCGGCGCCCGATGGTCGAGCACGGATCGCGTGGACTATCATCAGGGCTAGATCGACGGAGATTACGAACTTCCGGGCATCACTCAGTCCGCACAGGCGAAATCCAGAATCCACAGAAGGCCCAATGAAGTCTTTTGTTAAGTTTGGGTCATCAGGATTCTGATGGTATTTATGGAGGAGTTCGATATTTACATACACAGGATCATCATCGTCCTGTATCTCTCCATCAACAACACGCTTACTAAAAACTACCTCAGTATTAGTTATAGGAAAACCTGCAAGCCAGGCAGTAGATTTTAAATCGAGAGAGGGATATTGTTTTCGTAGCTTTATTCTATACTCGTCAATTGCCCTTTTCCAACACAGAATACACGCTAAAGCCTCTCTATGATCAGTCAATATCTTAACGTATAAGAGTTCATCGCCGGCACTTTTCCACAACTCTGGAGCGGGCCCGGTTGGCCAAGCAAGCCTTTTTGCTGCTCCATCTACATAGGACTGCCACTCACGAGCGAACAATCGCTCTATCTCTTTGTAAAATTGCGCAATGGGCGAGAACCAAGGCTCCGCAACGGACTCAATAGCAGCTTTCGTATCTTCCTTGAAAGCGCGCTGGTTCGCTTGCTTGAAAGCCGTTGATCCAACGAGATCAACGCTAAGAAACAACCTGAGAACAGAGATTAATGGCCCGTCATACGTGGAGGAGGCAGACATTTGTTAATTCAGGCCCAACGTTTCCGCTCGAACCCTTGCGGCCTCCGTTGACACGCCAAAACGGTTTGCTAGTTGGCCGAGAACCCCCTCAAGCTCGCCCCAGGCTACTCGAAATGCATCGGCAGGCATTAGAAATCCCGCAGCAAACCAATTTGCTTCCCACTCAACCCTACCCGTTCCATAGCGCCGAGCCTCGATTGCACCAATGTTCTGTCCCTGCTGTCTCGGCCATAGGAAATGGAGAACATAGTGCCCCAGTTCGTGAGCAATGGTAAACCTATCGCGCTCCATCCCTGTATGGGAAGCAAGCGCGATGACGAATGAACCGTCTTCTTCAATCTTGATCGAGCCGGATGTGGCGTCAGCGGCGTCCCACAAGCTGTTTACCACCACACGGCCGTTCAACTGCTTTATGACTGGATACAAGTCGCCGCCGGGCTCGTAGCCAATTTGGCGAGCGATGTCCGCAGCCAAAGCGTCAACAGACCCTTTACTGAGACCGCATTCAACTGGCTGGCTGTAGGCCATTCACGTGCTCCAGATTTTCGATTTTACTGATTCTATCCTGATTTGCAGAATCTGCCAATTGACGTAGTGCCGAAAGTGTGGCGGGCAAATTATCCCAGCGATTCTTACGGCCAAGACCAAAAATCCAGCAATGCGTCAGATCTCAGAAAAACCTTAAACCCTAAGGCAGATTATGGCGGAGAGGGTGGGATTCGAACCCAC
>NZ_ASYA01000026.1:0-27740 GCF_001526585.1 Agrobacterium sp. LY4 | reverse complement strand
AGCCGGATGAAACTTCAGTGGCAGGTCAAGTATCGTTGCCGTAACCCGCGACGAGCCTATCGGCACCTATCCCGCCGGTCAGCGTGTCATCTCCGACGCCGCCCGTCAGTACATCGTCGCCGGAGCCGCCGTCGAGAACATCGTTTCCAGCATCGCCATGCAACGTATCGCTCTCGGTTCCGCCTTCAATAACGTCGTTCCCTTCGCCGCCATAGAGCAGGTCCGCGCCGGCGCCACCTGACAAAGTATCGTTACCGGCTTCACCGTTGACAACGTCGTTGCCGATTTCGCCTAGCAGCCGGTCGTTGCCTTCTCCGCCATTGAGAACATCGTCACCTATGCCGCCGAGCAGAAGATCGTCACCAGCGCCACCGAACATCTGATCATTGCCAAGATTTCCGTTGAGGATATCATTACCGTTACCGCCATCGATGATGTCATAACCTATACCACCATCGATACTGTCTCGTCCTGCTTCGCCGTACAGACGATCATCACCATCCCCGCCGTCGAGCGTGTCGTCGCCATTGCCGCCGTAAACGAGGTCGTGACCGGCACCTGCAAGAATGGAATCGTCGCCGTTCTCGCCCCACATAACATCATTGCCGTCCATGCCATTCAGGATGTCGTTTCCGTCAAATCCCCAAACCGTATCGTTCCCGCCACCTGCATAAACGGTGTCGTTTCCAGGACTTGCGTAAATGAAATCATTGCCGGCGCCTGAAAACGTCATGTTGCCCGCAGCATCGATAACGACCACATCGCCAAACAGCGTGTCGTCACCGGTTCCCCCCGACAACACGTCATCACCCAGTCCACCTATGACGACATCCGCATCATCGCCGCCATAGAGGCGGTCATTGCCTTCGCCGCCATCGACAAAGTCCGTGTTACCCCCAGCGTGGATGTAATCATTCCCACTCCCACCCGTAATAGTATCCTTGCCGCCTGGGCCGGTGCTTGCGTATGCGGTTTTTCCATCCCACTCCTGATCACCATAGAGCTTGTCGTCGCCGTTCCCGCCTGAAATGCGATCATCACCATTTCCGCCTAAAACGTAATCGTTTCCGTCGCCGCCTATTAGGGTATCATTCCCGTCCTTCCCATGGAGAACATCGTTGCCGCCATTCCCGTGTATTTCGTTATCTCCATTGGACCCGACCAACGTATCCGGTCCATGATTTCCGATGAGTTTGTCATTCTGGCCGTCACGCGCCGAAACGCCGTAACCGCTTGATTGTGCGGTAACGTATGTGGTTTGCGAACCATCGGCATTATATTCAATTTTGATCAGAGGGGGTGGCGGTGGCAGCTTGCGTCCGCCGAACAGGCTGCCGAACAAACCACCCAATATCCCTCCCAAGATAGGGCCCAGCGGCCCCAGAACCGGCGCAAGGGCCGCTCCAAGCGTCTGCCCAATATAGGTAGTGCCAGCAGCGACGGCCGTCTGGATTATGGTTTTATCAAAATCCTTGAAGCCATGGTCAACTAGGTTGCCAAAAAACGTCACAGCAGCAGCCACGGCGGCCCCACCAGCCGGCGTCAATTTCGGCGTTATGAGGATAGTACCCTTGTCAGCGATCATTGCGACGGGGACACTGGAGGCTGCCCAGTCGAACTGTTTTACGACTTCTGTGACCGCATAGCGAATAGACGTGTTAGCGGCCAACTTCGCCCAGTCGCTTCCCTTCATCTCACTACCGCGCAAGGCAGCAACTACCGCAAACTGTATAACGGCGCCCTTGACAGCTTGACCAGCCGACGTATCGAAGAACTTCGCACTGTTTATAACCGGAAGCCCGCCGGTCTTAGTGAAGCCGATTTTATCGCCAGTGAGGCCGAACGTGTCCGCGAGAAAATCGACCCCAAGATTTATGGCCAATTGAATGGCATAGTTTTCAGCAACTTTTTCTAGGTCACCACCCATCACGAGATCAGCGATGATCTGGGGAGCGAAGCTCATAAGATAGCCGGGGACGCTGCCAACCGTATCGGCTAAAGCATCCCTAACAGCTGCTGCACCCTCGAGCGCCATAGGTACATAATCACCTAGTTTAACGCGAGTGCCATCAAGTTGGACAATCTCAACATTTTTGTCGAGAAAATATAGAAAATTGCCATCTTGCTTTTCAATAAACCCGACTTGCGTCGCCGGAAACATGTCACGCAACAGATCAGCATCTTGCCGAGAAATTGTGTGGTCCGCGATTGTGCTTTCGTTATGTACACGTATTCCGCCAGCCACGTACGTATGGGTACCCTCAACCTCGAAATTATAGGTGGACCAATTTCGATCGGCAGTGAGATCGGAATTCTCTTCTTTGCGCAAGATGCGCACATTCCAAATGGACGGCTCTCCGTTGCACATCACAACGGCGGCGCTTCGCTCATCGACATCAAGGAGCTGGCTAAGCGGCACAAATGTGCCATCTTGCCTGAGAAACTCATGTCCAGGGGTTGCTAAGAGGGTATCGCCGTCTAGTCCGTTCTTCAGTTCCACCCACTCGTCAGTTTTATTGCGAAAAAGACGCGTAACCTTTCGTGGCTCAAGTTCACCCATAGCAGCGAATGATGCGACAATATCTCCGACAACTATATCCTCAATCGGCTTCGAGGCACCATCGAACATCAAAATAGGTGTACCTTGGGCAAAGCAATGAAGTGGCCCAATATCTCGCTTAAACCAGTCCCTTATCGCGTCATCTCCGCCTTGCTTTAGCACATATCCTATTATTGAATTCGAATTTTGTGTCCAAAGGGGATTTGCGATAGCATCGTTGAAAATGTCCACAATGTTAAGGAAGTCGTTTTGCGCTGAGCCGACTCCCCACGTTTTAACTACGTAGTAGCCGTTCTCAACGGTCACCATCCTGTGGACGGCACCAGAATGAAAAATATGATTGCTCATCGTGACATTTGAGACGAGGTGAATCTCTGGTCTTAGGAAGTGTATGACTTGGTTGCCGCCAATAAGATTTGATATTTCTCCGTCGTGGATTCGTTGGCTCACGCCTGGAGCAGGATAACGGAGAAGCCCCTCATATATAGTATCGATATTGACATTCGGAGTTTCAATAGAGACAATACGATTTTTTACCATGTATTCATGGTCAATATCAGGAATTGTAAAATTGTCCATCTGTATCTCTTCATAAATTACAAGGATTTAATATTGCATAAAAGTAGAAAATTTTGGACAACTAAGCTAGCGAAAAATATTATTCTAGGAATATTTATCGGTAACTTATTGATTACAAGTGAATTTAAGGAATATATTATATTCTCATTATTTGGAAGCGTTTTTATTTATCTACCTGTATTCGTTGCCTTCTTGGCATTTTATTATTTCAATTGCTACCATGTGAACAGTAATTCTGTAATTTATGCTTTTTTCGCATTTTTTATTCTGTGTATATTCAGTTACCTTGTATTTCTAAGAGAAATCGTTCATTTAAAGCAGCTGTTTGAGGATCCATATTACACGATGATATTACTTTTCCTTATGTCATCGGCTTTTTCGATTATCTTATTCTTGTATGATGTACGGAAGTTTAGCAAATAGCCAAATTAGTTACCTTCGTTTATTTCTCAGCGCCGCCTAAATAGAAAAGATGCCGCCCTCGCCAGAAATGTGGCCGTTTCGCGTGCAGCCAAAGATGAAGAAGCTCAGGCAGCTCGAAGACGAGAATGCGCGGTTGAAGAAGATCGTCGCGGACCTGACCCTTGATCGCGAGATGATTGAGGATGTTATCCGCCGAAAACTCTAAGTCCTGCTCGGAAGCGGCGGATGGTGAGAGGCATGCATCAGGATTGGGATATAGATCCCGCGCGCCTGTGGGGCATTGGACTTTGATCGGCCCATCTATCGCTACACCTCCCGCATTCCCGATTAGGCCGTTCTCGAACGACGCATCCGCGAGATTTGTGAAATGCGCGTGCGTTGTCGCTATCGGCGTACGCAAGTACTACTGGGAGCGCAAGGATTGCGGGACCAACATCAAGCGAATATACCGCATTTACAGGCACTTGGGCCTGCGATTGCGGAACAAGACCCCGAAGCGTAAGCCGCTTTAGCTATGAGCGCGGCGCTATAAATATCAGCTGCTTCCGACTTATTACTGGTCATTGTAATTCCCTTAAAATGCGCCAATCAACGACCCTAATCGGCAAAAGGGCTTCGCCGATGGGATTGGGCGGAAATCCATAAAAGTTCTTGATTGATAAGACAGAATAGACGAATTGCCCTCTGTAACTACAAATACTCAAACGTAATGGCAGAAGAAAAATATTATTACTTTCAATTCTCAATAAATCGCAGTCGAACGACATTTTTAAATTGCTGTTGTATTCGGGAATATCCACAGGCTGCGCTTCGAGATCGCCTATCGCAGAAAGCCCAAAAAGTGCTCGGGTGGGAAACGTGGTCGAGCCCGCTTGGTCTCGGGCGTCGTTATCCATATCCGCCAATACTTGAGACGCAAATCTTTCCGACAGTATAATAGATGCCTCTTCTTGCACGTCACCACAACCGAACGCGTGGTAGAACGTTCTATCAGGCAAACAAAACATTGGTAAAATATCAATTTTTTCATTGAAATGGAGTTTTGGCCTCGCAGTTCTCACCAACTTCAAGACATCCAATTTATTGTATGACGACATATAAATAAAAACCGCAGTAACAAATGCAAAAAATATCAATGTAGCAATAATTAAGAAAAAAATAATAAACTTTATTATTGGATTTCCAATGATCATTCACTTCTATTCCGACTAATTATAAAAATATAAATTTAGTTAGAAATATTATAGATATTATCAACATGCGACAGAGTTATTTACCAAAAGCAACCTAGTCAATATTAAAACAAAAATATCTACGATTTCACCAAATTCAGTTCGAATGTAAAACCAGCTGTAACCCTAACAGGGCACACTAATAAGCATGCAGAGCCTCGCAGCTACTTAATTAGTTCTTCCATCGAAAACCTCCAAATCCACATTGCTTTTCGAACGGTGGCCTAACTAATGATTTCAGTCTTCGGACAGCCGCAGACGACAAGAGATATCGTTTTTCAAGTGCAGGTGCGTCATAACGCTAAGCGCACTCCAACGGGTTCGGAAAATCACGAGGAAGCGAACTTCAGGCAGCGATCAAGCTCTCGTCCACGGGCTACGACTCATGAACTCTTTAAGTCGGCGTACACGCGTCACATGGAAAAGACTACGGCCATCACTCGGCTCCAGAACTATGCTGACACGCTGAGAGAAATCGGTAACACAGGCGCCGACGAAGTCACGAAGTTCAACGAGCTCGTGCGTATCGAGCTTCAAGGTGAGTAATGCTTTGTTTGCCCCCTATTAGTTGAGCACACGAAAGTCTTTCTATTTTTCTACAAGGGAATTCCGGCTTTCGGCGAGTAAAGCAACGCAATAACGCTCACGAATGAGCTTTTGCAGGGTGACGGAGAATCCGCTTTTAAACCCTAGAGAAATCTGCAAGCCAAAGGTTTACGCATTGGGTTCGATGGCCCGATGAAACCCAATCAGGAGATCATTTGCGCGCGGCAGTACGGCGGCAGCGCCAGTTCCAGTCTCTTGGCTCACCCGTGTCCATATGGACCGATTCGGTGTGGCAATAGGTGCCGACGCCACCGCGTTCCGGCAGGGAACGCAGATAGGTGGCAAGCTCCCATTTGGAGACGCCCTTGATCTGGATGTCGGCGGCATCGCAGGTATAATGCTTGGAGCCCTGCCTTATGCCCTTCGGCGGACGATAGCCCGAGGTGACGATCGCCGGGCTGTTGTAGTGGCGCTCCACATCCTTGATCATCCGCACCAGTTCCGGCTTGAAACAGCCGACTTCGACACGGTCCGTCTGCAGGAAAAGCCCGTTCGGGGCGACGCGGGTGAGGCCGGAGAGCGAAGCGAGCTTCATCAGGCCGGTCGGCTGGTCATCCTCCTCATCGAGATGGGCGTCGTCGAATTCGTCGGACATCATCGAGCGGCCGGAAAGGGCGATGCCCATCGTCCCGTCCGAAACTCCGGGCAATGCGGCGACCTGCGTATTGCCGGCCGTGCCGCTTTCAATCATTTTCGGCAGGCGCTTTTTGGCCGCACCGGCGAAAAATGCCGCAAGCGTCACGCCCTTACCCTCGCTTTCATGCCCCTCGCCGGTCGCCCTGGCGTCCACGGCTGGTTGCGCGGCAACGGCCGCGAGTTGTTCCGATGCCGACTGCGGCACGGGTACGGGAACCGGCTGACGATTTTCGCTGTGCTGTTCCGCCGGCGCCTGTGCGGCTGGCGGGACCTGAGCCGGCGCTGCCACCGGTTGCGGCTGCGCCGCCTGCACCGGCGCCGAATAGACGCTGCTGACGGCCGGAACGATTCTCTGGGAAGAAGCGCCCGCAGCAGTGGCCGTGCCCGGCGCCCCTGCGGCACCGGCAGGCGCTGCTGCTGCGGATGCGGTGGAATAAATGCTTGTCGTCCCTGCGGAGATCGCCGTTGGCTGCGTCGTCAATCCGCCGATATCGGGGGCGCCGCCATAGGCCTGCGCCGGGCCGCCCGATGCCTGCGGCTGGGCTGGCGTGGCCGCTCCGGCCGCCGATGCCACGGCCGGATCCACATAATGTCCCTGTTGCGCGCCGGCCGCGGCAGTTGAAGCGGCGGTCTGCGGCTTCTGTTGTGCGGAAATTTCCGGCTTTTTGGTCGCCGCCGCCATCTCATCGTCGGTCACCGCTGAAACGCATCCGGAAAGCCCGAGCAGCGAAACCGCGATGACGAGACGCTGACGGACCAGACGTCCTTTCGCGCTCTCGACAGTTTTCATGGGTGGCCTCCGTATCTTGCATTTCCAACAGCAGCACGGGAACGGGCGCGTGTGCTTCCCCAAAACGGGACTGGCCGTTTCGATTCGCGGACTATGCCTCATCCCCTCGGGACAAGGCAAGAGCACCCGAAAACGCCGCTGCTCACCGGAAAATCCCTACCAGGAACCGGTATTCTGCATAGATATCCACGGTTCGGCTGGTGCGAGGCTTTCGCCCTTCTGCAGAATTTCGAAGGAAATACCATCCGGCGAGCGCACGAAGGCCATGTGCCCGTCGCGCGGCGGCCGGTTGATGACGATGCCGTTCTGCTGAAGCCGGGCGCAGAAATCGTAGATATTGTCGACCTCGTAAGCCAGATGGCCGAAGTTGCGGCCGCCGGTATAATCCTCGGTATCCCAGTTATAGGTGAGTTCGAGGCACGGCGCCTTGTTTTCCTTCGCCGCAGCAATGTCGTCGCGCGCCGCAAGAAACACCAGAGTGAATCGGCCTTTTTCGTTCTCGATTCGGCGTATTTCCTCAAGACCCAGCAGGTCGTTATAGAATTTCAGTGATTCGCCAAGGTCTTTGACGCGAACCATTGTGTGCAGATACCGCATTTTCTTCCTCTCCATTACACGGGTCCGGAGCCGTTAAACGCATGATGGCAAGCCCCGGACAAGGACGGCGACATAAAAGCAGCTGCGTAAATCAAAAACTAGGGCTTGCGTGAAACCGTTACCAAGATGTTAATCTGGCGCACAGGAATCAGTTGACCGGTGTATGGCGCGTAATCGAGGGGTTGGCAGGATATGGCTGATAGGATGTCATCGAAAACGATAGTCGATGTCGAGGACCTTTCGGGCGATGCCGTGGACCTGACCGAAATTACCGGCGTCGTGAAGTGGTTCGATGTCGCCAAGGGTTTCGGCTTCATCGTGCCCGACAACGGCACGCAGGATGTGCTGCTGCACGTCTCCTGCCTGCGCCGCGACGGTTACCAGACAATTCTTGAAGGCACGCGCATCGTCGCCCTTATCCAGCGGCGCGACCGCGGTTTCCAGGCGTTCCGCATCCTGTCCATGGACCAGTCGACCGCCGTTCACCCCTCGCAGCTGCCGCCGGTGCGCACCCATGTGCAGGTAACGCCTTCGAGTGGGCTTGAGCGCGCCATCGTCAAGTGGTTCAACCGCACCAAGGGTTTCGGCTTCCTGACGCGCGGCGAAGGAACGGAAGATATTTTCGTGCATATGGAAACCCTGCGCCGTTTCGGCCTGACGGAGCTTCGCCCCGGCCAGGTGGTTCTGGTGCGTTATGGCGATGGCGACAAGGGCCTGATGGCGGCGGAAATCCACCCCGACAACCCGGTTTCCATCGGGATGTCGCATTGATGTCCGCCCTGCCCGATATGGTGAAAAGCGCCATTATGGCGCTTCTTTTTTTCACGCTCGCCGCCGCCGCCCAGGCCCAGCAACAGCAGACATTCACCTCCGAACCGCTGCAGATTGAAACCGCCGGGGGAAAGACCCACGATTTCACTGCCGAACTGGCGCTGAACAACGCCCAGCGCGAACAGGGCCTGATGTTCCGCAAGAGCATGCCGCTTGAAAACGGCATGCTGTTCGATTTCGGTGAGCCGCGTGACGTCGCCATGTGGATGCGGAACACGCTTATTCCGCTCGACATGCTTTTCATTGGCCGTGACGGCCGCATTACCCATATTCACGAAAATGCGGTTCCGCATTCGGAAGCGATCATCAGCTCCCGCGGGCCAGTAAAATTTGTGCTTGAACTGAATGGCGGCACTGCGAAGCGCTATGGCATCAAGCCGGGCGATATGGTTCGCAGCGCGCAAATCGGCAACCGGAAATGACGTTGCCGCGTTATTGCGTCTGAATGAGCCGGACGAGGTTTCGCCCGGCTGGCGCAATATTCAGTAGACCGGCTCGATATGGCTCAGAATCCGGCAATTGGAAATGGAAGCGGCAAGGTTGATGGCGATGTCGATCGCCTCGACCGAATCGGCCGTGCCTTCCAGATAGATCACATCATTTTCGACGGTTGCGGAAATGCGCGACTTCTCGAGACCCGATTCGAAGGCCAGAGCCGACGTGATTGCCTGGCATACGCCGGCCATGCGGTCTCCGAAGAAGCTTTCCTGAATGCCTGACAAATTGAACATATGCGTTCTCCTTCTTATGGACATAACAACGCCCTGAGGGCGGTTTTGTTCATCTCCGGTTCATCTATTTGTTCATCTTCCATTCATCTTGGAAAATTGGAACCCCCTGATCGATCACATTTTAGGTGATCGGGAACCATTTCGTGAGGCGGGCATTTCGCGCATGGGAGAATGAAAGACCTTCAAGGCAGGTAAAACAGGGAGGAGAATGACATGCTGATTAACAGAACGGAGCCGTGTCACCACGCCTCGTGGATGAAGCCGGTGGCGATCCATCTGCCGCTGTGCGTCGCCGTGGAAATCTACAGCCCGCTGGTGGCACTGGACATGCTGATGTACCGTTGGCCCGAGGAACACGGGCCGGAATATGAAGAGGCACGCAGGAACTGCCTCGATGCCATCGCCGGCAGATGCGACATCGAAAAAGCACGGGAATCGTTTCTTGTCGCAAGCAGTCATGCCCATATCCTGAACGTCCATTAAAATTCATCGACCGTCATGACGATTGGGCCCTTCTATGCGGAGGGCTTTTTCTTTTGCGCGCGGCGTCTGCGACGCTTCCATGCACGGCGCAGCCTGCACACCGGCCGATGATGACATGTAACTGTCACGCAAACGTTATAATCGGCAGAGACGAATTCCATGGAATCGATTGGCGCGCAGACCGCCAAAAGCTTGGGAGTGGAACTGGCCAGCATGGAAACTGTCTTTGCCCTTTGCGCAATTCTGCTCCTCGGCTTCAATCTTCTCGGCATCGTTCTGGCCGGCTGGCGACTGACGAGACGGGACGCGGAAAACGATCTCGTCCGGCAAAAGCCGCCTGTCTCGCTCGTGGTCCCGCTGCGTGGCGTGGAGAACTTCACGCCCCTGACGCTGTCGCGCGCCTTCGAACTCAACTGGCCCGATTATGAGTTGCTGTTCTGCGTCGCCGACGAATTCGATCCGGTGATCGAGGCAGTTCGCAAAGCGCAAGCCGCCTTCCCCTCGGTTTCCATGCAATTGCTCATTGGCGATGACCGCATCAGCGCCAATCCGAAACTGAACAATTGCGTCAAGGGCTGGCGGGCCGCCCGGCATGAATGGGTGATTCTGGCCGATTCGAACGTGTTGATGCCGAAATCCTATATTGCGACCATGATGTCGGCCTGGCGGCAGGATAGCGGGCTCGTCTGCTCGCCGCCGCTCGGGTCAAGGCCTGCGGGTTTCTGGGCGCATGTGGAATGCGCCTTCCTCAACGGCTCGCAGGGCCGCTGGCAATATGCGGCGGAAGCCATCGGCATGGGTTTCGCACAGGGCAAGTCGATGTTGTGGAACAAGCCGTTTCTGGAGGACAATGGCGGCATTCGCGCGCTGGCTGCTGAAATCGCAGAAGACGCCGCCTCGACGAAGCTGGTGCGAAGCGCCGGCCGCAAGGTGCATCTGGTCTGCGCCCCCTTCGAACAGCCGCTCGGCCAGCGCCATGCCGGCGAGATCTGGTCGCGCCAGACCCGCTGGGCGCGGCTGCGACGCGTGACCTTCCCGCAATACTTCGCGCCTGAAATCCTCACCGGCGCGCTTCCCCCGCTTCTCTTCGCGCTCGCCGCCGCCGCCATGATGGATGTAAACCTCGCCGCAACCGCCTCTGCCGTCCTTGCCCTCATGTACGTGCCGGAACTTGCGCTCGCGGCCCTCAACCGCTGGCCGATATCGCTCCATACACTGCCGGCGATGATCGTCCGCGACATGATCATGCCCGTCGTCTGGGCGCGAAGCTGGATCGGCAGCGCGGTGGCATGGCGCGGCAATGTCATGACGATCGGCACGGCGGAGAGCACTCTGGCCGGTCCGTCCGCGGAATAAATCACTGCTATTTGGAAGAAGTTACGCCGGAAAGCTGATGTTTTGCTTTAAAATGGTCGGAGTGGAGAGATTCGAACTCCCGACCCTCTGGTCCCAAACCAGATGCGCTACCAGACTGCGCTACACTCCGCCGAGGCGATGGCTGGGGAATACACGGTTCACCCGCAGTCCGCAACAGGGAAATTCATCTTTGTTCAGCCACGGCCCCGATGAGCAAAACGTAATCTCGAAACGGCAGCGCACGATCGGACGGCAAGGGGATAATCGTCTTGACTCTCACCTGAAGTCAGTCCATTTCAAATTCAACGTTCCTGACACGATTTGGTTATTCTATTCAGGTACGTGATGAATAATTCGGGGCGTTTCGCCCCGCTGTCCAACCGGAGCAGTTTCGACATGTCTGCGAAGATTTACCGCCCTGCAAAAACCGCCATGCAATCCGGCAAGGCGAAAACCAATGTCTGGGTTCTGGAATTCGACGCCGAGGTTCCGCGCAAGATCGATCCGATCATGGGCTACACCTCCAGTTCCGACATGAAGCAGCAGCTCAAGCTGACATTCGAGACGCAGGAACAGGCCGAAGCCTATGCCCAGCGCAAGGACATCGAATATCGCGTCATCCAGCCGAAGGAAGCGACCCGCAAGGTGGTTTCCTACACCGACAATTTCCGTTTCAACCGCACCCAGCCCTGGACGCACTGAAACACGACGATCAAAGTTATTGCCGGAGTATCGATTGCCCGGCATGACGGCCCCTTAGCTCAACTGGATAGAGCAACTGCCTTCTAAGCAGTAGGTCGCAGGTTCGAGTCCTGCAGGGGTCGCCACTTCATCTCTTTAAACGTCTCGAAACGTCTCGCAATCGCGGCAAACCCTGCATTCTCAGTCGGTGTGCGTATCTATGCGTCTCAGCGCATATCGTACAATCTCTTGTAAAATGTGGTACGGTTCGTGGCACTGAAAGAACGATACCACGCTCGCACTCAGAGCCTCTCACTAAACGACTTCACTTCTCGCCACGGGCTGAGATCGTCAGTGAGAACCACTGCACCCTTCTCCAGCTTACCGAGTTCAAGCGCGCGTTCCCAGTCGATTTCAAACACCTTCACACCAAAGCTAGGAGCGGGTTCCCGAGCAACCGCGAGGATGATGTTCTCCGACGCACCGACGGGAATCCTGATTCGTCCCTGCACGAGCGTTGTGATGGTGATATCGTATTTTGCGCCGCGAATGATCGCATGCATGTCTATCGCTTTGGCACCAACATCTCTGTCGTCAGGCGCTGGAAATGCAGCCTGACCGCCGTCCATTTGAATAAAGCCCGCCACAACATTCGCCGCACCCTTCTCGGACAAGATGTCGACACGCTGACCTCCGACCTGCTTTCCGGGTGTCCCGGCAGCCAGCCAGCCGGCGTCAACTTTGAGAATTTCAGCGAGCGGTACGAACATCTTCTGCCGTGGCACAGTGAGACCGGATATCCATTTCCGCACGGTCTCCAGCGAAACCTGGTAGCCGCGTCGATCAAGCTGCTCTACAAACCAACGGAGGCGACCTTCATTCGGCGCCGGCACCTGCGGATTGCTGTCAGCAGCCTGTAGCAGTCGACGGGCAAACTCAGGATGCACCTGTTTCTCAGGTGTCCGGAAGGGAACGCTCACAGTGAATCCTTTCAAAACGGAATATCAAGACGCCAAGCGCCCCGATTCATCGTCATGAAATGTCACATCTAATGTGAAAGTCAAGTTTTCATTGTAAATGTTTGAATGATGTGGTCTTGCGTTACCCCCTTACGATTCAGCACCGAGAGCGCTCTTTCGTCGTAAGTATCGCGAGCGATAATTGGATAAATCAAGACTTGCTTTTTCTGGCCGGGCCTCGGAAGACGCATGTTCGCCTGCTGCCAAAACTCAAGCGAGAAAGTCAAACCATACCAGGCTGCAATATGGCCTCCGTATTGAAGATTGGTCCCGTGTCCAATCGAGGCCGGGTGTGCCAGCAGCTTTCGGATTTTTCCCTTATTCCAGTCGCCAACAAGATCGCCCTTATAATCGTTGGCGACCACTGCATCAGGATATAGGGTCTTGATTTTCTCCTTGTCGAATTTGAAACTGTAGAAAATCAGCAGGTTTTCACCGTGCGCGGTGTCGACGAGTTCTTCTAATGCCGCGAGCTTGGCGTCATGAATTTCAACAACACTGCGATCTTCGCGATAGAGACTACCGTTGGCAAATTGTAAGAGCTTGTTCGCGAGGACACCGCTCGAAACCGCCTCCACGTCATACGGCTCGGTGTAAAGCGTTCTCTCGAAGTCCTTGTATTCTTCGAAAGCTTTTGCCGGCAGATCGACCGGCAGCGGAATGAACTGAGGCTCGTCTACCACTTTTTCTTGCGGAATCGTGACGATGAGATGGTCGATTTTCGACAAAATCTTCGCCTCGGCTCCGGGCTTGATGGTCACCGCGTGCGTGTAGCGATCTCGATCAAAATATTCTTTTTCAAAATCGGATTTGCTGCGGCCGAGAGCCTTCCCTTGGTCGAGCAAGTACGATTGTGCCCACAGGTCGATGACACCTTGCGGCGCGGGCGTGCCGGTCAAAAGAAAAATGCGTTCAATCTTTCTCCGAGCCGTCGTCATGATCCCGAACCGGGTCATGTTGCCGCCCTTCGTGGCGCGGACACTCCCGTCAGCGCGCTTCGTCTTGGTAGCCTTGGTGCGGGCTTCGCCTGCTTTAAAACGGCTGGACTCGTCGATAATGACCGTGTCCCAAATCCAGTTCTCGACCGTGCGAATATGTTTTGCTAGCCACGGCAGGTTCTCAGGGTTGATGGTTGTAATCTCGGCGCGCTGCGCGATTGCGGCGGCACGCTCGGAAGCGTCGCCCACGGCGATTGCACAGGAAATTGCCTGCGTATGCGCCCATGTTTTAACCTCGTCGTGCCAGGTGTTCAGAGCGACGTACCGCGGCGCTATGACGAGGACATGCTGCACATCAAACCGGTTCAGAAGGTAAGCCAGTCCATCGAGCGTGGCGCCGGTTTTTCCGGATCCCATGCCGCTGATGATCAGTTTCGCCTTCTCGGTGCGAACGATACGGCTGATAGCTTGTTGGCCGGCACGCAGGGCTGAGCGGGTGCGGAGGGACATCAAAGACCGTCAAGCAAGTCCGATGCTGCGTTAGCTGGTGTGCTCCAGCCTACCGACGACGAGGGCAAGGACGCTTGCCCCTGCGCGCGGCGACGTAGGCCCTGCCAGTAAAGGGAAACCCATTTCGCCTGATGCTTGGCATCGTCGAGTGCCGTATGTGCGGTCCCTTCGAGCTTTTCGTCGAAAGTAACTATACCGTCGGCCAAGCGTTTGATCGTTCGGCAGTCGCACACATTCCAGAATTTCCACGGAGCTGGCCGCTCAATAATCCGCCCGAATGCGTATTCGAGGATCGAGATGTCGAACGAAGCGCCGTTACCCCACGGCTTCACGTTATCACCATGCTTCAAGCAGAACTCGTGGAACTTCGTGAAAACAAGATGCGAGGGATGCTTTCCGCGAACAACCTTCTGCCGCGCTGCGTCACCCTGCCCGAGCCACCAGCGAATTGTTGACCCCGACGCCTTGCCGTAGCGCATTGCGTCTTCGACATCGATGGCAGCGTCGAAAGTCTCGCCGAGTTCACCGGTCTCGGGATTGAAGAAGACGGCACCGATCGCAACCACGGGCGCGTTCACTGCGGTGCCGAGGGTTTCCAAGTCGATCATAAGGTCGGTGAATTTCATAACAGGTCTCCGATTAATTCTGCCGTCACGCGGCGAGCATCCAAATGAGCAAAGAAGTCGGCACAGGCTTCGATGAAGACGCGCGTCGCTTCCGCGTCGACGGCGTTCCCGTAACCTTTGAGCATTCCTTGACGCGACTTGCCTTCAAAGGCGCTGCCAGATCCCAAACGGAAGGCAGTCCCATCAACCAGCGGAAATGTGCAGGGCTCAACTGGCCGCCACTTTCCATCTCGGCAAAAGAGCCAATCAGCATCTCGCCAAAAGCTGTTAGTCGGGCCGGGCCGTTCAAGTCGGCCAACAAAGACACCTTCGTCCAGTCGACCAATTCCTGCGACCCCATCTCGTCGCTGCGGTCGCCGCCCCTCTTCCGGAAATTGTCCAGTGTCGGCATCTGCCAAGCTGCCAATAGCGCCTGTTCGCAGTGATAGAGAGGCACCGTCGTCTGCCCGTGCTTCTCGAGACGCTCTCGCGCAATCTTCTCGATAACCTCCGGACGCCTCTCCCGCTCGGCCACGGTCGGTGTCGACCATCCGGTCAAGCTCGTCGCATCCGCAAGGTTCAAACCGAACCCCTTCGCTTGACGCGCCTCGGGTGTTTCCCCTTTGCCGTTGTTGATCGTCGTCGTCGTGGGCCAGCCGCTCAAGATCATCGAATCCGCATAAGGCTGCCGGCCGCTCTCGTTGCCCGCCTTCAACGCCTGCGCGATATCCGCGCCGGAGTCCTTCCAGTCCCTCGCCGAGGCTGTCGTCCAGCCCGATAGCGCCGCTGTCGTCGGAAGCGATAATCCTCCCGAGTTCTCCCTGTTCATCACGGCAAAGTCCGGACCCGAAGTCCCGTCCGACGTGCGGCTGGTCGGCCAGCCGCATAAAGCCACGTCCGCCGATAGCGCTCCATTCGCTTGATTTGGCCCACCATTCGATCCATCGGTAGCGCGAGGGGTGTTGAACCTGACTTGCGGCAGGTCGAGTATCGTAGGCACTGAAACGGAGTCTTTGCCGGATGTGCGGTGCGCCACTGCCCGCAGAGCAGGTATCAACCGCCCCGATGGCGTAGCCCGCCGCTTCCAGGTCAGTTTGTACAAGGTCGAGCCAACCGAGGCCGTCAGCGCTTGCAACCTGCTCTCCAAGAAAGATGTCAGGGCGGCGCTCTCGGATGAGATGGAGGACCGCAGGCCATAAATGCCGCTCGTCATCCATCCCTGCTCCTTTGCCTGCCGCGGAGAAAGGTTGACAGGGGCAGCTTCCAGTCCAAACTGGAGTATCATCCGAGATGCCAGCGCGACGGAGGGAGTAACTCCACACTCCGATGCCAGCGAAAAGATGAACCTGTCGAAATCCTCTAAGGTCATCCCCACGCAAATCTTCGATGCTTCGTCGATCAACAATGCCCGGCGCAATGACTCCAAGGGCAATAAGGTTTTCGAGCCAGTCTGCGGCGTGTTCGTCGTTTTCGTTGTAGAGGGCATACGGCTTCGCACCCATGGCTCAAGGAATTCCTCTCGAAAGTTGAAACTGGCGACACGGTAATGTCGCCAGTTCCGCAGGATCAGAAGTCGAGGAGATCGTCGTCAGATGAGGACTTGGTCTCTTTTTCCAAGGAGGTCGACGGACCGTTGTCGAAGCTGTCTTCTTCTTCGAGATCGTCGAAGTCGTCGGCGTCGACGTAGATGCCGCCGCCCATGCGCTCGCCTTCTTCGTGAGAACGGAGAGCCTCGGCCGTGGCAAAAATGCCACGGGAACCCTTGTCCGTTCCGAAGAACGAGACGATCACGTCCGCGATGACACCGCCGTAGAAAATGTCGAGAATTTCAGCTTCCTCAAAAACCTTGTCGGCTTTGATTTGCTCTGCGGTACCCTGATCGCGGAGGGCGCGCTTGCGGCGATCGAGAAGCTTGGGGCGCTTTTGACCCGCAGAAGGTCCGGACGCAGAAAATGCGTGATTGCCTTCGTAACCGGTGTAGATTTTACCCTCTTTGCTCTTGAACTTTTCCCCCTTACGGAAGCAAACCCGTTTCGGATTGTCCTCGAGAATGTCCTTGTACGCGTCGGGGTTCTTCCACTGCTTTTCACCGGCCGCACGAATGGCCGCCATGATCTTCTTGTGGTTCTCCTCATAATGAGGCGAATCCTTTTCGTTGATAATGTTCAAGCCGTGTTTCGGCTTCGCGTTGGGATCGTCGCTCGTCTTCTTTTTGTCCTTCAGCGAGTCGGTGAAGGACAGGCGAACGCGCTTCAACTGGACGGTACGACCGTCGGACTTTTCTTCGATTGCCATTTGTCGGTTTCCTTTTTCTCGGTAGTTCGGTTGCAGCGGCTATGGTTAGTCGAGGTCGTCAAATTGATCCGCAATCGGCGTGACCTCTAACGCCGGCTTTGGATGGTCTACGGGAACCAGTTTCGGCTTCCCGTCTGGTCTGTCGACCAATTCCTGCAGAGCGTCCCACGGTTCAGGCATGCCCTTTTTTCGTTTGCCCGGCTTCATGAGCCGGTCAATGTCCGTGAAGCCGATGAGTTGACGTGGTTTGTAGGCCTTCTCACCCAGTGCGCCGACAAGAATGGCCTCTGCCTCGGCAGGCGCGGTGAAATATCTGTTTCCGAGCCCGCCATCGATCGCCTTGGAACCGGGGTCGGGGTCGCCATCCAGCGCCGCCTGAAGCGACTGATGATGCAGTTCGGTGAGCCAGGCGCGTGCGGCCGTGGAATGATTGACGATGTAGAAGCGCAGCGCGCGCGGCATCTGCGCCGGGTCCTTGAATTTGGGCTCAGGCTCGCTCGGGTCGAGCAGCGCGCCGCCAAACATCTGCATGAGCCACTGATTGCGCGCGGCACAACCGCGCTTCGTCTTGCGCACGGGGCACCAACGGCAACCCTTCGTCGTCGGAACGAATTCCACGTCGCCACGCTCGATCCGCGAGAACACCCGCTTCACTTCCTCACCGAACTCCAGCAACTCAGCGAGCGTGATTTCCCAAAACTTCATTCCACCTGCGCGAGGCTGATCGATGTTGAGAACAACATCCTCCACCTGCGGGCGACCGAGGTGCTCCCAAGCACCAAGGGCGTAGAGACGGAGTTGCCTCGTACCGACGACCTCGACCGGCTCCCCTGCCCCATCCTTGTAGTCGCTGACGCCGAGCATCTTTCGATACAGGAACGCAGTGTCACAGGTTCCAAACTGACCGGGCAGCCAGCGCGAGAGGTCAACACGTATCTCAACGAGCGGATTACTGGTGTGCTGGCGGACCCAGTCGATGCCGGCAACGAGACGATCGGCCATATGGTCGTCAATCTCGAACGAATGACCGTCGGCTGTCAGCGTGCTACCGACGAAGTGATGCGGATCGCATCCGAGATCAAGGCAGTGTTCCCTGATCTCATGCATAACGGTCCCTTCCGCCGAATAGGCGGTGGAATCCCTGCTCAGATCAAGCGTCTCACCCTCGTATGCCGAATAGTCCTGATCATCCTCATCGTCGACGACAGGCGCATCGCAATCTTCGTTGAGATCGCTTTCGCTCAGTTCACCCTTGGCAACCAAGTGGTCGATCAGCGCGACCGAGGCCGTGCAGGTCATCCACCGATCCGCCGATGAGGGTGATAATCGAGCGTGCGCCTTCATGGCTCAGTCCATCTTGGCGCGGACGAAGCAGTCCTTCGCCTCGAGAAGATGCCGCAGGCCAGCGGATTTCTCAGGGCCGTCGGGAAGTTCTTCTTCCATCGCGCGGGCGAGAGACGCGCACTGACGCGAGACTTCCTTGAGACCGGGGTCGCGAAGGTGCTCAAACGTGAAATATTTCATAATGGGGGAAGGCATGTCTTTCTCCTAAAGGCGTTTGGGGAGGAAGCGCAGAGGTGGGAGGCGGTGGAACCTGGACCACTTTGTCGGGAGGAGGAGAACATTGCAGTCCTACTCTGCGCTTCCCGCCGAAACGCCTCCGACCGAAGTCGGAGAGCGTTGGCGCCGGGGCATTAAAGGAGATCGTCGTCGGTCTTCTTGGGCTCGGTGATATCGCCCTTTTCCGTAAGTTTTGCGATCTGATCCTTGAACAGTTTGTGAGCATCGTCGCGAATGGTGCCGAACTTACCGTCACCGGCAGCCACCTTCGGGTCACGGATTTTTTCGTGGTTGAGGAGAGCCTTGACCTTTTCCTTGCGGGCGGCGCGCTCTTCTTCCCGCTCGCTGCCGCCGATGTAGTCTGCTGCAAGCTGCGTGAGAGCTTCGATCGGATTAACACGGTCCTCGGGGTTATCGCTGATCGCACCCTTGTCGGCGGCGGGCTTTTCAGCCTCTTTGGTCTTCGTCGTCGACTTGGACCCGGTCGCGGCGGCTGCCGTGGTCTTTTCGATGGCGTCGACGCGGAGATCGTGCAGTGCCTGGGTGATATTGATCAGCTTGTTCACTGCTGCGGTCAGTTCGGTGATGCCTGCTTCTAAGCTCATTGATGTCTCCATAGGGTTGGGCGCTCAATTACACTTCTCTCGTGCAATTTGAATTTTTATGGCACGAGCGGAGGCGACTTGCAACACTTTGTTGGAATTATTTCTCACCTATGTTGAAATTTAGAATTGGGGCGACTAAGGTGCATCCATGTTTCATCAGAGGTTTGAATATGGATCAGCCTGCGAATACCAAAGAGCTGTACGAGGGGGAGCTTTACAGCCTTCTGCGCGAGAAGTTGCCCTCGGAGTACGTGCACGATGGTAAAGTGAACACGCGTCTTTTAAGCGAAGCCACTGAAAATGCTCGCTTCACCATCTATCGCTGGTTTCACGAAAACAAGTTATCTCCGAAGGCGATCAAGTCGCTTCTCGAAGTTTCCGCGAACGCCGACCGACCGGACGAAAAGGACCGACTCACCAAGAATGACCTGATTCCGTTCCTCCCCATCCCCTGATCGAACGGGACAGTAATCCATGCTCACCGAAAACCTCGCTCTCATCGAAGCGGGCGCCGCGCTGCATTGGCTGCGACCTCGCGACAAGATGCCGATCGAAGATCACTGGTCCTCCGCACCACGCTACTCGGCCGAGCAGCTTCGAAGCAGCTATCGTCAGGGCAACAATGTCGGTTTGAGAACTGGTGAACCGTCGCGGATAGACGGGTTATATCTCCATGTCATCGATCTGGACATTCGCAAGCCTGAGAAAGCGAACGAAGCATGGGCCGCCCTGGTCGAGATGATGCCAGCAGCAAAGACCTTGCCACGGGTCATCTCAGGATCAGGAGGCGAAAGCCGTCATATCTACTTTCTGTCGTCAGAAGCGCTCGCCAGCAAGAAGCTGCGCAAATCCGAGGGCTTCGAGATGGTGTTCGACCCAAAGAAGGGTCGCGACGTAAAAAAGAACGACTGGGAAATCGACCTCAAAGGCACCGGCACCCAAGTCGCTATTCCCCCTTCCATCCACCCTGACACCGGCAAACCTTATCGATGGGAACGTCCGCTCGATCTGGATTTCGCCGAGCTTATGGTCGCGAAAATCAGCGGGGCCCGCGCCGCGACAGCCGAACTGGACGACGATGACCTGTTCGCGATCGTCCGCGCCGACCCGCTCGACATCGACGATGAGGAAATTCAAGCGATCCTCGACGACCTTCCCGAAGACTGGGTCGAGGATCGCGACTATTGGCTCACCGTCGGCATGGCCTTTCATCACCAGTTCCGTGGCGAAGATGAGGGTTTTGAGGCTTGGTGCGACTGGTCCGAGCAATCGGCCAAGTTCGACCGCAAATATTCAGAGGTCAGGTGGAATTCCTTCAAGGGTAAACCCCACCCGGTCACCTTCCGCACGCTTATCCAGGCGGCAAACAGCAATCGCATGTCGCAGGATCTCGACCTCGACATTGAAACTGACTTTGACAAGCCGGCCGTTGATCTGTCCGACCTCTTAGGCGACGCGCCCTCCCCAGTTCCCGCGAAAGCGGAGATTGTCGACGAGATCGACGCCAACTGGATGCAGCGCTTCCATCGGAACGAAGAAGGCGAGTTAAAGACCACCCTCCCGAACATCAATCTCATCGTCGAAAACGACCTGCGTGTCCGCGGGATCGCCCATTTCAACGAGTTTTCACAGGAAGTGGTGCTTCGGGCAGCACCAAAGCGCGCGAAAAAGAAGCGCGATGCAGCCTACGAGCCGGTCAATCTGGACAGTTCGATCTGGCGGGTAAAAGACGACCTGAACGGCGATAACTGGACCGATAGCCACGATATCGCCATCAGATCGCTGATCGAGACCAAAACGCAGCTTCAAGGCTACGGCATCAAAGTCTCCGACCGCGATTTACGCGGCGCGATCGACATGGCCGCCCATAAACGGACGTTCCACCCGGTCAAGGAAGTCATCACGTCCGTTGAATGGGACGGGGTGCCGCGAGCAGAGACGATGTTCGTCGATTATCTCGGCTGCGAGGACAACACATATAACCGACAAGCCGCCCTTCTTACCCTCGTCGGCGCCGTTGCGCGCATCTTCCAGCCCGGTCACAAGTTCGATTTCGTACCGATCCTGGAAGGTGTCCAGGGCAAAGGCAAATCCACCTTCATCGAGGTGCTAGGCCTGCAATGGTACGGTGAATTGACCGGTGATGTCGGTGATCCGAAGCAGATGATCGAGGTGATGCAGGGTAAATGGATTCTCGAACTGGGTGAGCTTTCAGCCATGCAGCGGTCTGAGGTCAACGACCTGAAGGCGTTCGTCAGCCGCACGCACGACAAGGCCCGTCTTGCCTGGGAGAAGCGCGCGAAGGAGTTCGGCCGCCAGTGCATTTTCATCGGTTCCACCAACGATCGTGAGTACCTTCGAGACCAGACCGGTGGCCGGCGCTTCTGGCCGATCGTTTGCAACCTGCCCGGCGACAAGCAGATCGACAATCTGAAATTCCGAGCCAACGTCATGCAGGTTTGGGCGGAGGCAGTGTCGATCTATCAGCAGATGTGCAAGGATTATGCCCACCTGCCCGCGCTCCCTCTTTACATGAAGCACGAAGCCGCGCAGATCGCCCTCGAGATGCAGGAGAGCCGGCGCGTTGAGACCTCGGAAGAGATGCTGGCTGGCGAGATTATCGCTTGGCTCGACACGGCGCTCGGAGCAGAATTCGACGACCTGGACGACGACATTCCCAAGATTTACCGCAACGAGACATGCATCGCGCAGGTCTGGCACGAGATGATGGGTCGCGACGGCTCTATTCCGCACACCGAGGCGATGAAGCTCGGCAAGGCTCTCCAGCTCGTCGGATGGGACCGGTCGAAGGGGCCGGTGGCTTCATCAGAATTGAACCATAAATATGGGAAATGCCGCGTTTACACTCGTCCCGACGAGATCGAATAGGATAGAACTTCGATTGTGACGCATTTGACCCCGCTACGGCGGGGTTTTTGCTGAGATGCGCTGTATCCTACTTCCTAAGCAAATGTGCTGTATCTTAACTTAGACAAGGTGGATCTGAGCGCATTTCCGCAGTGAAATGGCGTATATTCTATCTGAAACACATCGCCGCTCACCCTCTCACCCTCGCTCACCCTACTAGGCCGGTGCTCAGAACCAAGGGTGAGCGCTAATAGTCCTCTGATTTCAGTGACTTAGCTTGGTGCTCTCACCCTCTCACCCAAATCACCCCGATTCCCTATTCTTTCTCCTATTTACCCCTTTTCGCTATCTCCACTGGCTTGTGCTTCGCACTGATTTCACCCCTCTATATTTATCTTACTATACTTTTAGGGTGAGAAGGGTGAGAGGGTGAGACTCCATTGAAATTATTGAGAAATTTCCTCTCACCCTGCCGCTCACCCTCTGAGGCAGGGTGAGAGCGGTTTCCCTCTTCGATTTTATCCGATTTTCTTGGCGAAACGTTACAACATTACGCCTCAAAAGTCGTTTCGTTGCTGAAATTTTCAAATTGCGCGTGAATCGCGGTCGGTGCCTCCCGCCCCCTCGGCGCCACCCCCAGGAAGGACCCAAAGCCACTATTTCATTGTTTTAATTGATCTTTTAGCGATAATCGATCCTATCCCATGATGCGATACAGCGCATTTGCACCTTATCGAGACGCATAGAAACAGTGACGCCAGCTCAACACACGCGCGGTCGCATTGAGACGCAGCAACATCTATCGTCGATGATGTAAGCGGGAATACGGGCAGCAATGGCCCTCATTGTATCCGGCAGCGGCGAACCAGGCCGAACAAACTAACTTTCACTTTTAATGTGAAATCCTCTTGCGGTTCGCATATTTCAAGTTTAGATTGGAATTATCGAAACGGAGACGTAGCCATGCATCACATCCTCGCAACCGCCCATGCACTTTTCGCAGTGGTTTTCTTTCTCGTGATTATGCCGCTTCTGGCCTTCGGCGGGTTCGGTCTCATGATGCACGGCGTAAACGAAATGTCGGACACGATTTCGACCGTGGGCACAATGGCAATCCCTGCAGGCTGGTATGTCCTCTATCGTGCCCTCAATTCCGATTTACTCGTCTAATCAAAACGGAGACGCAGCACATGGAACGCTTCGCTACTCTGGCACGGGAATTCCCCGACTTTGACATTGCCACCCTGCCCGCCATCCCCGACGATTGGCA
Organism: Agrobacterium sp. LY4; assembly: GCF_001526585.1. Lineage (NCBI taxonomy): Bacteria > Pseudomonadati > Pseudomonadota > Alphaproteobacteria > Hyphomicrobiales > Rhizobiaceae > Agrobacterium > Agrobacterium sp. LY4. The sequence continues at coordinate 4,565 of NZ_ASYA01000026.1, read as the reverse complement.
GGATACCTCATGGCACAATGATACGTGCCCTTCCTTTGAAGTCCTGCCGCAATGGCACGTCTATATAGACTACGCCGATACAGCGCTTCGGGAATTCCCCGACTCGCCCACGCGTTTCTCCCTGCAAGCGGTTCGGGCAGACGGCGAGTCGTTCACCTTGCTGGATACAAACGATTGGCAGGCTGTACTTGATCGAGTCGACCTGCAGAAACGCATTCCTTCTTTGGATGCTACGGACGCCGTCACCATGGATAAAGTCCGCCTTGCCCGTGAATTCGGCAGCGCGGTACAAGAGGAATTGAGCCGTGCCGACTTTCGCGCCGTTCTGGAATTGAACCGCAACGACTCTATCGCCTGTCACACGCATGACTTTTTCGACGCCAACATGCTGATGCTTGAAGCGTTCAAAGTCACTTTCGAGCGGGAACCGGAATTTCTGAGCAATCCCGACGAAACGGCAGATTTGGCCCTTTGGAATGACGCATGGCAGATCGCCAAAGCGGCTGAATTCTTCGCTTAGGTGTCGCCATGATCCACCCACTTTTGCTGCCTTTCACCCTTCCCGCCGCCCTGTTAGTCGGTCTTCAGTTTGGCCAGCTCATAGCGCCGCTTTTCCTTTAATCTCACTTTCAACTTAGAAGAGGAATTCAACCATGAACGAGTTATTATTATCGGCGTATCGCTTTCACAGACAGTGGAGCGGACGCAATCATAAGCCGCTATGGCCTATGCAAGCACGCGCCGCCCTCATCCACGCCCGCCGTGACGCTGTGAATTCGGTACGCCGTTATGCTCCAAGCCCATGGGCAAAGCCCGTCACCAACGGCAGCACGGAAAGCGGCTGCAGGTGGATTGAAAACCCGGCCGCCATGGGACTCCGTTTCGTCGGTTATTGCGACGTTATCAGCGACTCCATCCGTCATACGGGCTGGTTCACGGACCCCGATCAAGACAACAAGATTCGCGGCTGCGTCTATCAACTGCCCGGACGCGGCGGCAAGGCGCGCTTTGTGGCCGCCCACGACAATGAGGACAACGGCGCGGCAGATTGCGGCGGTCCTGCATATGTCGACTTTTCGACCGTCTACCGGTCCGACTTCAAGCATGAAATGTTCACGGCGCTGGAAACGATCAGCAAGCAATACCAAACCCCCGCCATGTTGAACCCCAGTTACTGGGCGGAAGCCGCACACGACACGGCTAAAAAAGAAGCCGCACGCGCCGCGAATGACTTCGCAGAGTCGCAAGCCGAAAAGGAACGGGAATATCAAACCGCATGGCAGGCCGGTTCACAGTATGCGGAATGCCTTCAGGAACTGGCTGCAATCCGTGAATCGGTTCGCCAGACTATCCGCGACATGAAAGGGGCATGCGCCACGTTGCGCACCCTGCCTGATAGCCTGAAAGCCCGACTGCGTTCGTCCATCAAAGCGGAATTGCGGCAACGGGAAACCATTTTCCAACGCATGGAGCGCCTCAAAGGCGGTGAAGCGGATTCGCTCTATTTCTGGCCCGGCGACGAACGCCTTCAGGGTGCTTTCAACGAAGGCGCGGACAGCGTCGTTCTGCGCTAACTTTCACGTTTTAAGAGGAATTCGAGATATGACTAACCGCGCTATTTACGATCAATTCGACAAGGCTTTTAACCGCGTTTCCGCTTACGTCATTCTGGACAAGAGCGGGGAATGCGTCGCCAAAGTAGCTTTCAAGTTTCCGGCAGACGGGGCTGGCCGCCTCTACGCCTATGTGCATTGGCTTGGCGTTCCTATGGTGCGCGGGTTTGCCGGTGGATACGGTTATGACAAGCGGTCTGCAGCCGTGGCCAGTGCCGCGAACCAACTCTACGGCAAAGACGACAAGCTTTTGCACGACAACGGCAATCCTCTCTATCATGCTTTCGCATATGCCATTGTGCGCGACAGCGGCGAATACTGGGACACCCGACTCCGCGATGCGGGCTTCGATGTAATCCAGGCTGTTTGAGGTGACCGATATGACAACCACGGTTGAAGCAATGCGCGCCGATTGCCCGGTTTCCGGTCACAGCGCGGAATGGCACTTTTTCCGCGCCTATGTCGGCACGGCGTTATGGTCCAGCGTCAGCGACGACGACTCGGAAGGTCCCGTTATCACAGATGAGCACGATATCAGCGATCTAGCGCCCGCCACGTTCGATTCCATGCTTGCCGATTGCGCCCGTTTCTATGACGCAAACAATGCGCATATCCATTGCGACGGCGCGCCATGGGCGAATGACGGCGACTATGGAACACAAGCAGCACGTGAAGCCGCCATGGCAGGCCACGATTTTTGGCTAACACGTTGCGGCCATGGTGCGGGCTTTTGGGATGGCGACTGGCCGGAACCGGCTGCAAGCACCCTCACTGAGGCAAGCAAGGAATTCGGCAACATCGATTTGTACGTTGGCGACGACGGGCAGATTTACGCCTAACATTTCACGTTTTAAGAGGAATTCAGGCATGTTTAGCGAAGTCGACAACACACAACGGGCAGCATGGGCGCGAATAGCAATCGACGCCTTTATGAAGGCAACGCTCACTGATGAGGGTGACGCAGTGTCGGACCTGCTTTGCAACCTAATGCACTATTGCAGGGAAAGCGGAATGGACTTTCTGGCCGAATTGAATCAGGGCGCGCTGCATTTCCAGGCTGAAATCGAAATTGAAGAAAACGACGACGCGGACCCGGCCGCAATGGCGGAGAACCCGCACCACTACCAGCGCCATGACGGCATGGCCGGTTGAGGGGCGACAATGAAACAGGCAACTTGGCATATCGGAAATTTCGCTATCACGTCATACGGCAACGGGCTTTCTTACGCGGTCGTCAATGAAACCGACGGCCGGGAATTCTTTTTGCAGGGAGACGACGCCAGCACGTGGCGTGGCCAATATGACGCGGCGGACGAGTCGAGCGATGAAACAGCCCTGCCCGCCTTCCTTCACCAAAGTATGAGCGACTACGCCACGGCGTGACGTTCCTTGAACGGCTGGCGCAATCCGGCCGTTGCGGGAACGTCACCACAAGGAGTCGCACCATGACACGGGATGAATTCAAATCTGCCCGCTCCAATGCGCGCAAGGCAAACCGGTCTTTCAAAATTCAGCACAATGGCCGAACCTATTCTGTATCAAATGCCGGATGCGACCGGCTCGACTCTTCAGGCTGCTTTGATAGGGTGTTTCCTGCAAACGTCGCCATGGCGCTTAACCATGCGGCGGACGTTCGTAAGCGGCTGAAACTGCCAAGGGCTTGCCGTGGCCTAGTTTCCATGGCCCGCGACTGGAGACTCGGCAAATGACCTATTCCCTTTCCATCGGACCAGGCGCACAGATTCCATATCGGTATCTGTCGCGCCATGTCGGCATTTTTGGCGCGACGGGCACGGGTAAAACCACGACGCTTGGCGCGATCGCGGAAAGGTGCCCGTGTCCGGTTTTGGTGCTGGACGCGAAAGGCGACTTGGAGTCGCTAGGCTCAACTCTGATATGCCCGCAAATGCGCATCGACGATTTGGGGGCGGACTTGATCGCACGTGCCCTTAATCTGTCTGAGGCGCAAGCGGGCGCATTGGCCATTGCCCTTGCATGGGCTGAAGATACCGGCCGCGCCGTCGCCACGTTGCAGGACTTGCGCCAGCTCCTGAACGACGCCACACGGGCGAACCTTTCTGATTCCTATGGCCTGATATCGCCTGTTTCGGTTGCTGCCGTTCAACGTGCCATGTTGCGGCTCGAGCGCGGTGCGGCGTGGGCTTTCGGTAGTGCCCGGCATGATCCACGCGACACGGCAGGGATAACCGTTTATGCAGCCTCAGAACTAACCCACCTGCCCGGCCTCTATGGCGCATTCGTCGCCCATGTGCTGGATTCACTTTATCGCGGCCTTGGAGAGATTGGCGACGCTGGCGCGCCTGGACTAATGGTTTTGATCGATGAGGCGCATTTGGTTTTTGACGGCGCAAGCCCTGCCATTGTGCAACGGATAGAGCAAATCACGCGACTCATTCGATCCAAAGGAGTCGGCCTGATTTACGTCACGCAAGCGCCGTCTGACCTGCCGCATGTGATTAGCGGGCAACTGGCGACGCGGATTCAGCACGCTTTGCGCGGTGCGACTCCTGTTCACCAAAAGGCTTTGAAGGCGGCGGCGGATACCATGCCGGGCAATATCACAGCCGCCGACATTGCGGGACTGGGAACCGGGCAAGCGATTGTGTCCGTTCCGAATGCGGCTGGCGCGCCTATGCCGGCTTGCAAGGTTGCCGTGTCGCGTGGATCCAAGCCGCTGCATAGCGTTGGCGTGGCGCGGCCTGCCGTTCAACCGGCAACCGTGCCGACGATATTGAGCGAAGTGGTGTATGTGCCGAATCCTAGCCTATGGGAACGCTTGCGCGGCAAATGGTGGTTCATGCCCGTGACGATTGGCGTTGCGTTGTACGGGCTCGCAGCGCTATCGAATGTGATGAGTTGAAGAAAAGCCCGGACCGCTTGAAGCCCGCCCATTGTGGCGGGTTTTTTGTTGCCCGCTGCCCCGCTGCCCCG
>NZ_ASYA01000025.1:0-28983 GCF_001526585.1 Agrobacterium sp. LY4 | reverse complement strand
GCGCCAGAAGCCCAAACGCCGGAGAGGCCAAATGTGCCCGGGCCGATGTCAGCCGTGACGATACCGCGGATTGCGCCTTCTTCTGCATCGGTGTCGTAGCCGCCGAGCAGGTTAGCGTTTACGCCGCCGAACTTGGCGCCAACGATAGCGGAGATACCAACGTTGTTCGGGCCTTCGAACGAACCGCCCTTTACGAAGTCGTTGGAAATGTTGGAAGTACCGCGAGCAGCGTCCAGTTCTTCAACAGCAACGCCAACGTAGAAAGAACCAGCGTCGTAGGTGTAACGGATGGCGTTCAGACGAGTCTGGTTCGAGCTGAGGCTGTCAACTTCGCCGGAGAGACCATCATCCCACCAGTTGTAGTAGTAACCGACCTTCAGGCCGCCGAGTTCGATGAAAGCCTGATCAACAACAACGCCACGGCTGGAATCGTTGCTAGCCTGACCGCGCAGACCGATGTAGCCGCGCAGAGCGCCGAGCTCGGTGTCGGTGCGGGTGTCGATGTTGAACTGAGCGCGCGTGAACGAATCCCAGTCAGAAGTGCCGGACTTGTTACGGCCGAAGTCGGTCTGGAAACGAATGTAACCGTCGAACTTCAGGCAGGTTTCGGTGCCGGGGATGTAGAAGAAGCCGGTGCCGAAAGCGTCGCAAACGCGAACGTATTCCAGGGGCTCGGGCTCAGCAGCGACGATAGCGTCAGCGGCCTGTGCGCCGGATACTGCTGCGAGAGCCGCAGCGGAGCCGATCAGAAGGCTCTTGATGTTCATGGTTGACCTCCAGTCAAAGTTTTTAAGTGGGTCTGGGTACTTTCGCTGAAGGACAGCATTCCCTGCCCCATTCCCGTGTTCTTAGAAGCCAAACGATCCACCGCCTCGCTTCTGGTGGTGAAAATACAAAAGGTTTCGCCGCTTGCAATCGCCAACATCCGATAAATAGCATTTACGTATATGCTTCATTTCGGTTTGTTGCGGAAACAACACACAGTGCGCAGCCGGCCCGCGGGCGGCTTTACCATGCGTTAAGAAATTGCTTGAAAATCCGTTAGTTAGCGAGGTTAACAAGGTCTTTCTAAACTACTGGCTTTTTCGGCGAAACCTTGCCTCGCCGGGCAAGGATGATGGAAACTTTTGCTTCGTTCCCGCCTGCATCTGTCATGCCGCGACAGCGCGTATGAAGAAACAGCGGAAAAAACCATGCCTTTTGCCAACGATTCCTCGCCCAACGATTCGAAGGGCTTCCCCCGGACTGGTTACGGCACCGACATGCCGCCACCAATCCGTATCGACCGAAGACTTGATTGACGGCGCGACATCGCGCTTGAAACACTATCCTTTAATATCGATTCACGAGTGCCAATTCGAAACAGACGGAAGAACGAATAGACATGCGGAATGGTCGTATTATTTTATTGAATGGCACCTCGAGTGCCGGCAAGTCGACGCTCGCCAAGGCGCTCAGGGCGGCGCTGACGGAACCCTTCTGCTATTACGCGTCGGATCAGCTTGCCGATGGCGGCTTTCGCACCATCAAACAAAAAACACCGCATACCGGCCTGAGCAATGAGCGCGCCAGGTTCTTTGACGGTTTTCACCGCTCCATCGTGTCCTTTGCCGAAGCTGGAAACGATATTGTCGTCGAGCACATCGTTGAAGAGGCAAGCTGGGCACGGCAATTGCGGGCGTTACTCGCACATCTGGACACGTTTTGGGTCGGCGTGCATGCTCCCCTCTCGGAGATGGAACGACGCGAGCGGGAACGCGGGGACAGGACAATCGGGGAAGCGCGGTATCATTTGAAAACACATGATTACTGCCGGTACGACATCGAAGTCGACACCGCCGAGCCTGTTGATTCGCTCGTTTCTTCCATAATCGAGACCTGGCGGGCGCGACCATCCGCGACTTCATAGTTCCACGGCTGCGCGCATTTACAAAGACGCGTGCGGTTGTGATCTGGAACTGGAGGAAACTGTTGGGCTGGGATTTTCCGGTCTTGTGCCGAAGTGGCGGAGAGGATGGGATTCGAACCCACGATACGCTTTTGACGTATACTCCCTTAGCAGGGGAGCGCCTTCGACCACTCGGCCACCTCTCCGGTGCGGCCTGATTATTGCGTAAAAAAAATGATTGCAAGGCTTTTTCGCCAAGAAGCACAAAAACCTGTTGGCTGAACATCCTCCTGCGAAACTTTGCGGGCCTTTCGGGAACTTCTTGCAGGCCGGCACGTTCTGCCTTCGGTAACAAAAGAGGTGTTCTAATGGCTCAGACCAAACTGAATGTTGTCGAAGACACGATCGAAAACCAGATTGCGGAGCTGCGTTCGCAGATTGCATCCCTCTCCAAATCCGTATCCGCCCGCGCGGAAGGTGTGAGCGAGGATGCGTCCGAATTTCTGGATGAGGCGCGCGGACGCGTTCGCAAGGCCGCGCATAATGTCCGCGCCCAGGGCCAGAATGTCGTGGAAGCCGTCAAGGAAAATCCCGGCACGGCGACCTCCCTGCTGACGATCGTTGGCGCACTCGGTTTTGCCATCGGTTATGCGGTTGGTGCGAGCACGCAGCAGAACTCGTCGAACAGCAGCCTTTATCGCTGGCGCTGATGGCCGCATCGAATTAAAATTGAGGCAAGGCGGGTCAGTCCTGCCTTGCCTTTTCGTATGGGTTTGAAATGTGATGAATGGGGGCGGATATGCGGTTCAGCGACGATCTTGAAGCGGCTTTGTCGGATTTTGCGAGGGATCACGGCGTCGACAGGGATGAGGCCATCCAGCGCATCATTCGCGCCGCGCTTATCAATACCGGTTATCTCGCCTCCGGCGAAGAAGGCATTCCGCCGGAAAAGCTGAACGCCAGCAACGACGACTGAATTAATAGCCAGACCGGGATGGCGCAGGCGCTGCCCCGCCCTTGTAACGGGCCGAGAGCGCACGCAGGGTACTGGCGAATTCAGTCACATCCGCACCGACGGCCACGAAGGACGCGCCGAGTTCGAGATAGCGACGATTATAGGTTTCGTTGAAGGTGAGAATGCCGGCGGCCTTGCCCGCCTTGACGATCTTGACGATGGCCGCCTCGATCACCGCCTGCACTTCCGGCTCGTCTATCCTGCCGAGATAGCCCATATCGGCGGCCAGATCCGCCGGGCCGATGAAGACGCCGTCCACGCCCTCCACCGCAAGAATATTATCGAGATCGTTGATCGCCGCGCGCGTTTCGGCCTGCACCAGCAGGCAGACGCCGTCCGAGGCGCTGTCGGCATAGTCGGTTATCATGTTGAAGGCGGAAGCGCGGGCAACGGCAGCGCCCATGCCGCGAATGCCGCGCGGCGGATAATGCATGGCGCTGACCAGATCCTTCGCCTGGGCCGCCGAATCGACCATCGGCACCAGAAGCGTGCGCGCACCCGCATCCAGAAGCTGCTTGATCATCCAGCTTTCGCCGACCGGCACGCGCACGACGGGCTCCGCAGGCGATGTGGCAAGGGCGCGCAGCTGATCGATGATGCTGCGCAGATCGTTCGGCCCATGCTCGCCGTCGATCACCAGCCAGTCGAACCCCGCCGTACCGGCGATTTCCGCCGTGATGGCCTCGCCCATATCGAGCCAGAGGCCGATCTGCGGCTTGCCGGCATGGATGGCGGTTTTAAAACGGTTTTCGGGAGCAGGCATGATGTCCTCAGGAAAGCAGTAATTTCAGATCGGCGGAAGCATCCGCCAGGATGGCGCGATCCGGCTCCGCGCCGGTATCGAGCAGTTTCTTGCCCGCGACATAGGCCTTGGCATCGTTGACGGCATCCACCGCCACGAATCGCCCCTCGCGGAAATACCAGACGGACCAGCTGCCCTCACGCGCGCCCTGCCTCAGCATCGTCTCGTCGTAACCCAGGTTGAAGCCGGCGATCTGCAGCTTGGCGTCATATTGATCCGACCAGAACCATGGCTTCGGATCATAGGCGGCTTCAGCCCCGGTGAGCACGGCAGCGGCCGCCTCGGCCTGATCGACTGCGTTCTGTACCGATTCGAGACGCACGTGCTGGCCGCGCCAGGGCAGCAGCGCGCAATCGCCCACGGCATGAATGGCGCTGTCGGAGGTGCGGGTGTGGTCGTCCACCACGATGCCATTGCCGACATTAAGGCCCGATTCGCGAGCAAGGCGGTCATTCGACGTCACGCCGATGCCGACAATCACAAAGTCCACATCCAGCGTCGAGCCGTCGGAGAGTTCGGCAGCGGCCACCCGGCCATCCATGCCGACAAGGCGCACAAGGCCGGTCTTTTCGCGAATGGAAACGCCGTGGGCCTGATGAATGCCGCGCATGATATCGGCGGTTTCCTTCGCCGCCACACGCTGGAGAATCCGGTCGGCCATTTCGATCAAGGTCACGTCGAGGCCGAGCTTGCGCGCGACGGCCGCTGCTTCGAGACCGATATAACCGCCGCCGATTACCAGCAGCCTGCGGCCCGGCTTCATCTCCTCCATAAGCCGGTCGGCATCGCGCTTGTCGCGCACGGTCAGGACGCCTTCCAGATCGCCGCCGATACTGGCGGGCAGCAGGCGGGGAGCCGCCCCGGTCGCCAGTACCAGCCTGTCATAGGAAAGCGTGCTGCCGTCCTGCATGCGCAGGGATTTGGCGGCACGGTCTATCTCCTCGACCCAGGTGGAAAGCCGGATATCGACATCGTTCTCCGCGTACCATTCTTCCGGCCGGAACATCAGCCGGTCGAAGCTCATCTCGCCGAGGAGGTATTTTTTGGAGAGCGGCGGCCTCTGGTAAGGATAGGCATCCTCGGAACCGACGATGGTGATGGGGCGCTCATCCTTCAGCGCCCGAAGCTTCGACGCCAGCGCGAAAGCGGCCTGCCCCGCCCCGACGATTACCAGCCTTCCCGTCACAGTCCACTCCCAGAAGAATCACGAAGCGCCGGTCCTGCCGGGCCTCGCGAAGCGATATTGCAAGGCTCAGGCGTAACGCCAAGTACGGCCCCAGTCAACACCAGCCCCGTGCAAGCGTGACGCAGTATCAGCACAGGCTGCAACCGGATGGGACCGAAGGCATTTCCATAGCGGAAACATCGGCTTCCGAAGGGAAGATTGGTCGAGATCGAGACAGAGAACAGACAATTGCGCGCATTTCCTTCATGCCCTGGCAAGGAAGCGGCGTTAAAATCGGCATCAAAAGAGGCAATCCGGGAGGTTGTCATGGCTTTGCATATGGATCCCCGTCAGAACGTCCCCCAGGACGAGATGTACGAGAAATTTCAGATCGACCGGCCCGGCAAGATCACCTTCATCGGGCATCATCTCAGCGCCAAGGACACCATGCGCTGCCTGGTCCGGACCATTTCCCTTTACGGCGCGGAACTGGATGTCAGCCCCGATCTGGAAATGCCGGCCAATTTCTATCTGGAAATTCTCGGTATCCGCGATGAGATCGGCTGCACGCTGATCCGCCGCGAAGAGGAAAAAGTGACGATCGGCTTCAATATGCTGATCGATGCGGAGTTCCTGCACCATGTGCGACGCCTGAGCTTCGAGACATCATGACGACCGCTGCAAAAGCGCGGCTTACGGAATAGGCATGCGAAGCGACGGGACCGCCACCTCGCTGTAGCTGATAGATTCGGCATCCAAATCTGCCGCCCCGTTCTTCCGGCTCACCGCATCGCAGGCGGAGATCGGGAATATCGGGGCGGCCGTCATCATATCTTCACGACCGCCGCCGTGACGTACATGAACATTATTCCCGCTCCGAGGCCGCCGAGGATCGCCGGAGACAGGGAGAGAGAAGCGAAGTTGCGGGCGTTGCTGCGGACCATATAGGCCGAGACCTCGACAATGACCTGCAGGATGGCTCCCGCCCCGATGGCGAGCGCGAAAGCCGTCCATTGCGGTGCATAAGCGAGACTGCCGAGCCACATGCCAAGCACCGCCGGGCCGCCGGCCAGAAGGGTAAGCCCGGCGAAAATCCACAATGACGGCCGTTTTTTGAGAATCGGCGCGGCGATGCCGATACCCTCGGTAATGTTGTGGATCGCAAAGCCCAGCACGAGAAACGCACCGAGCCCCGCCGAGCCCGCCGCAAAAGCTGCGCCGATAGCCAGCCCTTCGCCGAAATTATGCAGGCCGATGCCGAGCGCGATGTAAGTCGCGAGCGCAAGCCCGGTCGGCGTGCCATGCCGGCGGCCAACCGCCATCAGGATCAGGAAGGCCGCAAAGGCGCCGAGCACGACCATCACCCGGCCCTGAAACAGCGCCGCCGTTTCGCCGGCGATTTCCAGCGCCTCTTCCGTCATGTCGATAAGAAGATAAAGCAGCAGGCCGATTGTCAGCGCCAGCAGGAAATTCATGCCGCCCTGGCCGACATTGCGCAAAGCGGGATAGAACATCAGGCCGATGGCGACGGGAACGACGCCTACGATGATGCCGACCAACGCCTGAATCCAGAGTTGTCCGGATGTCGCGGTGGGCGTCGGCACCGCCACGGCGATCTCGTGGTCGAAGCTCGCGCCGGTGTTGGTGACCACGGTGACGGCGTGGGTATCGGCGAGATTCCACGGAAAATCGATATTGAGCCAGACGGACGACCCCCTCGGAATTTCACCCGGAGGCGATTGCGTGAACGTCCAGTAGGCCGCATCCACCTGTACCTGCGCTATCGTCATCGGCTCCGAACCGCCAGCCCGGACCAGCAATTGCAGGCCCCTGTCGTTGAGGATGGTGCGCTCGAAGGTGAGGTTCTCGACGGGCGGCGCGCCGTTGTCGAGCCGCCCGAGCGGGTCGGCGGCGAAAATCCAGGCGATGGCGGCGGCCAGCGCCAGAAGCGGCAGGACGATCCAGACGAGCGTGAGGCCGGAGCGGGCGGGCGCGGATGTTTTCTTCGTTTCCATGACATTCATGACAGCGACTCCACGACATCGAACATGCCCATCCAGCCAAGTTCGGTGAACTCCGTCTGATGGGGGTGGAACATATAAAGTCCGGGCTCGTGCTCGGCGAAGCTGAATTCCAGAATGCCGCGCTCCGCCTGGCACTGGGTGATGAGGTCGACGGTCTGCAATGTCGGCGTCAGCGTCGTTCCCTGATTGAAATAATTGAAGAAATTCGCATGCAGATGGAAGGAATTGATCGGATCGAATTCCAGCACGTTGACGAGATAGATGCGCACCGGCTTCGAGCGGAGAATTTTGATCGGCTTCTTGGCGAAGGCGTGTGCGACCGTATTGACGGCGTAGAACTCGTTCTCCTCATCGAAATTGGTGTCGAAAGCGTTCGACACCATCACCATTTCCTGCCAGCCCGCATTTTCCGGCGTGCCGAGCAGGCGCGAGCGGGCGACCTCGGCGTGCTCGGGATGCCGGTCTGGATCCGGATCGATGATGAAGGCGCCGTACATGCCCTTGTGCATGTGCCGGCGCAGCGGCACGTTGTGGCAATGATACAGATGGCAGCCGAAGGGTCTGGCGTCGAATTCATAGGTGAATTCACCGCCCGGATCGACCATGCCCGGCGTGCCCGGAATGCCGTCCATCCTTGCTGAATGAATGCCGTGGAAGTGAAGGGAATGCGGGTGGGAACCGTAATTCCTGAAATTCACCCGGATACGGTCACCTTCCCTGGCGCGCAGGGTCGGTCCCGGCACGCGGCCATTGTAAGTCCAGGCCGGAAACATGACACCGGGTGCAATCTCGATATCCTTATCCTCGGCGGTAATCTCGAAGGTGCGAAGGGTGCGCCCGTCTACGGTGCGCTCCACCGTGCCGGTTTCCCAATCCGTCAGCATGTCGTGGGGGTCGAAACCGTTGGTTTGCGGATCGACCTCGCCGACCGTCATCATCGAACCATGCGCGCCGTGGGCTTTCGCCGCGCTATCGGCCGGAGCCGAGCCCGGCGCTGCCGCCCCGTGAGCTGAATGCGCGGTCTGGCCGGAGGCGCTGGTGGCCAGAAGCGCCCCTCCTCCCGCAGCCACGAGCCCGCCGGCGAGTAACCCTCTGCGGCTGACCAATTCACCCGTCAATCGCGTCGGTGACGTCTTCTCCATTTGCGACTTTCTTTCCATTTTCATCTCTTGCGGCGGCTGTTTGTCGTGAGAACTATCGATTTCATTTGCGTTTTTGCAATTAAGAATCATTTGCAATAAAAATAACTATACTCGCCAGCCTATCTATATTCTGCAATTAGGAATTAATTGCAACAAGCATTTGACGAACGGGTGCAACATTGCGGCAATCCATCGCTTGGCCGCCTGCGGAACCCAGCCTGCGAGGTCGATTTTCAACCGAGATCGTCAAAATCGGGGCGTCGCGCCGTGGAGCTAAGCCCCACCGGGACAGCATTTCCAGCCGCCCGTAGCGCCGGCGGACCGGGCATGAGCGTAAATTCCGGCAGGAAGGGGTTTCCAAACCGTCGGAAATCTGACCCATTGTGGCGAATTGAGCTTTGCTCGGAACGAGACTTTCCAACTGCATATCGGATTAAACAATGTCAGCCTTTTCCCGCCTCACGCCGCTTGCCGCTTCGCTTCCCTCAACCGTTCCCTTCGTCGGCCCCGAAGCCATCGAGCGCAACCGCGGCCTGAAGGTTGAAGCGCGTATCGGCGCCAATGAGAGCGGCTTCGGCCCCGCCCCTTCCGTGCTTCTGGCCATGCGCGATGCGGCGGCGGAGACATGGATGTACAGCGATCCGGAAAATTACGAGTTGAAGGAAGCGCTTGCCATCCACCATGGTGTTGCACGCGGCAATATCGCGATCGGCAGCGGCGTCGATGGGCTGCTGGGTGAGATCGCCAGGCTGATCGTCGAGCCGGGCACGCCTGTCGTCACCTCTTTTGGCGGCTACCCCACCTTCAATTACCACGTGAACGGTTTTGGCGGGAAACTCGTGACCACGCCCTATGTCGACGACCACGAAGACCTTGACGGGCTTCTCGATCTCGTCATCCGGGAAAATGCGCCGCTCGTTTATTTTGCCAATCCCGACAATCCGATGGGAAGCTGGTGGGAAGCGAGCGAAGTCGTCGCCTTTGCCCGCGCATTGCCGGAAACCTGCCTGCTCATTCTGGATGAGGCCTATTGCGAAACCGCGCCCGCCAGCGCCGTGCCGGCCATCGACGCGCTGATCGGCCAGCCGAACATTCTGCGAATGCGCACCTTCTCGAAAGCCTATGGGCTGGCGGGTGCGCGCGTGGGTTACGCCATCGGCACGCTCGGCAATGTCGAAGCCTTCGACAAGATCCGCAACCATTTCGGCATGGCGCGCATTTCGGTCGCCGGCGCTTTGGCGGCGCTGAAGGATCAGGCCTATCTGCATGAAGTCGTTGGTAAAATTTCTGACGCCCGTGAGCGCATTTCGGCAGTCGCGCGCAATAACGGCCTTTCACCGCTCCCCTCCGCCACCAATTTCGTCACCATCGATTGCCATCGCGACGGGGCTTATGCCCGCGCCATCGTCGATGGGCTGATGGAACATGGCGTCTTCATCCGCATGCCGGGCGTCGCGCCGCTCAACCGCTGCATTCGCGTGAGCGTGGGGCCGGGTGACAAGCTCGACCTTTTCGAGCAGGCATTGCCGAAGGTCCTCAAGGCTATCGGGTAAGCTCCTACGTCTCCTCATTCCTGTGCTTGTCACAGGAATCTAGTCAGCCCAAGTCCTTGGGCTGGAGGGACTCTTTTCGCCGCGCAGACGCGCGTCGGCTGGATTCCTGTGACAAGCACAGGAATGAGGGTTGGAAAATGCCGCGCGTTGCACGCATCGATTCAACATCCACCCGCAACCCCCTGCCCGCGAATCGTTTTCGGCGAAGAGACATCGCCAACATAAGAAAACCGCGCCGGCCTTGTTCCTGCCGGTCGCGGTTTGATGTGTCAGCGCAAAAGCCCTTTTCAAAGCCCTCGCCGCGTTCCCCTTCGGGTTTACTTTCCTTTGCGCCGGTCATCGGGACTGGAGGGAACCGGACCGGAAATCTCAATAAAGGCTTGGGTAAATCAGTGCATCGTCATCCAGTCGCGGGCGGCGCGCAGCGCTTCGGCCAGTTCCGATTTCGTCATGTTGCGGGCGAGATCGGCGCGCAGCGAAGCGGCTCTTTCCGATCCGCGGATCGCGGCGATGTTGAGCCATTTATGGGCGGCGATCAGGTCCACCTTGCAGCCCCGGCCGGTCGCATAGACCAGGCCGAGATTGCAAAGAGTGTCGGCGCGGGTTTCGCCACCGGCAGCCATTTCGATATCGCGAATTTCAAAGCGTGCCATTGTTTTAATCCCTGTCCTTCTGCCTGTTTCATCATTCGCCTTCTTGTCGAGGCCATCGTCCGGACCTGCCGTCTTTTGCGGCTTTTTTGTCCTTTCGTCCGGCAGGTTTTCCCTGCGCTTTTGATGAGTTCACTATGCCACAGGGCCTTCAACGGTCGCTTAAAAGGCATGATTAATGGGCCGCAAACAAACTGCAAACGATTGGTAAAATTGGGTTTTCGTTAAATATCACGAGCCGCGGAAATTAAGGACTTTGCGGCGAATTTTACGAAAAGTTTAGAATTGGATTTAAACCCTTCCTTCACCACGATCAAAACAGCGATTTTCCAATTCTCCCTCTTTCGCTCCTGCCGCCGCTGCAAATGCCGCGCCGAGGCCGCAAATTTCTGTTTCCTTTTACGTGAACGTCAAATACTATCCGCCCTGCCCGTCATGAGGATGAAACGGGCACAGGATAGCGCGGTGCAAGGAGCAATCGTTGCGCCGCAGGCGGCTTGGGCCAGAGATGGCGCATTCGCACGCCAAAAGGGTTTGATCGGCGCATCGCGTCTTTGGGCCGCCGGCTCGAGAAAGCCTGCGCGAATTTCGGGAGGAATTTTATGAAGCGTATAATGACGATTGCCGCCGCCCTCATGCTGAGCGGCAACCTTGCCTTCGCCGCCGAGGCAATCGAAGGCAACTGGAAGACCGCCAGTGGCGAAACCGCCGTGATCGGCCCCTGCGGCGGCGCCTTCTGTGTGACGCTGAAGACCGGCAAACACGCCGGAAAACAGATCGGCAAGCTTTCCGGCAAGGGAAACAGCTATTCGGGTGAAATCACCGATCCCGCCAATGACAAGACCTATAGCGGCTCCGGCACCGTTTCCGGCAACTCGCTGAGCATGAAGGGCTGCGTGCTGAAGGTTCTGTGCAAATCGCAGACCTGGACGCGGCTGTAATCGACAGGGCGGCGGGCGGGCTTCTGTCCTGCCGCCTGCGGTCCCGTGCCTGACGGCACCGTGCGCTGCCAAGGATTGCGTCCGAGACTGCGGGCGCACGCCGCATGGAAGCCATATATCCCTTGATGTATCGTTGCGCCCAACACCAACGAGAGCGATGCATGCGCCCCACCCTTTCGACAATCCTGATTGCGGGCACCTCGCATGTCGGCAAAAGCACCCTTGCCGGCCTGCTGAGCGAAAGGCTGCGCTGCGAGGCAATATCGACCGACAGTCTCGCCCGCCATCCGGGCAGGCCATGGCCGGGCATTCCGGCACCGGTGGAAGAATATTACGCACGGCTCTCGGCGGAAACGATCCACTGGTTCCTGAAGATACATCATCAGAACATCTGGCCGCTGATCCGCACGATGATCGACAGCAGGTCCGGCGCCGGCGGTTCCACAATCTTCGAGGGCGCGGCGTTGCGGCCGGAATTCATTTCGCCCCTGCTCGGCGGCAGCGTAGCCGGTGTCTTTCTCCATGCCGGCAATGATTTTCTTCTCGAGAGAATGCGCTCTCACGCCCGCTATGAAGAGGCAACGGCTGAGAAGCGGCGGATCATCGGCGCCTTCATCGAGCGTTCGTTGCGGGAAAACACGGACATGCTGGCATCCGCGCAGGAGCACCGCTTACCGGTTGTCGATGTGACGCAGCCTCAGGCATTCGAGACCCTGCTGACCGATCTTGCAGCACGTGCGGAAGCCCCTCTGTCCTGATCGAAAAGCGGGTGGCCCGCGAGATGCCTGGCGCCATTGCGGCATCAATCTGTCATGTCACCGCCCGTTAACATCCCTGAATGCCATATGAACCGGGGCCTCAGGGTCCGTTCAGTCCGAGTGTGGCAAAACTCTGTCCATCAACTCCAATAAGGGGAATGGACATGGCAAAGCTGATCAGCCGACTGGCAATCTTCGCGTTTCTCATGGCGATCTTCGCCATGTCCTTCGCCTCGCTCGTCGTTAATCCGAACCGCAGTTTCCAGCGGGTGAATGCGGGCGCGGCAATCGCCTGCCAGCATAGCCCCTCGCCCGCCGCCAATTGCCCCGTCGTGTTGTGAGGACAGGCCGATGACGACAAGTTTTTCCAACGGCCTGTTTTCCGCGCTACGGCTGGTGCTGATGGCCTCGATCTTTCTCGGTCCGGTCGCCGGACTTGCGGTTTACAAGGCCGATCCCCGCCCCGCCTCCAAGGGCGCCGGCTTCGTGCTTTTGATGAGCCTGCAGCGTGGCGCGCTCGGCTGAAATTTCCACAGGCCCGCTGTTATTCGAACTGCCTTTTTGCGTTTCTTTTCAGTTTCTTCGTATTTCTGTCGCTTGCCTGTCGAAATTGCCCTCTTATAATGGGCCATGACAATAGCAAAACCAACGATTCCGCCCCTCACCTTCGTCACTCCTGAGCCTTTCGCGCCGCAGACATTCACGGACCCGAAAGAAGCCGTGGCGGCTTTGAACGCGCTTTACGAACGCAATACGGCGTTCCTGATCAATTCCTTCACCGAACTGGCCAAGGGCGCGCCGATTGCCGGGCGCTACCGCGCCTGCTATCCGCAGGTGAGCCTTGAGACCGCCACCTTCGGCCATGTCGATTCGCGTCTCTCCTACGGCCATGTCACCGCCCCCGGCGTTTACACGACGACCATCACCCGGCCGGAGCTTTTCCGCCATTACCTCAAGGAACAGCTGGGGCTTCTGATGAAGAACCACGGCGTTCCGGTCACGGTTTCGGAATCGGCGACGCCCATTCCACTACATTTCGCTTTCGGCGAAGGCGCCTATGTCGAGGCGGCGGCGGCCTCATCGCTGTCCGACGTGCCGCTGCGCGATCTCTTCGATACGCCCGACCTCAACAATACCGACGACCTCATCGCCAATGGCGAATATGACCAGGTGCCGGGCGAGCCCGCGCCGCTCGCCCCCTTTACCGCGCAGCGCATCGATTATTCGCTGGCCCGCCTCAGCCACTATACGGCGACCAGCGCCAGCCATTTCCAGAACTTCGTGCTGTTCACCAACTACCAGTTCTATATCGATGAATTCGCCGCATGGGCGCGGCAGTTGATGAAGAATGGCGGCGAGGGTTACACGGCTTTCGTGGAGCCGGGCAATATCGTCACCCCCGCCGGTTGCGACAAGCCGGAAACGGATGCCATGCTCGCGCGCCTGCCGCAGATGCCCGCCTATCACCTGAAGAAGAAGGGCCATGCCGGCATCACGCTCGTCAATATCGGCGTCGGCCCCTCCAACGCCAAGACGATCACCGACCATATCGCCGTGCTGCGCCCGCATGCCTGGCTGATGGTTGGCCACTGCGCCGGCCTGCGCAACAGCCAGCGGCTTGGCGATTATGTTCTGGCGCATGCCTATGTGCGCGAAGATCACGTGCTTGATGACGACCTGCCCGTCTGGGTGCCGATCCCGGCTCTGGCCGAAGTGCAAGTGGCGCTGGAAGGCGCCGTGGCGGAAGTCACCGGTTACGAAGGCTTCGAGTTGAAGCGCATCATGCGCACCGGCACCGTCGCCACCATCGACAACCGAAACTGGGAACTTCGCGATCAGGCCGGCCCCGTCAAGCGCCTGTCGCAGTCCCGCGCCATAGCGCTCGACATGGAATCGGCCACCATCGCCGCCAACGGCTTCCGCTTCCGCGTGCCCTACGGCACCCTGCTCTGCGTTTCCGACAAGCCGCTGCATGGCGAACTGAAACTGCCCGGCATGGCGACGGAGTTCTACCGCACCCAGGTCGCCCAACATCTGCAGATCGGCATCCGCGCCGTGCAGAAGCTCGCCGCCATGCCGACGGAAACGTTGCATTCGCGCAAGCTCAGAAGCTTTTACGAGACGGCGTTCCAGTAAGATCGCGCATCTTCGCCCTCAAGGTGCTGATGTTGGTTCATTCACCTTGAGGCGTCGAAATGCGTGTGACTATCGACCTTGATGACGAGCTGATCGCAGAGGTCATGGAAATTACCGGTCTCTCCAGCGCTGAAGCGGCGGCTGAAGAGGCCTTGAGGGAATTTATCCGGAGACACCGGGAGCTACGAGGCGTCGGCCGGCAAGGCAATCTCAGTGGAATCCGCGATAGCTGGAGAACGGATGAGTCCTAATCAACGCACTCAATGCTCTCATTGCCATCAAAGAACATAACCTCCGTCATTCCGGCCTTGAGCCGGAATCCAGCCGACGCGCGTCTGCGCGGCGAGAAGAGTCTTTTCAGCCCAAGGACTTGGGCTGACTGGATTCCGGCTCAAGGCCGGAATGACGGGGAGAAAACAGACGACCATAGCAAAATAGCGCATTTAGCGGACAGCAACGATTATGCCTGAGCCTATAGTGCTTCAGGCAAAAACGAGATCTTTGGAAGCGCTCCATCTCTTTATTTTTACGCACCTCCAGTAAGACCGCTACGCATTTTTACTGGAGATGCTCTTTGCGAAGTCGCCCGCCGCGGTCCGCTCGCGCGGATCGCGCGCCACATCCGCCTCAAACCACCTTCACCGTCCCGTCAACGCGGATGGGGAAATTCACCGAGCGTGCGATGAAGCACTTCTCGTGCGCATCATGGTGCAGCTCATCTGCTCTGGCCGGATCGCCTTTCGAAATGGTGATGACCGGTTTCAGCACCACTTCGCTGAATTGCCCGGCGCCGTCCTTTTCCATCACCAGCGTGCCTTCGGCATTATCAACATAGTCTTCGACGATGATGCCATTGACCGAGCAGAAATGCAGGTACCACAGCTTGTGGCAGGCCGAGAGAGAGGCGACCAGCAGGTCTTCCGGGTTCCAGCGGGAGGGATCGCCGCGGAAGGCGGGGTCGGAGGAGCCGGCGATGTCAGCCTTTCCCGAAGTGGAAATCGTGTAGTCGCGTTCATAGTCGCGATAACCCGAAGTCCCCTTGCCGCGATTGCCCGTCCATTTCACCTGAACGGCGTAATGATGTTCCTGTCCTGCCATGTTAGTCCTCCCTAAGAGTTTTTTGTCGCATTTTCCGGACGTAAAACCGCTACGCAGTTTTACTGGAAATGCTCCCGCGTATCGCACAGGTGGTCGAGCCCCTTGCGTAGCGTTTCTATGATCTCATCCACTTCAGAGCGGCTGATCGTCAGCGCCGGTGAGGCCAGCATGCGGTCGCCGGTGGCGCGCATCACAAGGCCATCTGCCAGGCAATGGTTGCGCACCGCGGTTCCGATGTCGTCCGGCTTGGCGAAACGCCGGCGCGTCGCCTTGTCGGCCGTTATCTGCAGGCCGCCCATCAGGCCGACATTCACCGCCTCGCCGACCAGTTCGTGACCAACAAGGCTTTTCCAGCCCTCGGAGAAATAAGGGCCGATATCGTCGCGCACCCGTTCCACCAGCCCCTCCTCCTCGATGATGCGGATGTTTTCGAGGGCAGCGGCGGCGCAGACTGGGTGGCCGGAATAGGTGAAACCGTGGTTGAAGTCACCGACCTCAGACAACATCACCTCCGCCACCCGATCCGAAACGATGACGCCGCCAATCGGCAGATAACCGGAAGACAGGCCCTTGGCGACGGGCGCAAAATCCGGCTCCACGCCGAAATGCTGATAACCGAACCAGGAGCCGAGACGGCCGAAACCGCAGATCACCTCATCCGAGACGAGCAGGATGTTGCGCGCCTTGCAGATGCGGGCGATTTCCGGCCAGTAGGTTTCCGGCGGCACGATGACACCGCCCGCGCCCTGAATGGGTTCGGCCACGAAAGCGGCGACATTTTCCTCGCCGAGTTCATCGATCTTCGCTTCCAGTTCGCGCGCCACCTTCAGGCCGAATTCCGCAGGCGAAAGATCGCCGCCCTCGGCATACCAATAGGGCTGGCCGATATGGGCCACGCCCTCGATCGGCAGGTTCCCCTGCTCGTGCATCCATTTCATGCCGCCGAGCGATGCACCGGCCACCGTCGAGCCGTGATAGCCGTTGCGGCGGGCAATCACCTTGGTTTTCGTCGGATGGCCGAGCGCCTTCCAGTAAACGCGCGCCATGCGGAACCAGGTGTCGGTGGCTTCCGAACCGGAATTGGTGAAGAACACATGATTCATCTTCGGCCCGGCGCGCGAGGCGATCTTCTGCGCCAGAAGCGTCGCAGGCGGCGTGGTGGTGCCGAAAAAGGCGTTGTAATAGGGCAGCTCGTTCATCTGCCTCTGAACGACATCGGCGATCTCGCGGCGTCCGTAACCGATATTCACGCACCAGAGGCCGGCAAAGGCGTCGAGATATTTCTTGCCGGTGCTGTCATAGATGAACACCCCTTCCGCGCGCTCGATGATGCGGGTGCCGGCGGCATTCAGCTTGCCCATGTCGGAGAAGGGGTGGAGGTGATGGGCGGCATCGATGGCGGCGAGATTGGACATCGGCTTGGAGACTTCATTCATGACAGATCGCACTCCCATAAAGGCGACGGCGCTCACGCCACCGCGCCTGCCGAACATGGCCGGGCGGCTCCGATTTGGCAAGGCTGGCGTTTTTTAGGGGGCGGCTTGGACGAACGGAGGCGGCTGGGTTTCTTCTCCCCGAGGGGGAGAAGGTGGCCCGAAGGGTCGGATGAGGGGGCTAGCTCTCCGAATATCTCGACGCTTGCCCCCTCATCCCGCTGCCGCGGACTTCTCCCCCTCGAGGAGAAGAAACAAGCGGCAACCGCCAATTCGCAGTCAGTTGCACTATGCGAAAAACGACCGACCCACCAGCACCTTCAATTCGCCGGCGTGAACCTCCAGCGCCACATCCCGCTCCATCGGCAGCAATTCGCCATCGATGACGCAGCGCAGGTCATGGCGTTTCTTCGGAAAATGCAGTTCCACATCCGTCACCGTCATGGCGGTCACGGCGGCGTTTTCCTTCAGCCTGCCGCGCAGAATATCAAAAGCGAGTTTCGCGACACCGGAAGGACGCAACGGATCGGCGAGATAAAAGCCGAGATGGCCGCCCGAGACATTCTCCGCGACCATCAATGCGCTCTGACCGAATTCATTGTTGGAGACGGAAATGGCCGAGACCTTGCGGTGCTGCGTTTTGCCGTTGACGGTATATTCCACCTCGAAGACCGGCGGATTGAGGATGACGCTGATGGCCGCGCGGATGCTCGCCTTGATCTTGCCGAGGCGGGAGGCAAAAGCGAGATTGTTGCGATAGCGCACCATACGCGAATGCAGGCCCGCGGAAAACTGGTGGACGAAGAGGCGGCCATTGGCGCTGGCGATGTCGACACTGGCAATCTCGCCATTCGCCAGCGTTTCCAGCGCCTGGCGAATATCGAGCGGCAGCTTCAGCGAGCGGGCGAAGAGGTTCATGGTGCCGGCCGGAACGATGCCGAGCGCGATGCCGTGTTTCCAGGCGATGGCGGCTGCTGCGGAAATCGTGCCGTCGCCGCCGCCGGCAATGATGCCTTCGATGCCCGGCTCATCGGCGGCGCGTTCCATTTCCTCGACGATATCCTTTCCCGAGACCAGACGGCAATCGATGGCGTGGCCGGCGCGGGTGAAGACCTCGCGGGCATGGTCGCAATAGGCCTCCATGTCGGTGGTGCGAAACGTGCCGCCGTCACGATTGAAAATTGCAATGAGCTTCATGTTTCCAACCCGATCCAGTGAGGCAGCCGCGCGTAAATGCCTGACCCTATATAGGGTTCCGAACACCATCGCGTGAAGATGCTCTTTTGCCGAGAATCGCTCTACCGCAACGCATCATTTCATGTTAGGGATCACTTAAGGTCATTTTCATGACCGCGCATCTCCAGTCAGGGCAGACCGCTCCCATACGGTCTTGCCCTTTTTTCTGTGGGCCCTTCCCGCTTTTCAGGTCACGATGAGCCAGTCGAATATTTCCGAAGCCCGCCCTGGCGCGGAGAATGAAACCGTTTACACGGCCGCCCCTGCCGTGGCCCTCTCCCCGCTTGCCATCGCGCTCATCGAACTGGCGCTTGCCGCCGGCGGCTTCGGCATCGGCACCGGCGAATTCGCCATCATGGGCCTGCTTCCCGACGTCGCCACCACCTATGGCGTCACCGTTCCGCAGGCGGGTTATGTCATCACGGCCTATGCGCTCGGCGTCGTCATCGGCGCGCCGATCATCGCGGTTCTCGCCGCGCGCATGACGCGCCGCACATTGCTTCTCGGCCTGATGGGGCTTTTTGCGGCCGGTAATATCTTGAGCGCCGTCGCACCGGATTTCCTGAGCTTCACCGTTCTGCGCTTCATCACCGGCCTGCCGCATGGGGCTTATTTCGGGGTTGCGGCGCTGGTGGCGGCCTCCATGGCGCCGATCCACAAGCGCGCCCGCGCCGTTGGCCGCGTCATGCTCGGCCTCACCATCGCCACCCTGCTCGGCACGCCCCTCGCCACCTTCTTCGGTCAGCTGCTTTCCTGGCGCGCGGCCTTCATGCTGGTCGGCGGCATCGCGCTTTTGACGGTGGCTCTGCTCTGGTTCTTCCAGCCGCGTGATCGGGTGGAGGAAGGCGCGAGCGTATGGCGCGAACTCGGCGCTTTCCGCCGCGTGCAGGTGTGGCTGACGCTCGCCATCGCCGCCGTCGGCTTCGGCGGCATGTTCTCGGTCTTCAGCTATATCGCCAAGACCACCACCGATGTGGCGATGATGCCGGTTTCCACCGTCTCCATGGTGCTGGCGCTGTTCGGCATCGGCATGAATGTCGGCAATGTGGTCGGCTCGCGGCTGGCCGATATCTCGCTCAACGGCACGATTGGCGGCATGCTTGCCTTCAACGTGCTTGTCATGACCGTGTTCGGCATGACGGCGGACAATCCTTTCATGCTCTGCCTCTGCGTCTTCCTGATCGGCTGCGGTTTCGCCGCCTGTCCGGCCGTGCAGACGCGGCTGATGGATGTGGCGCAGGATGCGCAGACGCTCGCCGCCGCCTCCAACCATTCGGCCTTCAACATCGCCAATGCGCTCGGCGCCTGGCTCGGCGGCCTCGTCATCGCGATGGGTTTCGGTTACGCCTCCACCGGTTATGTCGGCGCGGTTCTTTCCCTTCTCGGGCTTGGCGTTTTCCTTGTTTCCGTCACCGTCGAACGGCGCGAAAAGGCGGCTTGAAGCCGCCTTTTTTACAGCCTGCACCGCCGCCTCTCGCCACGATGCAGAACCTTGCATAAATTTCATGATCGGGCGCTTGACTCTTTTCGGTTTCAGGCGCAACACGGCCTTACGCGCAGGCCAACCGGCACGGCGCGGATTTCAACGGAGCATCATTGGATGTCTAGCGACAGTAGCAGTCGATTGCCTTTGCCGAGACCGGCGAACGTGAACTGATCCGACCGCTGTCGGCTCACCACCGCGTTCGCCGTGATCGGCGAATCGACGGAAAGGTGAGCAATCATGAACTTCCACAACCTCTCCCAGAGGGCCAGCAAGGCCGCACGTCTTCTTCGTAGCGGAAACGCCGGTTCCTCCACCACCATTGCCGAACGCGTCGAGCACCTCAACACGCTGGATGTCACCGAGGCCGTAACCGCCCTCCTCGCCATGCCGCAGGCAAAGGCCGTCGCCATTCTCGACCGGCCCGAACTGCATGGCGCCGCCGCCATCATCGCCGATATTCCGGTCGAACAGGCCGCCCGCCTCGTCAACCTGATGTCCGATGACCGCGTGGCCGACGTCATGGCGGAAATGGCCGAAGAGCCGCGCGCAAAGCTGTTTTCCCGGCTGGACCGCACGACGGCGCTCTCCATCCAGCATCTGATGGGTTATCCGCCGCGTACTGCCGGCTCGATCATGACCACGGAATTCGTCAGCGTGCCGGACAATTGGACGGTGGAACAGACCCTTTCGCACATCCGCGTCGTCGAGCGGTCGCGTGAAACGGTCTATGCCATCTATGTGCTGGCTGAGGACGGAACGCTCTCCACCGTCGTGACGCTGCGCCGCCTTTTGACCGGCGAAGCCGGTGCCTCCATCCTCTCCGTCGCATCGAAGGAAGGCATCGTCTGCGCGAGCCCCCTGATGTCGCAGGAGGATGTCGCCAGGCTGATCCGCAAGCACGACCTGCTGGCGCTTCCCGTCGTCGATGACCGTTCGCATATTCTCGGCATCGTCACCGTTGACGACGTGATCGACACCATGATCGCCGACACGACGGAAGACGCCCACAAGTTCGGCGGTATGGAAGCGCTGGGCAAGCCCTATATGACGATCGGTTTTCCGGACATGATCCGCAAGCGCGCCGGCTGGCTCGCAGCGCTCTTCCTCGGTGAAATGTTGACGGCCAGCGCCATGCAGCATTTCGAGGGCGAGCTGGAAAAGGCCGTGGTGCTGACGCTGTTCATTCCGCTCATCATGTCTTCGGGCGGTAACTCCGGTTCGCAGGCCACCTCGCTCATCATCCGGGCGCTGGCGCTTGGCGAGCTGAAGCTTTCCGACTGGTGGCGAGTGCTGCTGCGGGAAATCCCGACGGGCCTGACGCTCGGCTGCATTCTGGGCGCCATCGGCTTCCTGCGTCTGAGCCTCTGGCAGCAGGCCGGCTTTTATGACTATGGCGAGCACTGGCTGCTGGTGGGCGCCACCGTTTTCGCGGCCCTCGTCGGCATCGTCACCTTCGGTTCGCTCGCCGGCTCCATGCTGCCCTTCGTGCTGCAGCGCCTGCGGCTCGATCCCGCCAGCGCCTCTGCCCCCTTCGTCGCCACGCTGGTGGATGTCAGCGGGCTCATCATCTACTTCTCGGTGGCGCTGGTGATCTTGAGCGGTACGTTGCTCTAAAAGACGAAAGGCCCGCTCCGAAGAGCGGGCCTTAGGACGCCGACTAAGTCTGGAAAGCTCTCTTTCGTCATGCTCGGGCTTGTCCCGAGCATCTGCAACGTCTCGATTGAATTGGACTTGGTTAGATCCTCGGCACAGGGCCGAGGATGACGTCGAGTACCTGATTAGCCTTGTCAATAAGCTGAGGCCCGTTCGAAGGAGCGGGCCTTTTCATTTGCGGTGAGCACAGGCTTTAACGCTACCCCTCACCCGCCGGCGCTGATGACGCCCGTTCCCAGAAGCCCCAGCAGGATGAAGCCAATGACCACGCGGTACCAGACGAAGGGCATGTAGCTCTTGGTGGAGACGAGCTTGAGGAACACGACGATCACCGCATAACCGACGACGAAGGCGATCAGGGTTGCGAGCCCCGTCGGACCCCAACCGACCGGATTGTCCTCGCCGATGCTTTTGAAGAGCTGGTAAAAGCCGGAGCCGAAGACAGCGGGAACGGCGAGCAGGAAGGAATAACGTGCTGCCGCCTCGCGGGTGTAGCCTAAAAGCAGGCCGGCGCTGATGGTGCCGCCCGAGCGCGAGACGCCGGGGATGAGCGCCATGGCCTGCGCGAAACCGAACAGGATGCCATCGCGCCAGATAAGCTGGTTCAGCTTGTAACGCTTCTCACCGATTTTATCGGCAACGCCGAGAACGATGCCGAAGACGATCAGCATCACGGCGGTGATGTAAAGGTTGCGCAGCGAGTGCTCGATGGCGTCCTTGAAGAACAGGCCAAGAAAGACGATCGGCACGGAACCGATGATGATGAGCCAGCCGAGCCGGGCATCGGCCTTGTTATACTCGCCGAGGCGAAAGTTCTGCCGGAGCCAGGCGATGGCAATGCGCATGATATCCGACCAGAAATAGACCAGCACGGCCGCTTCGGTGCCGATCTGCGTAATCGCGGTGAAGGCGGCTCCCGGATCCGCGCCGGAGGGCAGGAACTCCCCGGCGATCCTCAGATGCGCGCTTGAAGAAATCGGAAGAAATTCCGTAAGCCCTTGCAAAAAGCCGAGAAATGCGGCCTCCAACCAACCGATGCTCATGTGTCTTGATGTCCCTGCTGCGAATCGAGATCGCAGCATTATGCATCAATCGGGGCAAATACATGTTGCATCGCACCATGAAAAAGGCGCGCGGAGGGGTGCGCTTTTACCCGTGATTTTTCAGGCGGCCTTTTCCTTCGCCTCGGGAAGGCGGGTATATTTCTCGCCGTTCCTGCACACGACATGGGCGTCGCCCCAGCTTTTCAGCGCCGAAATCACCGGTATCATCGTCTCGCCGAGCGGCGTCAGCGCATAATCCACGCGTGGCGGCACCACCGGGAAAACGGTGCGGGAAATCAGGCCCGCCTCTTCCAGCTCGCGCAGCTGCTTGGTGAGCATGCGCTGGGTGACGCTCGGAATATGGCGGCGCAACTCGTTGAAGCGCAGCGTGCCCTCGTTGATGAGGTGATAGAGGATCACGCCCTTCCATTTGCCATCGAGGAAACTTAAGGCCGATTCCACCGGGCAGCCGGGAAAGTTGCCGGTGAGCTTGGCGCGCGGTCGCGACATCACAGTATCCTTTTTGTATGTATCATCACAAAATGTGCATTCTTGCGATCGATGTTCATATGTATCAAGTAAGAGGCACGCGAACAAGCAAAGGAGACTGTTCATGCGCGCCATCGGTTACAGGACCAGCCAGCCCATCACCGCGAAAGACGCCCTCGTCGATATCGACCTGCCCCAGCCGGAAGCGAAGGGGCATGATATTCTGGTGGAAGTGAAGGCCGTTTCGGTGAACCCCGTCGATACCAAGGTGCGCCGCAACCAGTCGCCGGAAAACGGCGAACCCCGCGTGCTCGGCTTCGATGCGGCGGGCGTGGTGAAGGCCGTCGGCGACAAGGTCTCGCTGTTCAAGCCGGGCGACGAGGTGTTTTACGCCGGTGTCATCAACCGCCCCGGCTCCAACAGCGAGTTCCATCTGGTCGATGAACGCATCGTCGGCGCAAAGCCGAAATCCCTGAATTTCGAGGAGGCCGCCGCGCTGCCGCTGACCGCCATCACCGCTTACGAGACGCTGTTCGACCGGCTGCGGGTGAAGGAGCCGGTTCCGGGCGCGGCCAACGCCATTCTGGTTATCGGCGGCGCGGGCGGCGTCGGCTCCATCGCCGTTCAGCTTCTGCGGGCGCTGACCGACCTCACCGTCATTGCCACCGCTTCACGGCCCGAGACGATTGCGTGGGTGAAGGAACTCGGCGCGCATCACGTCATCGATCACAGCAAGCCGATAGCCCCGCAGGTGGAAGCGCTCGGCCTCGGTGCGCCGGGCTTTGTCTTCTCCACCACCCATAGCGACATTCATGCCGCCGACAGCGTGGCGACCATTGCGCCGCAGGGTCGTTTCGCGCTGATCGACGATCCGGCCGGCGGTTTCGACGTCATGGCCTTCAAGCGCAAATGCGTATCGATCCATTGGGAAATGATGTTCGCCCGCGCCGTCTTCCAGACGCCTGACATGATTGAGCAGCACAGGCTGCTCAACCATGTGGCCGGGCTTGTCGATGCCGGCAAGATCAAGACGACGCTGACCGAGGTTTTCGGCACCATCAATGCCGCAAATCTGATCAAGGCTCATGCGCTGATCGAGAGCAACAAGGCCAAGGGCAAGATCGTGCTTTCGGGCTTCTGATCGCCGGTGAGGCGTCCGCATCGCGGACGCTTCTCTTCCGCTTATGGAGATGTTTGGGCCGAGCGCAAGACCGCGCGGCTATTCCTGTCAGTCGTCGTCCGGATCTTCCGGGCACGGCCAGGAGGCCGGCGCGGTGAGGCCGTTCGGCAATTTGGTCTTGGCGTCGCCGCAGGCAATGTCGATCTGCTTCTGATCAAGGCCGGTGGCCATGGAAAGATCGAGTCCTTCGATCCTCGTCAGAAGCAGGAATGCGCTGGTGAAATCCACCGGACCGCCGAGCTTGGCGCCGCCGAAACGGGCGCGTGACAGATTGGTCAGCGAGAATTTCGAGCCGTTCAGCGTCGCGCCCTCGAAATCGGCGCGGCCGAGTTCGGCCTTGGTGAAATCCGTGCCGTCCAGCTTGGTGTTTTCGAATTTGGTTCGCTGCATTTCAGCATTGACGAATTTGGCGTTGGTGGCATCAGCGGCGGAAAAATCGCTGCGATAGGCTTCCACCTTGGTCAGATTGGCGCCCTGCAGGTTCGCCTCGCCAAGGGCGGTGCGGATGAGCTTGGCCTTCTCGAGATTGGCGCCCTTCAGCGACGAACCGCGCAGGTCGGTATAGGTGAAATCCGTGCCGTAAAGCATTGCCGAATCGAGATTGCTGCCGCCCAGCATCAGCAGGCGCTTGTTGCATTCGCGCCAGTCGATGCCGGCCATGGCGTCGGTACGGCAGCTTGCGGCCACCAGCGGACCGCCGCTGAAAGAAACGGCAATCATCGCAAGCGCCGCCACACCGGCAACGAACCCTGTCTTCCGCACAATATTCAGCCTTTGAAAGCCGGACATTCCTTCACTCCCTGTCGTCGGGCGACGGCACTTAGGACCATATGCACATTCAAGGCGTTACCGCATCGCTGAACCACAATCCACGGGCCACGCGACCATGCAACACCCCAACATCCTATATGTAAGAAATCGAAGAGCAATCCACAAATACTGACGGGGAGACGGGCTGTGGACGCTGCTCTTCCTCATGTCGGGTTTGACCCGGCAACCGGCAACGGCGCGTCTGCGTCGTGTGAAATGAGCCCTTCGATCAGAAGTCTGCCCGTTCCGCACATGTCGTCACTCCCGGCCGCATGACACAATGGCTGAGAGTGATTGCGAGGGGCCTTCCCACGCTCGACGTCATCCTCGGGCCTGTCCCGAGGATCTATCCACGTATTGTAAAATCAATCCGTTACAGATGCTCGGGACAGGCCCGAACATGACGGAAGAGAAGGCTTCGGCCGTAATCGCCATCACATATTGGCGTAAACCGGCCCCTCGCCGCCCTGCGGCGGCACCCAGTTGATGTTCTGGTTGGGGTCCTTGATGTCGCAGGTCTTGCAGTGCACGCAGTTCTGGGCGTTGATGACGTAGACTTCCTCGCCGTCCTTCTCCACCCATTCGTAAACGCCGGCCGGACAATAACGCGTCGAAGGGCCGGCAAAGACATCGTGCTCAGACAGTTTTTGCAGCGCCATGTCCTTCACCTGAAGATGCACCGGCTGGTCTTCCTCATGATTGGTGGAGGACAAAAACACCGACGACAGCCGGTCGAAGGTCAACACACCATCCGGTTTCGGATAGGCGATCGGCTTGTGCTTTGCGGCCGGCTCAAGGCTCTCGGCATCCGTCTTGCCATGCTTCAGCGTGCCGAAGAAGGAGAAGCCGAACAGCTGGTTCGTCCACATGTCGAGACCGCCGAGACCGACGCCGATGAGCGTTCCGAACTTCGACCACAGCGGCTTGACGTTTCTGACCCGCTTCAGATCCTTGCCGATATCGCCGTCGCGCCATTCGGCTTCGATCTCCGCCACCTCGTCATGGGCGCGGCCGGCGGAAATCGCTGCGGCGATCTTTTCCGCCGCCAGCATGCCCGACAGCACCGCATTATGGCTGCCCTTGATACGCGGCACATTGACGAAACCGGCGGAACAGCCGATCAGCGCGCCGCCGGGGAAGGTGAGCTTCGGCACCGACTGATAGCCGCCTTCGGTGATGGCGCGCGCACCATAGGAAATGCGCTTGCCGCCCTCGAAGGTCTCGCGGATGGCCGGATGCGTCTTGAAGCGCTGGAACTCCTCGAAGGGATAAAGATAGGGGTTCTTGTAGTTGAGGTGCACCACGAAGCCGACGGCGACGAGATTATCCTCGAGATGATAGAGGAAGGAACCGCCGCCGGTCTTGAAACCGAGCGGCCAGCCGAAGGAATGCTGCACAAGACCCTGTTTGTGCTTCTCCGGCTTGACCTGCCAGAGTTCCTTGATGCCGATGCCGAATTTCTGCGGCTCGCGATCCCGGGACAAATCGAATTTGGAAATCAGCTGCTTGGCGAGCGAACCGCGCACACCCTCGCCGATCAGCACATATTTGCCGTGCAGCTCCATGCCGCGGGTGAAGTTCGGACCCGGCTCGCCATTCTTCTCGATGCCCATATCGCCGGTGGCGACACCGATGACGGCGCCCTCGTCATTATAGAGCACCTCGGTCGCGGCAAAGCCCGGATAGATCTCGACGCCGAGCCCTTCCGCCTTTTCCGCCAGCCAGCGACAGACCAGCCCAAGCGAGACGATGTAATTGCCGTGATTGTTCATCAGCGGCGGCATCATGAAATTCGGCAGGCGAATGGAGCCGGCCGGCCCTAAGAACATGAATTGGTCGTCCTTGACCTCGGTCTTGAAGGGATGCCCCTCCTCTTTGCGCCAGCCCGGCAACAGCCTGTCGATGCCGATCGGATCGACCACCGCGCCGGAGAGAATATGCGCGCCGACTTCGGCACCCTTTTCGAGAACGACAACCGAAAGCTCCGGCTCCACCTGCTTCAGCCGGATCGCGGCGGCAAGGCCCGCGGGACCCGCGCCAACGATCACAACGTCGAATTCCATCGCTTCGCGTTCGGGCAGTTCCATCGCTTCCGTCATCTCATCCTCTCCGCATCGCCGGTCCCATCCGGCTGTTGTTATATCCGCTTTCCGGCATTCCCGGCGCATCGCCCGCGCCAGTCAAAAAACCATCCGCGACACCGCATCCACCAGCGCCTGTCTTCGCAAAGCAGGACGCCTTTGTCGAGCTTCTATAGCGGCAAAACATGTCGCACGCCAGTCAATTGTCAGACAACCTGATGATTGACTCTTTACTTTTACGTTCACGTAATAATGAAAATAGAAGTTGGGAGTGTAGGCGTCAAGGGTAGTCGGCAATTGTGCCACTCTCGCGTTTACCGCGGGTGAAACGCCCATTCGGCGCGCTTCATCAATGGCGGCGCTTCTGTTTTGCGCCCATTTCAAACGTTCAAGGTCTCAAGAGCATTTCCAGAATGCACAAATCCACTGCAAAATTGCATAGCTTTGACGTGAAGCGGCAGACAATTATGGCGGCTTGTCGGAGAAAAGAAGTCCCTCTCAATTAACCCTTTCTGCAGCAATAAGACGTCTCCTTTCTATCTCCGCCTGTATCGCTTCTACTGACTTATTGTGCCCTTCTGCATTGAAGAAGCAATTGAGCGGCAAGTAAGCATTTGCCTCGGCAAGTAACCTCGAATTCTCTGAGTCCCACAATTGGCAGACCCCGTTCAAAAACACCTCAGCCCAAAATTCATTAAGCTCAGCTGCACGTTCTGCCGCCCGGATAGTACCGTCGTCCAAATTAAAGTGCTCCAACATCGGGTCAAAAACCAAACGCCCGGAGTTGAAATCGATTGCGGCCTCCAAATACAGTAGCCCGTCTTCGGATGACAATCCCAGAATCGCGATGCCGTCCTTGACGCGCTGCACCCTCATCTTGAGACGTGTGAGTGCTTGTTTTCGCGGCTTTCCCTCGACCAATAAGTCCACAATTTTGGGCAGTTGAAGAGAACTTCGCCCCACAAAGTCCGAACAGAGAATCTTTTGATAGGTCGTATTTCCAATCCACCAGATAACCCCACATATGTAATGCGTTTTCGACTTCCAATTATCACTCCGAGAGGGAACGCCAAATTCACGCCGGATTACTAGACTCGCAAGTTCCTCAATGATGGGCTCATCTTTGATTAGACGACTAATATCTTCGGGGCTATCTGGATCAAAAACATAACCTTTATCAAGATTGGCATGCGCAACTGCGTGTCGGCACGCGTTCATGATGTAGTCTGGGAGAGCCATCCCGTCTGGGTTCGTTCCAAGTTCATCGAGCCGCCTCACGGCCCGAGGTTCGGATATCTCATTCAGGTATTTTGCAATAACCTTACGCTGACCACTATTTCCTTTTTCCAAGAGATTGATGATTTTGAGATAACTGAGCAAGCTGTATGGACTACGGTCCAAGCTTTTGGCCTCACGAAATAGCGCAATAGCTATCTCTGCTTCACGAGATAGATTTTTTGGCCAAAAGGAAAACTTCAAAGGAAAGTTTGAAATTACATTTCCACCTTGCCCTTGTGCTCGGAATGGGCGCGAACCGCCCGTCCAAGTCTCGACTTTTATTCCATATCCCTCAATCCAACTCCATATACTTAAAAACCTGAGGATCGCGGATCTAGGAAGACCATCCGCTCCAGTTGAATCTCTGACAAAAATTGCTGGCAGGAATGATCCTTCAGCTGGCAAGAGAAACAACTGGAAGCCTCGAAACTCTACGAGATGTGGCTTTGTTGGCCATGGTACCGAAGCGCGCACATGTGCTCCGATCCAGCCAATTTGATTCAGCCTATCGTCGGTTGCCTCAATTGTTTCTATAAAAATTCGCGTATCAGGAAATTCACCAACACATTGGTCAGTGGGCATAAGCTCAAACTGTGGCTTTTGATACATAGCCGGGAAGATTGGATTTGGGCTTTTGGTGTCTTTCATTATCGAAAGTAATTGTTCCCACTCGGTTTAACGTGGAGTATTTTAACACCACTTTGAGTATATAGTTGCGTAAAATGGACTGAAGCTATTCTAACATGATACATTGTAGGCCGCCAGATTGTAGTCAAATCGGGAGTGCTGACTGCATCTGCCGTTTCGCCTCTCAAACCAGCCAGCCCGCCCCCCAGCCGACTTCGCTAAAATCACTCTCCAACATCAAACCGCCCATTCCTCATCCGTCGTGAACACGATCGTCAACCAGCGGTCGCTCCCCTCGCCGCCCAGCGCATCGCCGATCTCGTCGCGGATCGCGTCCCATTCCTCCAGACGCCGGGGCGGCCAGTTTTTCGGCACGATGAAAAAGAGTTCGATCTGACGGCCGCGGCCGACGCGGGCGACATAGGAATAGTGCGAGGAGAAACCGAATTTCTCCACCGTCTCGGCCGCCACCCGGTCCACATGCTGCTTGAATTC
>NZ_ASYA01000024.1:0-33600 GCF_001526585.1 Agrobacterium sp. LY4 | reverse complement strand
AGCCGGATGAAACTTCAGTGGCAGGTCATTTTTGACATTGGTTGCGGGGGCCTGATTCTATGGAGACTTGCAAATTCAGCTAGTTAATAAGCGCATCTGCGGAAATCATTTCCACTTGGTCCATTGTGCCCCAACTCGGACATCCACCTCAAGTGACGAACTGACCGATTTGGTGCCAGTTTACCCGCGCACGAGATTTCCCCTTTGCTAAGTCTATCCTTTCACTGTTAACGGGCGAGCAACTGGATCATCACTGAAATGAAGGATTATGTGATCGTTTTCCTCGTCCAGATTCCTTGGCGCCAATTCCGCACCTGAGATTGTCAGGCCCTTGTCGAGCCAATTGGCGAGGAAATTTTTTTCACCATTTCTTTCACCGAGGAAGTACCGAAACTGTGCCTCGGTGATGCGTCCCGCCATAAGATCCAAGAACATCCGTGCAGGAATTCTCACGCTTTCCTGTCGCCCGCTATTCGGATCATTCCTATCTCGAAGTTTACTCTCCATGCTTAGCCCCAGATACCATCCCATTGCCTTCGGTGAAAAACAGCCCTGACGGAATAACGACCTAGCCTGATATCCAGCGAAACGTGGAAGTGGCAAGGCCTCAAGGATTTTCACAAGCGCCACACACGCATTTTCGCCGGTCTCGGTATAGAAGCCCCGAGCCACCCATTTTCGTTCGCTACTCCCCATTCGCAGCTCCGTTCTCGGACTCAGTGCAACGACGCCGTCAATCTTCCGGCTGTGTAATTGGACAAAGCGGTGAATGATCTGCCGCGCAGAAAAATTTCGTCCTCCCGGATCATTTTCCCCGATCTTACCCACGCGGTTCAAAAGGTTGATCCAACATCAGCGACGACGATAACGCGGACTGTTCCTGTTGTCGCCGCGCGGAGTTGATCTGCCTTTCGGCGAAGAAGCGCGAAAAGCGGGTTCTCTTCGAGCGAATAAGCCTGGGGCGGCAAGGATGTCCAGATGTTATGGTATCGGATCTGGCGATAGCTTTTCCATTCCACCTCCACCCAAAGCCCTGGCTCACTTAGAGTGATTTTCTCTGACTTAAATCGATCTTCGCGTACCCATTCCCTCAACCTCTTCCCCAGCTCTTCACTCAACTGAAAATCAGAAGGAGCCAGAACCTGTCGAAAGCTTCGTCCCTCGAGGCGTTTTGTGGTCTCGCCGAAACGAAAATAGAAGTGATGGCCTGCTCCCTTCGACAGCCGGTTGCAGAACTCAGCAATGGAAAGAGCAACGCGATCCATCGCCTCTTCTGGCGAAATCGAATTATCCGTGGCCGCCGCGATTTCAACAGCAACCTGCGTGCCCAACACAATGGTCTCGGAGACAGCATCCGGCCGCCGGTTGTCACCCCACCACTCCGGCTCGATGACGATGTCGCCGGTGTTCGAAATCGCCCACAACATCGCCAATTCCATTTCGCCTGGCAGCGCCTGATCGACTTTCTTCGATTCGAGCCTCTGAACGAGATCGCGGGCTTTTTCTTGATCGAGATAAGCCGAAAGATCATCAAGCATCTGCTGGAGACGCCGCCGAGAGAATACAGGCATCAAGAGAACCCTTGAAATAAGTAACGCTTGTGGCCATGCAACTCCGCCTATTAGGCATCGACGACCTTTTTATTCGTAAATGATTGGAAAAAGCTTGCCCCTTGCGACTTACAACC
Source organism: Agrobacterium sp. LY4 (assembly GCF_001526585.1). NCBI lineage: Bacteria > Pseudomonadati > Pseudomonadota > Alphaproteobacteria > Hyphomicrobiales > Rhizobiaceae > Agrobacterium > Agrobacterium sp. LY4. Next base: position 31,913 of record NZ_ASYA01000024.1, on the reverse strand, counting down.
TGACACGTGCATCTGCCAGTATCAATGATGGCAGGGAGGCCTTCAACCGAATGTGCCAGGGCAGCAGATCGTGAGGGCTGCTCGGTCCATGTCGAACTGGAACTCGGAGCGGAGCTGGTTTTCTCCAAGTTGACTGCCTTACGGCCTGCGGTGTCGGAGACAGTGAGAGCGGTCCCGTTCGATCATTACAAGATATCTGTCTTTGATCCGTCAGGCATGCTGATCCAGTTCGAGGAGCATTCGCTTCTTCTCCGTATCGGTCTCAACATGTCTGCGATGGGACCAACGCTCGCTATCAACGACCCGTTGACTCGCTCGGCGCAGGGACTCGGATCGGAATTGCAAGACCGCGCATCTAAAGTTCGGACGCGATCCACGAACCGATCGATGATCGGCGCGGAAAACGATACGGCCTTCGAGATCCACCGAACCACCATGCGGGCGCTTACGCATAGGCTAGTGCCCCCATCAGGCAGCGACCGCTGGTTTCAACGAGGCATTTCAGAGGAAGTCGGCGTCATCGCTCACTTCAATAGTTTGCTGGATGGCGCGCGCGTTAGCGCCGGCACGATCGTCGATCCTTACTTCGGGATCGATACGCTGAAGCGGGCCATTTTACGGCTCGAGAGTCTGGACATCAATCTGACCGTCGTCACAAGTCTGCTCACATCCGACCCGGAAACAAACGAACCAAATCCAGACCTGCTCAATGAACTGCAAACGGTGCTGCGAGACCTTCGAAGCGACGGCATTCCCAATGCCGCCCGTCGACTAACGGTCCTCAACCTGGTCGATGGACCGCGACAGGCATTCCATGACCGTTATCTTCTGCTTACGCCTCACGAGGGCGAACGTGAGGTCTATCTACTTTCCAACAGCCTGAACCGTATGGCAGGCAAATGGCCGTTCTGCATATCGAGGCTGGAGGGGGCTGCGGCGCGTGACGCAGCGCTCTACATCGATGGACTTACCAAAGGGCGGGACATTTCCGGGTCAACCCATGACGGACGATAGAGCCGATCCAAAGCTCGCGCCCGGTGTCCTCAGAGCCGTCGCTTGGCTGATGGGACGCGAAGGCACGGGAGACGCCAACCATCTACAGCGAGCTTATGTTACAGGACTGCTGCGAAAAGGCGGAGGGCTCTGGAAGAGCGATGGCTCGGTTCTGACGCGCCTTGTCAGGTATCGTGTGCGTTCGGGCAAATTGCCAGAGCATGGCGCTGTTCTGATCGGTATCGGCGAGATGATTGCGTGCAGCCATTCGAATGAGGATGAGATCGAGAGCATCTTGGGTCGGTTGTTTCGGCGCGCTTATCCGGAAACGACCCGACTGCGCTTCCTTCGGCAAGCGCTCGATGCCGTCAGTCCGAAGAAAACTGTACCGCAATCATCGTCGTCAACTGTCTACGAGAAGGATGGCCGGTATGGGGCCGCGAGGAGAATGTCCACTCCTGTCCCATGAGCCATCGAAGCGGACATCATCCTTCGAAAAGAACGACCTGCCTGCTTGCGAGACGGTCATTGTGCAAAGGCAACAACAACCTTCCCCTTGGCGCGCCCGGTTTCGACATAAGCCAAGGCGTCAGCCGTCTGCACAAAAGGGAACACCTTGTCGACGACCGGACGGATGGCGCCGGCGTCGATCAGCTTGGCGATCTCGCTCAATTGCTGCCCTTGCGCGCGCATGAACAGGAAGGAGTAGTCGACGCTGCGGCTCTTTGCCTTTTTCAGAATGCCCCGGCTCAGCATCCGCATAACGAACCGCAAGAACAGGTTCAGTTTCAGGGATTTGGCGAAGGGAACGTCCGGGGGTCCAGAGATCGAAATCAGCTTCCCGCCGGGCTTCAGCACATTCACCGACTTTTCCAGCGTCTTGGCATCCTGGCTGTTCAGCACCAGATCGTAACCGGACAGCAACTGCTCGAAATCCTGCGTCTTGTAGTCGATGACCACATCCGCACCGAGGCTTTTGACAAGCTCGGCATTGGCGGCACTGGTGGTGGTTGCCACGGTGGCGCCAAGATGTTTTGCAAGCTGGATGGCAAACGTGCCGACACCGCCGGAACCGGCCTGAATGAAGACCTTCTGGCCTGGCTTGACCTTGCCCACTTCGACCAGCGCCTGCCAGGCGGTCAGTCCGACCAGCGGGATCGAGGCGGCCTCCTCCATGGAGAGGTTTGTCGGTTTCAGCGCGAGGTCTGCGGCATCGACCGCAATCAACTCTGCAAAGGTGCCTGCCCTGAGATCGCGCGGACGGGCGTAGACCTCGTCGCCCGCCTTGAACTGCCGCACATTGGCGCCGACGTGCAAGACCGTTCCGGCCAGATCGTGACCGAGAATGAAGGGTGGACGATAGGGCAGGAACAGCTTGAACTCGCCATCGCGCACCTTGGAATCCAGAAGGTTGATCGCTGTGGCCTCAATGCGAACCAGCACATCATTGGCACCGATCTGAGGTTCGGGCATGTCGGCCAGACGAAGCGCGCCCTTCTTCTTGTATTTGTCGACGACGAAGGCTTTCACGGGTTTTCTCCAGTGTGAAACGAGTGTCAGGTCAGGCAGCCAGGAAAGCCAGGGCTTTCGGTACGAACTGGGCATGGTATTGGAATATCCCGCCATGGCTGGCATCCTCGTAGATCACGAGTTCGGCGTTGGGGATGCGCCGCGCCATATCGCGGCTGTTGGATGTTGGCACCATGATGTCATTGTCCCCGTTGGCCACGAGAACGGGAATGTGGATGCGTCCCAGATCCTGCGGTGTCTGACGGCCCCAGGTCTTGATGGCGCTAAGCTGGCGCAGGAATGCGCGTGGTGTCGGCTCCTCGTCGCAATCGATCTGGCGCTCTTTGAGGCGTGCCAGAAAGTCCTTCGCTGCCCGGCGGCCATTGGTTGACGACGTGAAGAACAGGTAGGTCTTGGGGTCCTGCAAGGTCAGCATGCCCTTGATGATCAAAGGCCAGGAGACGGCTCCGACCCTTGCAATACCCGTTCCGCCGGCAGGTCCCGTGCCGGTGAGGATCAGCTTGCGCACCAGGTCGGGCGCTTTCAGCACAATATCCTGAGCGACGAAGCCGCCAAGTGAGAAGCCCATGAGGTCAACCGTGGTGAAGCCCAGCTCACTGATGACGGCGATGACATCGCGGGCCATTTCATCGATCGTGACTGGCGCCGTTCCGCTGGAAAGGCCGATCCCCTGATAGTCCAGCGCAATGATATGGTGAGAGACAGCAAGCCCATCGACAATGCGCGGGTCGAAATTATCCAGCACGGCGCCCCAGTGATTGAGAAGAACCAGCGGAACGCCGCCGCGCGGGCCAAGCTCGCGATAGGCAAAGCGGATGTTGCCTGCCATGATGAAGCGGTTGGGAGCATCGCGGTAGCGATATGTCGATGCAGTCTTGATCGATGCGTAGGTCATGATGGCTCTGCCTTGCCCGCACGCGGGCCGGTACGTGAATGGATAATCTCAGGCGATGTTGAACTGCTTGCGCAGGATGCGATCGAACAGCGCACGCGGCAGGAAACGCCGGGCAAACGAGGTCTGTCGGGCAGCCTTGCCAGAGGGGTAGCGCAGCCGCGGCTTCCGGGCCTGCGCTGCCGCAAGGATGGTCGCTGCGACATCCTCCGCCGTGTCGCCAGCCGCCATCGCTGCATTGAACGCGGCCTGGTAGCGGGCGAATACCTCGCGATAGGCGGCAACCGGGCGGTCGCCCTGCGGTGAGTTGGCTTCGATGGAGGTCTTCGTCGCCCATGGCTCGATGACGGCGACCCGGATACCGAACGGTCGCGCCTCATGGTCCAGGGATTCGGAATAGCCCTCGATTGCGTGTTTGCTTGCCGTGTAATACGCGCCGAAGGGACCAGGAATAAGCCCAACGACCGAACCGATGTTCAGAATCCGTCCAGCACCCTGCTGACGCATGATCGGAAGGACTGCGTTCGTCACCCGCACGACGCCCAGAAAGTTGGTGTCGAACAGCGCGCGAACCTGCTCGATCGAACTTTCCTCCGCGGCCCCGGATACGGCGTAGCCGGCATTGTTGACGAGTAGGTCGATGCGGCCGAGTTCCACATGTGCCAGAGCCACGGCGGCGGCAACGGAAGCGTCCGAGGTCACGTCGCAAGCGATCATTCTGATGCCATCGCGGATCTCGCCGGGTGCCGCCTTGCGGCTTGTGCCGATCACCCGGTAGCCCGCGCGGCTAAGCGCCAATGCCGCCGCCTTGCCGATACCGCTGGAGGCGCCGGTCACGAATGCAGTCTTCTGTTCTTTTGATGCAACGGTCGCCATAGCGTTCTTCTCGATCTGGCGCGCGACATCCGGCCGCGCTGCTTTTGATTGTCAGGGATTGGTGATGGTGATCGGCATCACAGGGGCCGCACCGAAATGAGACCCCTGATCGCTCAAATGCCCGAAGTGTCGGTAAAGCGCGGATAGTCGGTATAACCCGCAGCACCTCCGCCGTAGATCGTCGTCGGATTGATCTCAGCCAGCGGCGCGCCGCTTTGCAGTCGCTCCACGAGATCCGGATTGGCAATGAAGGGACGACCGAAGGCGATGAGATCCGCCTTGTCATCGGCCAGATGCAAAGTCGCAAGGTCGAGATCATAGCCATTGTTGGCGATATACGTCTTGCTGAAGCGGCCGCGCAGCGATCCGTAATCGAAGGGTGCGACGTCGCGCGGCCCACCGGTGGCACCTTCAACGACATGAATGTAGGCGATGCCGAGCGCATCGAGCTGATCGACGATATAGTTGTATTGCGTCTGGGGATCGCTGGAGGAGATACCGTTGGCGGGTGAGACTGGCGAAATCCGGATGCCGGTGCGCTCAGCGCCGATTTCCTGCGCCACCGCAGCGGTGACTTCGAGCATCAGGCGCGCGCGGTTTTCGACGGAACCGCCATAGGCATCGGTGCGGACATTGGCGCCGTCCTTTGCGAACTGCTCCAGCAGATAGCCATTGGCCCCGTGAACCTCGACGCCATCGAAGCCCGCCTCGATGGCATTGGCTGCGGCCTTGCGGAAATCGCTGACGATGCCGGGAAGCTCATCAAGCTCAAGGGCACGCGGCTCCGATACGTCGGCGAAACCGTTGTTCACGAACGTTTTGGTCCCGGCACGGATCGCCGAGGGTGCGGCCGGTGCGTCACCGCCAAGAAGATCAACATGGCTGATGCGACCGACATGCCAGAGCTGAACGAAGATCCGTCCGCCCTTGGCATGAACCGCGTCGGTAACCTTGCGCCAGCCCTCAATCTGCTCAGGCGTGTAGAGGCCGGGCGTATCCTGGTAGCCTTGGGCCTGCCTGGAAACCTGCGTCGCTTCAGTGATAATCAGTCCGGCGCTTGCGCGCTGGGCATAATATTCCGTGGCGAGATCGCTCGGCACGAGGCCCGCTGCGGCGCGATTGCGCGTGAGGGGCGCCATAACGACGCGGTTTGCAAGGGTGATGCCGCCGAGAGCGTAGGGTTCGAAAAGTGTCTTGTCGATCATGATTTACCTATATTGTTGCCGCAGAAACGGCCATCTATCGGGATGGGCGCACGCGCTTTAGGCAGGGTTACGGTAACGTTCGCCAGGCAGTGCATTACCGAAGTTGGCCATCATGGTCTTGCGGGCGAGGTCGAATGCGTCCCACTGGCCGGCGTCGGGAAGCGGCGGGATAGTAACCGGCTCACGGCGGTCGAACCCGACCAAGGCCGCATCGACCAGATCGCCCACTTCCATCACGTTGTTCATTTTGCTGACGTCAGCGCCGACATGGTCCCATATTTCGGTCCGGGTCGTGGCAGGAAGAACGGCCTGGATGTAGACACCCTTCGGCCCAAGTTCTTGCGCAAGTCCCTGTGACAGGAAAAGAACGAAAGCCTTGGTCGCGCCGTAGACCGTCATGCCGAATTCCGGGGCAAGGCCAACGACCGAACCGATAGTGACGATCGCACCCTCACCGGCCTCGGCAAGACGCGGAGCGATGGCCCTGGCAAGCCGGACAAGTGCGGTCGCGTTGAGCGCAACGAGCTTGGTCATGTCATCGATGCTCTGATCGATGAAGGTCCCGCCGATCGCCGTTCCGGCATTGTTGACGAGAATGCCGATGCGCGCATCGTCACGCAGCCTAGTCTCGACCTTGGCGAGATCCGTCGCCTGGGTGAGATCCGCCTGGAGGGTAACGACCGTCACACCGGTTTCCTGGCGCAGACGGCTCGCAAGCGTCTCCATACGCACCACGTCTCGGGCGACCAGCACCAGATCGTGTCCGCGGCGTGCAAAGCGTTCGGCATAGGTTGCGCCAATGCCCGTGGAGGCGCCGGTGATCAGGACTGTAGGAATTTGGCTCATTGGATTGCTCTTTTCTCTAACTGACCTTATATTCATGACGATCATCATGATTGAGTTAAATATGATGACCATCATGTAAATGTCAACAGCCGTCGTGGAGAATTTTGAAATGAAGGTCAGCCGAGAACAGATGGCGGAAAACCGACGCCGAATTCTGGATGTCGCCAGCCGGTTGTTTAAGGACAAGGGGTTCGAGGCTGTAAGCGTCGCGGAGGTCATGAAAGCAGCCGGCATGACCCATGGCGGCTTTTACGGCCACTTCACCTCAAAAGACGATCTGGTGGCGCAGACCCTTGCGCACGCCCTCGGCGCAGACAGTTTTGAAGGTGGCGGGTTCAGCGATTTCGTCCGCTCCTATCTGGCGCCGCGTCACCGGGATAATCCCGGTAATGGATGCCCGACGGCAGGCCTGGCGGCTGCCATTCGTCACCAGACGCCCGCGGCGAAAGCCGTCATGGCCGAGGGACTGCGCTCCCAAGTCGCACGTATTGAGCAGGCGCTTCCGGACGGGGGTTCGGCCGGTGCCCGCCGCGCGGCGATCGGGAGCTGGGCGGCCATGATCGGAGCCGTCATCCTCGCTAGGGCAGTTGACGATCCTGACTTGTCTGACGAGGTTCTTGAGCAGACGCGCGCTTGGATCGACGCAAATGTCGGCTAGGAGCATCAGAGAAGTGCGCATTTCAAGTGCCTGATCTACGTCTGCTTCGAGGAAACGATCGAATTTGACGTGACGACCGACATGGGGGCGCGAAGCGGTAACTATTCCGCTCTTACGCCCTAAGCGGGAGGCCAGCGGAGTGCTGCATAGAGGCTTGAGGCGCAACATAAGAGAGATGGCGGTTCACTATGTCGTCGGGGAAGACCTCCAGGCATCATCACCTGCGATGATCAGGACGCGGTGTAGTTGCCCTCAAACCGTTGAGGAACAGGCTTTTGTGTGACGATCCAGAAAATCACCCGCTGGCCTGAAAGAAGATCGCCAGATGTGCTAAAGCTTGAAGTTCTTCCGGTTGTACGCGTGCTGGAAGCCCATTTTTCTGAGGTTGTCATAGGAGATATTGAGCTTGCCAGCCGAGGGTACTTCTGTTTCGACGACGAACGTCAAAACGCCCTGTGCGATACCGTAGTCGGTGCGAGCCTGGATGAGCGCCTTTTGAACGCCCCGGTTCCGAAACTCGGGGACTGTGGTACCGCCACCGAGCCACGCATATGAACCCGAGACGTACATGGCGCCGGTGCCGATAGGCGTTTCATCATCAAGAGCGAAAAAACACGACCAGCCCTCTTTACCCACAATGGCGGACCAGAGGGCGGTCAGGCTTGGCGGGAAGTTGAAACCCTTGCACATCATCGATCCGAAGAGCAGGGCTTCGTCGCCTTGAACTTTTCGGGTGCGCTCACTGACCGGCGCATCGAGGTTGCTAAAAGGCGCGCTGCGGGTAAGCTTTGCCCATCCGGGACTGTGCTCGGGCAGCCCCTTGGTCTGGATCCAGTTTCTCACCTCGTCCGAGACAGCGTCCACATTCAATTGCAGGAAGCGGTTCCCCGCCTTTGCTCGCATCCAATGATATGCTTTGTCCAGATCTTCGACAGAGCCCAGCCCCAGAACACGATTTAGGCCGATCGCCGGTGCGCTTGGCAACGAGATCGTGCATCCGCCGTTGATGACAAGGCATCCGAAATCCTCCTCAGCCCGGAGATGTTCGGGTGAAAGCCTGTGCAGGCTGACGAAGGCATCGGCCTCAATGGCGTCTTCGTGCATTGGGAAAATGCGTTCTGAAAACCGAGGATCCAAGACAGGCTCCTGAGCCGCTGCCGTTGAGGGCAAAGAGAGACTGGCTGTGCTCGACTAAAAACCGAGGTCGCTGAGACCGGGGTAATCATCTGGCCTGCGGCCAAGCGGCCAGCGGAAGCTGCGGTCGGCGGCCGGAATAGGCCGGTCGTTAATGCTGGCATAGCGCCTTTGCATCAGGCCACGATCGTCGAACTCCCAGTTCTCGTTCCCGAACGATCGGAACCAGTTGCCACTGTCGTCATGCCACTCGTAGGCAAATCTGACGGCGATCCGATTGCTGCCGAACGCCCAGAGTTCCTTGATCAATCGGCAATCCAGCTCTCGCCGCCATTTTGCCGAAAGAAACGCAAGGATTGCTTCCCGTCCGGTCACAAATTCAGCGCGGTTTCGCCATTGGCTGTCTACGCTGTAAGCCAAAGCGACCCTGGCAGGGTCGCGGCTGTTCCAGCCGTCCTCGGCAAGCCTGACTTTCTCGGTTGCGCTCTCGAATGTAAAACGGGGAAGAGGTGATCGTTCAGCTTCGATCATGGTTCGGGGCTCTCCAGACGCGCGCGCAAGGTGGCGTTCTCGGTTTCCAGTCGCTGCAGCCGCTCACGAAGAGGAGCGACCGCCTGTTCAATCTGTTGCTCGGTGTAGCGTGGAGTGATGTGCTGCGGGCAGTTCCAATCGAACGCCTCGAGCCGGAGCTTGAAAATCCGCTCAGCCCTTCCTTTGTACGTCGGGTCGGACACCAGTTCCGTGAGTTCCTGGTCAGCGTCAAGCGCAAGTCGCTCCACATAGGCATAGATTTTGAGCCGAGCCCGCCGCACATAATCCATCAGGAACAGACAGGCCCGATCGTTGGCCGCAAAATTGCCGGCGCTGATGTACTGACGGTTGCCCCGGTAGTCGGCGAAGGCCATTGTTCGCTGATCTATGACCTTGAGGAAGCCGACATTCCCTCCACGATGCTGAACGTATGGCCAACCCGTTTCGGAGACCGATGCCATGTAGAAGCTGTCACATGAGGCAATGAAGGCGATCTCGTCTTCGGTGAAGGTGTCTGAAGGGCGGCTGTCACTGCCCAGCCAAATCTGCTCTACGCCCATCTCAGCCTGGGCGGCCCTGACGCTAGGCGTCACAGCGACCTCAAGGAAATGATATGGCATGCCTAATCTCCTTGCTCAGCCAGGCTTTCATGGGCATCCCCGTGCGAGCCTGGATCTACCCATTTGGCAAGCCGAATTCTGGGCTTGGCAATCTCTGCCTTCAAGGTCGCCAAGTGCGGAAGTCAGTCCTGCAAGGCCCAGTCTGCGACTTCCCAACGCATCTGCCCGCGATCGGAGACGACACGGCCGAGCCCAGGGAACGGCATGTGCGTGGCGGCGATGAGCGCTCCCTCCGATGCGGCACGCGGAAGGAAGCGATCGCGCATGGCCTTCGCAGCGGCACGGTCCTGCTCGAACAGGAAGAACACATCTGTCGCGGCCGGGTGCACGACCGGAAAAATCATGTCCGAAACCATGATCAGGCTCTTGCCGCCATCTTCGATCCGCACGCCGATATGGCCGGGCGTATGGCCGGTCAGATCGACGATCGAAACGCCCGGCGCGATTTCCCGCTCTCCGTCGATCGCCTGGAGCCTGGGATATAGCCGCACGACCTCCTCTGCCATTCTGAAGCTGGTCTGTAGAAAGTCAGGCGCTCCGTTGCGTTTGGCCGGATCGGTCCAATGGGTGACATCGCGACGATCGATGTAAAGCTCGGCTTCCGGGTATTGGTTCTTGCCTCCCAGGACCAGCCCGCCCATGTGGTCCTGGTGCATATGCGTCACGATGACAGCGTCGATCTGGCTGGGCTTCAGACCGAGCGCAGCGAGTGCCTGAGGTAATTGTCCGGTCTGTCCGATCGAGCCTGCCGCACCAGCATCGATCAGGATGCGGCGCTCCCCATCCTCGACGAGATACTGATTGAAGAGGAACCGAACTCCACTCGGCCGGGCGGTAAACTGTGCGCTTGCCGCCTTTTCGACCTCGGGCGCCGAGCGTCCCGGAAAGTAGTCATAGGGCATGTCTGCATACCCGTCCGTCAGCGCCGTCACGGTGAACCGTCCGATGCGGATCTGTGCGAGCGGGGTCACCGTAGCAGGTGCGCTTGCCGCCTCCCGCGTCGCCGCATGGACAGAGGAGGAACTTATCAGGCTGCCGCCGAAAAGGCTCCCCGCGATGAGGCCGATCGGCAGGGTGCCGAAGGCGCGACGTGAAAGTTGAGGCATGGGAGTTCCTCCGGATCGATCGACGATGTTGGTAGTGTTGGCAAATGCGTAGGTATGGCTGCTGCGGTCGGAACAGGCGCTTCAACCTGGGCCGGGATGGGCGGCCACTTGGGCTAACCCACTCGGTTTTATTGTGAATAGACCGGTTCAAGCCTGCTCTCAATTGCGATCTAGGTCACATAGAACTAGACCAAGGCAGTGCGAAAATAGACCTTCGTCTATCAATCTCGCCTAACGCGGCGTCGCGAAACCGCGTAACCTGAAGCAGGGCGGTTGCGCCGCGCATACCGGTGAGGGACAAAGTTGGACAAGCACAAGGAAGCCGATGCGATCATCGATTTGATCCCAGCAATGGCATGGTCGGCTACGTCCGACGGCATGCTCGACTTCGCCAGTCAGCACTTTCTCGAATATGTCGGCTTGCCACTCGCAGAGATAGCCGGGGAGAATTTCTATCGGCTGTTCCACCCGGCCGACACCACCCGCCTGGCCTTCGAGTGGCGGAGCATCATGGCTGCCAAGACGGGAAGGGAAGTCGAGGGTCGGCTCAGGCGCGCGGACGGCGAATACCGCTGGTGCTCCCTCCGGCAAAAACCTCGGCTGGATTCTGAGGGAAACGTTGCCAAATGGTACGGGGTCGTTCTCGATATAGAAGATCGCAAACGAGCTGAAGATGCGCTCAAGGAGACGAAGTCTGCGCTTGCGGCAAGCGAAGAGAACCTCAGGCTCATCATCAATTCGCTTCCGGTGCTCGTGTGGTCAGCGCGCCCGGACGGGAGCGCCGATTTCGTCAACCAGAGTTGGTTGGACTATGCCGGGCGGCCTGCCGACCAGATCCTCGAATGGGGTTTTCTGGATCTCTATCATCCCGACGATATTCCCGAGATGGTGGAAATCTGGAAGCGCGACCTCGAATGTTCAGATCATACCCGGTTGAAAGGACGCATTCGGGGTGCTGATGGGCAGTACCGCTGGTTCTATTTCTCAGGCCGAAAGCTGACGGATGCGAATGGCGTCGTGCGCTGGTTCGGTGTCAATATCGACATCGAGAATCTGCAGCGGGCCGAGATCGCTCTAAAAGAGAGTGAGGCGGCGCTAAGGGAGAGCGAACAAAAACTCAAGCTCATCATCAACACGATCCCTGCCATGGCCTGGTCATGTACGCCCGACGGGCAGCTCGAATACTGGAACCAGCATCTCACCAACTTCGTCGGACTGCCTTTCGAGGAGATTGTCGGCTTCGGCTTCTATCGCATGTTTCATCCCGATGACGTCGAACGGATGCGTGAGAGTTGGGAAGAGGTTGTCGCGACGAAACAACCTAAGCCAGTAGACGCCCGTATCAGACGGTTCGACGGCCAATACAGGTGGTTCAACCTGCAGCAAAGCCCCCTGCTCGATCCGGAAGGAAATGTGGTCCGATGGTACGGCGTCGTTGTCGACATCGAGGATCGCAAACAGGCGGAAGAGTCTCTTCGCCAGAGCCAGAGCCACCTTGCGCACGTTACACGGTTGACGACCATCGGCGAGCTGGCGGTTTCCATTGCGCACGAGATCAATCAGCCGCTCATGGCGATCGTGACGAATGCCGGAACCTGCCTCCGCTGGCTTAAGGACGGACATACAGATCTGGAACAGGCTCGTCTGGCCGCGGAACGCATCGTGCATGATGGCCACCGCGCCGGCGAGATCGTCGCCAGCATACGCGGGATGGCCCGGAGATCGCCGGTGCGGATGGAAAGGATCGACTTCAAGCGGGCGCTACGTGATGTGCTTTTTCTTCTTCGGGAAGAATTGCAATCGCGAGGTTTGCAGATCGTCATGGACCTCACGCCAGAACCCGTCGATATCTTGGGCGACCGCACCCAGTTACAGCAGGTTCTTCTCAATCTGATCATGAACAGCGCTGAAGCAACACCTCGTGGCGCCGAAGCGGTCATGACAGTCAGTTGTAGGCAAGGTCCAGAGGGCGAAGTCGAGGTTAGTGTTTCCGACACAGGTTGTGGCATACCGCCGGAACAGCTCGAGCAGGTATTTGAGCCATTCTATACGACGAAATCTGACGGGATAGGGATGGGTCTTTCTATCTGCCGCTCCATTGTTGAAGCTCACGGCGGGCGGATCTGGGCCACAACCAATCATCCTCGCGGAAGCTCATTCACCTTCACGCTCTCGAATTCCAAGGACGCAGCCGTTGATCGATGACAGGAAGAACAGGCAACCCACTGTCATCGTCATAGATGACGATCAAAGCGTGCGCGAAGCCCTAAAGGGCCTCTTCGAGTCCGTCGGGCTCGCCGCTGAGGTACACGGCTCGATTAAGGATTTCATAGCTGCAGACGATCCCGAAAAGGCCGGTTGCATCGTCCTCGACATCCGCCTTCCCGGTCAGAGCGGACTGGAGTTTCAGGAGGTTTTGGCGAAGAGCGATCTTCCCCGGTCCGTAGTCTTGATCAGCGCCCATGTCGATGTGCCCATGGCGGTGCGGGCGATGAAGGCGGGTGCCATTGACGTTCTCAGTAAGCCGGTCCGTGAGCAGGATCTGCTAGACGCCGTCAACCGCGCAATCGCCAATGACGCCGCTCGCCGCGATGAAAAAGCAGCGAAAGCTGCCACCCAAGCACGGTATATGACGCTGACTGAACGCGAGCGACAGATTTTGACATTGGTGATCGCCGGTAAACTGAACAAGCAGATTGCAGCAGAGCTGCAGCTTGCAGAGCCAACGGTGAAGCTACACAGAGGCCACATGATGCGAAAGATGAAGGCAACATCAGTCGCCCACCTTGTCAAACTCGCTGGTGACCTGTTGTAGGTGAAATCGACGGCTGCTGGCTCGCCAGGTGCTGTCATTTTCGCGAGCGACTGCCACATATATGATTTCCTTTGGCGCGAAGGCGACAGGGCTCCTTTCCAAGACGATGTCTGCTTCCAGGCAGGGGCAACGACTTGCCTTATGACAGTTAAGCGGGCGCGTTGCCGACGTTCAACCGCCGCGCGCCAAAGGACACGCCAAACCGCACCATCAGGAAATGTCGCGCGCGCTGACACGCAATTCCACGGAATTGCCATCAAATAACACGAAATGATTAATCCGGCAGTAATACTTTAGCCTCGCTTTTCCGTAAATATATTCACTTATAGCGAGTTGTTTACACCGATTCTATTGTGGTATCTTCTCAGTCAAAATAAGTGTGAGGCGGCATCAATGTCATCACCTGTCAGCGTACCTGTATCCGTCGCGTTTGTGGACGATCACCCTATTCTTCTTGAAGGGCTTGTAAGTCTTTACTCGAACAAAAAAGATCTCAAAATTGTTGGTCAGGGCCACAACGCTGTAGATGCAATCAAAATCACTGAACAGCTTTCGCCTGACGTCATCGTCGTTGATCTCAGCATGCCCGGCGACTCGATGGCGGCGATTGAGGTGATTGTTCAGACAATGCCGGGAACCAAGGTCGTAATCTTCACGGCGACCTCCAGCATCGAGACAGCGATCAAAGCTCTCAATTGTGGCGTTTCCGGTTACGTACTTAAAGGAAGCAGTTCAACAGACCTTCACGACGCAATTATTGCCGCGCACAACGGCGAGACATATATGACGCCTGGCTTCGCAACGAGGGTCATCATGTCGATGAAAGCGGCAGAGGCGAGACAGAAAGCTATACAGCAGAAGCGCTTAAGCGTTCGCGAAGAACAGATTGTCTCCTACCTCATGAGAGGGCAGACAAATCGTGAAATAGCCAGAAGTCTCGACATAAGCGAAAAAACGGTCAAACATTACATGACGATCCTGATGCAGAAGCTCGACGTACGAAATCGTGTCGAGGCCGTTCTCGCCGCACAAAAAATCGGTGGGCCACGCGATCTCTTCAACTAGGATGACGCCCAAAATTTCCACAGCCTCTGCGCCAGACGGCCGCTAGATCATCTCGTCCGACGAAAGCTGATTGATGGGCAAAACTGCGACAATGATTGTTCCCGCCGCGCGCCTGAATATCCGCATTTTCCCGCCAAATGACCTTACACGTCGCTTCTGACTGGTCAAACCAAGTTTCACTCGGGCTGCCGCATTTTGATCTGGACGCACAACACGCTCCCCCACATCAGCCACCACGATAATGAGTTTGTTATCGTGGATGCGGTATCGTACCCTCTGCCTGTTATTGGCCGCGTGTCGGAATGCATTCATCAACCCTTCCTGAATAAAGCGATAGACACAGACATTCAGGTGGGGTTGGTACATCTCGTGCGGTATCAGGCCGTCCATCTCAACGGGAAACGCTGTGAGATCCCTGTAGCGTGCCACGGCGAGCTTTATTGTTTCACTTAAGCTGAGTTCGTCAAGTTCAGGCAATGAGAGGCCGGCGGAGATTTTGCGCAGATCCGCAAGAACGCCTGAGACGAAATTCAACAGCTTTTCAAGATCAGGGTTGACCTTCCTTCCGCTTAAGCGCTGCTCTGCAATCATATCGCTCAGGCGAAGACTTATAAGGGTGAGAACCTGCACTGGGCCATCATGCAGATCGTTGCCAATCTGGTCGAGTATCTTCTCATTCAGCTTGCCGGCTTCGAGTCTGGCATAGTCTGCTGCTTTCCTCAGCTTGTCGTTTTGCTCCCACAGATCCAGGGCGTTCAGGAGGTTCGCCTCGATCGCTCGCTTTTGACGGGCAATCAGCCGGCTTGCTGTTAGTGCCATGAGATACAACAATCCAAGCATTGGCAAAGCCACGCCGGCCACAATCAGGAATGTTCCGCGCCGCGCAGAGCGAAGCTCAGCGATCAAATAATTCGGTTCTTCGTAAAACTCTCCAACGAGAATGACCTTGCCATTCCGGTCACGAAGAAGGGGCGCGTAGACCTCTAACAGAAGGTTCTGCTTTTCCTCGCCGGTATAAACATGTTTCTCCACCTCCGTACGGGATACAACGATCTCACCTGACAAGGCCGACCTCAACTCATCGAACACTCTTGGATGGTCGATTTTTTGATCGTTTGTCGCATAGAATATACTGCCATCGGCCCGCCAAAGTTTGATCGTGCGAACGTGCTGACCGATAGGCCCTGTGCCGAGCAGGTTTTCGAGGTGCGAGACCAGGACAGGGTCAATCGTGTCCTTGTGGAGATCAGCCTCCTTGATAAGGGGAGAAACAAAGGTTTCGAGATAAAGAGCTCCAACCCCGCCAGCTCCAGCGAGCATGGCGCGTTCAACCCGATCGGCAGACCAGAACGTAAGGCACGACATCAACACAATCACGATCGGTGACATCAGGATCATGAATTGTGTCGAAAGATGCAGATCCCGGAACCAGTCTGTCAAACGTCGCAAGGACGATCTCCATTTTCCAGGAGATCCACTATGCGATTTTGCTTCTTCACCAGTATCGTCAGACAGCGAATGTCTCATGTCCCAACCTGCTGATGTTCGATGCACAAACCTCGTCGAACTCGCATTCATGAGAGACCGAAAGGTCCCGGATTTAAGCTTCGACAAGATTCAGGCAGGCATACTCTGCTACGATTATATAATTATTTCAGCAATTTAACTTAAAATTCGGAATTTCGCAAGATCACGTCACCCTTGGGCTGAGGACCACCAGACCAAGGTCCGATGAACTGTTGGGACCAATGGGCCTGAAAGAACTGGACCATGTGAAGTGTTCTTACGCAAGCGTTTCATGCAACCTGAGATCATGAAGGCTAGGGGAATCTCCCTCCGAGCGAATGGAGGAGATTGTGATTGTGCCTGGTGGCCAATCGGAAACATTCAAAGCCTCCATCCAATGTAACGGCGTTTTAGCGCTTAAGCGCTTCGGAGGGGAAAATGGCTGCTTTTACACTCAACCAGGCTGATCTGGCGTTTGTGCTTCACCAGATCAAGGTCGCGGAAGTCCACGCCTCAGGCGTTCCGCTCACTGAAATCCGCCTCAACCCTGATGGAACGGTGATTTCCGACCGGTCACAATACGATGCAGTTACAGGTCTCTACCTTGGCAACCCGGCAACGCCTCGCGCCATTCCCGACCCGCATGTGCCGGTCGGTCTTCGTACCGTTGATGGCACCTACAACAACATCGTGGCAGGCCGCGAACTCTGGGGGGCCGCCGATCAGGCCATGCCGCGTGCGCTTGATCCGAATTTCCGCAACGATGCCGATGGCGACACGATGTCGCTTGGAGGCCCCGCCGTGGTGACGAACACCGATTACAGCGTCGTCGGCACGCCTTCCCCATCAAATGGCGGTCATACAGGCAACGTCGCGGACGCAGACCCGCGCATCATCTCGAACCTGATTTCCGACATGAGCATCAACAACCCGGCTGCTGTATCAGCCTGGTTCAACAATCCTCTGGCGGTAGCGGCATGGGAAGAGGCCAACCCCGGCATGGTGCCCGTGGCACCCGGACAACCTCTTGGCACTAACGGTGTGTACCTCACCAATGCCGACCTTGCTTCAATCCCGAACATTGCACCTGACGAAGGCCTCTCGGCCCCGTTCAATGCGTGGATGACATTTTTTGGCCAGTTCTTCGACCATGGTCTTGACCTGATCAGCAAGGGCAACAACGGCTCGGTATTCATCCCGCTACAGGGCGACGATCCATTGGTGCTCGGCGCTGACGGGCTTCCTGGAACAGCCGACGACTTGCCCCCAAGCTTGCGCTTCATGGTTATCACCAGAGCAGACCCTGTTGATGGCCCCGGTGCAGACGGTGTACTTGGAACGGCTGATGACACACATCACGAAGCCCGCAACACCACAACTCCGTTCGTGGACCAAAACCAGACTTACACCTCACATCCATCCCATCAGGTTTTCCTGCGTGAATACGCAACAATCGGAGGCGTCACTGTCGCGACAGGTCGTTTGCTTGACGGCCCGCCCCCAGCCGGTTCTCCCGCCGGAACACATGGTGGCCTTCCAACATGGGCAGACATCAAGGCCAACGCCCTGCAATTCCTCGGCATCCAGTTAAGTGATGCTGACGTCGTCAACCTGCCTCTGATCCGCACCGACCAATACGGCAATTTCATTCCCCATCCTTTGACGGGCTATGCGCAGGTTGTAACGGGTATCGGTGCAGACGGTATTCCAAACACTGCCGACGATGCGGTCGTTTCAGGTACACCCTCGGCACCTGTCAACACATTCGCGTCGCTGGCGCTGCGCACCGGCCATGCCTTCCTGGACGACATCGCGCACAACGCCAACCCCTTCAACAGCCAAACGGGTGCGTTGAAAACTGCGGACGCAGATGATGTTGTCAACAGTGGGCCTCTTGCATCCGGTGTCTATGACAACGAGTTGCTGGAGCGTCATTTCATTACGGGTGATGGACGCGGTAACGAGAACATCGGACTGACTGCTGTTCATCACATTTTCCACTCCGAGCACAATCGTCAGGTCGATTCCCAGAAACTGACGATCCTGCAAAGCGGCGATGTCGCCTTCATCAACGAATGGCTGGCAACGGATATCAGCGGCCTTCCAGCCGGCTTTGAAAACCTTCCGGCGATTGATCAGCTCGCTTATGCGCAAGGACTGAACTGGGACGGCGAGCGCATGTTCCAGGCAGCCCGGTTCGCCACAGAAATGCAGTATCAGCACCTTGTCTTCGAAGAGTTCGCACGCAAGATTCAGCCGGCGATTGACGTCTTTGTTTTCAATTCGGTAACGGATGTCAATTCGTCAATCTTTGCCGAGTTTGCCCATACGGTCTATCGCTTCGGGCACTCCATGCTGACCGACGGGATGCCACGCGTTTTCCTGAACGCCGATGGTACGGAAACGGCAGCGACCGAGCCTGAGCTGAACCTCATCGAGGCCTTCCTCAATCCTGTGGCATTTGCTCTCAACAGCACCATCAGTGCCGATCAGGCAGCCGGAGCCATCGTACGTGGCATGGTCGTCGAGCACGGCAATGAAATCGACGAATTCATCGTCAGTTCCCTGCGCAACAACCTGCTTGGCCTGCCGCTGGATCTCGGTGCGATCAACATCGCTCGCGGTCGCGATACGGGCGTGCCTTCACTCAACGACGCCCGTGCACAACTTTATGCGGCAAGCGGCTCCACCTTCCTCAAACCCTATGACAACTGGGTTGATTTTGCCGCCAATCTGAAAAACTCGGCATCCGTCATCAACTTCATCGCGGCCTATGGCACACACGGGACGATCACCGGCGAAGCCACGCTGGCCGGTAAACGGGCTGCCGCAACAGCCCTTGTCATGGGTGGCGACGACGCCCCCCTCGACCGCGTTGCCTATCTGACCGGTACCGGGACATGGGCAGGCGTGGAAACTGGCCTCAACCTCGTCGATCTCTGGATCGGTGGTCTTGCGGAAAAGAAGATGCCGTTCGGCGGCATGCTGGGCTCCACATTCAATGCCATCTTCGAAATGCAGCTCGAAAACCTGCAGGACGGTGACAGGTTCTACTATCTGACCCGCACACAGGGCCAAAACTTTCTGAATATGCTGGAGCAGAATTCGTTCGCCAAGATGATCATGGCGAACACCGATATCGCACAGCCCGGCGCTGACGGAATTCGAGGCACCGGGGACGACGTGATCGCCCGCCACCTCGGCGTCGACGTCTTCGCCGATTACGACTTCGTCCTCGAGATCAACACGGCGAACCAGGTAGGGGACGATCCTGTCGGGGACGATCCGATCATGGCGGCACTGGGTCTCGGTAAAGTCCAGCGCGATGATCTGACCACTGCCGACGTCGACGAAAGCATCGCCGATACCAGCACGGATCAAAGCGGCACAACAGGACACTATCTACGGTTCACGGGCGGCGAACATGTGGTCGTCGGCGGCACCGTCGGCAACGACTCCATCATTACCGATTTCGGCGATGATGGTATCTGGGGCGATGCAGGTGACGATCGGATCGAGAGCGGCGCCGGCGTCGATCTCGTGAATGGCGGAGCAGGCAACGATGTCATCACCGACTCGGGCGATACCGGCGACTTTATGAAGGGAGATGAAGGCGATGACGTGATCGCCAATTCGAACGGCATGGATATCGTCATGGGCGGAACCGGTAAGGATGTCGTCTTTGTCGGCGTCGACGACACGGAAGTTTTCGGTGGCGACGGCGACGACTTTATTCTTGGCGGCGACGGCGTCGATCTTCTCATGGGCAATGAAGGCGACGACTGGATGGAGGCGGGCGGCGGCTTCGACACGACAGCCGGCGACAACTCCGAGCTCTTCTTCAATTCGTCTATCGTCGGTCACGATGTCATGTTTGCCGGGAATGAAGAACACGATTTCGACGCGGAATCCGGCGACGACATTATGGTCCAGGGCGAAAGCGTCATGCGCAATGAGGGCATGTTCGGCTTCGACTGGGCAATCTTCAAGGATGTGGAGATGAACGCCTACGCTGATATGCGTATCCCGATTTTCACCACAGAACAGGAAGATATCCTTCGCAACCGTTTCGACAAAACAGAAGCACTTTCCGGCTGGAATTACAATGACACCTTGCTTGGCGACGACCGGGTCTTTGGTGACTTGGCGCCTGGCGATACGGTTGCCACGACAGAGGGCATCTTCTTCAAGGATGGTTTGACGCAGGCAGGCGTAGATCGCATTGAGGGCCTGCGCGCGCTTCTTGGCAACCTCATCGCAGCGGCTCCGGCTGATGTTGATCCCGAAACGATCACTGCCTTCGACCGGGGCAACATTCTCCTCGGTGGAGCAGGAAGTGACTCGCTGCGGGGCAATGGTGGAGATGACTTCCTCGATGGCGACGCATGGCTCAACGTTCGTATTCGCATCACGCCTGTCGACGCCGAAAACTCGGACGGTAATCAGATTGCAACGGTGGACAGCCTGAAACATGTCTTTACCGAAGATGAGAATCCAGCCTGGGCTGGAAAGTCGCTCTTTGAGTTGATGATCTCCCGTACCATCGTGCCAAGCCAATTGCATATCGTGCGAGAGATTGTCTCATCGACAACACCCCTCGCCGGTACTGATACCGCAGAGTTCAACGATGTTCGTGCAAACTACACGATTGTCAGAAATGTTGACGGCAGTTTCACGGTCACCCATAACACCGTCAGCAATGTTGTGGATCCGTTGACCGAACGAAATCTCGTGTCGGACGGTGTAGATACCCTGCGGAACATTGAAGCCGCGCGATTTTCCGACGGCGTCGAGGTCGCCCTTGTGAACAGGGCGGCGACCGGTGCACCGGTTATTAGCGACACATCGCCCACCGAGACACAGACATTGACTGCGGATACCTCCGGAATCGCCGATGAAAACGGCCTTGGAACATTCAGTTTCCAATGGCAGACATCGACCAACGGCACGACCTGGGCAAATGTTGGGGCTAACTCGGCAAACTTTACTCCCCAGCAGCCTCAGGTTGGCCAACAGGTGCGCGTGGTCGTCAGCTTCACCGATGGGTTCGGCTCTGCTGAGCAAGTCGTTTCTCCGGCTACCGAAGTGGTCGGCGACGTCATTAGCGCCAGCAACGTCGGCACCGTCATCACTGGTACCGCAGGCGCGGATATCATTACCGGAAACCGCGGGAATGACACGATCAACGCCTTGGGCGGTGACGACGTTATTAACTGGAGCGCGAGCCTCCTGGGGCTGTTACCCGATGGTCGGGACAGCGTGAACGGCGGCGCTGAGGGCCTCGACGGAGACTCTTTTGTTGTCAACGGCTCCGCACTTGCCGAGACCTATCGTGTCTATACCCGCGCAGCAGCAGTCAGCGCAGGAATGACAGGGATCGCCACGGCAACGGAAATCGTCATTACGCGCAATGGCACCACCAACGGCGCGATTATTGCAGAGCTGACCGACATCGAGGAAATCGTCATCAACACCGGGGCGGGAAACGATACAGTCTTGGCAATCGGCGACTTTTCTCCGACCAATCTCAGCTTCAACACGATCACCATCAATGGTGGAGCGGACGACGAGACTGTCAACATTTCCGGGTTGATGTCAGCACATCGTATCCTGTTCCGCAGCAATGGCGGTGACGATACGATCGTTGGAACCCTGCGCCCGCAAGACGTGGTCGAACTGGCACCAGGCCAGCAGCTTTCCAGCTATACTCTCGTCGATAATGGCAACGGGACGAAATCCTTCTCAAATGGGGCTCATTCGATAACCTTTACCGGTAGCGTCGTGCCCCAGTTCCAGGAAGCCACTTCGGACGAGGACGGTGATGATATTTCCGGTCACTTCGAATACACTCCGAGTGACCTCGCTGGCATCAAGGCGCTCGTAAATGGCCTATCACCGGACGGTTCCGACGACCCTGTTCCAACGGGTGTCCGCACCCTGTCCGGTCATGGTAACAACGCTGCAGATCCCGAGGCAGGCGCTGTGGATACGCCATTCATCCGCATCACCCAATCTCACTACGGGGAACCGGACGACTTTGGAAATTCCGCGATCAATCCGATTTTTGCCGGACTCGATCCCCGCAACATCAGCAATATTCTAGGGGCACAGGAAGCAAGCCTTCCAAAGGCCGATGCCAACATCTTCTTCATGGCGTTCGGGCAGTACTTCGACCACGGCCTTGATTTTCTCGGCAAAGGTGGAAATGGCACGATCCAGATCGGCGCGGCTGGCAACGGCGCCCCCGGCTCTGGCAATCCGGCTGACCTGACGCGCGCAACCGTCGCCTATTATGACGATGGCGTTCCACAGCACATAAACAAGACATCGCCTTTCGTCGATCAGAACCAGGCTTACGGCTCCAATGATCTAGTTGGCCAGTTCCTGCGCGAGGGCGATGGATCGGGCGGTCTCGGGTCACGTCTGCTTCAGGGCGGTGCGGATCCATCCAACCCCAACTTCAAGCTGATGCCGACGCTGCGTGATCTCATCCTGCATCACTGGGAGAACGACACCGTTTTCCACTCGCCCACTCTCGCAGGCGGTCAGGTGAGCTTTCGCTCCTACTTTCCGGGTCTCGTAGCGGCAGGCGTCGTCAACGAAGCCATGGTTTCCGGGCTTGCTTCGGACTTCATGGGTAGCACGCACGCACTGCTTCTCGACACCAACCCTTATATCAGCCTGCTCGATCACTACGTGGCAGGCGATGGCCGGGCAAACGAGAACTTTGCCCTTACTTCAATGCACACCATCTGGGCCCGAAACCACAATTTTCATGTGGCAGGCCTTGAGGCGGCCGGTTTTGATGGAACAGCCGAGGAACTGTTCCAGGCCGCCAAGATGATCAATGAAGCCGAATATCAGCGTGTTGTCTTCACTGAGTTTGCGGACAAGCTGATCGGCGGGATCAGGGGAGATGGGGATCATGGTTTTTCGGAATACAATCCGAATGCCACGGCTGCGATCAGTCATGAATTCGCCGCGGCTGTCTACCGGGTCGGCCACTCGCTGATCGGCCAGACCATGACGGTGCTTGACGCAGATGGAAACCCCACCCAGGTAGCATTGTTCGATGCCTTCCTGAACCCCACCAATGATCCATCTGCCTTCAAGCTGCCGCTCAGCACACTTGCGCAGTTCGGATACGTGCCGCAGGAAGGCTACGAGCAACTTGGTGTGAGTGCGATCCTTGGAGGTATCGCGACACAACCCGCTGAAGCAGTCGATTTCAACATTGTCGATGCCGTGCGAAACGACCTCGTCCGTATCAACGCGGACCTGTTTGCCTTCAATGTTGCCCGAGGCTGGGACGTCGGACTTGGAACGCTCAATCAGGTTCGCATGGACCTCGCAGCATCCACCGACCCTTATGTTGCAGAAGCGCTGGGTTATGCAGGAGCAATGACGGCCTACACATCCTGGGACGACTTCCAGAGCCGCAACGGCCTTTCCGATACCGTAATCACCCAGTTCCGGCAGGCTTATCCGGACCTCGTTCTGGAAGCCGGCGAAATCGCAGCTTTTCGCGAAATCAATCCTGATATCGAGATTGTAATGCAATCCAATGGGACTGGTGTGGTCAAGGGGATCGACCGTGTCGATCTTTGGGTCGGAGGACTTGCCGAGAAACACATCAATGGCGGCATGGTCGGACAAACATTCTGGGTCGTATTGCAGGAGCAGTTCGATCGCCTGCAGGAAGCTGACCGCTTCTACTACACAGAGCGTTTCGACGATTTCGATTTCTATGAAAACTTCATCGACGGTCAGGAGTTTGCCGACATCATCGCCCGGAACACCGGCCTGACCAATCTTGAAGAAGATATCTTCTCGCCACGCGTCGAAGACAACGAGGAGGAAAACAACGACGACGATGATGACGACGGCAACGGCGACGACGAAGAGGACGGTGATGATGGCAACGGCGAGGAGGGCGATGATGACAGCTGCTCGCACGAAGACGACGATGACGACGGACCGATTGTCTCGATCCCGATCGCAGCCGTTGCACTGATCGGTACAGCGTCTGGTGAAGTGCTCGCCGGCCAGGGCGGCGACGATACGATCCTCGCGGGCGGCGGTTCTGACATCCTTTCCGGGGAAGCAGGGTCCGACATTCTGAGGGGCGAAGACGGTGACGACGTCATAGTTGCAGCTGCGGACAACGATGTTGCGAGCGGTGGCAGCGGCGACGACGAACTGCATGGCGGCGCCGGCCACGATGTGCTCTTCGGAAATAGCGGGGCGGATCTTCTCTTCGGAGATTCCGGCAACGACACCATCGAAGGTGGTGCGGGTGACGACCAGGCCTGGGGTGGCGACGGGGACGATATCGTTCTTGCAACAGCCGGCGACGGCAATGACCGGTATTGGGGCGATGGCGGCAAGGATACGCTCGATTACTCCGTCTCCACGTCAAATCTGACCGTAAATCTAGGCACGGGCCTTATGGGACACGGCACCGTCATTAGCGCAACGACAGGAAACGACGCGTTCTACAGCTTCGAGAACTTCGTGGGCGGCTCCGGCCATGATGTGATCACTGCTTCGAATGCGGCGAACGTGATGGATGGCGGTCTTGGCAACGACACCTTCCAGTTCACAACGACAAGTGCAGCCAATGGCGACTCAATCTACGGTTTCCAGCCTGGCGACAAGATCGACTTCGCGGCAATCGACGCCAACACGGGTGCTTCGGGCAAGCAGACCTTTACGATCAACAGTCCAGCATCGCTGACTGCGACGGGGGGAATTGCAATTACGCACGAAGTTCGTGACGGAGAGGACTTCACGGTCATTCGTGGTCATACCGATGCAGACGGGAATGCTGACTTCGAACTGGCCGTTTCCGGAAAGCACCACCTGACCAACAGTGACTTCTCCGGGGTTTCCTGAGCAACCGCGAACGAACGGAGGCAGCGCCTCCCGTTAGCTTCAAAATCCCAACGCCGGTGAGTACTGGCACCGGCGTTGCAAGTGAAATGGGATGTCTTGGGTCAACGCGATCACTCCGGACATGCCGCGGACTTAACGCCGAATCTCGGCAAAGTTTCCAGGGGGACTTTCAGATGAGTGGCACCTGCAACAAAAAAGAAAGCCAGATAAATGGCATGGGTGGCTTGATGATGTTCGTCTTTGGTCTGTCCGGCATCATCAATATTCTGGCCCTGACCGGCGCCTTCTACATGCTCCAGATCTATGATCGTGCGCTGACCAGCGGAAGCGTGTCGACGCTTGTCGCGTTGTCAGGCCTTGCAATCGGCCTTTATCTTTTCCAAGGGCTGTTCGATATTCTGCGCTCACAGATTCTGGTTCGGCTTGGCGCGAGACTCGATACACAACTGGCCCCGCTGGCCCACAAAGTCGTCATCGATATGCCGCGCTATGGTTATTCCACGTCTGAAGCGACGGAGCGTGGCCGCGATGTCGATACGATCCGCGGATTCCTGGCAAGTCCCGGCCTGATTGCGCTTTTCGATTTGCCCTGGATGCCCATCTACCTGGTGTTCGTTTGGCTCTTGCACCCAATGCTTGGCATGTTGACCGTTGGCGGGGCCGTTGTGCTTGGCCTTTTGACGCTTTGCACGGAACTTCTGACACGGCGTCACGCCAAAGAGATGCTGAAATCAACTGTACTGCGAAATGCAGTCATCGATTCCAACGCTCGAAACAGCGATATCATGCACTCAATGGGCATTGCCGATCGTGCTGTGAGCCGTTTCGAGCGTGCCAACCGACGTCACCTGGATACGCAAACCAGGACCTCCGATATCTCCGGAACGTTCTCAGGCCTGTCCAAGGTTCTGCGGATGATGTTGCAGTCAGCGATTCTCGGTCTTGGCGCCTACCTTACAATCAAGGGGGAATTGTCGGCCGGCTCCATTATTGCCTCTTCGATCGTGACCGCACGCGCCCTCGCACCGGTGGATCAAGCGATCGCGCAATGGAAGGGAATGGTTTCGGCCCGGCGCAGTCATGCTCGTCTTAAGGAAACACTGGCCGTTCTGGACGACAAGACCGGACTTTTGAATCTTCCTGCGCCGAAGGAAACTCTCACGATTGAAGGTATTACGACGGTCGCGCCACACAGCGGCGCAGTCCTGTTGAGTGACGTAAGCTTCGAGCTGAAGGCTGGCCAGGCGCTCGCCCTGATCGGTCCGAGCGGCGGCGGGAAGACGACCCTTGCCCGATCCATTCTCGGCATCTGGCCGACACTACGCGGTTCAGTGCGTATCGACGGCGCGGATCTCAAGCAATGGCCTTCAAGCTTCTTCTGCGAACATGTCGGCTACCTGCCGCAGGATGTCTGCTTGATGGACGGAACAATCGCCGAGAATATTTCACGTTTTGCCGAAACACCGGAGGCACATACGATTCTGCAGGCTGCAAGGGCGGCAGGCATCCACGATATGATCGTTCGTCTGCCGAACGGCTACCAAACAGACCTGGGTCCAAATGGCATGTCACTTTCGGCTGGTCAACGCCAGCGCATTGGCCTTGCGCGGGCATTGTATGGCAGCCCGTTCCTGGTGGTACTGGACGAGCCCAACTCCAACCTTGACGCCGAAGGTGAAGAGGCACTGATGAAAGCGATTGCCGCAGTTCGCTGTCGCGGCGGGATCGTGGTGGTTGTCGCCCACCGCCCAAGCGCCCTGCAATCCGTTGACATGGTTGGCGTTGTCCAGAGCGGAAAACTCGTGGCGTTCGGTCCGAAGGACGAAATTGTGAAAGGGCCACAACCGCAACTGCTTCGTTCGGAACACACACGCATGCAGGCATCGTCCGGCAATACTCTGGCAGCAGAATAAGACTTGTTCCTTTGCAACGCTCAGAAGCAACAGGAGGAGAACAGACAATGGAAGATAAACTTGTTCTGGGACTGCCTGACGTGGCAGCCTCCATAGCGCCAAAAAACCGCTTTGAACTTCACGACAAACCGGTCCCGCGCTACTGGAGCATAGTGAACCCGGCCGTCGCTCTTGCCGCGATCGGCGCTTTTTTTGGAAAGCTCCGTTCCGAAACGCAAGTAGACGGACCAAATGCCCCGCGTGCCCCTCTTGTTCAAGGTCCAGTGGCCGAAACGGAAACGCGTTCGAACGAGGCTTCTACGAACATCGACATTATTGAAGAGGTCGCCGCGTATCTCCGCCAGGTCGCCGAGGAAGCCGGCAATGCCGAACGCAAGGTAAGGTTTTTGGCTGAAACCACTACGTTTCCCTCCTCCTTCCATGCAAGGGCCGACCTGAACCTTGATAATCACTCCTTTCGGTCGCTACTGCAGTCACTGTCCGCAAACGACAACCATCGGATCAACGGATATTTCGCACCCCTGACACCACTCGGCGTGCTTGGCAACGAGACTCCGATCATCTGGCACGCGAAAGACCAGCGGAGCGAAAACGCCAGTGAGCCCGAAGCGCCTCGTGCAGATCCAGATGAAAATCCGAGAGACCATGACGGACCGGCCGCCGGGGAAAGCACTCCTCCGGCAGGCAACGCACGTCCAAATCGATTGCCGGTTGTGGCTGGACGGGTGTTTCTTGGAAGCGGCCTGATGAACCTTTCAGCGCTCATCCTTCTCGACAACCTGGCGTCGGCCGCAACCGACGCAGATGACGACACTTTGTCAGTTCGAAACCTTCAGGTTTCTTCCGGCATCATACAGACCTATGGCGAGGGTATCTGGCTCTACACGCCCGACCGCGGGTACATCGGCGAAGTCACCTTCTCCTATAGCGTCAGCGACGGAATTGGTTCTGTGTCGGCGACGGCAATGCTGGACCTCGTTAAAGCAGCGCCGCATCCAGTCGAAGGTACCGATAAGGATGACATCTTGTTGGGTACGCCCGGAGATGACGTGATAGCGGCACTTGACGGAAATGACTTCGTCTACGGTCGCGAGAGCAACGACGTTATTTACGGTGGCAACGGCGACGACACCCTGATGGGGGGCAGTGGAAACGACACGATCTATGGCGAGGGCGGCCACGACCGGATTTCCGGTGGCGGGGGTGACGACGTCATCTTTGGTGGTGTGGGCAATGACGAAATGTATGGCGAGGAAGGTGACGACGTCGTGGCGGGCGGTGATGGTGATGACATGGCCAGTGGCGGAGCCGGCAACGATCATCTGTTCGGAGACGAAGGCGACGATACCCTTTCCGGCGATGCGGGCGATGACTTGCTCGACGGAGGTAATGGCAATGACATGTTTTCGAGTGGTCTTGGGCACGACGCGGTAATTGCAGGCGCCGGCAACGACATCATCGTCATCGGTCCCGGAGCCGAGGAGGCGCGAGCAGCAGCGCAGCTTCCCGCCGTCAACGACGGTGACGACACATATTCAGGCGGTGACGGTTTCGACACTTACGATGCGTCCTCTGCTTCAAAGGCTGTCGAAATTGACCTTGCAGCCAAAACTGCATCGGGTTCGCAGATTGGGACAGACTACATCGACGGATTTGAAGCAGCTATTGGCGGCAGTGGAAACGACACGTTGAACGGCAATGACGAGGATAATCTCTTGGTTGGAGGAGCTGGCGACGATCACGTTACTGCCGGCAAAGGCAACGATACCGTCAGTGGTGACGCTGGCGATGACACTGTGGTCGTTCTCTTCACAAGCAGTGGATCAGACGATGGCAATGATCAGTATTCCGGTGGTGATGGCATAGATACCTACGACGTTTCTGCGACAATCACAGCAGTTATTATCGATCTCGAAGAAGGAACGGCTACAGGCGTCGAAATCGGGACTGATCAACTGGAGGGCTTCGAAGCCGCCATTGCAGGGCTCGGCAACGACGTGCTGGTAGCCAATTCGGACATTAATTTCCTGACCGGCGGCGCAGGCAACGACGTCTTCATTTTCCGCTCGGTGGAGGCCGTCTTAAACGATGGCCAAGGAAGGGACAAAATTCTCGACTTCCAGATCGGCGATCGGATTGATTTGTCTGATCTCGCAGATGAAATCGGTGGGCTGATGTTCGACCGAATCATGGGTGAGATCAATGACCAGCAGGATGTCCGGCGCATCCGACTCTACAGCGAGTTTGCGGACGGCGAGACTGCCGTCGTTCGCGCCGTCATTGATCTTGCGGGAGAACAGGACGATCTCGAGTTGCTGATCTACAGCCACCAGGCGTTGACTGAAGATGATTTCATTCTCGCGGCTCGTGATGACGACGCAGGCCTGGCAAGGACCTAACTGGAGTAAGGCGAAAAGCCACATAAGGGGAGCTTAGGGACATGACGCGCGAACAAAAAAATACAAGAAAACAATTCACGCCAGAAGCACAATCCTTCGGCATCGCGCCACGCATCGTCGTGTCAGGCATTCTGGCGGCTCTCCTCGTGTTCGGAGTCGGCGGATGGGCGGTTCAGGCCAAACTTGCCGGTGCGGTTGTCGCACAGGGCCAGCTTGTCGTGCCAGATCAGGTCAAAACCATTCAGCACCGTGACGGCGGGATTGTCGCTGACATTCCCGTGGCCAATGGAGACACAGTTAAGGCTGGTGACGTGCTTCTGCGCTTTGATGAAACTCAGACTCGAGTAGAATTGACCATCATCCGAAGCCAGCTATCGCAGTTGCGAGCGATGAAAATCCGGCTGGAGGCGGAACGTGACGGTAAGGACACCATTTCATTTTCCGACGGCTCTATCGTCCCCGAGCTTGCGCGTAACGAAACGAAGCTGTTTCAGGAAAACCGCCGCATGATCCTGAACCAGAAACAGCAACTGGAAATGCAAATATCCCAACTCGAAGACCAGATTGATGGACTGATTTCGCAGCGGAAAGCAAACGACGTTGAAAAGAAGATAATTACCGAAGAGATCGGCGTCAGCGAGAGGCTCGCCAAAGGCGGATTAATCAAGTTATCGGAATTTCGCGAGCTCCAGAAGCAGGTAGCCCGCATCGATGGGACCAGCGGCGAAGTGGCAGCCCGTGTGGCCGAGGCTGAAGGAGAGATCAGCGAGTTGCGCATCAAGCTTCTCTCCATTGACCAGACAACACGATCCGAAACTCAAAAAGAGATTGTCTCAATCGAATCCAAGCTCGCCGAACTGGGGGAGCGCGAAATCGCCGCATATGACCGTCTTTCACGCATGGAAGTTCGTGCGCCCGTCGATGGGTTTGTCTATGATCTGCAGATACATACGATCAACGGCGTTATAGGCGCAGGCGCAACTATAATGTCGGTCGTTCCCAAGACTGATGACATGAAGGTCGAATTCCGGATCGCACCGGCAGATATCGATCGAGTAGCACCAGGACAGGCCGCCAGAATGAGACTGACCGCATTTAACAGCGCAACGACTCCAGAGGTTTTCGGAATTGTCGAATTCGTCGCAGCAGCAACCGTGATAGATAAGACGAACGGTCAACCCTATTATTTGGCGACAGTTGATATGATTGACCAACAGGAAGTCATTAGAGATCTCAAGCTTATGCCGGGCATGCCAATTGAGGTTTTCGTCCACACGGCTGAGCGCTCAGCGTGGTCTTACCTAACGAAGCCATTTACAGATCAGGTAATGAAAGCATTTCGTGAGGAATGATGGACCGATGTAACTTCACGCGAAGGTGAAAGAGAACCAGATGGTAGACCCATGAGGGGCCTGTCGCAAATTTTTGTAGTTAACAGCATGTTGACCAACCCTGGAGAAATTTCGCTCCCCGTGTAGCGGAGCGTGGCCATGATTCCGAATTCCATAGCAGAGAAGTTGAAGCACCAGTCGAAGAACGATTTTAAAGGACGCCACTTCGAAGCCTGGCTGATCGTTCAGGCGGTGACCTGGTATCTGCGCTATCCGTTGAGCTACCGCGATCTGGAAGAAATGTTCCGCGAGCGCGGCTTCGAGGTCGACCACAGCACCATTAATCGCTGGTTCCTCGCCTATGCACCTGTCATCGGGAAGCGGCTGGGCCGGTTCCGCAAACCGCATTGTGGTTCAATTCGAGTTGACGAGACTTACGTCAAGATTAGGGGCAATTGGCGTTACCTGTACCGCGCCATCGACAAGCATGGAAACCCGATCGACTTCCTGCTCACCGCAACGCGCGATCTTGATGCCGCGAAGCGGTTCTTTCGAAAGATGCTCAGGGACGAGCCTCTGTTATCGCCACGGAAGATCGGTACCAATGGCGCAAACACGTTTCCGTCAACGATCAAGACTGTCGTCGATGATGGGCTTTTGCATCCCAACCCGGTCCATTATGTCACCAAGCATTTGCAGCAAGGTATTGAGAGCGACCATTTTCAGGTGGAGAAAAACATGCCCAAGATCGGCGGCTTCCAATCCTTCAACACGACACGTCGAACCATTGCCGGATTCGAAGCGATACTCTGGCTCAGGAAAGGCTTTGGCTTTACCGGCGATTGGACCATCAACGATCAGAGCGATCTGCTCGCGCGTCTCTTCGGCCTGCAAAGGGTTAACGAAGCATGAAAATGCAACGGCTCACAGGATCACCTCGGCCTACTTGATAGTTTGCGACAAGCCCAGGCTTCTTCTAAAGCCCAAACTTCCCTTGGCTATCCAAGGCTTCCGGCAAAGCGTTCCGGCCATTTTTCCCGCTGGAAGGCTTCCACGACGAAATCGACGAACACACGGGTCTTGAGCGGCAGAAGCGTCCGGTTGGCGTAGTAGATCGAGATCGGCCCAGCATCGGCATACCAGTGGGGCAGAACCCGGATCAGTTCCCCGCTTTCCAGACAGGGCAACGCGTCGGGCTTGGCGATCATCGTCACCCCCATGCCGACCAGCGCCGCCATGCGCATTGCGGCAGGGTCATTGACCACCACCGTTTGCCGAAGCCGTGCAGGCTCTTCCGCTCCTGCTGCATCGCGCATCTGCCATTGGCGGATGCGGCCCGTGCGCAACGAGCGCATGACGATGCCATCAAGCTCCAGCAGCGCCGAAGGATCGTGCGGCGGCACCTTGCCCGCCATATAGGAGGGCGAGGCGACCGCGATGATATGCGCCGGAGCGAGCGCGCGTGAAATCACACCCGCCGTCAGTTCGAAACCTCCCCCGATTGCCACATCATAACTCTCGGCGATCAGGTCAATCTGCCGGTTCTCGAACATCCATTCGGGGCGCACCTTCGGAAAGCGTCGCGAGAATTCGGGCAG
>NZ_ASYA01000023.1:0-396859 GCF_001526585.1 Agrobacterium sp. LY4 | reverse complement strand
CTGGAGGAAATTCTCAGTGGCAGGTCACGTAGAAAGTGCCGCTTTCCTACAGTATTCTCGCGCGTCCCCTATCCGAGGCTTGGAGCGAATTCGTGCACCCGTCCGACTTCTTGAACGAATACGTCGTGCCTTCAGCCGAACATTGGAAAGCCAACCAAACGTCGAAGCACCTTGCCGTTCATGCGATCTCGCAGATCGATATTATGGCTGAGGTAGTGGCAAATCACATCGGCCGGAAGGCTCGCGCCTATCGTGATGATCTCGGCCAGAGATATCCAGCTCTAGCAAAGATCAGGGACGCCCACGACAGCCACAAACACGGCCAGCTAAACCGCCAGACCGCCCTCTTCGTATCGCAAGGGCAACGTCCCGATGAGGCCGTAGGGCATGCCTTTTTCGTGGGTGTTACGCACCTGAGCGGACCGCTGACGCCTTTCACGTACTTGGCGCTCACCCTTAATGACGGATCGACCGAGAAGGTTTACACGCTGATCAAGGATGGCATGGATGCCTGGGCGCAGGAAATTGCTGCGTTGGGGATTTAGTCGTCGACCACGAAAACAAACCGGCCGTCCTTGTCAACGGATATAGGGAAATAGTCGTGCTTGTCAGGGTCAAAATCGGCACGCACTTGAGCACG
Source organism: Agrobacterium sp. LY4 (assembly GCF_001526585.1). Classification (NCBI taxonomy): domain Bacteria; kingdom Pseudomonadati; phylum Pseudomonadota; class Alphaproteobacteria; order Hyphomicrobiales; family Rhizobiaceae; genus Agrobacterium; species Agrobacterium sp. LY4. The sequence goes on along the minus strand of NZ_ASYA01000023.1, from coordinate 396,219 downwards.
CATTTCCGTGAGATATTCCTGATAACTCATCGACGCATAGCGATAGTATTTCGTATTCTCGGACGCCGACATGACCGAGACGTCAAAATAGATACCACTCTGCTCAACGATTGCATGCGGCGTGACGCTGTGATCGGGTCCGTAGTAGCAGAAGACGATGCTGTACGTATCGCTCGCTTTCGCCACGAGAAACGCATTGTGAAAGCATTTGCCTGAGGTTGTCTTTATAGAATTGAATTCCAGAGGTATCGGCGAAATTTCCACGAGATCGGCTGGGTGAGGAAACTCGCGGAGCGGAAAATATTCGATAGCTTCGCCATCATAGTCGCTCTCTCGAACGACCAAGTATCTGTCTTTATTGAGCATATTATGTCCAGCAGTATGTGATGTCAGCGGTTAGCTATTACGGAAAGCTCTTAGCTAGATTTGCCGCGTTCGTATCGGAAATGGTGCAACTGGCACGCTGCTTGATCGGAGCAGAGTTCTGCGGGGGGGCGCCGATCACTATTTTGTCGGTGCTTCCGTTCTTCAGCCGGAGCACCTCGTAGCCATTGGCCTGGCCGAGCATATCGTAATCGTCACCGACCTTGCCGCCTAGCGCATCGATGATCTCCTGGTCAGAAGGATCGTCCGACAGCGTTACATGTCGTACAGCCCCGGTGGTGCTTACTATTTTCGCGATGATCGGCATGCAAACCCTCCTGGTTGCGCACCTGATATCCCACTACTCGTTGATTTTTTATTGATTTCGGCTTGTGCAATTTCCGCCCACAGCGAACGATATTGGTATCGATATGCGTTTTGGGAGAACGCGATGCCTGACAAGCCACTTAACTTCAATGTCTATGCCGGGATGGAGCTGCCATCCATTTCTCTTATTGATCGCGACGGCGAAGGTGACGCCCAAGCCTGGATCACCACGTCGGACGAGGTAACCAGAGCAAAGCTCGTCATCGCCACCCTGTTTGTGTGGTCTCGTATTTCTGGCGATTTATCCTTCCTCGATGATCGCAGCTACAAGTTAGGTCGTGATATCGTGTCCGATATTGCTTCAGAGCTCGCAGCTCGTCGGTCGTGATTGGGATGGGCACGCCGGCCTCCTGCAAGCTCAACGATTTCATTGATGATCTCCTCGGTGAGAGGCCGAATGCGTGTCGTCACGAACCCTAACATGCGTCGTCGCCTGTCGGATGATGTTCGTCCTTAACGAGCGGGCCGACGGCAGGCAGGAGGTCGCGCCAAACCTGCGGTGGGACCGGCAGCCGGTAGCACCGGCACGCGGTGAGCACGATCGGCCAATGGCCGAAACGGACCGCGGACAGAGCGTCGTAGTGCGGGTTGTTGACCGCCTCCTCGAGGACGAAATCGAGTGCGTCCTGTGAACCCGCGGTGACCGGAACGCCGATCAGCACGGCACCGTGATCGTCCCGGCCGAGGTAGAGGTTATCCTCGCTGTCGTCGTCCGGAAGCCAGGTCTGAAACGTGCAATGGGCGAGCGATTCGATCTTGAACTCGGCCAATTCGTCGAACACATCCTGTCTGCCCCGCGCAGCTGCCCATTGTGCAAGCATCGGGTATAGGACACTTCCCTCGGTCGAACTTTGACGGTATTCCTCGCTGCGTTCGGACGGATGATCGACAAGATCCCAATAGGAGCGACTGATCACCGGATAACGCCCATGCACGTTGAACGCGAAGATGCTGCGGCTCACCAGCTCTTCGGTCCATTGATCGATCGCGCCATGCGTGGCGGGGCGGCAGGCTAGAAGCGTGAAGGCAAGACCAATGTCGATCGCCTGCCAATCGCCGATCGGTGACAGCAATGCGCGATTGTTGCTGATTATCTGGATGAGTTGCATGCAAAGTCCGTCGATCCGCGCCAGCGTCGCGTTGTTGACCTTGGCGAGCATTGCCGGGAGCGTTCGGACATACTCCTCGTTGAGCACGACCGGACCTTTGGCTGGCGCGAGCTGCCACACCAGCCACAAGCCCCGCAGCGCCAAGCACCCGACAAGTTCGAACAGCTTCAGGTTTACATCGAGCGAGGCATGTGATCCGACTGCCGATGAAAGCGCGTGCCGGGCATTGGCATGTGGCAGGATCTTTTTCTCAAACAATTCGTCCCAGATTACGAAATGCAGCTCGAAGAGCTCGTTAATGACAAAGCCCGCTGCTTCAGCCGTTTTTCCCGAGCGTCCGATGTCGGCCTTGAGGAGATGCCAGACCTCAAGCTTGGCGCGTTCGCTGGCGCGATAGGGCGCCTCCACATTGTTTGCCTCGCGCGCCCAAACAAACATGATCCACAGGCAAATGTTGATCATCCGGGCCTGAGACAGCCGTGCCGCCGCGGTTGCGCCGGGTGTATCGGCCAACGCGCGCAGTAGTCGGCCGAAATGGTCGAGTGCGACATCGGGTTCCTCAACCATCGCGACACTCTTGCGCAAATGGCTTCGCAGTACGGGCGGCAGCAAGCCTTCGCGCAGGATACCGTCGAGGATGACGTCCGCTAATCGGTCGCCATTCCATTCTTCATAGCTGATGCGCTCGGTGGTGTTCCGGGTCATGTAGCCGGTCACTTCGGCTCGGACCTGCTCATCGATCGCGCCGCCGAACGTAAGGCAAATGGCGATCGGCAGCGCGGCATACTCGGGCGGAATACGGCTAGCGATGTAATGATCGAGAATTTCGTCGAGCGATGGCCTGAGACTTTGCGGCGAGGCCGTGTTCCACTCATTGCGGTCGAGGTCGCCAGATTTGACCGAGAACAGATGGACGCGGCGAACGCCATCACGTCCATTGCCGACTGCGGCGACGTCGACGCCATATTGGCGCGTTCCCCGCGCCGGACGTGAGTATATGGTAAACCCTAGCTCGGTAAGCAAATCGGGCAACACGGCGTCGAGTTCACCTCGTTCGCGCAAGGAAGCGAGATATTCACGAATGACAAGCTTCATGGTTCCGCGCCTCGCATGGCGCGGAATACCCGCAGTTTGTAGTCGAGATCGAACGGTTCGAGAATGTCGAGGTGCGGCGCCTCGATGCTGTGGCTGAAGCCGTGCAACTTGGTTTCGTTGCGCTGCTTCTTGCCGTCTGATCCTCCGAAGTAGCTGACGAGCGATTGCCATAAAGCATGACCGAACGGCTCACGAGTGACATGAAGACCGACTTTTGCTCTGCTTGCTTGTGTACCTGCCGCATCGACTCTTGCTGGCGGTGACCCTCGATAAGCCGCTCGCGTTCCGAGGGACGTAGCTCCTTGATCCGACCAGCCTTGCGCAGGCCTTCAATATAAGACTCGAGCCGAGTGAGCAGGTCTTTGATGATGGGCTGCACAGGATCGTTTTCATCTTTAGCGCGCTCGCCTAGCCAATCGGCCAATGCACCCGAGTAATTAATCAGCAAAGGGTCGAAGAGAAGCTCCACCAACACCTGGCGGCGATCCTCGGCGACGCCGGGAATGAGACCGAGCATCAACGAAGCAGCTGTTATCGGATGGATGAAAAGATAGCCGACCGCCCGGTGTGCGAGCACGATCTTATCGGCGTCCGTTCGCTTAAGGGTTATTGGATCGGCAGCAAGTATAATTGGCCCGTCGCCATGGTTATTGGCGACTAGCGATAGGGTCGCATGGCCAAGATTGTGATCTAGAGAAAGAAGCCAGTCGGCAATAACCTTCGCCAATCGATCGGGCGGAAGCGTGCGCAAAGAATAGGAAAAGCTGTCGAATACCTCGAGTGACGCCAGCTCCTCGTGCTTTGCTATCAAAGGCGAGACAAGAGCGAGGGCTTCATCGAGCCGGCCATACCTGATGAGCTTACCGCCAGCAGCATCGATATGATCGATGGTTGCACGACTACTAACCTCAACCTTGTGCATGACCGCTATCAAGCCGGCTAGAATATCTGGCGCGAGCTCTTCGCCGTGAAACATGAGTTCAAGCGAGAGCTGATGGATTGCCTGGTCGCCAACTCGCGGAATTGCAGCCTGGATTAACGAGACGGCTGACCCCTCCAGGTTTTGATGGGCACGTGCCAACTCGCAAATGGCGGTGAGGATATGACCAAGAGAGTTGTCGTCGGCAGCAGAGCTTGCCGCGACAAGCGCATTCGCGGCGCGGTCGCACATCTCCTTGCTCACGAGGGCTATGGTTCCGATGACTTTGGCCGCGGCCGAACGTGCCGGCGGGACCGTGCCTTGAAGATAGGCTATCGCTCTGGTGAGAGCGTCCTCACCGGCCTTCTCCGCCAGCGCCTGGAGGCCGAGGAAGATATAGGGCGCATCATCGGGGTCTTGCCCGTCGACTGCGGCAAGCGTTGTCTGCGCGCGATCGCCTTGCTCGGCCCATTTTCGAAAGGCGCCGTTTGGGCTGCCGGAGGCAAGGTCATCGCCAGCGCGTGCGACCAATGCCTTAACCGCGGTAAGCATCGCGGGCACCTCGGCCTGAAGGGCCGGAATGAGTTCGCAATAGACGTGCATGGCTACAAAGAAGTCATGTTGATTGATCGAAGAACTGGAAATCGTCCGCGCGGATTCAAGAACATCGATTGCACCCTTGTTGTGGAGCTTGATAAGCGTTGCTTCAAACGCCTTACCAACGTCACCGTCGTAATGACGCCTCATGCGCTCGACGAAGAGCTCTGGGAGCGTGCCGGCCGCGTGACGCTCGATGATTTCTTGCTCGTCTGTCATTGTCCCCCGTGTTGCGGACCGAAAACGCCGCCCCCTCAAGATAGCAAATGCGTAAACCTCTAACTTTGTATTCTCCATAGTCTTCTAAGGCGCGCTTTTTGAAAGAAGCGCGGCGTACAGTGACGTCGAAGATGCCCTGGCCGACATGCTATCGGCATGCCGATGACCTGGGATCATCAATTCCGCAGCGTTGTTCGGAGATAGCTTCACGATTATATTGATGTGAACATCACCGCAACTACGAGTCGGCCAAGTGGCGCCATTCAGATAGCGCCGCCAACATGGATCTGTGAAGCCGCATGCTTCTCAACGACCACTTCGGATGTCGGAGATGTCGGCCGATCGAGTTGGCTAGTCGTCTCCCCCGGCGGCCTCGCTGGCAGGCTTTTCGATCAGCTCAATAGCGACCGCGAGCCCGAACTGCTCAATGCGTTGTGCGGCAGCCTGGAGGCTAACCTTGCTGAAAAAGGGAAGGCCAACGGTTCCATCTGCATAGGGCTTCCGCATTACACCGTAAACGACCTTGAATTTACTTCGGTCGACGCGCTCCGTGCTTTTCGGTAGCTGCACTTCAAAGCCGTTTCCAAGACTCTTCACTTTTGATCGCAGCGTCTTGCGAAACTTCGCGTCGCTCACAAAGGCTTCCGCGCTGACCAGCCCTTGCATCCAGACATGACTGATTGGGCCGGAGGATTCTCCGTCCTTGAGGTGAATGAATTCGCCATTCTTGGAGAGAAAGTCGCATGGCTCAAGATTGCCGTATCGCACTCCTTGGGGATTGATTTTTTGTTGATCGAGCTTGAGCAATTCCGGGCGATTTGCCTCGATATCTGCAATCAGGTCCCGCTCGTTGGCGCACTCCGTCGCTCCAATGATCGCCACTTTTTCCAACGCGTCGAAATAGTCCTCAACTAGCTTCTTGAAGCGCTTCTCGACGACATACCAATCGCCTGCGAACAGCACATAGTGCTTTTCCTTGTCCCCGGCGCCGAGCGACGCCTCAAATACGAAGCAGTCGTAGACCCTCCATTTCTCACTGAATTCTTCCTCGCCATCCCCCTTGGCCTTGATGCGATGATTGGCCTTCACCTCGGAGAAGTCATCGTCGAAATCGCAGCGGTTCAGTTCTGTCACATAATCGTCAATCGAGAGGCTGTGAAACGTGGTGCCGTGTGAACCAAATCCGTTGTAATGGAGCTCGTTCCCTTCGGTATAGTTGACGATTTCCGGTGGTGACATGTGGAGCTGAGAGGCTTGCCCATCTCTCAGTTTCCCCAACGCCTCTTCAAGTTGCCCGTCGAGCAGCGCGATAATGTCTTTCTCATGCACGATCTGCATGTTGTCGACCCAGGCGAATTCTTTCTGGTAGTCGATCTTCTTGTACGCTTTGATTATGTCGGCACACTTTTGCCGGAGACCGTCTGCTTTAACCTCGCAGGTAATCGATAGACTACCTTTTCCCGCGACGAACCGAGCAAATTTCAAATCGGTCGGTGTACCGCCAGCAACCCGCGCTAAGTCGCGCAGCATGTCTACACCAAAGGCTTGCAGATCGCTGTCACGGCTTGCCTGTACACGCTTTTGAAATGTCACGGCGTCAGGCGTGGCAAGATCGAGACTGCGAAGCTGACCTCTGGGAACGCTATTGAGCGTCACCTTCAACCCGAACTGCCGCTCGAAAGCATCGTCGTTAAGGGCAATGTGGACATGCCCGAAACAGATGGCGGCAGTTCGATCTCCGATTGGCAGGAAGACCACCGCTCCCGCACCACTTGCAAAAATGTCTGTTGGCAGGTCCGCACTCTGCGGACTGAGAAACTCTACCCACGATGGCGGGTTGGAGTAAATCTGGCCAATGAAAAGTGATGCGCCTTCAACGCCGTTCCAAGGTCGCTGCTCAAGCGCTCGGTCGCTTCCTTGAGAAAAAGTGGGTGAGAATGCGTCGCCAATAGTTCGGCCTTCACGTAGTAAACGAACGTTCAGCGTGCGTAGACGCGTCTTTTCTCCAGCCATTTTAGCTCCCCCCGGCACATCATTATCAGAATCCCAAAATTACCTCCAGATCGGACACCCGACATCAGCGAAGCAGGCACGGGAACCGTTCAGGCTCCCTGCTCATGTATGTCGGTCGAGCCTCGCTCGGCCGGTGCGGCGATATTGAGCAGGTTAAGTGATGATGAACAAGAAGGCACGCGTCTATGACCACTTAAGTCGCGGGACTTGCGCTAATAGTCGACGCTTGACGCCTTCTTCGCGTGCCAGAACCGAATGCCGCCATCATCCACCCTCAAGGCAACGATGACGAGTTTGGCACCGGAAGTTTCGTCGTAGGATGTTGACGAGCGGTACTTCCAAAGTGTGATCGTCGAGACCAGACGACGGTTCAAGTCCGACAACGTCGCCTCTAGCCACGCTGGCGTTGCCCATAGGATCTCGCCTCCGGACTGATGGCGATATTTGTGCTGGTCAGGGTTCGGCTCCCACTTTCCCCAGACCTGGCTCTCCAGAGCGAGGCTGCCACTGGCGTCGTGCCACTCGCCGACTATGGGCCCTTCGGTCAAAGACAGCTGCTTCGTTAGATCTATTCCCAGTCGCGGCCTTGACGCCGCTCCGTGAGCGGCGAGTTCATCGCCTTGATCGATGCCAAGACGATAATGTTCTGGTGCCCAAACTAATGGCTCGAATGGGCTCGCCTGCCGATAGTTCCGATCATAGTACCCGCCGTCCCAAAACTCCGGCAGCCAGAAGTCGTGGCTGGGCTTTTTGGAGAAAGACGTGCACCGTTGAACTGCTCCTTTCCGCTCCGACAGTGCGGAGGTGATATTCACTGAAACGCCGTCCGGCGATGTCCACCTGCCATAGAGCGGGATAACGTCGGCGGGATCGCGGTCGATGATGTTGAGCTTTTTTAGCACAACGTCCGGAGCTTGAAGCGACTCCTTCTGCTTCTCGCGTGGTCCGAGAAGTTTCTCAAACGCCCGTTGCGGGGTGCCGTCCTTGCGATCAGACAGCCAAGACCCGTCATCGAAGGTGATGTCGTAGCGGTCACGCCACTCGCGCCACTTATCACTTTCGTCATCATATGTTCTCGCTACGACGGGGTGGGAAGCGAACAGTTTGGTGGCCGCGCTAAACAGTGCGTGCTTTTGAACATGCTCTCTGAAGTACTCGTGCTGGTCATTGCGATCACGGCGGTAACGATCATGGCCGGGGAAATAGCTCATGTCCTTTGCCTCGGGCCATCGCGCCACAATCTCGCTCGCAAGAAGGTCCGCTACCGTCCCATGAGGCAAGCCAAAGAGACGCGCCAAGTCATCGAGCTCGGATTTGTTGAATTCATAGTCAAAGGAAAAACCGGATGTGGCCTCCGCGGGCGCCGGCCACTCATCTGTCTTCACCGTGCCGTTCGGAGGCGTGTCGATTTGCGCACGCAAGATCGCAAGCGCTTTGTCAGGACGCCCCCCATTACCGATATTCTCGAGGCAGCGTGCGATATGCACCTTGTGCATCACATGGACATCAGCCCGTTGGGCGAGCGCCAGCAGTTTGGGGCGCAAGAATGCGAGAGTGCTGCCGTGCCTTTTTGCGGCCCGGGCGACACCGATGAGAAGCCACTCCTGTGAGTTTTGGAAGGGCAGCGACCTGTCAGTCGTAGCGAGCGCCGGCACCTCGCGAACGTCGAACTGATCGAGCAGCAATTCCAGCTCCTCATGCAAACCCAGCTCGACAGCGGTAGAGAGAGAGCGTGCCACCGACCACCTGACATACGCGTCGTCATCGCCCAAGAGATGCCAGAGAATGTCGGCCAAGAAACCAGGTTCTTGCCGTGCGGCCGCGAACTCGGCTCGATACGGGCCTTCACCGATCTCATCCGCGAAACGCGAGGCCGTGCCGGAAAGGAGTCGCTCGAAGGCTTCGAGTGCGGCAGCACCGGACGCAATGTCACAGAGCGAGATTGCCAGCTGGAGCCATTCATCTCCATCAAGCTCTATCTCGTCGATCGCAACCTTTTTCAGTATCTGCTCGAGCACGAAGCGCTTGTCGCCGCATAGTTCCGAAAGCTGTTGGAGGCGCCGGGCCATATTGGAATAACGATCGTCAAAAAGCTGGGCTCCTTTGTGCGCGAATAGTGAGACGATCAGCTCCTTCGAATGTGAGCGCAAGTGGGCGGCTTCACTCGCCCATACCGCAATGCACTCAATTGTTAGGTCGATAGCTCGGTCAAACTCGAACTCAGTTGCCTCGCAAATGGCGAACAGGAACTGCAGCCTTTTGCCGTAGGGGCACGCGTTTCGCACGCCTGCCACGAACTGAAGACGAGCTCCGAATGGAAGGCGCTTGTCCTCATCGATCATCCTGATCGCCTCGTCTATCGAAGCGGCCGATGTAGGATCGCAGCGCTGGACAAGCGCCGCGATGGTTTCGTCGACCTGTTCTTTGGTCGGTCGCGCCGGCGTATGAGCGAGGAATTGGCTTGAAGAGCGATTGCGGTCGTTGAATTCGTCCTGCTTCTGCTTAGCAAATGCCCTCGCTTGTTCGATCGCGGTCTTTTCCTCTTCGGTAAGCGTCCCTGGATAGCTATCTCCAGCCTTTAGGAGACTTTCCCATAGCGTTGGCCAAGCGCCGTCCATATGCTCGGCGCGCAGTTTTCCAAGGATCACATTCATGATGGCCTTACGGTCGGCAGGGTCGCAAACGCTTAAAAGGTCGGAGATGCCTTCACCGACCTGCCAATCCCACCAGCCGTGGTCCTTGCACAATGTGAGGAGCAGCGCGGCTCGCACTGGCGAGAGCTTCCCCATTTTCGCTAAGTAGCAAACCAGCTGGGGTAAGCCATAGGAAAGCTCAACTACATCCTGGTCCTTCCATCGCACGAGTTTTGCGATGGCTGCAAAGCCAATTGAGTTCGCCGCCGAACGCCCGAACAATGTCCAGCCAAACTTCCTCGGTTCGTAGTGAGCGATTGCTTGGCAAAGGTTCATGAGGCGCTGCGCGGCCACGGGAGATAGTTCGCCGCCGGGCTGAACGACGCCATAGTGTAGCAGAGAGTAAATTTGCTGGAGGTCCTCGCCGCCCATCTGGTCGAGCTGTGAGAGACCCTGGCGGTAGTACTCGCGTGCCTCGTCGACGCTCATAGCGACCAGAGTTGCGGCGAGATCGGCGTATCCTTCGCCGCGAGAGCCAATGTTCTCATCTTTTCGGATTTGTTCCGAGACGTGGCGCGCAAACTCTCCAGCAAGGCTGTGCAAAGGTGGCCTGCGAGCTAGATGGGCCAAGACCCTGAGCTTCTGATAGGGCGCGAACCGGCCCGTAGAAACAAGATCGACCACGGCGCGAGCCTGTTCCGACGTAACATCGGCTGCGCAGGAGAAAAGCAATTCCACGCACGCGAGGCCCAGTGTTCGCGATTGCAAATCTACTGCGGTCTCTGATCGCCAATGCACGCTGCTGCGGGTCGTCGATTGCCAGATGGAAATGAACGCATCCATGGTGGCGACACTGACCGGCTGCTTTGAAAGGATCGCCTCTTGAATGGGCTGCATCAACGTCAACGCGAGTTCGATGGCATCAACGATCTCGTTGCGCTCAACAGAGTTGTATCGAGCCTTTTCCTTGGGGGACTTTCGCTTCTTGACGCCTCGCACCGGTGCGGTGCTGACGGTCTGCTCCGCGATGAACTTGGCCAGCTCTTTCTTATCGCTGATGGCCTTGGCGCGCTTCGTAATCTTCAGTTCTCTGGGAAGGAGATCGTGATAAGCGAGCGGCTTTCCGGCAGACCAGGCGCGCACGCAAGCACAAATGAGAGGCTGCCAGACCGTCGGATGCCCATAGCGCTCGCTGTAGTCGTAGCCTGAGGGCCGCATCTCTGGGACATTGCGCATCAGCGAGGCCGCTACCGACCGTGAGCCCATTAGCAGCACGGTGAGCGCAGCTTGGGTGATGTCTCCGGCGATGCTTCTATCCTCTCGGAACGAATAGTCCTCACGATCTTCCTGATCATCTGGCGCCGAGAAGGCCTTGAGTGACGCCGAGAGTGACTTGGCTTGCGCCCGAGTGATGTATTGGGGCCGAGTCAGCAAGCAGATCTTCAGCGCGGCGGACTTGCACTGATCGCCTGCGGCGAACTCTACGAACTCAGCAAGCGCGTCATCGCCGGTCGTCAACCTCAGCTGATCGAGCAGCGTGATAAGAGCATCGCTCGCGGCAAGTGAGAAACGAGCAGTCCAGCGGGTGAGATTGTGGTCGACGTTCTCAAGGTCGCCATGCAAGACGCCGGCGAACAACACTGCTGCAAAGTCGGCTGTCTCAGGCCCGGCACGGTCATGAGGCGGGTCTTCCCCGGGAAGCTGCGAATGCCAGTTGATCCACCGAATCGTACTTTCGCGCTGAATCATTGCTTCTTCAGCATCGCCCGCAAAGCTGTACGATATGGTGAGGCGCGCACTTCGCGCTCCCCGCCACCCCGACCTATCTGCGAATAGTCGGCGCTGCGCATCGGGGTCACCCAGTGTCACCGCTAGAGCAGGCGAGCGGCGAATGTACTCATCGCCACGCATGTTGGCGGTCGCCACTTGCGCAAGGCGCATCGTGAGGTTGAGGACACGGTCGAAGTCGCCTGCCGCCACGGCAAGGCGGAAGGCTGCTCGCAGGCGCGCGAGCGATAAACGTCGCCGGCCGAACTCCGACTGCACAACAGAGGGAAAGCTGGAGGAGTCCGCCAGAGCGAAGGCGCGATCACTGTCATTGATAACGACGAGGAAGTGGGGTAGCGCCTCGGCGGCATAGGACGATGATGCCTGGCTCGCCAACAGTCTGTCGGCGATCACTCTTTGTGCGTCTACTTCGCTTGAGTAGGTCTCGCGGACATATGTCTCAGTAGGCTCGTCGCGGAATATGGCTCCATGAGGTGTGAGTTCTAGCATGGGGGCCAAGTCCGATGCGGCGGTATACACCTGAGATGCCGGCCAGCCCAAAGCACTCGCCAGATCGTCAAGGGGAATGGGCGGCGGCAGAAGCGAGAGCGCCACAAAGAACTCGCGAACCTCGTTCTCGGCCCAACCCGCGATGTGAAGGTCGTTGACGATCTTCGCGCACCGCTGGGCGATAATCTCCTTGACCGTGATCGGAGTGGACGGCGCCGTGCCGGCGACGTTTATGTCCCAGGTGGTCAGCAAGTAGTCGAGCACGCGGGCGTTTCGGCCCGACCGGGAGAGTGCAGTTGCAAACTCTACCTCGGAGATCGTTGGCCTTCTCGCCTCCAAAAACTGACGCGCTTCGGGCTCGGTGAACGGCCCCAGTTCGAAGGGCTTGACCCTCGCGCGGGCGATGACGGTGTCTTTGCGGTGCGTGCGGGCCGTGAGCATCAACTTCACTCCATCAATCGGCTCGTGATCGAGCATCGACAAGAGCAGTTTGGGAAACGCGTCCTCACGGCGATAGTCGGCCTCCAGCTGGGCATTGTCGGCAGCATCAATGATGATAAGTAGTCCGCGCTTCTTCGACTGGGTGACGATGGCAGTGGCGGCTTGGCTAAACCTCTTTCGAGCAGCTTTCAGAATCCGGCGGTTGTCATTCTCCGACGGAAGAAGGAGATCGCAGAGCCCTCTAGATGCGAGCTCGTTGACGATCTGGACGATGCCGACGCTCGGCAGATGGCGAGAGTGCTCTTCAGACCGGTAGGCGCCTCCGCCAAAGCAATCAAAGACGACGACCTCGAACTCGTTGCTCAGGCGCGCGGCGAGGCTCTGCACAAAGACGGTCTTCCCCACCCCTCCTTCGGCATGCACGAAGATTGGCATGGATAGCTGCGCGACCCTTGCGCCGACGATGTCGAGCTCTGTCCGTTCGACTACCGCCCCAACATCAATGAATCGCGTGTCTGCGGGGAACAAATCTTCTGGCTCGCAATCAAGCGCGTCGAGAACATCCTCACGCCTGATCAGGTTCTTTCCTTGACCACTGGGACCTGCCTTCTTCAGGACGAGATCCTGCAAGTCGTGCAGACGCAGTTTGGCCTGAGAGTCCGCACCCGCCGACCAATCCGTTAGCGTTCGGCGGAGCGCGTTGCTTTGCCCCTGGAGGTTCTTCTCGGCGGCACGAAACTCTATGCGTGAGAATAGGCGCTTCGGATCGGGAACACCGCTCTTCGCACAGATTGCAGTCAGGTAGCTTACCTGCCGACCGGCGCCGCGGCTTGTCGCAGGAACGCCGCTCTGAAGAGCGGCAAGTGCCTCCCATAGATCGGGTCCAAACGAGGCGTTTGTCACAAAGATAAAGGCAGTTTTGGCATCGACCTCTGCGGCCGTGAAATCCTTCTCATAGCCGACGATTGTCGCGCAGAATTTCTCAATTGTTTTTCGGAGAAAGGAGGCGGTCACCTCATCGGGGCGCAGTTTGTATTTGAACTGCACCGTTTCAAGCCGATCGCTCGCGGCGAAGTTGTCGCCATTGCCGTAATACAGCACGAGGTCCGCGACCTCCTCGGCCTTGTCGCCGGGCTTCGCGGTCTCGGTCGAGGAAAGACCCTCGACGGCTATCGCGAAGAGGTTGTCCTTGGGGAATACGAGCTGAAGGGCCCTTCGTGCGGCCCAACGCTCGTGAAAAGTGTGGCCCGCCCGCGACGCTCGAACGGTATCTATTTCGTCGCTGTGATCAACTGTCGGCATGAACCACTACTGCTTGAACCAAAATACCTTAGACGCATTATAAATCATGAATGATAAGCCTGCCGGGGGTGACTGCAACAGCATAGAGAAAACAGCACACATTTATCGGTCTTCGCATCAACCCGTGGCGTATTCTTATGGAAATCATTCGACCGAAAGCGATTCGAACTTTTCTGCCGCCGAACGTCGCCGTTTCTACGCTATTCTGCGCACGCCTCAGCCTCTGCCGGATGCAAGGGCGTACGATCGGTGGCCATAGCGTCTTGTGGGCGGTATTCGGCGGAATTTGGCGCACCCGACAGGATTCGAACCTGTGACCTTTGGAATCGGAATCCAACACTCTATCCAGCTGAGCTACGGGTGCAGCGGTCACGCTTGAATCGCGTGCAGCGGTTGGTTCATACCCCAGCTTTGTTTTCGCATCAATGTCTAAAAATCAGAGATTTGCGAAACGCTGTCTGTTTTTGGGCGAGGTGGGGCGCGGGGCCTGTTTTGGGGTGGTCGCGGGTCTTTCAGCGGTGGCGGGGCGATGCGTCGTTTGACGTATTGTCTTTTTGCCGCAATAGGGTTTCCCTTATAAGTAGTATGTTATTGCCGGGTCTGGCCGCTGTTTTGCCGCTTTCACGAAGAGACGGTCGGATAAGGGCAACGCCTTTCAAATGCGGCGCGGGACGCGATTTTATCCCCTCAAAATTGGCGGGTAAATAGTCATACTTTTTTCGTTCGCCGGGTGGCGATCCGGAGTCCGGGTTTGCTTTGCCGGCGATTAACTGTCAAATTATTATACAATATTAGTATCATCTACATTTATTTGGGATACAGTTTCGTGACGTTGTCGGTTATGATTTCGACAAGGTAAAGGAACGAATCAGGCGGGGGATCGGATGGCTTTGCGATTGGCACACAGCAACGGGCCGCGGACGGAAAAGGCCGAAAGCGGCAGCGCGGAAGCGGCGCATATCACGGCTATCGACTATGGGTTGCTGACGACTGCGATCAGCTATCATTTGCGACACTCGCAACTTGCCGTGGCAAACGGTTTTGCCGATGTGCTGGCGGAGCAGGGATTGCGGCCGGCCGATTTTTCCGTTCTCGTCATCGTCGGCGGCAATCCGGGTCTCAAGCAGAGCGATGTGGCGGAAGCGCTCGGCATACAGCGTGCCAATTTCGTCGCCATCGTCGACAGCATGGAAGAGAAGGGACTGCTCGTTCGCCGCAAATCGGAAGAGGACAGACGCGTTCATTTCCTCGACATGACGGAGGAGGGCAGCAGCCTTCTCGACCGGCTTTCCAACACCTGGCGGGATCGTGAGGAAAAGCTGATCGACAGGATCGGCGGCAAGAAGGCCCGCGATCAGCTTCTGGCGCTGCTCGGACGCCTGCGCGACTGATCTCCGGCGAGAGCGGGGCAATCCAGGCTTGGGTCGCCGCGGGGTGCTGCCTGTGACGCAGATGTTCCGTCTTGCCATTGCCTTCGGCACCGGCGACGGTCTTCCTGCGCTGGTCTTTCACGCCAGCCTGATCGGCAGCGGGGCTGAATTGCGTTGCAATTTTCCTGTGAAACCGCCAAGACGCATAAGCATCTTCACGCCTTTGGGCGTGGAACCGCAATCATGCGATCGACTGGAAAGGCCCGGGACGGGAACGCCATGCTGAATATCGATACGAGTCATCCGCTTTATCGTCCCCTGTGGGTCCGGTTGCTCATCGTCGGCTTTTGCGCCGCATGGGCCGTCATCGAATTCGTCAATCGCGAGTTTTTCTGGGGAACCATCGTTGCCGGCATCGGGGCTTATGCGGCCTATGAATTGCTGCTGAAGTTCAAACCCGCAAGCGATGCTCCCAAAAGCGGAAATGGCGCGGATGAGCCTGCCGCCGAAAGCGCGCCCACCGACAAGAACGATGCGGGCTGAAGCGCCTCCTGTCTTTCGTTTCATGTATTTTGCGAGATAAGGCTGTCCAGCACTTTTACCGGAAATGCTCCCGCGTCCGCAGCATCCGTATCGCCTGGTCGATCAGGAGATTGGCCGCCGTCATGCGTAGCGTCGCATTGTGCCGGAACTGCGGTTTCACCCGGTCGGGATGATTGAGGCGGGCAAAGGCGCGGCGCTTTTCCGCAAGCGTTGCGGCCGTGTCGGTGTCGTGGATCGCCAGTTCCGCCGAAACATCGGCAAGCGAGGTCTTTTCGAGATGGGCCGGCATGGGTTCCGGTTCGGGCTCCCGCTCCGGTTCCGGTTCCGGCGGTGGCGCGGGGTCGGCCAGGAAGGCGAGATAGGCATCGAGATTGCCGTTCGCGGGCGGCGGCGTTTCAATATGTGTATCGATAACGAAGCCCGAGCTGAAACCGGCAATGCGGTGACCGGCGGGCGGTGGCGGCTCCGCGCCTTCCTCTTCCGTTTCTTTTTCGTGTTTCAGCCTGTCGACGACCGACTGGAAGACGGATTGTCCGAAGAGCATGCGGCTTTTCCCTCGCCGGTCTGACTATCCGGCCTTTATGGATCATCAAGGTGGTGTCTGGCTTGCCGCCGTCACGGGCCGGTCAGCTTGCGGCTTTCATCCAGAACCAGATCGTAGAGCAGGCGGGCGCTGGGCGGCAAAACACGGCCCTTGGTGGTGATGATGCTGTATGGCTTTACGACGAGCTCGAAATCCGTCGGCAATATCCGGGTTCGGCCGATATCGGCCTGCTGGCCAGCAACGAATTCGGCCATGTCCTGCGCGATCGGGGCGATGGCATCCGTGTTGCAGACGAGTGCAAGGGTGAGCACCACGGATGGCGTGTTGATGACGTTGCGCGGCATGGCGACGCCGTGGGTGAGGAAGACATCCTCCATGGTTCTGCGTAAAAGCGCGCCGGGCGGCTGGAAGACCCAGTCGTAACCGGAGAGATCCTGCAGGGTCACGGGCTCGCCGCGAAGCAGCGGGTGGCCTTCGCGCACCACAAGACAGGCGCGCTCTATGCCGATTTCATGGATGGAAAAGAGGCCGGGATCGAAATCGTCCGGTATCCGGCCGATGATGAAATCGTGCCGGGCCGCCAGCAGTTCGCGGGCCAGCACGTTGCTGCTTTCCACCTGCACGTTGATTTCGATGCCGGGATAGGTGTCCATGGCGCGCCTTATGGCGGGAACCACGAGGCTGATCGCCGGCGCGGTGACGGCGCCGATATAGACCGAGCCGCCGCTGCCGGATTTCATCTGGTTCAGCTCGCGGCTCGCCTCGCGCAGTTCCAGCAATATGGTGCGTGCCCGCCGCGCCAGCGCCTCGCCGAATTTCGTCAGCACCACGCCGCGCGAGGCCCGCTGACAAAGGGGTGATTTGACGATCGCCTCCATTTCCGAGAGCATGCGCGAGGCTGCGGGCTGCGTCATGTTCATGGCGGCGGCGGCCGCGCTGACCTGCCCGTGCTCCTCGATCATGACCAGCATGCGCAGGTGGCTCATCTTCAATCCGGCCCGCAGCAAAGGGTTGTCCTCAAAGACGAAAAGGGCATCCGTTGTTTGCGCCTGCTCATACACTTTTTGGTTGTTCATCCGTGGTTTTATACCCCTCATCGGTTTTTGTATCGATTTAATATATCATAATTGATATATGGAAACTGATTTATTCTATTTGACAGTTATATGGATTCAGAACAATTTGCGGAATGCCGGGGAGGAGCGGCAGCTGTTCCATTTCGCAATTGCGAAATCGGAGTGAGCGCAATGCGGCTTCTTCCTCTGACGGCATGAATTTCATGGTGCACCGCAGCATGCGGGCTCCAGAGAAGGGCTCAAGGGAGAGAGTTAATGAAGTCCATTATTTCGCTGATGGCAGCTTGTGCCATCGGTGCTGCTTCTTTCGCAGTGCCGGCTTTCGCACAGGACAAGGGTTCCGTTGGTATCGCCATGCCGACCAAGTCGTCCGCACGCTGGATCGACGACGGCAACAACATCGTGAAGCAGCTTCAGGAAGCCGGTTACACGACCGACCTGCAATATGCCGATGACGATATTCCGAACCAGCTTTCCCAGATCGAAAACATGGTCACCAAGGGCGTCAAGGTCCTCGTGATCGCATCGATCGACGGCACGACGCTGTCGGACGTCCTGAAGCAGGCCGGCGAGCAGGGCATCAAGGTCATCGCTTATGACCGCCTGATCCGCAACAGCGGCGACGTCAGCTACTACGCCACCTTCGACAACTTCCAGGTTGGCGTTCTGCAGGCGACTTCGATCGTCGACAAGCTCGGCCTGAAGGATGGCAAGGGCCCGTTCAACATCGAGCTCTTTGGCGGCTCCCCGGACGACAACAACGCCTTCTTCTTCTATGACGGCGCGATGTCGGTTCTCCAGCCTTACATCGACAGCGGCAAGCTCGTCGTGAAGTCCGGCCAGACCGGCATGGACAAGGTCGGTACGCTGCGTTGGGACCCGGCAACGGCCCAGGCCCGCATGGACAACCTGCTGTCGGCTTATTACACCGACGCCAAGGTTGACGCCGTTCTGTCGCCTTACGACGGTCTCTCCATCGGCATCATCTCCTCGCTGAAGGGCGTTGGTTATGGCACGAAGGACCAGCCGCTGCCGGTCGTTTCCGGTCAGGACGCTGAAGTTCCTTCCGTCAAGTCGATCATTGCCGGCGAACAGTATTCCACCATCTTCAAGGACACCCGCGAACTCGCCAAGGTGACCGTGAACATGGTCAACGCCGTTCTGCAGGGCAAGGAACCTGAGGTAAACGACACCAAGACCTATGAAAATGGCGTCAAGGTCGTTCCGTCCTACCTGCTGAAGCCGGTTGCAGTAACCAAGGAGAACTACAAGCAGGTTCTCGTCGATGGCGGTTACTACAAGGAAGACCAGCTGAAATAAGCTCGACACACATGCGGGGATGACTTGGCGTCATCCCCGTTTTTCCATAAAAATAAAAACGCCGGAATTAATCGGGCGCTGGATTGCGATATGGCCAATACCATTCTCGAAATGCGGAACATCACCAAGACGTTTCCGGGCGTGAAAGCGCTTGAGAACGTCAACCTCAAGGTTAAAGAGGGTGAGATCCACGCACTCGTCGGTGAGAACGGCGCGGGGAAGTCGACCTTGATGAAGGTCCTTTCCGGTGTTTACCCCGCCGGCACCTATGAGGGCGAAATCCACTATGAGGGCGCAGTGCGGAATTTTCGCGCCATCAACGACAGTGAAGATATTGGTATCATCATCATTCACCAGGAGCTGGCGCTCGTGCCGCTCCTGTCGATTGCGGAAAACATCTTCCTTGGCAACGAGGTCGCTTCGAGCGGCGTCATCAGCTGGCAGCAGACCTTCAACCGTACCCGCGAACTTTTAAAGAAGGTGGGCCTGAAGGAATCGCCGGAGACGCTTATCACCGATATCGGTGTGGGCAAGCAGCAGCTGGTCGAAATCGCCAAGGCGCTGTCGAAGAGCGTGAAGCTGCTCATCCTCGATGAGCCGACGGCTTCGCTCAACGAAAGCGATTCCGAGGCGCTCTTGAACCTGCTGATGGAATTCCGCAAGCAGGGCATGACCTCGATCATCATCACCCACAAGCTGAACGAAGTGCGCAAGGTGGCCGACCAGATCACCGTTTTGCGCGACGGCATGACGGTGAAGACGCTCGACTGTCATCAGGAAGAAATCAGCGAGGATGTCATCATCCGCAACATGGTGGGGCGCGATCTCGAGGATCGTTATCCGCCGCGCGACGTGCCGATCGGCGAGACCATTCTCGAAGTGAAGAACTGGAACGCCTATCACCAGCAGCACCGCGACCGCCAGGTTCTGCACGATATCAACGTTACCGTGCGCAAGGGCGAAGTCGTCGGCATTGCCGGTCTGATGGGTGCCGGGCGCACCGAATTCGCCATGAGCGTGTTCGGCAAGTCCTATGGCCACAAGATCAGCGGCGAAGTGCTGATCGACGGCAAGCCGGTCGATGTCAGCACCGTGCGCAAGGCCATCGATGCGGGTCTCGCCTATGTCACGGAAGACCGCAAGCATCTCGGTCTCGTGCTCAACGACAACATTCTGCACAATACCACGCTTGCCAATCTGGCCGGCGTGTCGAGTGCCAGCATCATCGACGACATCAAGGAAATGAAGGTGGCGAGCGATTTTCGCACGCGCCTGCGCATCCGCTCGTCGGGGATTTTTCAGGAAACGGTCAATCTTTCGGGCGGCAACCAGCAGAAGGTCGTGCTCTCCAAGTGGCTGTTCTCCAATCCTGACGTGCTGATCCTCGATGAACCGACCCGCGGTATCGATGTCGGCGCGAAATACGAAATCTACACCATCATCAACCAGCTCGCTGCCGACGGCAAAGGCGTTCTGATGATCTCATCGGAAATGCCCGAACTGCTCGGCAATTGCGACCGCATCTACGTCATGAACGAAGGCCGCATCGTCGCTGAATTGCCGAAGGGAGAGGCGAGCCAGGAAAGCATCATGCGCGCTATCATGCGCTCAGGGGAGAAGAACTCATGAGTTCGGCAAACACCACAAACGAAGAAAGTAACGTCGTCTCGGTCGGGTCGTATATTCGCGCCAATATCCGCGAATACGGCATGCTGATCGCGCTCGTCGCCATCATGGTTTTCTTCCAGTTCTACACCGGCGGCATCCTGTTCCGTCCTGTGAACCTGACCAACCTCATCCTGCAGAACTCGTTCATCGTCATCATGGCGCTGGGCATGCTGCTCGTCATCGTGGCCGGGCACATCGACCTGTCGGTCGGCTCCATCGTCGCCTTTGTCGGCGCGATAGCGGCGATATTGACCGTGCAATGGGGCATGAACCCGTTCCTTGCGGCGCTGATTTGTCTCGTCATCGGCGGCATCATCGGTGCTGCACAGGGTTACTGGATCGCTTACCACCGCATTCCGTCGTTCATCGTGACGCTGGCGGGCATGCTGGTGTTCCGCGGCCTGACGCTGTTCGTGCTCGGCGGCAAGAACATCGGTCCGTTCCCGACCGATTTCCAGATCATCAGCACCGGCTTCCTGCCCGATATCGGCGGCATTGAAGGTCTCAACACCACGTCCATGATCCTGACGGTACTGATTACGGTCGTGCTGTTCTATCTCGCATGGCGCCGTCGCGTCGTGAACGTGAAGCACGGTATCGATGTCGAGCCTTTCGGTTTCTTCATCGCCCAGAACCTGCTGATCTCGGCCGCGATCCTGTTCCTCGGCTACCAGCTTTCCACCTATCGCGGCCTGCCCAACGTGCTGATCGTGATGCTTGTTCTCGTTGCGCTCTACAGCTTCGTGACGCGTCGCACGACCATCGGCCGTCGCATCTACGCGATGGGCGGCAATGAAAAGGCGACCAAGCTTTCCGGTATCAACACCGAGCGCCTGAGCTTCCTCACCTTCGTCAACATGGGTGTGCTGGCCGGCCTTGCCGGCATGATCATCGCGACACGCCTCAACTCGGCGACGCCGAAGGCGGGCGTGGGCTTCGAGCTTGACGTCATCGCGGCCTGCTTCATCGGCGGCGCTTCGGCATCCGGCGGCGTTGGCAAGATCACCGGTGCGGTCATCGGCGCCTTCATCATGGGCGTCATGAACAACGGCATGTCGATCGTCGGCCTCGGCATCGACTTCCAGCAGATGGTCAAGGGCCTCGTGCTGCTCGCCGCCGTGTTCTTCGACGTCTACAACAAGAACAAGGGCTGATTGCCCAACCAAATCGCAAGTCAAAAAAGTGGCCGGTTTCCGGCCACTTTCATAAGATGCAGGCGTTATGCGCCGCTTGGAAGAGACAAGGCGCGTTGCGCCGGAGGAAGGAAATCCCGTGCTTATTTCACAGATCAAGGATGCCAGTGGCAAGATCACCGTAGCGGTTCGCGAAGAGGGCGGGCAGGCGCACGCCGTCAAGGGTGCGGCGTCGGTTTATGCGCTCGCCATGGAAGCCGCCAATGGCGGCAAGAGCCTTGCCGATGTCATTTCCGCCCATGGTCTCGGCGATGCCATCGATCTCGAAAAGGCCTATGCCGAAGGCCGTTTCCTGCCGCCGATCACCCATCCCGATCCGGCGCATCTGCATCTGACCGGCACGGGCCTTACCCATCTGGGTTCCGCCGCAACCCGCGACAGCATGCACAAGAAGACCACGGAAGCCGCCGAAGAAAGCCTGACGGACTCCATGAAGATGTTCCGCATGGGTCTCGAAAACGGCAAGCCCAAGGCTGGCGAAAAGGGCGTTCAGCCCGAATGGTTCTACAAGGGCAACGGCCATGTGGCGGCAGCACCGGGCGCGGCTCTCACCTCTCCGTCCTTCGCGCTCGATGGCGGCGAAGAGCCGGAAATGGCCGGCATCTACGTGATCTCCGACAAGGGTGAGGCGGTGCGTATCGGCTTTGCCGTCTCGAACGAGTTTTCCGATCACGTCACCGAGCGGATCAACTATCTCTATCTCGCCCATTCCAAGCTGCGCCCGGCAAGCTTCGGTCCGGAAATCCGCGTCGGCGCCCCGCCGTCCGATATTCGCGGCACCTCGCGCATCCGTCGTGGCGACAAGGTCATCTTCGAAAAGCCGTTCGTTTCGGGTGAGGACAACATGTCCCACACCTTTGCGAACCTCGAATATCACCACTTCAAATACGGCCTGTTCCGCGCGCCCGGCGACGTGCATGTGCACATGTTCGGCACCGCGACGCTCTCCTTCGCCGAAGGCATCAAGCCCGAAGCGGGCGACGTTTTCGAGATCGAAGCCGCCGGTTTTGGCCTGCCGCTGAAGAACGCGCTGGCCGTTGATGCGGAAGAAGAGATCACCGTTCGGCAGATCTGATCTGCGTACTGCGCGTAAAAAATGGTCGGGGGTGGGGCATCCCTCCCTCGACGTCATCCTCGGGCTTTTCCCGAGGATCTGCGACCGATTGATTTTACGCGACGTGGATAGATCCTTGGGACAAGCCAGAGGACGACGCCAGATGATAGCTCTTTCATCCCATTGCCCCTCTGTGCGTCAGGCAATTTTCAGGCGCTCGCCTTACTCAATCCCCCACAGTTTGCCTTCCCCAACCTCCACCGAATTACCCGCCGGATCGCGGATATAGACGGAATAGCTGTCATTCGGCCAGCGGTGATAGTGCTCGACGGGAATTCCGAGCGCTTCGAAGCGCGCCTTCCAGCCGTCCACCTCCGACTTGTCCTTGGCGTAAAAGCAGAAATGACCTTGCCCCACCGCGCCGTGGCGGGGGATCGGGTTGTCGGGGTCGGCCCGGCGGGATTGCTCGGGGTCGAAAATCAGCAGCATCTGCTGCCCGCATCGGAAGAAGATGAATTGCCCCGGCAGCCTGCGCACCACTTCCAGCCCGAAGACATCCCGGTAAAAGGCTTCGGCGGCGTCGAGATCGTCGGCGTAGAGCGCGGTTTCCATAATGGCGGCTGGCGGTCGCATGGTTCCTCCCGGCGGTTCAGGGGTTTCCGGCGGCGGATCGCGGAAACCTATTTGCCTGTTGTGTAGGTCAGCACCGTCAGGTCGTATTTGCCGACGCCACGTTCCAGAACGGTCCAGCCGCAGTTGACATAATAGGCTTCGAGACCCCGCTGGCAGCAGAGATAGCTGGTCTCGTGGCCAAGTTCGGCCGCCCTTTGCGTCGCGGCCTGCATCAAGGCTCGCGACACGCCCGAGCGCCGGCGGTCTTCTTCCACCCACAGGGCTGCGACCCAGGGCAGATATTGCGGACGCTCTTCCAGATCGCAATGGATGAGGAATGCGGAGCCGACATAATCGTCGCCGTCATGGGCGACGAAGCCGGTGGGCAGCGCATGGGGGTTGGTCATGTCCTTCAGGTGCTCGGCGACGTCACCCACCTGAAGGCCGCTATCCTGCCACCATGCCGTCCAGACCCGTTCGGCGATGACGGGGCCATGCGACTGGCAGTCGCGATAGTCGGAAATGCTGTACAAGGCCGTCTCCCGGCCGGCTTTCGTCCCGCAGGCTGAAGCCGGATCATGCTTTCAAATCGATGCGGGGATTAAACCGGGTGGGACGGGGTTTCGCAACCGTCAAGTTGGCGCGCCGGTTCAGGGTTTCGTTGCCGTCACATGCAGCCATGCGGTCGGGAGCTGGTCGTAACCGCTGCCCTGCCTTGCCTCGATCTCCACCGCCGCCCAGTCAAACCGTCCGTAAACGTCTTCCAGCCAAGGCTTCGAAGGGTAATTGTAATAACGGCCGAACATGTCCCGGCCTTCCGCTTCTCCCGCCTTGAAGCTGGCATAAAAAACGCCGCCCTTCCTCAGCGCCGTGTGGATGCGGCCGATAATGCCCGGCAGGGCAGGGCGAGGCACATGCAGCAGGCAGGCATTGGCCCAGACGCCGTCATATCGCGCACTCTCATCGATATCCTCGAACAGCAATGCCCGGACGCGAATGCCGAGCCGGGCTTGCGCCGCTTTGGCGATTTCAGGCGTTCCGTCGGTGGGTTGGACATCGTAACCGGCGGCCAGCATGAATTCGCTGTCCTGCCCGCCGCCGCATCCCAGTTCGAGAATGCTTGCACCCTTTTGCAGCCGCGCCAGGAATGTTTCCAGATGGGGGCGATCCGCCGCCTGCCCGCGCGAGGTATAGGCCGCGGCGTTACCCGTATAAAAGCCGATTGTGTCGTCGTCCCTGCCGGCCATCGTCTCAGCTTTGCGACTGGCTCTGGCCCTGCGATTGCTGCACGGTGACCGACACATTCAGGGTCTCACCGGCGGGGCCGATACGCATGCCCGATATCGGCGCGCAATCGCGGTAGCAGAGGCCCGATGCGATGCGCACATAGCGGTCGTCGGGGCAGATATTGTTGGCGGCGTCGAAACCCACCCAGCCAAGTCCCTGAAGATGCACTTCGGCCCAGGCATGGGTGGCCGTCTGTTCCTCCACCTCTTCCATCATCAGATAACCGGAAACGTAACGGGCCGGCAGGCCCATCAGCCGGGCAGCGGAAATCAGGATATGGGCGTGGTCCTGGCAGACGCCCTTGCCCGCTTCCAGCGCCGTTTCCGCCGTGGTTTCGATATCGGTCGCGCCGGGCACATACTCCACCTTGCGGTGAATATTTTCCATGAGGTCGTGCAGGCGGGCCAGCTCGCTGTCGCCGGCGCTCACCTTCACCAGTTCGCGCACGAGCTTTCCCGGTTTGGTGCGCGGCGTCTCGCGCAGGAAAAGCCACAGCGGCGCATTGCCGATGTGGTAACCGAACACGCCGGCCTTGTCCTCGGTGTTCACGGTGCCGCTCGCCACCACCTTCACCCGCTGCTGCGGGCCTTCCGTTTCCACCAGCGCAACGCGGTTGCCGAAATGGTCGTCATAGGTCACTTCGACGGTGGCGCCATCGACCGAGACATCCCAGTTCTCCACCGTCTGGCCCGGGCCGGTCTGTGGCGTCAGGCGCAGCCGCTGCAACGCATAGGGCATCGGCTCGTCATAGACATATTCCGTCGTATGGGTGATTTTCAGACGCATAAGCTGTCCCCGTCCACGCGCTTATTGATAGAAGCGGTAGCCTTCCGTGATTTCCTGTCCCAACTGTCCGTTGCGGTTGACAAATCTCTCCAGAAATTCGTGCAAGCCTTCATCCATCACCCGGCTGATGGTGGTCGCGCGCAGGCTGTCGCGAATGCTCTCGGCCGTGTCGTGCGCCTTGTGCCTCTCGCCGTAATCCTCGGCGATGTAATTGAGGTTGCTGGCGATCTTTTCGTAGCAATAGGCGAGCGAGCGCGGCATGCGGCCATTGAGAATGAGAAAGTCGGCAATGTTGGAGGGCTTGTATTCCGCATCGTAGACCCAGCCATAGGAGCGGTGCGCCGAGACCGAACGCAGGATGGATTCCCACTGCGCATTGTCGAGCGAGGAGCCGACATGGGCCACCGCCGGCAGCAGCACGTAATATTTCACGTCCAGAATGCGGGCGGTGTTATCGGCGCGCTCGATGAAGGTGCCGATGCGGGAGAAATTATAGAGATCGTTGCGCAGCATCGAACCGTGGAAGGCGCCGCGCACCAGACCGGCGCGATGCTTGATGACATCGATGGTCTGCGGCAGTTCGGCATGATTGAGCTTGCGGCCGAGGATGTTTTTCAGCTCGATCCAGAATTCGTTGGTGGCTTCCCATGTCTCGCGCGTCAGCGCCGTGCGGACCATGCGGGCATTGTTGCGGCCTGCCTCGATGCACGACATGACGCTGGACGGGTTTGCCTTGTCCCGCAGGAGGTAATCGATCGCATTGGCTGCCGTTACCTTCTCGCGCGTTTCGAGAAAGGCTTCATGAACGCCCGCACTTTGCAACACGCCGTCCCAGTCCTCATCGCCGCTGCCGCTGCGCGTCAATGAAACGCGCAGGCCCGCATCGATCAGCCGGGCGATGTTTTCAGCGCGCTCGATGTACCGGAACATCCAGTAGAGCCCGTTTGCCGTTCTGCCCAGCATGGCTTAATCCTCCAGTACCCAGGTATCCTTGGTGCCGCCGCCCTGGCTGGAATTGACCACCAGCGAGCCCTTTTTCAGCGCCACGCGGGTCAGGCCGCCGGGAATGATCTGCACCTTGTCCGAGACGAGCACATAGGGGCGCAGATCGACATGGCGCGGCGCGATGCCGTTCTTCACCATGATCGGCACGGTGGACAGCGACAGCGTCGGCTGCGCGATGTAATTGGCGGGACGGGCTTTGAGCTTTTCCGCAAACAGCGCCCGTTCGCGTTTCGTCGCCGTGGGGCCGACCAGCATGCCGTAACCGCCCGAACCGTGAACTTCCTTGACGACGAGGTCGGCGAGGTTGTCCAGCACGTATTTCAGGCTGTCCGGCTCCGAACAGCGCCAGGTCGGCACGTTTTCCAGAAGCGGCTTGCGGCCGGTATAGAACTCGACGATTTCGGGCATGTAGGAATAGATCGCCTTGTCGTCGGAAATGCCGGTGCCCGGGGCATTGGCGATGGTGATGTTGCCGGCGCGGTAGACATCCATGATGCCGGGAACGCCAAGCGCCGAATCCGGCCGGAAGGTCAGCGGGTCGAGGAAGTCGTCATCGACGCGACGGTAAAGCACGTCGATCGCTTCATAACCGCGGGTGGTGCGCATCTTGACCTTGCCGTCCATGACGCGCAGGTCGGAGCCTTCCACCAGCTCCACGCCCATCATGTCGGCGAGGAAGGAATGTTCGTAATAGGCGGAATTGTAGATGCCGGGCGTCAGCACCGCGACGCGCGGCTTGCCGGAACAGCCGGGCGGTGCGAGCGAAGCGAGCGACTGGCGCAGCAGATAGGGGTAGTCCTCCACCCGCCGCACCCGGTTCTCATGGAAGAGTTCCGGGAACATCTGCATCATCGTCTCGCGGTTTTCCAGCATGTAGCTGACACCGGAAGGCGTGCGGGCATTGTCTTCCAGAACGTAGAACTGGTCTTCGCCAGTGCGGACGATATCCGTGCCGACAATATGGGTGTAGACGCCGCCGGGCGGAGTGAAGCCGATCATTTCCGGCAGGAAGGCTTCGTTTTTCTCGATGATTTCGCGGGGAATGCGGCCGGCGCGGATGATTTCCTGCTTATGGTAGATATCGTCGAGGAAAGCATTGAGGGCGAGGACGCGCTGTTCGATGCCCTGGGCTAGTTTGCGCCACTCCCGTCCGGAGATGATGCGCGGGATGATATCGAAGGGGATCAGTTTTTCTGAACTGTCGGCGTGGCCGTAGACTGCGAAAGTAATACCGGTTTTTCGAAAGATGTTTTCCGCGTCTTTTGATTTCTGGATCAGGTGCGCCCTGTCCTGTCGGCTGTACCACTCGTTATAGTTTTCATATGGGCTTCGCGGCGTGTCGTCCGCATTTATCATTTCGTCAAATGCCAACTTCGATGTCCCCTTTTTTGCCATATGAATACAACGCCAAATGCAATGCAAGAACTATGCGGAGCTCCTTGCGAAGATTTTTCACCACTCTAGAGTTTTAAAAAAGAAGCGTTTTTTCGGTTTCAGCCTATAAATGCGGCATTGGCAAATTGGTTGCGCGCGGATGAGGCGCGTATTGGGGTGACGGTGCTGTGTGCGCCGTGGGCGAATGCATAAATTTTAGTCGGTCGCTTTCGGTTGATGAATATCGGGCGTCGCATCAGAAAATCTGAAAGATGCGATCACGAAAACGCCTTTGACCTTTCGTCGGGATGCGGATACCGCCTTGCTGAATGCCCGGTTCGATCTTTCGCCGGTTTGCGTGAAGCCGCAGAAATATCAATTCGCCGCCTTTCCCGCACCGTGTCCGGTTACGGGCATCGTGCGGCACAGGGGATGTTCCCATGTCGCTCGACCGTCTGGCTCCGGCCATCTTCGTCTTTCTCTGGTCGACCGGCTGGGTCACCGCCAAATATGCGGTCTATTATACCGGACCGCTGACCTTTCTCTGTCTGCGCTATCTGTTGGCGGGGGCGCTGCTGTGGGCGATCTGCCGCTTTTCCTCCATCCAGTGGCCTGAGCGGCGTGCCGATCTCTTCCGGGCGATCCTGTCCGGCGTTTTCCTGCACGGCCTTTATCTCGGCATGATCTGGTGGGCGATAGGGCAGGGCGTGCCGGCAGCGATCGGCGGCATCATCGCCGGTCTGCAGCCGCTGATGACGGCGGTGGCCGCCCGTTACATGATCGGCGAAAGGATCTCGCCCTTGCAGCGCGCCGGCCTGCTCATCGGCTTTGCCGGCATCGCCATTGCCGTGCTGCCGAAGGTCATGGCCACCGGTGCTGTCGGCCTGTCGGTGCCGCTTTACGCCGTGGCGGTGAATGTGCTGGGCATGACTTCGGTTACCTATGGCACGCTCTACCAGAAGAAATACGTCCATGGCGGAAACATCATGGCGGTGGCCACGCTGCAATATGTCGGTGCGCTGCTGGTCACCGTGCCCTTCGCGCTTCTGCTGGAGGATGGGCATGTGGACTGGAGCCTCGGCCTTGCCGCCACGCTCGCCTGGTCGGTGGGTGCGATCTCCATCGGCGCCGTGGCGTTGCTTCTTTATTTGATCCGGCGCGGGCAGGTCTCGCGGGCCGCCTCGCTGATCTATCTCGTGCCGCCGCTTGCGGCGGTGGAAGCAGCACTGCTTTTCGGCGAAACGCTGACACCCGCCATGATTGCCGGCACCGTTCTGGCGGTGACGGGGGTTTATCTCGCCAATCGCAGACCTGCCGCAGCGGTTGTCGCACGTTAGAGCGTTTTCGTTTTTCTTCGAGTAGCGAAAGCGCTTTAACTCTTTATTTTACCGCATTTTCGGACGAAAAACCGGGCTCCACTTTTCCTGGAAATGCTCTAATTACTACAACCTCATATTAGGGGTTTGTTAACCATAAAATTATACCTCTCGTTAATCCAAAGATTTGGCGGGGGTTACATGTCTATTTCACGTCGTGGTGTTCTGTTCGGATTGCCGCTGTTTCTGGCCGGCTGCGCGAATACCGGCATCGGCCAGCAGAGGCTGAATTATGCGGCAAAGCCGGAGGAGAAATTCCCGCTTCCCGCCATGCATCTCGACAAGGTCAAGCCGGAACTGCGCCGGCAGGAAGTCACCTACGATACCAGGCACCCGGTCGGAACGGTTGTGGTGGATACGCCGGCGCGGCGGCTTTATTACGTTATGGGCGATGGTCGCGCCATGCGTTACGGCGTCGGTGTCGGCCGGCAGGGTCTTGCGCTGAAGGGCGATGCCTATATCGGCCGCAAGGCGGAATGGCCGTCCTGGACGCCGACCGCGAACATGATGCGCCGCGATCCGCGCAATCTGAAATTCGCCGGCGGTATGGCGGGCGGCCCGAACAATCCGCTCGGCGCGCGTGCCCTTTATCTTTATCGCGGCGGTAACGACACCATGTTCCGTCTGCACGGCACCAACCAGCCGCAATCCATCGGCCACGCCATGTCGAGCGGCTGCATCCGCATGCTGAACCACGACATCATCGATCTTTACAGCCGCGTGCCGGTCGGTTCGAAGGTCGTCGTCTTGCAGGCGTGAGGAAGAGGCGGATTTTTCCGCCTTTGCCACGCCAGAAAATGCCTGTATCCTTGAGTTGATTTTTTCGGCAGACGGTCAATTTTATGCTTGAAAATCAACCATGTGTAGAATGCCTCCCTTTCTGTATTTAAGGGAGTTCTGCTATATCGGAAACGTGATTTCCGGTGTTCGAGACGTGTATCCATAAAGGGTTAAATGCACTGTATCGAGCGCGGCACCACTTCAACGGGGACACATGAACATGGCAACTTTCGACTCTCTCTCCCGCTATCGCCCGCAGGCACTCGGGGCGCTGCGCATCATGACGGCGCTGCTTTTCATGGCGCATGGAACGCAGAAGCTGTTCGGCTTTCCGGCATCGCAGATGGAAGGCTCGCTGCCGACCCTGATGCTTGTAGCCGCACTGCTGGAATTCGTCGGCGGCATTCTCGTGCTGATCGGCCTGTTCACGCGACCCGTCGCTTTCATCCTGTCCGGCCAGATGGCGGTCGCCTATTTCATGGCGCATGCGCCGAGCAATTTCTTCCCGGCCCTGAACGGTGGCGACGCCGCCATCCTGTTCTGCTTCATCTTCCTCTATCTGTTCGTTGCCGGTCCGGGCGCCTTCTCGGTGGATGAACGCCGGGCCTGATTGCCGACCCGTCATCGATCTCTTTTGCAGAAGCTCCGCATGGTCATGCCGTGCGGAGCTTTTTTTAGAGAATGATTGAAACTTCGGCCGTGGCCGAAGCATAGATGCTTGTTTTCGGGTTAAGAACGGGTCATCCTGAACGCAGTTGGAAAATCGATCCGTGACCTCCCAGAACCCCATCGCCCGCGAATTGCTGTTTCTCGCCCTGTTGTCCACGCTGTGGGCCGCATCCTATACTTTCATCAAGATCGGGGTGGAGACGATACCGCCGATCACCTTCATCGCATCGAGAACCCTGATTGCCGGTCTGCTGCTCTACGCAGTTATCCGCCTACGCGGGCTGCGCCTGCCCACGGATTTGGCGACGTGGCGGCTGTTCTTCATTCAGGCCTGCATCAACAGCGTTCTGCCCTTCACGCTGATCGCCTGGGCAGAACAAAGCATCGATGCCGGTCTTGCCGTCATTCTCAATGCAACGACGCCGATCTTCACCTTTCTTCTCACCGCGCTTGTGATCCGGCATGAGCCGGTCAGCGGGCGCAAGCTGTTCGGCACCATTGCCGGCATGACGGGCGTGTGCCTCATCATCGGCGTCGAAGCGCTGAGCGGCGCGGGCGAGGCGATATGGAGCCAGCTGGCCGTGCTGACGGCGGCTTTCTCCTATGCCTGCGCGGCCATTTTCAGTAAAAATTTCAAAGGGCTCGATCCGATCATGCCGGCCGCCGGCTCGCTTATCTGCGGCGCTGTTTTCCTGTTGCCCGTCAGCCTGATCGTCGACCGGCCCTGGACATTGTCGCCTTCGGCGGCCTCACTGACGGCGCTCCTGTGCCTCAGCGTCTTTTCGACCGCGCTCGCCTTCATGATCTATTTCCGGCTGATGCAGACGCTGGGCTCCGTCGGCACCACCTCGCAGGCCTATCTCAGGGTGCCGGTCGGCGTCGCCATCGGCATGGCGTTTCTGGGGGAAATGCCGACACCCGCCATGTGGGTGGGGCTCGTCTGCGTTATTGCCGGCGTTCTGGCCATGACCCTGCCGTCACGGCGTCGTCCGGTCGCACAGGGTAGCTGAAGGCAAAGAAAAGCCCGCTACCGGGCGGCCTCTGCATGCACTCCCTCATTCCTGTGCTTGTCACAGGAATCCAGTCGACGCGCGTCTGCGCGACGGGAAGAGTCCTTTCAGCCCAAGGACTTGGGCTGGCTGGATCCCTGTGACAAGCACAGGGATGAGGAGGAAGCGTAGTGGCAATCTCCTATAGACACCAGGTCGAGACCGGACTTCTCCGCCTTACAAACG
Organism: Agrobacterium sp. LY4; assembly: GCF_001526585.1. Classification (NCBI taxonomy): domain Bacteria; kingdom Pseudomonadati; phylum Pseudomonadota; class Alphaproteobacteria; order Hyphomicrobiales; family Rhizobiaceae; genus Agrobacterium; species Agrobacterium sp. LY4. Next base: position 364,972 of record NZ_ASYA01000023.1, on the reverse strand, counting down.
AAAAAGCCGGGCGAAAGCCCGGCTTAACGATTAACGTCTCTTAGCGGTTACGGCCGCGATGGCCGTTGCCGGAAGCGCGCTTTTCCTGGCCGTTGCCGCCGGCAGGGGCGTGGCGGTTGGCGCCGCTGCCGCCGGGCTTGCGGGCCGGGCGACGGTGCTTGCGCGGGCCGGCCGGGCGGCCTGCGTCGCCTTCAGCCTGCTTGACGCGCTTGAAGTCGGAGGTGACTTCCAGATCGTTGTCCGCGTCGCGCGGAGCATGGTGGCGCGACGGGCGGGATTCGCCGTTGTGACGGCCGCCTTCGCGGGGACCACGCTGATGGCCGCCATTGTTGTTGCGGCCGCCGCGGTTGTTGTTGGGGCGCGTCGGGCTGGCAAGACCGGCCGGACGTTCGCCGGAGGCGACCGGAATATCGATCTTCATCAGCTTTTCGATGTCGTGCAGCAGGCGGGTTTCGTCCGGGGCGCAAAACGCAATGGCGATGCCGTCGCGACCGGCACGGGCGGTACGGCCGATGCGGTGAACATAGGCGTCGGGCACTTCCGGCAGGTCATAGTTGAAGACATGCGTTACGGCCGGAATGTCGATGCCGCGAGCAGCGACGTCGGTTGCCACCAGCACCTTGATCTCGCCATCCTTGAAACCCTTGAGAGCGCGCTCGCGCTGGCCCTGGCTCTTGTTGCCGTGGATGGAGGCGACCTTGAAGCCGATATGTTCGAGATGCTTGTAAAGCTTCTCGGCGCCGTGCTTGGTGCGCAGGAACACGATGGCGCGGCCATCCGGGTTTTCGTTGAGCGACTTCTTCAGAAGCTCGGTCTTGTCGTTCTTGCCGGCGACGAAGTGAACATATTGCTCCACCTTGTCGGCTGCCTTGCCGGGCGGGGTCACTTCCACCTTGAGCGGATCGGTCAGGTAGCTGTGGGCCAGATCGGCGATCGCCTTCGGCATGGTGGCCGAGAAGAGCAGCGTCTGGCGCTTGGCCGGCACCATCTTCGAAATCTTGCGCAGATCGTGGATGAAGCCGAGGTCGAGCATCTGGTCCGCTTCATCGAGCACCAGATAGGTGACCTTGGAGAGCGAGATGGCGTTGCGGGCGATGAGGTCCAGCAGGCGGCCGGGGGTCGCCACCAGAATGTCCGTGCCCTTTTCGAGCTGGAGCTGCTGCTTGTTGATCGACGCGCCGCCAACCACCTGGTTGATGCGCAGCGGCGTCTTCTTCACGAAAGAGCGCAGGTTCTCGCCGATCTGGTTCACCAGCTCGCGGGTGGGGGCGAGGATGAGGGTGCGGCAGGTGCGGTTTGCCGGGCGGTCCGCCTGCTTCATCAGCATTTCGATGATGGGCAGGCCGAAAGCGGCGGTCTTGCCGGTGCCGGTCTGTGCGAGGCCGATCAGGTCACGGCCTTCGAGCAGCAGCGGAATGGCCTTTGCTTGAATGGGAGTAGGGGTCGTATAGCCAAGCTGGGTAACGCTGGCCACGATCTTTTCGGAGAGGCCGAGTTCGCTAAAACTGGTCAATATAATGCCTTTCGGGGCGCCAAAAACCAGTCGTCCGGAACAGGGCTGCTGTCCGGCGGTTTCGGCGTCAAGAACCCCGCGTGAATTGGGAACTTGTGGGTTGGAATAACTTTCTGCGCATCAGTGCGGCACATGCCGTCTTCTGTATTCTCTGCGCTTTTCCTTCATGCGGGCCAGATTCCTTTTTAAGGACGTCTTCCGGTCATACGCTGCAGCTCACGCGGCTGCCGAAGGTGAAAGCTTGAGGGCCATGTGGGCGTTTTGTGCGTCAAAGTCAAGCGATAGTTTTGTAGCGCCGCCGCCGGAGGGTGCATGGCAGCCATGCGTACCGGTAGCCGGCGATTGCCGGGACGGCGCGGGTGCCAGCGAAGAATTATGGTTAAAAAAGGGTAACGGCACCCTCGGATACATAGCAAAGATCGATTTTCTCACATAACGTTTTTTATGATGGCGTCCGGAAATATTTGATTCGACAGGAATGGACTGCAAGGTGTGGAGTATCGATTGACCGAAGGCTGCGGGTTGCTGGAAAAGGCTTGCAGGGCCGTGGCCGCCCTGGACCTGCCCGCGTGCATCAAGGACAGCGAACTTCGCTATATCGCGGTCAATTCCGCCTATGCCCGGATCATGGGGCGTCCGTCCGGGGCATTCAAAGGACACACCAGCCTTTCCCTTTCCGCCGATATTCGCGATGCCGAGCGTGAGGACAGGGAGCGCCGTTCGCTGGTTTTCGCCACGGATGAGATGATTGCCTGCCATGGTGGGGGCGCGTCCGGGCCATACACGCTTCGCTGCGAACGTTTCACCGGTGACGACGGCAATCTGTTCCTGTTCGAAGCGTTCGAGGACATGCCGTCCGCCACCGTGGAGGTTTTTCCGCAAGCCGACAGCGCTTCGGAGCTGCTGTTCGGCAGCGGCGTGATCGATCTCGTCGATGCGGGTATCGTGATTTATGACCGCGAAAACCGGCTGGTCTACTGCAATACCCGCTTCAGGGAATTCTACAGCGCGCTCGGTGTCGACCTGAAGGCCGGCGTCCCGCTCGAGACGCTGATGAGGGCGATTTATTTTTCGAGCGGCTACCGCGATGCGAAGGACGGCGATCCGGCGTTCGAAGGGTGGATGCAGGAGCAGCTACGGGATTTTTCCCTGCCCTATCTCGAAAGGGTGGAGCAGTTTGCCGATGGCCGCTGGGTGCGCATGGTCAACAAGCGGCTGGAAAACGGCATGCTGGTGGGGCTGCGGGTGGATGTCACCGAGTTCAAGGCGCATGAGACGCTTCTGAGCACGCAGATCCGCGAGACCTGGCTTCTGCGCGCCGCGCTTGAGCAATTGCCGGTCGGTGTCTTCCTCAGGGATCAGGACAGGCGGCTGACCTTTGCCAATGCGGCCTATGAGAAATTTCTGGGCGGCAGCCTTGCCGACCATATCGGCAAGACCGAATGCGAGATGTTTCCGGAGGAAGGCCCGCAGTTCCAGCGGGAAAACGAGCATATTCTGCGAACCGGGGAAGCCATTGAAAAGACCGGAAGCGTTCCGCTTTCGGATGGCGGCGCCATTCCCGTCATCACAAGGCTCGGCCGGGTCGCGACGCCGGACGACGACTATTATCTGGTGGGCTCGGTCACCGATGCCAGCCTGCTGCAGGACCGGGAAAAGGCGCTGATCGCCGCGCAGGCCGAGGCTGAGGCGCTGCACCGCCAGCTCGAAGCGGTTCTCCATGCCCTGCCGGTGGGCGTGCTGCTGCTCAGCGCCGATCTCGTCATCGAATATGTCAATCCGTTCTTTTATGAGGTCTGGGGCGAGATCGGCGGCGAGAAGTCGCTTGTCGGCAAAAGTTATCGCGAATTCATGGAGATGAATTTCGACAGCGGCCTTTATGACTATGGCGACAGGCCTTTCGATGAGGTCTATGGCGAGCGGGTGCAGCGGCTTCTGAAGGAGGAGGTCTTTGCGCCCCGCGAGGTGCGCAGCAAAAGCGGCAAGGTCACGGTCATTTCGAAAACCCGGCTCGAAGGCGGGAAAATCCTCAGCACCTATGCCGACGTCACCGATGTGCGCATGCGCGATGTTGAGATCAGCAAGGCGAAGGCCGAACTGGAGCGGGTCGGCGAATATATGCAGGGCGCCACGCGCGCCATGGCGCAGGGGCTGGTGCTGGTCGAGCAGGGCACGATCATCATGTCCAACGAGGCGATGGCGCGCATGTTCGACGTGCCGCCGCATCTTCTGGAAAAGGGCTGCAACTGGTCGGGTTTCTTCGCCCATTGCGCCGGGCGCGGCGATTTCGGCACGGCCGGGGAGGCTGCGGAGACGCTGCGCGCCTGGAGGGAGAACATCGCCGCCAACCGGCCGTTTTCCTGGCTCATCCATGTCGCCGGCAAAAGCTGGCTCAATCTGGAGGCTACCAACAGTTCCGGCAATTACTGGCTCATCATCGTCACCGATGTGACCGAGATGAAGCTGCGTGAAGAGGAATTGCAGCGACTTTTGTCACGCGCGGAAGCGGCGGATCGGGCTAAATCGGAATTCCTCGCCAATATGAGCCATGAAATCCGCACGCCGATGAACGGCGTTCTCGGCATGGCGGAGCTTCTGGCCAAGTCCAATCTCGATACGCGCCAGAAGACCTTCACCGATATCATCGTCAAATCCGGCAATGCGCTTCTGACGATCATCAACGACATTCTCGATTTCTCGAAGATCGAGGCCGGGCAGATGAGGCTGCGCAGCGTGCCCTTCGATCCGGCGGAGGCGGTCGAGGATGTGGTGTCGCTGCTGTCCTCGGCGGCGCTTGAAAAGGACATAGAGCTGATCGTCCGGATCGATGCTTCTGTCTTCGGCAAGGTCATCGGCGATGCCGGCCGCTTTCGGCAGATCGTCACCAATATCGTTGGAAACGCCGTCAAGTTCACCGAAATGGGGCATGTGCTGGTCGAGCTTTCGGCACGTTCGGCGGAAGCCTCTGAGGCCATCCTGTCGCTGCGCGTCGAAGACAGCGGCATCGGCATTCCGGCCGACAAGCTTGAAACCATCTTCGACAAGTTCAGCCAGGTCGACGGCTCCGCCACGCGCCGGCACGAGGGTACGGGGCTGGGGCTGGCAATCACGTCGGTCTCGTCGGCCTGTTCGACGGCGCGATCAAGGTCGTCAGCGATGTCGGCAGGGGATCGACCTTCGAGGTCAATATTCCGTTTCAGGTGACCGAGAGACAGCGCGACCTCCCGCTTCTTTCCGTGGCGATCGACGATATTCGCGTGCTCGTCATCGACGATAACGACGTCAATCGCCGCATCCTGACGGAGCAGTTGCGCAGTTGGGGCATAGACGGCCACGCGGTGGAAGACGGGCCTTCCGGCATCGCCGTGCTTGAGGAGGCGGCGTCGCTCGGTTTTTCCATCGACGCCATCGTTCTCGATTATCATATGCCTGTCATGAACGGGCTGGATGTGGTGGAGCGGATCCGGGCGGATGCGCGCTTTGACGACATCGCCATTGTTTTCCTGACCTCCATGGATGTCGTCGGCGACGAGACGCTGTTCACCGATCTCAATGTGCAGGCGCATCTGATGAAGCCGGCGCGGGCGCGGCTCCTGCGCTCCACGCTGTTCGATGTGGTGCGGGATGTGCGGCTGAAACGCGCCCGGCAAGCGCTGGTCCCGCGTGAAACAGGTCGCGGTGATGGCGCCGTCCGGCCGGAAAAAGGCTCCGCCGAAAGAAAGCAGCGCGATGCCGCATCGACGGCGGTGCCGGCGCGGCATCGGCCGAGCCTTGTCGATGTGCTGGTGGCCGAGGACAATGATGTCAATCAGATTGTCTTCACCCAGATATTGCAGCAGGCGGGTCTGCGCTTTCTGATCGTCGGCAATGGCAAGAAAGCCGTGCAGGCATGGCAGGAGAACAATCCCGCCATCATCCTGATGGATGTCTCGATGCCGGTCATGAACGGACATCAGGCGACGCAGGCCATCCGCGCCGCGGAACAGACCGCCGCCGACGGCCGGCATGTGCCGATCATCGGCGTAACCGCCCATACGCAGGAGGCGGATCGGGAACTATGCCTGGAGGCGGGCATGGATGATTATCTGTCGAAGCCCATCAGCCCGGAAACGCTCGAAGACAAGATCGCGCAATGGCTGGGCGAAAACATGCCGCGCCGCGACGTGCCGGGCGTGTGAATATCCGCCGCGACTGCGGGTTTCCGAATTGCTTCAGCCGGAGCGCTATCTTCCATGACGCATTTTCAGACGCAAAAACGCTTCACGCTTTTGCTGAAAATGCTTTGGCCCCGCAGAGCATTTCCCGCTTTCCGGCAAAACCTTTCCGGCGCTCCAGCTCAAAACCGGCGGCGATGAGGTTGCGGCGAACGAAGCCGGCGGCGGCATAGGTGGCGAATGTGCCGCCCGGCGCCGTCTTTGCGAAAAGCGCCTGCATGATTTCCAGCGACCACATGTCCGGATTGCGCGCGGGTGCGAAGCCATCGAGAAACCAGGCGTCGAAACTTTCCTCGCTTGCGGAAATGCCGGCGAGCGCCTCGCCGCAAACCACTGTCAGCTGCGTTTCGTCATCGAGCTGGATTTCGACCCGTCCTTTCGGCTCGGCGGGCCAGAGGGCGGTGAGCGCCTTGCGTTCGGCATCCACTTCCGGCCAGCGGGAAAGCGCCCGGTCGATTTCCTCCGCCTTCATCGGGTAGAGTTCGAAGGAGATGAAGTGCAGCCTGGAGCGGCCGTTGCGCATCTCTTTCCACTGACGCCATGTCTCGCAGAGGTTAAGTCCGGTGCCGAAGCCCAGTTCGCCGATGCGGAAGGCGCCCTCCCGTTCGAGCCAACGTTCTGGCAGGCCGTTTCCGGAGAGGAAGACATGGCCGCATTCCAGCCGGCCGTCCGTCTGGCAATAAAAATGGTCGTCAAAGGCCAGTGAATAGGGCATATCCCCGTCACGCCAGTCGAGCGCGGCGGGGACTTCCCCGGCCGGTGAACCGGCCGCTGCGCCGGTCTCTGTGATATTTTCGTTGGAATGTTTCATGGCTAAAGCCGATAATCCCGCTTTCGAACAGGGTCAATCTCCAAGATTGCCGGCCTCCGTGCCGCTTCTCATCGTCGGCGGCGGTATCATGGGGCTATGGGCCGCTGTCAAGGCGGAACGGCTCGGCATCGATACGTTGCTGGTGGAGGCGGATCGCCCCGGCGGCGGCGCCAGCGGCGGGCTGCTGGGCGCGTTGATGCCGCATATGCCGGACCGCTGGTCGGACAAGAAGCAGTTCCAGTTCGATGCCCTCGTTGCGCTGGAAAAAGAGATTGCCGGGCTGGAGGCGGAAACCGGGCTTTCCGCCGGCTACCGTCGCTCAGGCCGTATCATTCCGCTGCCGAAGCCGCATCTGCGCGCCATTGCCGAACGGCACGAACGGGATGCGCTGGAGAACTGGGTGTCGGGCGAGCGCCGGTTCCATTGGCATGTCGGCGACAGGCCTTCGGTCGCTGGCTGGGTGGATGATGCGGCGGGTGAGGCGGGTTTCGTGTTCGATACGCTGGCGGCGCGGGTCTCGCCACGCGCGATGATCGCCCTTCTTTCGGCTTTTCTCGGCAAGGCGCGGCATGTGCGGCTGGCGGAAGGTTGCCGCGTCATTTCGCTCGACGCGGTTGCCGGGCGGGCGGTGCTGTCGTCGGGCGATGAGGTTTCTTTTGGCCATGTCATCGTCGCCAACGGCCATAGTTCCTTCCCCCTGATCCGCGATGCCCTCGGCCTGGAGGCCGGTGTGACGCTGGGGCAGGCGGTGAAGGGGCAGGCAGCACTTCTCAATGCGGCAGCCGATCCGGCGATGCCGGTCGTGTTCCTGAATGGTCTTTATATCGTGCCGCATGAGGATGGCACAGTCGCGATCGGCAGTACCAGCGAAGATTGTTTTTCCGATCCCTTCAGTACCGATGAAAAGCTTGAAAAACTGCTTGCCGATGCGTCTGCCGTTGTTCCCTCGCTTGCCGGCGCGCCGGTGCTGGAACGCTGGGCCGGGCTGCGCCCGAAGGCGGTGGGGAGGGACCCGATGGTGGGCAGGATCCCCGGCCATCCGAAGCTCGTTGCGCTGACCGGCGGCTTCAAGGTCAGCTTCGGGCTTGCGCATTTTCTTGCCGATGCGGCGCTGCAGACCGTGTGCGGTCACACGCCTGTCATCCCCTCGGGCTTTCACCTTCAACAACACGTGAGTATTGCCGTCGCGGACTTTAGAAAGTTCTGATCAGGTCGTCCACGTCGTTAATCTGTCACGCAAATCACTTATCTGCTGGCCTGCAACGAGGCCGGTTTGTCCGCTTTTGCGGCGAGGTGACAGCGCATGCGATACGCCATTCATTTCACGCCTTCCCCCAATGACCCCCTGACGCAGGCGGCCGCCGCGTGGTTGGGGCGCGATGCCTATTCCGGTCAGGCGGTGGAGCCGCCGGGCATGATCGATCTCGGCATGCAGGAGATTTCCTACCATACGGCGCTGCCGCGCCGTTACGGTTTCCATGGCACGATCAAGGCTCCCTTCCGTCTTGCGGAGGGCCATTCCGAGGCCGCGCTTCTGCGCGACCTGATGTATTTTTCCGGCAGGCAGGAGCCCTTCACACTGCCGCAACTGGTGGTAGCAAGGCAGGAGAATGTCTTCAGCCTCGTTCCCGAGCGCCCCTGCGAAGTGCTGCATTTCTTTGCCGCCCGGGTGGTGCAGGAATTCGACCGTTACCGGGCGCCGCTCTCCGACGCGGAAATCGAGCGCGCGGATCCGGACCGGCTTTCGGCCTCGCAGCTCACCAATCTGCATCGCTGGGGCAGCCCGCACGTGATGGATGAGTTCCGGTTCCAGATGTCGCTGACGGGCGGTGTGGAAGCTTCCAGCAGCCAGAGGATAGAGCGGGCCGTGCGCAAGGTTTTCGAGCCGCTGCTCACCCGGTCCCTGCAGTTTTCCAGCCTTGCGCTTTTCATCGAGGATGAACCGGGCGCGCCTTTCCGGGTACACTCGCTTCACCCCATGGGTCGCGTTTCCGCCCGAAAGATCGCCTGAAGAGCACGTCGGAGTAATCGTATACAAAAAAGCATCGGAATGTCGGCAAGATTGATCTCGACATTCCGGATGCGGATGCTACCGTTCGGATATCGCATATCTGAAGCGTGTGTTGCGCCCCTTCCGGGTCATCGCGCTTCGGAGGTCTGTTTTATGTCTCCCGAAATCGGTTTCCGCCTTGGGAGAGATGTTCTGGGTGGCTGAATGATTTCCGAAAATTACTCCCGCAATCTGGTGGGCTATGGCCGCAATGTTCCCGATCCGAAATGGCCGGGCGGCGCGCGCATCGCCGTGCAATTCGTCATCAATTACGAGGAGGGCGGCGAGAGCTGCATTCTCGACAATGACAAGGCGTCGGAATCGCTGCTGTCGGAAATCGTCGGCGCCCAGCCCTGGCCCGGCCAGCGCAACCTGAACATGGAATCGATTTATGAATATGGCTCGCGCGCCGGTTTCTGGCGGTTGTGGCGCATGTTCACCGGTCTCGGCGTTACCACCACCGTTTATGGCGTGACCGCCGCCATGGCCCGTAACCCGGAAGCCGTTGCGGCGATGAAGGAAGCGGGATGGGAAATCGCCAGCCATGGTTATCGCTGGCTGGAATATAAGGATTTTTCCGAAGAGGAAGAGCGCAAGCACATAGTCGAAGCCGTGCGTCTGCACACGGAGGTTACCGGCGAGCGTCCTTACGGCATGTATCAGGGCAAGCCTTCGGACAATACGCTGCGCCTTGTCATGGAAGAGGGCGGTTTCCTCTATTCGTCGGATTCTTATGCCGACGATCTGCCCTATTGGGTGAAGGGCGTAGGCGACGCGCCTTTCCTGATTATTCCCTATACGCTCGAAACCAACGATATGCGTTTCGCCACGCCGCAGGGCTTCAATTCCGGCGACCAGTTCTTCACCTATCTGAAGGACGCTTTCGATGTGCTTTATCAGGAGGGTGTCGAGGGCGCGCCGAAGATGATGAGCGTCGGCCTGCATTGCCGCCTTGTCGGCCGTCCCGGCCGCGCGGCAGCACTTCGCCGTTTCATCGAATATGTGCTCGGCCACGAGAAAGTGTGGATCCCGCAGCGCATCGAGATTGCCCGTCACTGGCATGAACATCATAAGCCGGAGGTGCTTTGATGGTGACGCGTGAGGACTTTGTCACCCGTTTCGGCAGCGTGTTCGAACATTCGCCCTTCATCGCCGAACGGGCCTATGACGCCGGAGGAGCCGGCCTGGAACTGACGGCGAAGGCGGTTCACGCCGCGCTTAGCGCGCAGTTTCGCGCCGCTTCCGAGGCGGAAAGGGTCGGCGTATTGCGGGCGCATCCCGATCTTGCCGGCAAGCTGGCGATTGCGGGCGAGTTGACGGCCGACAGCCGTAACGAACAGGCCGGTGCGGGGCTGGACCGTCTTACCCCGGAAGAGCACGCCCGTTTTACCGAATTGAACGGCGCCTATACCGAAAAATTCGGCTTTCCCTTCATCATCGCGGTCAAGGGGCTGAACAGGCACGATATTCTAGCTGCCTTCGAGACGCGCATCGGCAACGGTGCAGCCGAAGAATTTGAGACGGCGACGGCGCAGGTGGAGAAGATCGCCTGGCTTCGCCTTTCCTCGATGCTGCCGGAAGGCTGAATTGGCGAGCGGTGGCCGTTCTGCTAGAATCGCGCCGTCTGGAGATGAAGATCATGAGACCTTCCGAGGTGCTGGAAAAGAACAGGGAAGCGATCCGCGAAGCGACGAAACGCTTCAACGCGGCGAACCCGCGCGTGTTCGGCTCCGTCGCCCGCGGCGAGGACCGGCCGGACAGCGATCTCGACATTCTGGTGGATGCGCTGCCGGGCACGACATTGTTCGATCTCGGTGGTTTGCTGGAGGAATTGAAGGCGCTGCTTGGTGTGGAGGTTGACGTCGTCACCTCAGGCGGCCTGCATTCGGATATACGGGCGCGCGTTCTGAAGGAAGCCAAAGCGGTATGAGTACGGATCGGCTTCTGCTCTATCTAAAGGAGATGGATGTTGCCGCCTCCAGAATACAGGATTTCATTCAGGATATGGATGAGGCCGCTTTTTCTTCCGACACGCGGACGCAGATGGCGGTCATGATGGGGCTTGCCCTGATTGGCGAGGCGGTCGCCAAGCTGGACAAGCACTACCCCGCATTTTTACAGCAGCACCCGGAGATCCCCTGGATCAAGATGAAGGGAATGCGCAATCTGATCGTGCATGATTATTTCCGGGCGGAGCTTTCGGTCGTCTGGAAAACGATAACGCAGAGCATTCCGGATCTGCAGGCGCGTCTCTCCCTCCTCCGAAACTGGCATGCCCAAGGTGAATGACATTTGACTGATTTTCTCGACATAAAACCTCTCACCAAAGAGGCGTTCGCATCCTTCGGCGATGTGATCGAAACGACACCCTCTTCCATGCGGCATATCAATGGCGGCCAGACCGAGCGGCACCATGCGCTCGCAGCACCGGAAGCGGCGGGTGAGGGGGCGCGTGTCATCCTCAATATTTTCCGCGGGCAGCCGCGCGCCTTTCCGCATGAAATCGAGATGATGGAGCGGCATCCGCTCGGCAGCCAGAGTTTTTCGCCGCTTTCCGGCCGACCCTTCCTCGTGGTCGTCGCCGATGATGATGGCGGCCGGCCCGGCCGGCCGCGGGTATTTCTGGCGCGGGGCGATCAGGGCGTGAATTACCGCCGCAATGTCTGGCATTATCCGCTGATGCCGTTGCAGGCGGTTTCGGATTTTCTGGTTGCCGACCGCGATGGACCGGGTAACAATCTGGAAGAGTATTTTTTCGATGAGCCCTATATGATCGCGGAGCCCAAGCCATGACCGGTTTGACCACCCATGTCCTCGATGCCGCTCAGGGCACGCCCGCAGAAGGGCTGACGATCGAGCTCTACCGGCTCTCCGGCGATCGCCGCGAGAAGCTGAAGACGGTGCAGACCAATAGCGACGGCCGTGTGGATGGCGGGCCTCTGCTCGCCGGAGAGAGTTTCAAGGTGGGTCAATACGAGCTGGTTTTCCATGCCGGCGATTATCTGCGCGGCAAGGGTGTGGCGCTGCCGGAGCCGGCCTTTCTCGATATTATCCCGATCCGTTTCGGCATTGCCGATGAGAGCGGCCATTACCATGTGCCGCTTCTGCTTTCGCCCTATAGTTACTCCACCTATCGAGGAAGCTGATTGCCATGATCTTTGCCGCCATTGCCGATATTCACGGAAACTGCGCCGCGCTCGAAGCCGTGCTGGAGGATATCGCGAGGCTTGGCATCAAGGACATCGTCAATCTCGGCGATTGTTTCAGCGGCCCGCTGGAAGCGGGGTTTACCGGCGACGTACTTGTTAGCAACTGGATTCCCAGCATTCGCGGCAATCATGACCGGGAACTGATCGACCGTGCCCCGGAGGAGATGGGAAGCTGGGAAAGGCCGGCACATGCGCAGCTGAGCGCCGCCCATCTGGACTGGCTGCAAACCCTGCCATTCAGCATGGTGTTCAAGGATGTCGCCTATTGCTGCCATGGCTCGCCGCGTGACGATCTGGAATATTGGCTGGAAACGCTGTCGCCGGAAGGCGTTCTGAAATTGCGGCCGCTGGCCGAAATCGAAGCCATGGCGGAGGGCATCACCCAGCCGCTGATGCTGTGTGGCCATACCCATATTCCCCGCACCGTGCAGCTTTCCGACGGCCGGCTGATCGTCAATCCCGGCAGCGTCGGCTGCCCCGGCTGGAAGGACGACACGCCTTTCGACCATCACGTCGAGGCCGGCCATCCGCTTGCCACCTATGCCGTGCTGGAAGAGGCCGGGCGCGGCTGGCAGGTCTATTTCCGCAACATCCGTTACGACAATATGGCAATGGCCGAGATGGCGAAGGTCAACGGCATGCCTCGTCTCTCCGATGCGCTGGCGGGCGGTTGGCTTGGCAAACGGGCTTGAATTGCCTAGGGAGTTGTACTATTTGTTGTACAACTTTCATTGGGGTTCATCCATGCGTACCGTTATGTTTTCAAAAGCACGCGAATCCCTTGCATCGCTTCTGGATGAAGTGTCGCAGGACCGGGTGACTGTGGAAATCGTGCGCCGCGACAAGCCGTCCGCCGTTCTTATCGATAAGGACGAGTATGAAGGCTTGATGGAAACCTTGCATCTCTGCTCGTCGCCGGAGAATTTCGCCAGACTTAGAAAGTCGATGTCCGATGTGGACGCCGGTACTTTCGAAAGCCATGATCTTATCGACTGATTTTTCAAACCCATCGCGCATGAGTGCGAGCTTCCATCAGGAGAAACTCTCTTGCAGCAAAAGGGCGCGATTGCTCTCGGCTGGAGCCATCAGGGCTGGGAAGACTATCTTCACTGGCAGCAATATGATCGCAAGATGCTCGAACGCATCAATGAACTCATCAAGGATTGTCGACGGCATCCATTTGAAGGGATCGGAAAACCTGAGCCACTGCGTTTTCAGTTGAAGGGCCTATGGTCACGCAGGATTTCGCAGGAGCATCGGCTTGTCTACGAGTTGCGCGGCGAAGCGGAAAAGACGGTTCTGATCATTCACCAGTGCCGTTTCCACTATTGATCCTCACCCCTCGCTGGTCATCACCACGCAGGAATAAGATTGCGCCTTCAGTTCCTTGCAGGCGGAAACCGCCGAAGACTGGTCTTCGAAGCCGGTGAAACGGGCGCGGTAGAGGGTTGCCGATCCGCTTTGCACGGCTTCGGTATAGGGAGCGATCCCGGCATAATTTCCGGCGATGTTGGACCGGGCATTGGCGAGCAGCGAGCGGGCGGCGGCTTCGCTGTCGGTGGCGGCGATCTGCACTTCCCAGCGGCTTCTCTGGCCGGCGGAGACGGCAGCGGGGGCCGGCCGCGGGATGGCCGAAACCTGCATCATGTCGGCCATCTGGTTATTCGCCGTGGCGATCTGCATGGCGACCGGATCCTGGCGGCGTTCGGCGAACATCGGCAATGGTACAGAGGCGGGGGGTACTGAGGCGGCGGGCGCGGCTGCGGGCGTCACAGCAAAGGTGCGGCTGACATTGGCGCTGGCGACGAGCTGTTCGGTGTTGCGGCTTCTCGATGCCTGCGGCACGGCCTTGTCGAGAAGGGCGGCCATCTGCGCATCGCGGCTGCGCGCGGTCTTGCCGCCCAGCACGACGCCGACGACGCGGCGACCATTGTGATTGACGGCGCTGACGAGGTTGAAACCGGAAGCATTGGTATAACCGGTCTTGATGCCGTCCATGCCCTGATAGCGATACATCAGATTGTTATGACCGCGGACGCGTTTTCCCCGGAAGCTGAAGGATTCCATGGCGAAGAGGCCGTATTCCTTGGGAAAGTCGCGCTGCAGCGCCAGGCCGAGTTTCGCCATGTCGCGCGCCGTCGTCACCTGCGATTTGCTGGGCAGGCCGGAAGCGTTGCGGAACACCGTTTTCGTCATGCCGAGCTGGCGGGCCTTGCGGGTCATCATCTCGGCGAACCTTGCCTCGGAGCCGCCGAGATGATCGCCCATGCCTTCCGCCATGTCGTTGGCGGATTTGACGATCATGCCGTAGACCGCCTCGCGCACGGTGAAGGTCTGCCCCTGGCGCACATAAAGCTTCGAGGGGATAACGGCTGCACCGTTCTTGGACATCTTTATCTTCTGGTCCCAGCGAAGCCGGCCGGAATGCAGCGCCTCGAAGGTCATGTAAAGCGTCATCATCTTGGTGAGCGAGGCCGGGTGGTTCAGCACATCGGCATTGCGCGCGGCCAGAACCTTGCCGGTATTGGCGTCCATGATGAAGTGGGCGTAGCCGGCCTGTGCAGGCGACGCCTGCAATGAGAGGATCGCGCAAAAGAAGGCGAGTGCGAAGACCCATGCGCCCGCCATTCCCCGTTTGATCGTTCCCGACATAATTCACCCCTTTTGTTCGGCCGCCGCGATGAGCGAAGTTTTACTGACACTTTCCGGCAACAAAACCGCTAAAACTTTAGAGATCGCTTTCATGCTTAATTAAGTATGAATTTCAAGCTGGCGGCAGCCCTCACAATTTCCTTGCAAAGAAACCAACCGTCCGGTATGTTCCGAAACATGAAAAATGCACATGAACGGAAAAAGCAGCCTGAGATCGTTCGCCGCAGTCTTCTCGATTGCGCGGCGAAACTCGCTGCCGAGCAGGGTGTTGCAGCACTTTCCGTGCAGGCGGTGGCGGATGCCGCCGGGGTGACGAAGGGCGGGTTGTTTCATCATTTCGCCTCCAAGCAGGCTTTGCTGGAGGCGGTGATGGCGGACCTTCTTTCGGCGCTGGACGCGGAAATCGACGTGTTCATCTCACAGGATTGTGAAGCTTACGGATGCTTCACGAGGGCCTATGTGAACGCGGTTTTCGCCGATCGCGACCGGGAATCGGGCAGGCAATGGGCGGCGTTATCGGTGTCGATGGTCGGTGAACCGTCGCTCAGGCGCATGTGGACCAGCTGGTTCGAAGGACGTCTCATCCGTCATAAGGAAACGGATGAGGGGGTGGTATTGGAACTCGTAAGGCTTGCGGCTGACGGCATCTGGTTTGCCGATCTTCTGGCCGATGACGGCAGGGCAGGTGGCGACAGGGCGGCTCTCAGAGCCCGGATGATCGCGCAGACGAAAAAGGAAATGGAACAATGAACGCGGCTATCTTCACCTACGGGGCGCTCGTCGCGGCCATTGTCTGCGAGGTCATCGCCACTTCGTTCCTGCAGCAGTCGCAGCAGTTCACCCGGCTGTTGCCGACGGTGCTGATGGCGCTGTTTTACGGTGCGGCCTTTTATCTGCTGTCGTTCACGCTACGGGCGCTGCCGGTCGGCGTGGCCTATGCGATCTGGAGCGGGCTTGGCATCGTGCTGATTTCCGGCATCGGTTATTTCGTGTTCCGCCAGGCGCTGGATATCGCCGCTGTTGTCGGCCTCGGGTTTATCGTGACGGGGGTGGTGATCGTGAATGTATTTTCGAAGACGGTGGGGCATTGATAGGGCCTCTCCACCTCATTCCTGTGCCTGTCACAGGAATCCAGCCGGCGCGCGCCTGCGCGACGGAAGGAGTTCTTGCAGCCCAAGGACTTGGGCTGGCTGGATCCCTGTGACAAGCACAGGGATGAGGGAGGCAGCGTACGGGACTTTCTGAGACGCCGGCTCTGAGGCATCACCTCACCTGCTACAGCGTCACCATGAAGCCAGAACGCTGCGGTCCACATCCGTAATCAGCCGCTTGCCGCAAAGCGCCATGCTGACATCCATCTCCTTGCGGATGATCTCCAGCGCCGTCGTCACGCCCTGTTTGCCATCGGCACCGAGGCCATAGAGGAAGGGGCGGCCGATATAGGTGCCTTTGGCGCCGAGCGCCACGGCTTTCAGCACGTCCTGACCGGAGCGGATGCCGCCATCCATATGCACCTCGACCCTGTCGCCGACGGCATCGACGATCTTCGGCAGCATGGCGATCGAGGAGTGCGCGCCGTCGAGCTGGCGGCCGCCATGGTTGGAGACGATGATGGCGTCGGCGCCGGTATCGAGCGAGGCGCGTGCATCTTCCTCGTCAAGGATGCCCTTGAGGATAAGCTTGCCGCCCCAGCGTTCCTTGATCCATTCGACATCCTTCCACGACAGGCGCGGATCGAACTGCTCCGCCGTCCAGGAGGAGAGTGAGGAGAGGTCGGAGACATTTTTGGCGTGGCCGACGATATTGCCGAAGCTGCGGCGCTTGGTGCTGGCCATGTCCATGCACCATTTCGGCCGGGTCGCCATCTGCCAGATATGTTTCGGGGTGAATTTCGGCGGTGCGGAGAGGCCGTTGCGCAAATCCTTGTGGCGCTGGCCGAGAATTTGCAGGTCGAGCGTCAGCACCAGCGCCGAGCAGCCGGCGGCCTTCGCCCGGTCGATGAGATTGTTGACGAAGTCCCGGTCCTTCATCACGTAAAGCTGGAACCAGAAGGGTTTCGAGGTGACGGAAGCGACATCTTCGATCGAGCAGATGCTCATGGTGGAAAGCGTGAAAGGCACGCCGAATTCTTCGGCTGCTTTGGCGGCAAGCATTTCGCCATCGGCGTGTTGCATGCCGGTCAGTCCGGTGGGGGAGAGGGCTACCGGCATCGAAACCTTCTCGCCGACCATTTCGGTGGCAAGCGACCGATCGGTCATATCCACCAGCACGCGCTGACGCAGCTTTATCTTGGAAAAATCATCCTCATTGGCGCGGTAGGTGCTTTCCGTCCATGCGCCGCTATCGGCATAGTCGAAAAACATTTTTGGCACGCGGCGCTGAGCCTGTTGCTTCAGGTCCGCTATGGTCAGGATTTTGCCCATGGATAAAGCCTTCACATTTGAATGATGGCTTCACATAACATGAATGGGACGGCTGCGACATTAAAATCGACGGGGGTGATCACCAGAAAGCCCGCAAAAACAGCTCGGCACCCAATAAAAGCAGGCAGATGAGAAACCAGCGCCGGAATGTTGCCGGGCTGACGATGTTACGGATCTTCTGGCCGAGCCACATGCCGAGAAGCGCGGGCAGCACGGCGAGTGCGGAAAGCGATAGATGCTCGACGCGGAAGGCACCTTGCGAGGCAAGGCCGGCGGCAAGCGCAACGGTCGAAACGGTGAAGGAAAGGCCGAGCGCTTGCACGAGATCGTCGCGGTTGAAACCGAGCGACTGGATATAGGGCACGGCGGGCACGACGAAAATTCCGGTGCCGCCGGTCAGCAGGCCGGTTGTCAGCCCTATGGCCGGTGAGAGGCTGGATTCCAGCCGCGCCGGAACGGAGAGGGGTTTGGCGAAGAGGCTGTAGGCCGCATAAGCAGCAAGGCATAATCCGAGAGCCGAGGTGGTCCAGACGCCGGTGCCTGCCGTCATCAGCCGGATGCCGATGAGAGTGCCGGCGGCGATGGCGATCATCATCGGCCACAGCCGCGCGACGATGGCCCTGAAATCCGGCCCGGCAAGCAATTGCCAGATATTGGTAACGAAGGAGGGCAGGATCAGCAGGCCGGCGGCAAGGACGGGAGGCATGAACAGGCCGAGCACGCCCATGGCGACGGTGGGCAGCCCCATGCCGGTCACGCCCTTGACGATGCCCGCGACGGTGAAGGTCGCGAAGACCATCAGCATGGTGGTTGTGTCCAGATCCGGCACGGTGCACTCCAGAGGTCATTTGCATTTCGGCCGGGATGGCGTCAGCTTGTCACTAGAAGCGAGCGGGTGCGGCACGGTTTCTTCTCCCCGCCGGGGAGAAGGTGGCCCGAAGGGTCGGATGAGGGGGCAACGTTGCCGCATATCTCTACCCTTGCCCCCTCATCCCGCTGCCGCGGACTTCTCCCCCTCGGGGAGAAGAAAGACGCGGCACCCGCTCACTCCAATATGTGACCGATATAAATGAGGCCGTAGCTTTATGTTTCGGCCGCAGCCGAACTATGCAAGCGTGCTCTTCATCGCCCTGCCGGCCACATAGGTTTCCACCACCGTGCGGTCGTCGCCCATGGTCAGCATCAGGAAGAGTTCTTCCGTCAGGCTGTTCACCACTTCCATCTTCAGCGCCATGGCGGGGGTGGAGGAGGCGTTGAGCACGGTGATGTCCGCGTCCGTGCCGGCCTCCAGCGTGCCGATGCGGTCGACCATGGAAAGGGCCTCAGCATTGCCGCGGGTCATCAGATACCAGCTTTCCAGCGGGTTGAGGCGCTCGCCCAGCAATTGCTGGATCTTGTAGGCCTCGTCCATGGTGCGCAGCATGGAGTAGCTCGATCCGCCGCCGATATCGGTCGCAACCGCGATGCGCACCGGCTTTTCGCGCCGCTGCAGCTTTTTCATCGGGAAGAGGCCGGAGCCGATGAAGAGGTTCGAGGTGGGGCAATGCACGGCCACCGCGCCGGTTTCCGACAGCACGTCCGCCTCGCGCTCGGAGAGGTGGATGGCGTGGCCGAGCAGGGTTTTGTTGCCCATCAGTCCGTAACGCACATAGATATCGGTATAGTCGGTCGCTTCCGGGTAGAGTTCGCAGGTATATTTGATCTCGTCGAGATTTTCCGAGAGATGCGTCTGGATGAAGAGATCGGGAAATTCCTGCGCCAGCGCCTGTGCGGCTTCCATCTGCTTCGGGGTGGAGGTGATGGCGAAGCGCGGCGTGATGGCGACGTGGTTGCGGCCCTTGCCGTGCCAGTCGGCGATGACCTGGCGCGTCTCGTCATAGGAGGTTTCCGGCGTGTCCAGCAGGCCCTGCGGGGCGTTGCGGTCCATCATCACCTTGCCGCCCACCATCAGCATGTTGCGCTTCATGGCCTCAGTAAAAAAGGCGTCGGCGGAGGTCTTGTGCACGGAGCAATAGGCGGCGGCCGTGGTGGTGCCGTGGCGCAGAAGCTCGTCGTAGAAATGCGTGGCGATGCGCTGGGCATGGGCGGTTTCGACGAAACGGCATTCTTCCGGGAAAGTATAGGTGTTCAGCCATTCCAGCAGATTGGCGGCGTAGGAGCCAATGACCTGCATCTGCGGGAAATGCAGGTGCATGTCTATCAGGCCCGGCACGATGAGATGCGGCCGGTGATCCTTTTCCTCGACGTCTTCGGGGGCTTGCTTGCGGATATCGGCGTATTCGCCAATGGCGGCGATCTTGCCGTCTTCGATCAGCAGGCCTCCGTCTTCGATATAAAGGTAGCTTTGCGTATCGTCGATTGCGAGCGGCGCGCGGCGGAAGCTCAGCAGGCGGCCACGCAGCAGAACCATGCTCATTCGGTCTTTCCTTCGGCTTTTCCTGCCCCGGAAACCGCGCTTTCATACCAGGCGGTCAGCAGCTTGCGCTCATCCGGGGTGATGGCGGTGATGTTGCCGGGAGGCATGGCATGGCTGCGGCCGGCTTGCAAATAGATTTCGCGGGCATGGGCGGCGATCTGTTCGTCGGTTTCGAGCTTTACCGATTTCGGCGTGAAGGGCACACCTTCCCACACAGGTTCGGCCGCATGGCACATGGAACAGCGGCCCTGAACCACATCGCGCGCCTTGGCGAAATGGGCGTCGCTGACGAATTGCTGCTGCATGGGGGAGAGGGTGGCGGCCTTCTGCTCCTCCTCGCCGGTCAGCACCTTCGGCACGGTGGAAAGCCACATGATGACGATGAAGATGAGGGCGGTCAGCAGCCAGGTCCATGTGGGTTTTCCCTTGCGGGCATGGGTGGTGTTGAACCAGTGGCGGATGGTGACGCCCATCAGGAAGACGAGTGCCGCGATGATCCAGTTAAACTGCGTGGCAAAGGCCAGCGGATAATGGTTCGACAGCATGAAGAAGATGACGGGCAGCGTCAGGTAGTTGTTGTGCAGCGAGCGCTGCTTGGCGATGCGGCCATATTTCGGGTCCGGCGTGCGCCCGGCGATCAGGTCGGCGACGACGATCTTCTGGTTGGGGATGATGATGAAGAACACATTCGCCGACATGATGGTGGCGGTGAAGGCACCGAGATGCAGGAAGGCGGCACGGCCGGTGAAGACCTGCGTATAACCCCATGCCATCGCCACCAGCGCGACATAGAGCACGATCATCAGGCCCCAGGTATTGTTGCCGAGCGGCGATTTGCAGAGGAAATCGTAAAACAGCCAGCCGATGGCAAGCGAAGCGAGCGACAGACAGATGGCCTGAAACTGGGTGAGCGCCAGCACGGAATGGTCGATGAGGAAGAGATCGGCGCCGCCATAATAAACGATGCAGAGCATGGCGAAACCGGAAAGCCAGGTGACGTAACTTTCCCATTTGAACCATGTCAGGTGCTCGGGCATCTGGGCAGGCGCAACCAGATATTTCTGGATGTGGTAAAAGCCGCCGCCATGCACCTGCCATTCCTCGCCATAGGCTCCCGGCGGCAGATGCGGCCGTTTGACCAGCCCGAGATCGAGCGCGATGAAATAAAAGGATGAGCCGATCCAGGCGATGGCGGTGATGACGTGGAGCCAGCGGACGGCAAAGGCCATCCATTCCCACGCAATGGCATATTCGTACATGCGGTTCCCCTGATCCTTGTGCAGCGCACCTTGCGAGAAATTTGACCGTTAGGAAAGGGAAAAGCAGAGGTCGGGGCGCGATTGTTCACAATCTGACGCCGTTGTGTCCGCAATCTCAATTGAGTTCGCCCGTGCAGGTGGGTTGGCCCGGTAAAGTTGCAGCCGCTCATTCCTGTCGCATAGTTTGTGCTTAGCTGGCTAACGCGACTCAGCTATTATCCTTTGTGCAGTCTGCCGATGTGCTAAAATATAAGGCTGCGGAGTCCTGCGGGGCGCCTTGCCGGAAATCCATTCCGGTTTTACGCCGATGCGCAGGGCTTCCATGACATGTTTCGCTGGCGGTTCTTCCGAAAGCGGGCGCTGCGAACCCTGGGTGGGGGCAGATCAGGGGGCAGGTATCGCAGTTCCCGGCGCCGTTGTGTCCGGGTGGGTGTTGATGTGAAATTTGAATAAAGGGACGCAATGATCTTCCGGCAGCCGCCGTTGTTTCAACGGAGACCATGCCGATGCGCCTTGTTCTGACGGTCCTCTTCTTATCTCTGGCGTTCAGCGCCACCGCGCTTGCCCATGAATCCCACAAGGGGTTCAAATATGAAAGCTATTGCTGCAATGGCGACGCCGAAACCGGCGACTGCCAGATGATTCCCACGCGCAGTGTTCGTGTCACGCCTGACGGTTACGAGGTCTCGCTCGCACCCGGCGATCACCGCATGGTCACCCGACGCCATGTCTTCAACTGGTCGCAGCGCGAGGCAAGACGATCCGAGGACGGCGAATATCATCTCTGCCTGTTTCCGGATGAGGACACGCCGCGCTGTTTTTATGCGCCGGACATGGGGTTTTGAGGCAGTTGCTGCGGCCGGCTTTCCTCGATCCGCTTCAATATCCAGTCGCGGAACAGCCTGATCTTGCGAATGTTCCTGCGGTTTTCGGGGTAGACCAGCCAATAGTTCTTGCCTTCGCTGCTAAGGTGCTCGAAGGGTTGATAAAGGCGGCCGAGCGCAATCTCATCGGCATAGAGTTCAGGGGTGAGCATGGCCACCCCCTGGCTGGCGATTGCTGCGGCGGCTTCGAAGGCCTGCACATTGAGGCGGCTGCGGGGATAACGGTCGAGGCCGGGATTTTCAACACCCACTTCCCGAAACCATTGGCTCCACCAGATATCGCCGGGATCGATGATGCGCAGGCGCAGCAGGTCTTCCGGTTTGTGCAATCCGCCGATGCTTTCGGCAAGGCCCGGATGCAGCATCGGCGTATAAACGCCGCGCAGCAATTGATGGTAGATCAGCCCTTTGCCATTATCTTTGCTCCAGCGAATGGCGACATCGCAGTCCGACTGGGAAAAATCGATCAAAGCGCTTGATGTGTCGAGCCGCACGGCAATCGAGGGATGTTCAAGCTGGAAGGCACCCAGATGCCGCGAAAGCCAGCGCGATGCGAAGGTAGCGGTGGAATGGATTGTCAGGGTCGCGTCGGACGTGTCACGCACATTGTCGACGGCCTCCCGCAGATTGTTGAAGGCTTCCGCGACTTTCGGCGCGAGTTTCTGCCCGGCCTCGGTCAGCGAGACCTGCCGCGCCTTTCTAATGAAGAGCGGCTCGCCGATATTCTCCTCCAGCAGTTTCACCTGATAGCTCACCGCCGTCTGGGTCATGCCCAGCTCTTCGCCGGCCTTGGTGAAGCTCAGATGCCTTGCGGCAGCTTCGAACACCCGCAGGGCGTTCAGGGGAAACTGGCGTGACATTTTCATGGATAAGTTCTCTTTATGCCAATTGCCGAAGGTTTCATTGGTTTTTCTCCGGAAAACAGAGCATTTTTAGCTCAATTCATCAACTGAGCTTCTGACATTTTTGAATGGAGACGAACATGCGCACAGCACTCTTGCGCGCGTGGTCCCGCCTGCGTGCGGGCCTGCGGACAGCGGAACGGTTTACTCTTGAAAGCCTCGCACCGGACAATCTGGCGGATGAAAGCCTGCCGGATGGGCTCAGGCGTGATCTTGGCCTTGAGGATGGCCGTGTCGATTTTCGCTGCGACGGGTTTCGGCAGCGGAAAATGCTTGCAACAACTCGGCTGCCACAAGGGCCGCTATGATCGCAGGCCGCTTGTCCCTGACGCTGTTGCCGCCGATGGGCAGGATGAGCTTTGCAAGGCGGGACGTGGGCTCTCCCTCCCGCTCCAGCCAATGGGCGAAGGTGGCGCGTTTGGTCTTCGAGCCGATCATGCCGACATAGGCGAGATCGTCGCGGGCGAGCGCTTCCTTCGCGATGAGGAAATCGAGCGCGTGATCGTGGGTGACGATGATGGCCGCCCCGTTTGCCGGGATTTTCGCGACGAGCGCTTCCGGCATGGGGGTGAGTACGGATGCGATATTCACTGGAAGATCGTGCAGTTCGTTTTCCCGCGTTTCCACCACTGTCAGCGTCAGGGGTAGGAGGGACAGGGCCTCGGCCAGTGCCTTGCCGACATGGCCCGCCCCGAAAATGAAGACGGCCGGCTGCTGTTCGGCCTCGCCCTTCACTCTCGCCTCCAGCGCCGCCGCGATTTCCGCCGTTATCAGCCGGAACCGGAGCAGGGTGCGGCCGCCGCAGCACTGGCCGATTTCCGGGCCAAGCGGAATATCCATGCGGTCTTCGGTAGAACCGCTCCGCAGCATCGCCCGGGCGTGGTCCATGGCCATATATTCGAACTGCCCGCCGCCAATGGTTTCCCACAGGCCGTCTTGTGAGACCAGCATGAAGGTTCCGGTCTCACGCGGGGAGGACCCTTTCACGGCCTCGATTTCCACGAGGATCGTGGCGGGGGAGCGGGTGAGGAACGAGGGCAGGGAGGTGTCAGGCATTGACGCTGGCCCCCTCATCCGGCCCTTCGGGCCACCTTCTCCCCGACGGGGAGAAGAAAGTTCCCGCAAGCTCCCCGCTGCTACCAAAAGCCTTTTGAATTGCCGCGACGGTGCGGCAGATTTCTTCTTCCCGCCGGGGAGAAGGTGGCCCGAAGGGCCGGATGAGGGGGCTTGGCCGCATGGATACTCCCCCTCACACCTTCTTCAGCCGTTCCACCGCCATCAGAACCCGCTCGGGCGTTGCCGGTGCATCGAGGCGCGGGCAGACCTTGTAGTCGGCGACGGAGGCGACGGCCATGGAGAGGGCTTCGAGAACTGAGATCGCCAGCATGAAGGGCGGTTCGCCCACGGCTTTTGAGCGGCCAATGGTGGGTTCGGCATTTTCCGCCCATTCCGCCAGCTTGACGTTAAAGCTCTTCGGCCGGTCGGAGGCGAGCGGGATCTTGTAGGTGGAGGGAGCGTGGGTGCGCAACCGCCCCTTGCCGTCCCACCATAATTCCTCGGTCGTCAGCCAGCCCATGCCCTGCACGAAGGCGCCTTCCACCTGGCCGATATCGATGGCCGGGTTCAGCGACTTGCCGACATCGTGGAGGATATCGGTGCGCTCCATCATATATTCGCCGGTCAGCGTGTCGATCGACACTTCCGAGCAGGCCGCGCCATAGGCGAAATAATAAAACGGCGTACCACGGCCGGCGGCGCGATCCCAGTGGATTTTCGGTGTCTTGTAAAAACCGGCGGCAGAAAGCTGCACGCGGGCGAAATAGGCCTTTTTGATGAAGTCGTTGAAGGCGATTTCCTCAAGGCCGATGCGCACCCGGTTCGGCAGGAAGACGACCTCTTCTTCCGGCACGTTCCAGTTCTCTGCTGCGAATTTGACCAGCCGCTCGCGAATCTGGCGGGCGGCGTCATAGGCCGCCATGCCGTTGAGGTCGGTGCCGGAGGAGGCGGCGGTGGCCGAGGTATTCGGTACCTTGCCCGTGGTCGTTGCGGTGATTTTCACCCGGCCGATATCTACCTGGAAGGCATCGGCCACCACCTGCGCCACCTTGGTATAAAGGCCCTGGCCCATTTCGGTGCCGCCATGGTTCAGGTGGATGGAGCCATCATTATAGATATGCACCAGTGCACCCGCCTGATTGAAGGCGGTCATGGTGAAGGAGATGCCGAATTTGACGGGCGTGAGCGCGATGCCCTTGCGGATGATCGGGCTCGTTTTGTTAAATTCGATGATCGCCTCGCGTCGCGCGCGATAGTCGCTGGAGGTTTCCAGCTCCTCGACGACACGGGCGATGATGTTGTCTTCGACTTCCTGATGATAGGGCGTCGTGGTGCGGCCGGAGCCGGTCTCGCCGTAGAAATTCAGCTTGCGGATATCGAGCGGGTCCTTGCCAACGGCATAGGCGATCTCCTCGATGAACCGTTCCGCCCCCAGCATGCCCTGCGGCCCGCCGAAACCGCGAAAGGCGGTGTTGGAGACGGTGTGGGTTTTCAGTGGCCGCGAGGTGAGATGCACATGCGGGTAGAAATAGCTGGAATCGGCATGGAACAGCGCGCGATCCGTGACCGGGCCGGACAGATCGGAGGAAAAACCGCAGCGGGCGGCATAGGTGGCGTCGACCGCGTGGATGCGGCCTTCTTCATCGAAGCCCAACTCGTAATCGACGCGGAAATCATGGCGCTTGCCGGTGGCGCTCATGTCCTCGTCGCGGTCGGGGCGGATTTTCACGGCCCGGTTCAGCTTCTTGGCGGCGATGGCGCAGAGGGCCGCGAACTGGTTGCCCTGCGTTTCCTTGCCGCCGAAACCGCCGCCCATGCGGCGCACCTGCACGGTGACGGCATTGGACGGCACCTGCAGCATATGGCTGACGATATGCTGGATTTCGCTCGGATGCTGGGTGGAGCTCCACAGCGTCACCTCATCATCCTCGCCCGGCACGGCCATGGCGATGTGGCTTTCGAGATAAAAGTGTTCCTGCCCGCCGATCCGCATGGTGCCGGTGAGACGGCGGGGCGCGACATCCATTTCCAGCTTGGCATCGCCGCGCTTCAGCGTCATCGGATCGATGACCAGCGCGCCGCCATTTTCAATCGCCGTGTCGATATCGGTGAAATGCGGCAGGTCCTTATAGGTGATCTTCGCCTTGCGGGCCGCCTTTCTGGCGATATCGCGGGTTTCGGCGAAAACCGCGAAGATCGGCTGGCCGTGGAATTCCACCTTGGTTTCGGCAAGCAGCGGCTCGTCGTGACGGCCGCCGGAAGAGATGTCGTTTTCGCCGGGCACGTCTTTGCCAACCATGACCCAGAGCACGCCGGGTGTTTTTTCCACTTCCGAGAGGTCCATCGAGACGATTTCGGCATGTGCCCGGTCGGCAAGGCCGAGAGCGCCGTGGATCAGTCCGGCGGGTTCGGGAATATCGTCGATATATTCGGCGCTGCCCGTCACATGCTTATGGGCGGAATCGTGCCGGAGCGAAGCGTGCATCGGGCCGTCGATTTCGGTCTTGGTCTTGTCGAAGCTTGTGGTGTCCATGGTTCAAGCCTCCTCCAGTGCAAAACGCACAAGTTCCTGCTTTTGCCCCGAAGTCTCGAGGAAAAACCGCGTCAGCAGGTTTTTAGCCGTCAGCTGCCTATATTCGGCAGTCGCGCGCCAGTCGGTCAGCGGGGTGAAATCCTCGTCCAGCACATCGCGCGCCGCATCGATCGTTTCTTGGCACCAGGGCTTGCCGAGAAGCGCCGCCTCCAGATGCGCGGCGCGTTTCGGCGTGCCGGCCATGCCGCCGAAGGCGATGCGGATGTCTTCGACCGCGCCGTCGGCATCGAGCGTCAGGTTGAAGGCGCCGCAGAGCGCGGAAATATCCTCGTCGCGGCGTTTGGAAATTTTGTAGACGGCATAGAGGCTTTCCGGTTTCCGGAACGGAATGAAGAGCTTTTCGACGAATTCGCCGCTCAGCCGGTCCTGTTTGCCGTAATCGATGAAATAGCTTTCCAGCGGCAGGCTGCGGTTACCGGAGGAAGATCGCAAGGTCAGCGTCGCGCCAAGCGCGATCAGCGCCGGCGGCGTATCGCCGATGGGCGAGCCGTTGGCGATATTGCCGCCAATGGTGCCCATATTGCGCACCTGCTCGCCGCCGAGGCGGTCGAACAGCCGGGCAAGAGGCGGGAAGTGTTCCGCAATGGTCTTGAAGGCCTGGCTGTAGGTGACGCCGGCGCCGAGTGTCACGCCCTCTTCATCCACGCTGATGGTTTGCAAATCCCCGAGATTGTTGATGAAGATGACCGGGTTCAGCGCCCGCATCTGCTTTGTCACCCACAGGCCGACATCGGTGGAGCCGGCCACGATGGTCGCTTTCGGTTCAGCAGCGTAAATCTCGGTCAGTTCGGCCAGTGTCGCTGGAATGATGGTGCGGTCCTCGCCGTGGGTGACGATGATCGTTTCATTGGCGCGGATCGCCCAGAGCCTGGCCATGATATCGGTGCGGTCCCGTTGCAGCGGATCGAAGAGGGCGCTCGGGCGCGCAGCGGCGATCTTTTCGGCGGCGCGGACTATCGGCTCATACCCCGTGCATCGACAGAGATTGCCTTGCAGCGCCTTTTCAATGTCGGCGCGGCCGGGGTTTTCACTGGAAAGCCAGAGGCCGTAAAGCGACATGATGAAGCCCGGCGTGCAGAAACCGCATTGCGAGCCGTGGAAATCCACCATCGCCTGCTGCACGGGGTGAAGCGTGCCATCGCGGGCGGCCAGATGCTCGACCGTCACGATATGGGTGCCGTGCAGCGAGCCTAAAAAGCGGATGCAGGCATTGACGCTCTCATAACGCAGCGAACCGTCCAGCAGCCGCCCGACCAGCACCGTGCAGGCGCCGCAATCGCCTTCGGCGCAGCCTTCCTTGGTCCCGGTCAACCGCTTGCTGATGCGGAGATAATCGAGAAGCGTGTCTGTCGGTCCGAAATCCTTCAGCGAGATGGTTTCGCTGTTGAGGATGAAGCTGATCGCGTCGTTCATACAATGCCCTGCTTTTTTGACCGGCTGCCGAGCCGGTTTCTTGTCATTGTCCCTGCGCATCATATGCACGCCCGCAGGCGTATATCGATTTCCGTTTTGGCAATTCATTGTTTCCAAAACGGAAAGAAAGTTCGGCAATTATTGCGCCGTCCAGCCGCCATCCACGGAAATATGGGTGCCGGTGATGTTGCTTGCGGCGTCGCTTGCCAGAAACAGCGCAGCGGCGGCCACATCGTCGACGGTGACGAACTGCTTGGTCGCCTGCAACTCCAGCATCACGTCGTTCTTCACCGCCTCTTCGCTGATGCCGCGCACCTTCGCCATTTCCGGTATCTGCTTTTCGACAAGCGGTGTGAGCACATAACCGGGACAGATGGCGTTGACGGTAACCCCGGTCTGCGCAAGCTCGAGCGCCGCCGTCTTTGTCAGGCCCATGATGCCGTGCTTGGCCGCCACATAGGCCGATTTGAACGGCGAGGCGACGAGACCGTGGGCGGATGCGATGTTGATGATACGGCCTTTACCGGCCTTCTTCATCAGCGGTATCGCAGCGCGCATGGTATGGAAGGAACTGGTCAGATTGATGGCGATGATCCAGTCCCATTTCTCCGGCGGAAATTCCTCGATGGGCGCGATATGCTGGATGCCGGCATTGTTGACGAGCACATCCACAGAGCCGAGTTTTTCGTGCGAGGATTGAATGAGATCGGCGATCTCATCCGGTTTCGTCATATCCGCCGGGTGGTAAAGCACACGCCCGCCGCTTTCCGCTTCCAGCAAAAGGCGCAATTTTTCGATCTCGTCCTCATCGCCGAAACCGTTCAGCACAATATTGGCGCCCTCCCGCGCAAATCGCTGCGCAATCGCAAGGCCGATACCGCTTGTAGAGCCCGTCACGATAACTGTCCGATGCATGCTTTCCCCTTTTTGCATTACTTCGCACATGTTTAAGCAAGGTATGCCCAAAGGGGGCGGGCTGGCAATCGCCATTTCGGGCGCCATTTCGGGCGCCATTTCGGGGGAGCTCGGTTGCGCAGTGAAACAGGCCGCGCCCATCCATTTTTTCGAAGCTAAGCATCCAGATTTTGCGCCAGATTCTGCATTTGCCTGCCGGGGCTTCCGTCCCTATCTCTGAGGCAAGCAAACAGAGGTATCATCTATGGAACTCGGTCTTTACACATTCGCGGATGTCAATCCCAACCCCGCCGATGGCCGTGGGCCGGAAGGCGCGCGCCGGCTGCGGGAGCTCATCGAAGAGATCGAACTTGCCGATCAGGTCGGGCTCGATGTCTTTGGCCTCGGGGAGCATCACCGTCCGGATTATGTCGTCTCCTCGCCCTCCACCGTTCTCGCGGCGGCGGCGGTGAAGACGAAGAATATCCGCCTGACGAGCGCCGTTTCGGTTTTGAGTTCGGACGATCCGGTGCGGGTGTTCCAGCAGTTTTCGACCGTCGATCTCCTGTCGAACGGCCGCGCCGAAATCATGGCCGGGCGCGGCTCCTTCATCGAATCCTACCCGCTGTTCGGTTACGATCTCGAGGATTACGACGTGCTCTTTGCCGAAAAGCTCGATCTGCTTTTGGCGCTGCGGGAGCAGGAAATCGTCACCTGGTCCGGCACCAAGCATCCCGCCATTAACGGGCGTGGCGTTTATCCGCGGCCGCTGCAGGAGCGTCTGCCGGTGTGGATCGCGGTTGGCGGCACGCCGCAATCGGTGGCGCGGGCAGGTGCCATGGGTCTGCCGGTGGCGCTTGCCATCATCGGCGGCGAATATCGCCGCTTTGCGCCGCTGTTCGATCTTTACCATGAGGCCGCGCGCCGCGCCGGGCAGGAAAAGACCAAGCTGCGCACCAGCATCAATGTGCATGGCTTCATTGCCGACACCACCGACAAGGCGGCGGACCAGTTTTACGGACCGCAGGCGGAGGTGATGAACCGCATCGGCCGCGAGCGTGGCTGGGGGCCGACGAACCGCGCGCATTTCGACGCCGCACGCGGGCCGGAGGGCAATCTCTTCCTCGGCGAGCCGGAGCTGGTGGCGGAAAAGATCATCAAGGCGCATGGCGTGTTCAGGAATGACCGCTTCCTGCTGCAGATGGCCATCGGCCTGATGCCGCACGATCAGATCATGCGCGGCATCGAGCTTTATGGTACGAAAGTCGCCCCGATCGTCAGAAAAGAATTGACGGGGAGCGCCGATCCGGTGAAAGCCACGGCCTGATGATTGCCAAGGCGGGCGCTTTCAGACCCGCCATACAGAACGACGGACAGAGACATGGTCATTTCCACCGAAGAAGAACTGGTTCTGCTGAAGGACATCGGCCGTTTGTGCGCCGTCGCGATGCAGACCATGGCGGACGCGCTGGAACCCGGCATCACCACGGCCGAACTCGACGCAATTGGCCGTAAGGTGCTGGAGGATAACGGTGCGCAATCGGCGCCGGAATTCTGCTACAAGTTTCCCGGCGCGACCTGCATCAGCGTCAATGAGGAAGTGGCTCACGGCATTCCGGGTCCCCGCATCATCAAGGCGGGCGATCTCGTCAATATCGATGTCTCGGCGGTGAAGAACGGCTTTTTCGGCGATACCGGTTCGTCTTTCGCCGTGCCGCCGGTGAAGAAGGAAATCGAGCGCCTTTGCCGCGATGGCAAGCGCGCCATGTGGACGGGCCTGCAGCAGGTGAAGACCGGCAGGCCTTTCGCCGATATCGGCAATGCCATCGGCGCCTTTGCCAAGAAGAACCGCTATACGCTGATCACCAATCTCGCCAGTCACGGTATCGGCCGCTCGCTGCATGAGGAGCCGAAGGAACTGGCGACCTGGCCGGACAAGGACGAGCGGCGCATCATGCAGGAAGGCATGGTATTTACCGTCGAGCCGTTTCTCTCGACGGGCGCTTATTGGGCCGAAGACGGCGATGACGATCCATGGACGCTCTATAGCGATCCGAGCGCGCCGACGGTGCAGTATGAGCATACCGTGGTTGCGACGAAGAACGGGCCGCTGGTGCTGACGCTCGCTGAGTGAGGAGAGCATTGCTGACCTTTGCGATGCCCAGGCGCATAGCCCGCCTAGCGGTGCGGACTTGCCGTATTCAAAACTCTTCCATCTCCTCATCCCTGTGCTTGTCACAGGGATCCAGCCAGCCCAAGTCCTTGGGCTGAAAGGAGTCTTTTCGCCGCGCGGCCGCGCGTCGGCTGGATTCCTGTGACAGGCACAGGAATGAGGGTTGGAGGGCGCGGCGCGGTATCCTTCACCTTAGGTCTTGCACCGATAACGACCGCTTATAACGCCGATCAAAATAACTCGCTTGTCCCTTATCCGCCCCGTTGCGATAAGCCATGCATGAGCATCGACAAGCCACTTTCCGCCAAACATCTGACCGCACTTGGATTTTCCGGGGCGCTGATGATGGCCTCCGCCATGGGTTTCGGCCGCTTTTCCTTCACCCCCATTCTGCCGGGCATGATGGCGGATGTTCCGCTTTCGGCGGGGGATGCGGGGATCGTGGCGGCGGGTAACTTCGCCGGTTATCTGGCCGGGGCGGTTCTGGCGGCCTATTCGTGGGGTTCGGGGCGGGAACGGCTGGTGGCGCTTTGCGGCCTGTTTTCCACCGGGGCATTGTTGCTTGCCATGGCGGCTTTCAATTCCGTCGCGGCCTTCACCGTCATCCGGTTTCTGGCCGGTGTCGCCAGCGCGCTGACCATGATCTTCACCTCGCAGATCGTTATTGGCCATGCCGTCAAAGCGGGCAGGGACAGCGTTCAGGCGCTGCATTATGGCGGTGTCGGTGCGGGCATCGCGATCTCCTCGCTTGCGGTCTATCTGATCGGCGTCGTTTTTGACGGCGGCGGTTCCTCATGGCGGGAGGAGTGGATCGCAGGTGCTGTCTTTTCCTTCATCACATTCATTCTCGTCTGGCGGGTGCTGCCCGCAGGTCCGCCGCGACATGCATCCTCTGTGGCGGAGCCGCCGCTCCACTGGACGCGGCCGCTCTTCCTGACGACGCTGGCCTATGGGCTTTTCGGTTTCGGTTACGTCATCACCGCCACCTTCATCGTGGCAATCGCCCGCATGGCCGCCGCCGGTGCTTTCGTGGAGTTTCTGGCCTGGTTCATCACCGGCTGCGCCGCCGCCATTTCGCTTTTCCTCTGGAAACCGGTCTTGAAATCGCAGGGGCTGAAACGCGCCTTCGTCATCGTTCTTGCCGTCGAAGCCGTCGGTGTTTTCGCTTCCGTCATGCTGCCGCCGGTGCCGGGTGTTCTCGCCGGAGGCCTGCTTCTCGGGCTGACCTTCATGGTCATCACCGCTTATGGCCTGCAGCTCGGCCGGGAATTTGCCGGGCCGAGCCCGCGTCGCGCCTTTGCGCTGATGACGGCCGCTTTCGGCACGGGCCAGATCGTTGGGCCGCTCGCCGCCGGCTGGATTGCCGAGGCGACGGGAAGTTTTACCGCGCCCAGCATTCTCGCTTCCGCCGTACTTGTCGTCAGTATTGTTCTGATGTTGCCGGTGCTTGCCACGGAGCAACGGCGTTAAGTCTTTGACGGCGTCCTGACCGGCCCGAATTCACGCTGTTTTGCGGGGATCGCGCCACTCTCTGCGCCTTACATCTTGTTAAGGTCAGCGCTTCTTCATTGCTGTGCACAAATTTCTGCCCTAGGTTCGGGCCATCTAGTGCTTCGCCAATAATGGCTGATTTCAAACGCGCGTGAGTTCGAAACGTGTTTCATTCCTTCTTTCCCAAACCGAAAATCTTCTTCACGTCGGCCATTATCTGGGCTTTTTTCGCCATTCTCGGATGGTACTTCATCGTTGAAGGGTTAGGTCGGTCTTGGGGCTATGTAATGCCTGAACAGGAACCCTACGATCTCAGCTACTTCCTGGTGCCGGCTAACCTGTTCTTTTACGCCTATCTGGCATTGTGTCTGGCGGCGTTCGGCGGTGTATGGACCGTTATCGCCAAGGATCATCCCTGGAAATTCTGGTCCATCTGGGGATCGTTGCTGATTATCGCGGTGACCTATTTCGGCGTTCAGATTTCCGTCGTCATCAACAATTTCCGGCGGCCTTTCGGCGACCTTTTGCAAAATGCCCTTTCGAAACAGCCGGGTATCGAAGTCTGGGATTTCTACAGCCTCCAGATCGTCTTCGCCAAAATCGCCTTTCTCAGCATGGCGGTCTCGATCCTGACGGATTTCTTCACCAGCCATTATATCTTCCGCTGGCGCACCGCGATGAACGACTTCTACATGTCCAAATGGGAAAAGCTGCGCCATATCGAAGGTGCCTCCCAGCGCGTTCAGGAAGATACGATGCGGTTCTCGTCAACGCTTGAGGGGTTGGGCATCACGCTCATCAATTCGGTAATGACGCTCGTCGTCTTCCTGCCGATCCTGTTTGCGCTGTCGTCCTATGTCTCCGAGTTGCCGATTTTGGGCGAAGTGCCGCATGCGTTGTTCTGGCTGGCAATCGTCTGGTCCATCTTCGGCACGGTCCTTCTGGCGACAGTCGGCATCAAACTGCCCGGCCTGAACTTCCGCAACCAGCGTGTGGAAGCCGCCTATCGCAAGGAACTCGTCTATGGCGAGGACCACGCCGACCGCGCCCAGCCGCCGACAGTCAAGGAACTCTACTCCAATGTGCGGAAAAACTATTTCCGCATGTACTGGCACTATCTCTATTTCAACGTCGCGCGGTATTTCTACATTCAGGCCGATGCGGTGTTCCTGCTTCTGATGCTCGTTCCGACCATCGTGGCGGGCAAGATCACCTATGGTATCTACCAGCAGATCGCCACGGCCTTCGGTCAGGTCAGCAATTCGTTCCAGTATCTGGTCAATTCCTGGACCACGATCATCGAGCTGCTTTCCATCCACAAACGTCTTGTGGCCTTCGAGGCCGCGATCGATGACAAGCCCCTGCCGGATATTGACGAGCGCTATCTTCAGCGGGAAGCGGAAGCCGGCGAGCTGGCGGCTAACAAGCCCTGACGAAAAAAGGCGGTCGATTGGCCGCCTTTTTCATAAGCTGAGAATATTCAGCCCTCGGTCTTCTGCTTCTTCCGCGCCTCGATCATCGGCATCGCCTCGGCATAACTCACACAGGCGACATCCTGCCTGCCGCAGACTTCGCGCAGCAGCCGCTCATAGGCGTTCCAATAGGCGCCGCCGTTCATCTTCACGAAGTGAAAGCCCATCTGTAGTGGAATGCGCTCGCCATTATATTGCCTGTCGAATGCATTGCGGAAGGCGGTATAGGCGC
This sequence comes from Agrobacterium sp. LY4, assembly GCF_001526585.1. Taxonomy (NCBI): domain Bacteria; kingdom Pseudomonadati; phylum Pseudomonadota; class Alphaproteobacteria; order Hyphomicrobiales; family Rhizobiaceae; genus Agrobacterium; species Agrobacterium sp. LY4. The sequence continues at coordinate 331,315 of NZ_ASYA01000023.1, read as the reverse complement.
GCTCCTCGAATTCCTTTGAACGATCCGGCGTCTCGACGCCGATGGAGTGGCGGATGAAGAGATTGTAGTCCATGGCGATGATCGGGCGGTTGCCCGGACCTTCGGGAATGAGCGGCAGGCCGAAATGCTCTATGCCGTCGCGCTCCACCGGCCATTCCGGTCCCTTGGTGATGCTGGTGGCGTCATAAACGAAACGGTGCTTTTTCTGCGCTTCGGTCAGCGCCGGCCCCTGCGAGAGATAGGGCGCGCGAAAACCATTGATCTTTTTCACCATCGCGCGCCAGCCTTCGGGCTCCTCGCCCTTCTTGCCGATCATTTGCCAGGCATTTTCCAGCGTGCTGGTGAAGGTGGTGAATTCGCCGTCCCATTGTTCGGCGCTCCATTGCCCGCCATCGAAATGGCCGCAGGTGTGGTTGCCGATTTCGTGACCTTCGCGATAGGCCGCCCAGATGTTCCTCAGCCGGGCCTCCACCTCTTCGGGTGACTGGCCGAAACCGACATTGGAGCGACCCGCCTTCTGGCCGGGTCCCTGATAGGTCTTGGCGCTGGTCTTCCTGTCCATCACCAGCGTGCAGGCAAGGAAATAGGTAAAATGCGCGCCGACTTGCTTGCCCGTCGCCCGGCTTCTTTCCCACAGCGAATTGTCGCCCGCACCGTCGAAGGACACGATGACGAGCTGCTTCGGCTTCTCAGCCTCTTCGGCAAAAGCGGGAAGGGCGGCGAGAAGCGACAGGGAAAAGGCGGCAAGTGAGCGAAACATCAGTTATCCGTCATATGAAACACCGTGGCCTTTTGCGGGTGGAATAAGGCGAAGCTTTGAATAGTCTGGCGTTTTCGTGACTTTCGGCCTAATTCCTGTTGCAGCTTGCGGTGATAGGGCCGCTTCGTTCCACCGGGGGACCGTGTTCCATGCTTTTTCTCGCACTCTGTCTTGCCTTGTTCCTGCTGACGCATCTTTTGAAGGTGGTCGCACCGCAATTTCGCGCGCGGATGATCGCGACGATGGGGGAGGGGCCTTTCAAGGGCGTCTATTCGCTCGTCAGCCTCATCACGCTCGGCCTCGTCATCTATGCCTTCGGTGAAGCGCGGCAGGAAACCGGAATGTTGTGGTATCCTCCGGTCTGGATGAGCCACATTGCCGTGACCCTGATGCTGCCGGCGATGATCTGTCTTATCGCCAGCCTCATCCCGGCTGGCCACATCGCAGTGAAGACGAAACATCCGCTCATCCTCTCGGTCAAGATCTGGGCGCTTGCGCATCTTCTGGCCAATGGTGAGACGTCTTCGATCCTTCTTTTCGCATCGTTCCTTGCCTGGGGCGTGGTGATGCGGATTTCGCTGAAGCGCCGGGAACGAGCGGGCGAAAAAGTGGTCCGGGACTTCGTTTCAGGCCGCTACGATCTGGTGGCCATTGTCGGTGGCATCGTTCTGTGGGGTGCATTCATCCTGAAACTGCACGAATGGTTGATCGGCGTTCAGCCCATCGTCCTGTAGGAAATCAACGTTTCCCCCTTACATATCAGGCAAAATAGGCTAGAAGGCCGACCATGACCCGGTCGGTCTGACTTTTGCTGACCCGGGTAAGCGGCTTGGTATGTCCGCGAACGGATGGATCGGAAGCGATCTCCGCGCGGGTAACGGAGAATTTGATGGCAAACGAAAATGATACCTTTATCCGCGAAGTGAACGAGCAGATCCGCTCCGAGCAGTTGTCGCGCTTCTGGGGCCGTTACGGTATCGTGGTCGTGGGTGCGGCCGTTCTCGTGGTTCTCGGCGCTGCCGGTGCCGGCATCTACGAATACTGGAACACCAGCCGCGCTTCCAATTCCGGCGACCAGTTCCTTGCGGCGCTGAAGCTTGCTTCGGACAACAAGACGGATGAGGCGCTGAAGGCCTTCGCCGATCTCGAAACCTCCGGCCATGGCAATTATCCGGTTCTGGCGAAGTTCCGCTCGGCCACGCTGCTGTCGCAGAAGGGTGATGCGGCCGGCGCGATCGCCGCCTTCACCGCCATCGGCAACGACACATCTGCACCGCAGGTCTTCCGCGATACCGCCAAGGTGCGCGCGGCGTGGCTGCTGGTGGATAACGGCACCTATGATCAGGTCGTCGCACTGGCCGAGCCGCTCAGCACTGAGGGCCAGACCATGCGCGCTTCCGCCCGTGAGGCGCTGGGTCTTGCCGCCTACAAGGCCGGCGATTTCGCCAAGGCTAAACAATGGTTCGAGCAGATCGTCAGCGACGCGCAGGCGCCGCGCAACGTGACGAACCGCGCGCAGATCATGCTCGACAATATCACCGCTTCGGGCAAGGCTGCTTAACGCCGCTGCGCCACGCAGGATCGCGCCGGTATTCTCCGCATTGCCAAAGCGATCCAACTCATTATTTTACGCATGTCCTTTGCCCAAAACAGGTAACGTTTTGGGCAGACGTGCTTTAAGGAACCAGGATCAATGAGCTTCACCGTCGCCATAGTCGGGCGCCCCAATGTCGGCAAGTCCACGCTTTTCAACCGTCTCGTCGGAAAGAAGCTGGCGCTGGTGGACGATACGCCGGGTGTGACCCGCGACCGCCGCCCCGGCGAGGCGAAGCTGGTCGACCTGCGTTTCACCATCATCGATACCGCCGGTCTGGAGCAATCCGGGCCGGAAACGCTTCAGGGCCGCATGTGGGCGCAGACCGAAGCGGCAATCGACGAAGCCGATGTGACGCTGTTCGTCGTCGACGCCAAGGCCGGCCTGACGCCCGCCGATGAAACGCTGGGCGAAATGCTGCGCCGTCGCGGCAAGCCGGTTGTGCTGGTGGCCAACAAGTCCGAGGCGCGCGGCTCGGACGCCGGTTTCTACGACGCCTTCACGCTCGGCCTCGGTGACCCCTGCCCGATCTCGGCCGAACACGGTCAGGGCATGATCGACCTGCGCGACGCCATTGTCGAGGCAATCGGCGAAGACGTCGCTTTCCCGCCGGAAGTGGATGAGGCAGAGACGGATATCGTTCTGCCGCGCAGCGAACCGGGCAGCGAGGACGAGGAAGACGAAGAGCCGGTTTATGACGAGACCAAGCCGCTGCGCGTCGCCATTATCGGCCGGCCGAATGCGGGCAAGTCCACGCTCATCAACCGTTTCCTCGGTGAAGACCGCCTGTTGACCGGTCCGGAAGCGGGCATTACTCGCGACAGTATTTCGGTCGAATGGGACTGGCGCGGCCGCACCATCAAGATGTTCGATACGGCCGGCATGCGCCGCAAGGCCAAGGTGACGGAGAAGCTGGAAAAGCTCTCGGTGGCGGATTCGCTGCGCTCCATCCGCTTTGCGGAAACGGTCGTCATCGTGTTCGACAGCACCATTCCCTTCGAAAAGCAGGATTTGCAGCTGGTCGATCTCGTCATCCGCGAAGGCCGCGCCGCCGTGCTCGCCTTCAACAAATGGGATCTGGTGGAAGACCCGCAGGCCTATCTGGCTGATCTGCGTGAAAAGACCGAGCGTCTGCTGCCGCAGGCGCGCGGCATCCGCGCCGTGCCGATTTCCGGCCAGACGGGTTATGGTCTCGACCGGCTGATGCAGAACATCATCGATACCGACAAGATCTGGAACCGCCGCATCTCCACGGCCAAGCTGAACCGCTGGCTGGATTCGCAGACGACGCAGCATCCGCCGCCGGCCGTTTCCGGCCGTCGTCTCAAGCTGAAATATATGACGCAGGTGAAGGCCCGCCCGCCGGCATTCTGATTTCCTGCACGCGGCCGGAAGCTATTCCGGAAAGCTATACGCGTTATCTGGTGAACGGTCTGCGCAAGGATTTCGACATGCCGGGCGTGCCGATCCGTGTGCACTATCGGGGTTCGGATAATCCGTTCGAAAGCAAGGCGAAGAAGAGGCGGTGATCTGACGCAGGGCGTCGCGGCCTGTTTCTTCTCCCCGCCGGGGAGAAGATGGCCCGAAGGGTCAGATGAGGGGGCAAGCTCTCCGCATATCGCTGGCCTCGCCCCCTCATCCCGCTGCCGCGGACTTCTCCCCGACGGGGAGAAGAAACAAGCGGCATCCGCTCGTTCCAATTTCACTGTCCGGTTTTGAAGAGTAAAAGACCATGCTGATCAAGCAGACCGACTATCACCGGATTTACCGCGTCATCAACAGCCTGCTCATCAGCCAGAATGCCGATCCCGCATCGGCCTCGATGTATTTCAGTACCTTCGGCGCCTTTATCCTGCAGCAGCATTACAAGGTGAAGGCCGTGCCGAAGGGCGGGCTTGCGGCCTATAATCTCGGTGGAACGGTCCTGCTATTCGCCGATCACCGTGAAGACGGTTATGTGACGGGCGCGGGTGAGAATTTCCATTGCTGGATCGAGGCGGATGGCTGGGCGATCGATTTCATGGCACCGGCATTTTCGGAAGGTGCCGATGGGCTTTCGGTGCCGGCGAAAATGTTCCAGCGGCCGCTTGTCGCCATGGCGGCGTCCATCAACGATCTCGGGCAATCCGGCGATTTCTTCTATCGCTCCGAGCCTGAAGCCACGGCCAAGCGCTTCGCCGACTGGCGCAGGCAGGCGATGATCGGCGATATGGCGAGCGTTGCCGCCAACTGGTTCCGCAAGTCGCCGAAACAGATGGCCGCTTCGCTTTCGGTAACGGATCGCGACGGCAAGGCGCGGACCGTGCCGCTTTCCGGCCAGATGCTCACCGGAGCGTGGTGAAGGCAGATTACGCCGCGCAGTGTCGATTCCGAAGGTTTTGTCAGCAAAAGGTCTTTTGATTTATAAGGGCAATGTTGCTACGCAGACTGGGCTTCAACAGCGACGGGATTGACGTGTTCCTATGGCCGATGACACCATTTCAATAAGCTTCACGCCCGATCCGAAACATGTGCCTGACTATGTCCACGGCTATCAAAATCAGGCCTATGAAAATTACAGCATGATTTGCGACAAGTCCTGGAAGCGCCATTTTGCCTCGGCCAGAGCGCATCTATCCTCGTTTGCGGGACTTGCTGCCGGTTTCATCTATTCCTTAAGCCTGCCGTGGTTTCCGGGCGTCTGGCCGGTGGTCGGTTATTGGGTGTTTGCACCCGCACCGTTTGTGGCCCTCGCCATATGGTTCATTATCGCGCGGGGCTCGAGAAAGGAGATGAAATCCTATTACGAGGTCCTGGCACATTGGAATATTGCCAATGATCGGATGTATTCGCCTCACACAGAGGTCGAGATAGGACCCGAGGGTTACAAGCAGGTCACAAGACTGGACACCGTGCAGCTGAGCTGGGCGTGCTACCATCTCGCACTCACGCCGCCGGACAGCCTGGTGCTGGTTTTCCACGGGACGGTGGCTGTCATACCCAACAGCGCCCTGCCGATTGCTGCAAAGGACATCATCGAGAAAATCAATCAATGGTGCGCAGCCCAGCAGAAAGAGCTTCTGCCCTTATCCTGAAGCGGCATCTGAAAATGGCGGTATCATCCGGAAACAGAGGACGGCCAGCGTGTTCTCGCGGCAGCCGCCTGACGTCAATCAGCAGCCCGACCCCGTTCTAAAGATAACGGCAGTCGCGTCCTGATTGCCTTGTGGCATTCCCGCTTCGTTTCGTCCACCGTTCCCGAACAGAATTTCGGGGATCGCCTCATGCAAGTTTAGAACGCGACAGCAGCGGCAGGGATTTTCCCGCCGCGTGAATGACATTGTCGAGGAATTGCCGCGAGGCTTTTTCCCAGCTGTAGCTTCTGGAAAGCGCCAGCGCCTCCTGCGGCGAACAATTAAGGGCCGCGAGACAGGCATCGCGCAGATTATCATCCAGCGCACCGGCGGCAGGGTTGTCGCCGAGGATGTCGATCGGCCCGGTGACGGGGAAGGCTGCCACGGGCACGCCGCTTGCCAGCGCTTCCAGAATGGTGTTGCCGAACGTATCGGTCTTCGAGGGGAAAACGAAGACATCGGCCTGCGCATAGGCATCGGCCAGCTCCTCACCGGTCTTGACGCCGGTGAACAGCACATCAGGATATTTCTCCTGCAATTCATGGCGGGCGGGACCGTCGCCGATAACGACCTTCGAACCCGGCAGGTCCAGTTCCAGAAATTCCGGCAGGTTCTTCTCCACCGCCACACGTCCCACCGTCATGAAGATCGGGCGCGGCAGGTCGAAAGGCAGTTTTGCTTTCGGGCGGGGGTGGAAAAGCTCGGCGTCGATGCCGCGGCTCCAGCGCTTCAGGTTGCGCACGCCGCGCGCTTCCAGTTCGGTCTCAAGGCTCGGTGTCGCCACCATGCAGGTATTGCCGCCATTGTGGAACCAGCGCACGAAGGCGTAGAGCCAGCTTTCCGGCACAGGGAAGCGCGCCGCCACATATTCGGGAAAGCGGGTGTGATAGCTGGTGGAAAAACGCATGCGGTTCTTCACGCACCAGCGCCGCGCCATGAAACCCAGCGGCCCCTCCGTCGCAATATGCACGAAGGAAGGCTGGCTTTTTTCGATCTCCGCCGCCACACGGCGATAACCGGCAACCGAAAGGCGGATTTCCGGGTAGGTAGGGCAGGGGATGCTGTAAAAACTCTGCGGCGCGACCATGCGCACATCGACGCCGAGCCGCGCGAGTTCGGTATTGGTGTTTTCTATGGAGCGAACCACGCCGTTGACCTGCGGGTGCCAGGCATCTGTGACAATCGTGATTCTCGTCATGAAACACTGATCCTGCTCATCTGCGCGCGGGCGAATCCCCATTGCCCGGCTTCTGCCCGTATATGCGGCGTGCGTGTTACAGGATCATGTCAGGGTGTGTGACGGCGGGGAAGCGGCCTCTGTGTGTAGCTTCAAGGCACATGGCGGGTGACGTAATTATTGGTATCAGCGCGGTACATTTGAAGTTTGCGGTTGTCCGCAATGTTTTCTTCTATCCTCATCCCTGTGCCTGTCACAGGGATCCAGCCAGCCCAAGTCCTTGGGCTGAAAGGACTCTTCCCGCCGCGCAGACGCGCGTCGGCTGGATTCCTGTGACAAGCACAGGAATGAGGGCGGGCGGGGTAGCCTACCCGCGAAAATCCGCGATCGCCCAGTTTGGCTGAACGTTATCCCACCAGCGGCAGCAGCTCGGGGCTGATCAGCGCGCCGTGGTGACCGATGACGGTTGCCGCCGCCCTTGCGGCGAAGGTGGCCGCTTCTTCCGGCGAACTCCCGGTCACATAACGGGCGAGGAAAGCGCCGTTGAAGCTGTCGCCGGCGCTTGTCGTGTCCACCACGTCCACGGCCTTCACTGCCGGGGCATGACTACGGCTGCCGCCGAAATCGAGCGTCGCGCCCTTGGCTCCGTCCTTCACGACGATGTTTTCGACGCCAAGCGAAAGGTAGCGGTCGATGGTCGCTTCCACGGAGACATCGCCGAAATGGCCCGCCTCGTCATCGAAGCTCGGCATGACAAGCGTTGCGGCGCGCGCACCGTTGGAGATGGTCTCGAGCATCGTATCCCTGTCGGCCCACAGGCGCGGTCGGATGTTGGGGTCGAAGACCACCAGCTTGCCCGCCGCCTTAGCGCGGCGAAGTTCGGCGAGGAACGTATCGACATCATGGGCGGAGGCGAGAATGGCGAGCGTGATGCCAGAGAAATAGACCACATCGGCGCTTTCCACCGTCCTGCGCAGATGATCCGCATCGGCGGCGAGCTGCCTTGCGGCGGCGGCGTTGCGCCAGTAGCTGAAGGTGCGCTCGCCGTCCTTCAGGTTGATGAGGTAAAGGCCGGGCGTGCCGCCCTTGATGCGGCGGATTTTTTCGGTGCCGATGCCGGCATCGGCGATGAAGGTGAGCATGTCTTCAGAGAGAGGATCGTCGCCAAGCGCGGTGAAATAATCGACCGACCAGTCGCCTGGCAGGCAGGCCCGGGCATACCATGCGGTATTGAACGTATCGCCGGCAAAACCCTTGCGCAGCAGCCCGTTGCCGGCCTGCGACAGTTCCACCATGCATTCGCCAATCGACAGAAACCGTCCGCCCACGCCGTCATCCTCCCGTTTTTTCTAGCCATGCGGCTTACGACGAGTGCGCGCCGCTGACAAGGGCGGTTGTGGCCGTTTGTGCATGTGCGAAGTTCCGGTTTACGCGGCCGCGACAGCTTTATATTCTCCGCTCAAACCATCAGGAGATCGCCCATGTTGCTAACCCATGCCCCGGTCCACAAACCCCAAGCGCAATCGGACTGGTGGAAGGGAGCGGTGATCTATCAGGTCTATCCGCGTTCGTTTCAGGATACGACCGGCGACGGTTACGGCGATCTTGCCGGGGTGACGAAACGCCTGCCCTATATCGCCTCGCTCGGTGTCGACGGCATCTGGCTCTCGCCCTTCTTCACCTCGCCCATGGCCGATATGGGGTATGACGTTTCCGATTATTGCAATGTCGATCCGATGTTCGGCACGCTTGCCGATTTCGACGCGCTGATGGCAGAGGCGCACCGGCTGGGGCTGAAGGTCATCATCGATCAGGTCATCTCGCACACGTCGGACCAGCATCCCTGGTTCGTGGACAGCCGGGCGAGCCGCACCAACAGCAAGGCCGACTGGTATGTCTGGGCCAATCCCAAGCCGGATGGCACGGCACCCACCAACTGGCTTTCCGTGTTCGGCGGCCCGGCCTGGGAATGGGACGGCGTGCGCAAGCAATATTACATGCACAGCTTCCTCGCCTCGCAGCCGGATCTCAATTTCCACAATCGCGAGGTTCAGGATGCGCTTCTCGAAACCGTGCGTTTCTGGCTGGATCGCGGCGTGGACGGTTTCCGGCTCGATACCGTCAACCATTATTTCCATGACAAGCTTTTGCGCGACAACCCGCCGCTTTTCGACGAGGAAAGTTTCGGTCTCGATGCCTCCGACGTCAATCCCTATGGCATGCAGGACCATCTCTACGACAAGACGCGGCCGGAAAACGTGGCCTTCCTGAAGCGTTTTCGCGCGCTGCTCGACGACTATGAGGGCCGCGCCACGGTGGGCGAGGTGGGAGACGGGGCGCGGTCGCTGAAGACGGTGGCGGCCTATACGTCCGGCAATGACAAGCTCAACATGTGCTACACTTTCGACCTGCTGGGGCCGGATTTCAGCGCGAAGCATCTGCGCGCCTCGGTCGAGACCTTCGGCAAGGTGGTGACGGATGGCTGGGTGTGCTGGGCCTTTTCCAACCACGATGTGGTGCGCCACCTCAGCCGTTTTTCCGAAAGTGCGGAGGAGCAGGTGCGGGTGGCGAAGCTTGCCATCTGCGTTCTCGCCAGCCTGCGGGGTTCCATATGTCTCTATCAGGGCGAGGAACTGGGTCTGACCGAGGCGGAACTTGCCTTCGAGGATCTGCGCGATCCCTACGGCATCCGCTTCTGGCCCGCCTTCAAGGGGCGGGACGGATGCCGCACGCCGATGGTGTGGGAAACCGGCAAGCTGAATGCCGGTTTTTCCAGCGCTGAAAAGCCGTGGCTGCCGGTGCCCTATGTTCATGCCATGCAGGCTGTGGATGCGCAGGAGCGCAAGCCGGACTCGGTTCTGAACCATTACCGCGCCGTCTTGTCGTTCCGAAAAGGTCACGGCGCGCTGCGCGATGGTGATATGCATTTTATCAAGACCAATCTCGATGTGCTGTCCTTCACGCGCCAGAAGGGCGATGAAAAACTGCTCTTCGTTTTCAACCTCACCCGCGAACCGGTGGAATTCCCGATACCGAAGGCCATGCGGGTCACCGATATACTGCCGATGCCGGGTTTCGCACCGCTATTCGATGCGGGGATCGTGAAGCTCGAGGGGCTGGATGTGTTTTGTGGGGTCGTTGCATGAGCGGGCAATTTGTCATCGAGACGGCTGGTGAAGCATCGCTCGGTGAGTGGTCCCTCCTGCGGCACCGCTTGTGGCCGGATGCTTCACCCGCCGAACACCGGGCGGAATTGCAGGACGTCTCCGACAATGAGGTTGGATTTATTGCCTATGATCCGGCGGGCATGGCCATCGGTTTCGCCGAAGCCAGCCTGCGGCATGATTATGTCAACGGATGCGACACCTCGCCCGTGGCGTTTCTCGAAGGCGTTTATGTGGAGGAGGCCTTTCGCAAACAGGGCGTTGCGGCTGCATTGATTGCCGAAGTAACCCGTTGGGCGACCAGCAAGGGTGTGAGCGAACTTGCTTCCGATGCCGATATTTCCAATGTCGATTCACACCGCATGCATGCGGCGCTGGGATTTGAGGAAACGCAGCGGGTGGTTTATTTTCGCAAGTCTCTGCCTTTGGGTTCATGACCTCCCGGCACTGTTCGGCCATGGAATAATATCAGACATTGCGGGTGCGTTCTGACGATCAAATGCGGCGCCATGATCGCGCCTTGGATGTTGAATAGTGCTATTTAAGTATTGGTGAATTTTATGATGTCTACAATTTGAATTAATTCACGATTAAAAATTACATATATTCTTACTAATAAATATTGCTCAGTAATTTTTTCATATTTACTTCGTTGTTGGCGAGCTTTGGACAAGCTTCCAGTATTAATCATTGAAACCTACAGATTTTTCGGTCTCCACCCATAAAGTGAAGCAGGGATTGTCATGTCCGTTTCAATCAAGAATTTCAATCAGTCCAATACCGCGAATTCCACCTCGCCACGCGCCAAAGCTAAGGCCACCCTTCCATCCATCCGAGAGGTCTTCCTTTCCGGACAATCGGCGGCCCGCGCATCAACACCGAAACCAGCCCCCAAAACCTCGTCAGCCGATTATATCGCATCGCCCGCCTTCATGCGGAATCTGAGGGCCAAGCTTTCCCTGGCGGGGGACGATCCGGCGCAATATCTGCGCGCCCGGTCGATAATGAGTGCTCTCGAGCGTGGGGCCTTGCAGGTTTCGAACCCCACCCAGGGCAAAACGATCAATGCGTGGGATCCGAACCAGAAAAACGCCAAGCCGACGACAGCCACCGACATTGCCAAGACCAACTGGGTGGATTTCCTCAACACGCAGCTGAAGCGCAGCGAAGACGGCGAGCTTTCCAAGGATGGAAGCGGCAGCTATGTCGACAAGGCGACGGGAAAACACGCCTATTTTGGCAGGGTCGCGGGCAAATATTACTACGTCACCTGGCCTTCGGAGACGAAAGCATGAGGCCGCTCTCGCGGCCTCAAAACGCGGATTGAGTGTTTTCCACTGCCTCCGGTCGGCAAACTACCGTCAGATCAGCGCAAACCGGTCCACATCCACCATGCCCATATCGGAAATCTTCAGATGCGGGATGACGGGCAGGGGCAGGAAGGCGACCTGCAGGAAGGGTTCCTCCAGCGTCGTGCCGAGCGCATAGGCTGCTTTTCTGAGCGTGTGCAGCGTATCGCGAACGGTCTCATAGGGTTCGAGGCTCATCAGCCCGGCGACGGGCAAAGCGATCTCGCCCGTCACCCTGCCGTCTTCCACCACCACGAAGCCGCCCTTGATTTCGCCGAGCCGGTTGGCGGCCAGCGCCATATCGTCTTCGCTCACGCCGACAACGCAGATATTGTGGCTGTCATGGCCGACGGTGGAGGCGATGGCGCCCTTTTTCAGGCCGAAGCCCTGAACGAAACCATTGGCATGGTTGCCGTTCTTGCCGTGGCGTTCGATGACGGCGACCTTGATGATGTCGTTCACGAGATCGACGGTGGTCTGGTTGCCATCCGTCGGCAGCCTGTAGCGGCGGTGCTCGGTAATGATCTTGCCGGGAAGTACGCCCATGACGGGGCTTTCGCCTTCCGTAACCGGCACGCCGAAATGGGAAGCGAGCACGGGTCTTGCCTTGACGCTGTCGAGGCCGACGGGTGCGACCGGTTTACGCGTGGCAAAAAGGGCGTCATCGACGATCCGGCCGCCGGAAAGCACCATGCTGGCCTTGCAGTTCTGCAGGCTGTCGACCACCACGAGATCGGCGCGCCAGCCCGGTGCGACAAGGCCGCGGTCGCGCAGGCCAAAGGCTTTTGCGGCGGAAATCGAGGCGGCGCGGTAGATGGCGAGCGGTTCCACACCGCTGGCGATCGCCGTGCGGATCATATAGTCGAGATGGCCCTGTTCGGCGATGTCGAGCGGGTTGCGGTCATCCGTGCAGAGGGCCAGATAGGGCGACAGGCGCTCGGTGATGATCGGCATCAGGGCGTGCAGGTCCTTCGAGACCGAGCCTTCACGCACCAGAATATGCATGCCCTTGCGGATTTTCTCCAGCGCCTCAGTCGCGCTCGTGCATTCATGTTCGGTGCGGATGCCGGCGGCGAGATAGCCGTTCAGCGCCGTGCCGGAGAGAAGCGGTGCATGCCCGTCGATATGCTGGCCCTGAAACGCCTCGAGCTTCGCCATGCACACCGGATCCTTGTGGATGACGCCCGGAAAATTCATGAATTCGGCAAGCCCGATGACCTTTGGATGATTGCGAAACGGCAACAGCTTTTCGATGGGCAGATCGGCGCCGGCGGTTTCCAGATGGGTGGCGGGCACGCAGGAGGAGAGCTGCACCCGGATGTCCATGATGGTTTCCATGGCGCTGTCGAGGAAGAACTGAAGTCCCTCCACGCCCAGAACATTGGCGATCTCATGCGGGTCGCAAATGGCGGTGGTAACGCCATAGGGCAAAACGCAGCGGTCGAATTCGTGCGGTGTCACCAGCGACGATTCGATATGGAGATGCGTATCGATGAAGCCCGGAACGACGATCTTTCCGGAAATGTCGATTTCCTGTCGCCCCTTATAGTTCTCGCAGGTGCCGACGATGGTGTCGCCACAGATGGCGATATCCGAAGCGACGAGTTCGCCGCTGACGAGGTCGAAGAAGCGTCCGCCCTTGAGAACCATATCCGCCGGTTCACGGCCCGTACCCTGATCGATGCGCGTTTCAAGTCTGGAATTCATGCGGGTCTCTTCGGCTCCTGATTTACGTCGTATGCGAGAATTTTCACTATTTACATTCTATGGTTGTTTCTTGGTCTATTCGGATTGATTCTTTGAGTTTTAAATATATCCAGAGTAAAAAATTTTCATATTTGTGTTATCTAATCTTTCGAGGTGCAAGTTTAGGCAGCGTTGGGAAGGCTTGACTTCACCTTTATAGTTTAGCCGGTTGCGTGCCGACATTTTTACGAATTACGGTTTCAGGTTATCATTCCCGGGAAGGAAAATAAAAGCATCTGATGCTCAAACGAATTTCCACCCAGCAACTGACGATTGGCATGTTTATCGAAGCGGTCGAAGGAACGCTTTCGAACCAGGGATTTTTAAAACGGCACCGCTTTCTTTTGCGGCACGAGGAATTAATGCGTCAATTGAAATCAAGCGGCGCCGAAAGCATCGTCATCAACACGGCCAAGGGATACGATACCGAAGGCAGCGCGCGTTCCGCGGCCGTTTCGCCGCAACCGGGCAATTGCCCGGAAACCGTCGCCGCCGTCACCCATGCCGTACGCTCGGCCGCCGATACGATTGCCGAGACCTTTGCTTCTGCAGAGGCCGGCGGCATTGTTTCGCTGAAGGGCATGGCTGCGGCGGCGGGCAAGATTTCCGATGCCGTGCAGTCGAACCCGGCGATTTTCATCGGGGTTACCCGCCTGAAATCGAAAGACGAAACGACCTTCGTGCACTCGGTCTCCGTCAGCGGGCTGATGATCCTCTTCGGTAATTATCTCGGGCTCGACAGGGGAACGGTCAATCTGCTCGGCATCAGCGGGTTGCTGCATGATATCGGCAAGGTGGAAATCCCCTCATCGATCCTCAACAAGGCGGAAGGGTTGAGCGCCAGCGAGCGGGAAATCATCAATCTCCATCCCGCATTCGGCCGGGATATATTGTCGCGCAACGCGCAGATGCCGGAGATGGTGCTCGATGTCTGCTTCAATCATCACGAGCGGATGGATGGCGGCGGTTATCCGAGCGGCCGTGCGGGCAGCCAGATCAGCCTCTATGCGCGTATCGCGGCGATTTGCGACGTCTATGACGCCATCACCTCGGTCAGGCCCTACAAGAAGCCGTGGACGGCGAATGACGCGCTGACCTGGATGCTGCGGCGGGAAGGGCATTTCGACATGCAGTTGCTGAAGAAATTCGCGCTGTGTATTTCCGCCTCGCTGCCGAGGGGTTAGTTGCCGAAGATGATCGCCATGTTCAGGCTGTCGATGTAACGCCCGTCGATCAGAACGGTGTCACGGCCCCGGCCTTCATGCACAAAACCGATCTTTTCATAAAGCGCGATTGCTCTCGTATTGTCCGCATGCACGCTCAGCTCCACGCGGTGCAGCCCGCATTGACGCGCGGCATCGAGCGTCTGCCGCATCAGCCGTCCGCCCAGCCCCTTGTCGCGATAGGCGGGCAGGATGCCCATGCCGAGCGTGCCGCGATGGGCATGGGTGGGTCTGCTCTCGCGGCGAATATCGCACCAGCCGACCACCTTGCCATCCGCAATCGCCACGAATTGCGGATGGTCGTTTTCGATCATGTCGAGAACGAAGGCGCGGACCGAATCGAGCGGCGGCGCCTCCAGGAAGCTCAGATATTTCCGCTCGCGCGACACCGCATCGAGAGCACGGTGAAAGCTCTCAACGTGCTCCGCCCGGATGGGTTCGATGCTGATGGCGTCGGCAGCGGCCATCATGCCGCCTTCGTCTTCGCCTTGCGGGTCAGATGCACCACGACGTTTTCGATCATGCGCATGCCGGCGTCCTGGCCGAGTGTCATGATCGATTCCGGGTGGAACTGAACGGCGGCCACCGGTTCCTTGGCGTGTTCGATGCCCATGATCGTGCCGTCCTCGCTTTCCGCCGTGATGATGAAATCACGCGGAAGGGTGGAGGGGTCGGCGAAGATCGAGTGGTAACGGCCGACGGTTACTTCCTTGCCGAGACCGGAGAAGACGAGACCCGGTTCCAGCACGCGGATGCGTGAGGGCTTGCCGTGCATCGGAACTGCAAGCTGGCGAAGCTCGCCGCCATAGGCTTCCGCCAGTGCCTGAAGGCCGAGGCAGACACCGAAGATCGGCAGTTCGCGGGCGCGGGCGGCCTTGATCGTCGCCTTGCAGTCGAAATCCGTCGGGCTGCCCGGTCCGGGAGAGAGCACGACGAGATCGGGCTGGAAGCGATCGAACACCTCTGCCGCAACCGGCGTTCTGACGGTGGAGACGGTCGCGCCCGTCTGGCGGAAATAATTCGCCAGCGTGTGCACGAAGCTGTCTTCATGGTCGACGAGCAGGATTTTCACACCGGTGCCCACCTTGGCGGCGTCGCGCTTGGTGGCGGCGGCGTTGGTGCCTTTGGCATCGCGAATGGCGGCGATCATGGCGGAGGCCTTCAGTTCGGTTTCGGCTTCTTCTTCCTGCGGATTGGAATCGTTGAGCAGCGTCGCACCCGCACGCACCTCGGCAATGCCATCCTTGATGCGGATGGTGCGCAGCGTGAGGCCCGTATTCATGTCGCCGTTGAAACCGACCATGCCGATTGCGCCGCCATACCAGGCGCGCGGGCTCTTTTCATGACCCTCGATGAAGCGCATGGCCCAGAGTTTCGGCGCACCGGTGACGGTGACGGCCCAGGCGTGGCTGAGGAAGCCGTCAAAGGCGTCCATGTCATCGCGCAGGCGGCCTTCAATGTGGTCCACCGTGTGGATGAGGCGCGAATACATCTCGATCTGGCGGCGGCCGATGACCTTTACCGAACCCGGCTCGCAGACGCGGCTCTTGTCGTTACGGTCCACATCCGAGCACATGGTGAGTTCGGATTCGTCCTTCTTCGAATTGAGCAGTTTCAGGATCTGCTCGCTATCGGCAATCGGATCGTCGCCGCGCTTGATGGTGCCGGAAATCGGGCAGGTCTCGATGCGGCGGCCGGAGACGCGCACGAACATTTCCGGCGAAGCGCCGACCAGATATTCCTGATGGCCGAGATTGATGAAGAAGGAATAGGGCGAGGGATTGATCGCCTTCAGGCGGCGGGAGATCGCCGACGGATTGCTTTCGCAACGCTCCATGAATTTCTGGCCGGGAACGACCTCGAACAGATCGCCGCGGCGGAAGCTTTCCTTGGCCTTGACCACCAGTTCGGAATATTCGCCGGGACGGTGATCGCCCTTGGGCGGGATCGTATCGGTGGTCTTGAAGGGATCGGGCGCGATGTCGGAGGACTTGCCGTCCGTCGTCACGCCGCCCTTTTCGAAATCGTAGCGGTCGATCCAGGCCTTGGCGGAATAGTGGTCGACGACTAAGATTTCGTCGGGCAGGAACAGCACCATGTCGCGCTGGTCTTCCGGGCGCGCCAGCGACAGCTTGATCGCGTCGAACTGGAAGGCGAGATCGTAACCGAAGGCGCCGAACAGGCCTATGGCCGAATCCGCATTCGAATAAAAGAGGTCGACGATGGCGCGCAGCGCCGTGAAGACGGTCGGGATTTTCGAACGTTCTTCTTCGGTGAAAACGCGGTCCGGTTCGTTGACGGTCAGATCGAGACGGCGCGTGGTGGACGCGCCAAGCGTGAGATCTGGCGTCGCCTTCAGCTTTTCGGTGATGAAGGAAAGCAGCACTTCGCCGCGGCCATTATAGGCCTCGATCCACATCTTGCGGCCGAAACAGGAAATGCCGAGCGGCGGATCGACGATGGCCGTATCCCAGCGGGTGTAACGGCCCGGATATTCATAGTTGGACGAAAAAACCGCGCCGCGATGGGAATCGAGCTTTTCGATATAATTATCGATGGCGCTGGTGTAATCGGCGGGCCGACGCTTTCGGCTGACCTTGATGCCGCCTTTCGTCTCGTAGGTTTCCGCGCCGTCATCCTGAATGATCGTTACCATTTCTTTCGTACTCGTTTTTTCGCATGTCGTTATCGCAAAACCGTCAAGCACTTTTGCGCGCATGCTTTCTGTTGTTCAAGCCCGATGACAGGCGGCAAAATAACAAAAAAGCCGCCTGAAAATTCGGGCGGCTTGGACTTTGTCTGAAGACATGACTGGTCAAGGCCGCGAAAAGCTGCCCCACCACCAGTTAGCAATGTTCTTAGACACGATGTTCATGGGAAAATTGTTAGCGTGCACGATCCGCCTTGGCAAGCGGATTTCGGTGAGGGAATGAACCTTACGGGCCGTCGCGGCGTTGCACTCCTGCCGAAACGGTCAGGAGTGCCCCGAAAAATGCTTCATCGCCTGTGTCTTCTGGTAACCACCCTCGCATTGATTTCCGCCTCTGAACCGCCGGCACAGGTGCCGGTGCCGCAACCGAAACCGGGCGAGGGGCAATCCGCCACCCCCGCGGAAAAGCCATCGGACGAGCCGCCGCAAAGCCCGACGGAAGCGCCGAAACCGGCCCCGAAACCGCAGGTCCCGGAAGAGGGGAAACCGGATGACGGCAAGACGCCGGCAGACAAGGGGTCCGATGACAGCAAGAAAGGCGTCGAAGGCAAGGCGGGGGAGGGCAAAGAGGAGGGCGAACAACGGAAACCGGACGTTGACGCCGCAAAACCGGAAGAGAAGCCGCCGGAACCGGTGAGGCCGGAAGACCCGGCCGCGCTTCAGGCATGCCTTGGCGCATTGAAGGAGATTGGCGCCGAGTTCAAGCAGCTTGAACCTATCCGCGATGCGGAGCAGGGCTGCGGCATCGAAGCGCCTGTCGAGCTTTCCGTGGTTCTGCCCGGCATCAAGCTGGAACCATCGGGCACCATGCGTTGCGAAACCGCGCTCGCGCTTTCCCGCTGGACAAAGGAGATGATGCTGCCGGCGGCGGCCCTTGCGCTGCCGGAAAAGAAGGTGACGGCCATCGCCAATGCCTCGACCTATATCTGCCGCAACCGCAACAGCGCGGAAAACGGCAAGATTTCCGAACATGCCAAGGGCAATGCCGTCGATATTTCCACGATCGCCTTCGATAAGGGCGAGCCGCTGGTAATGAAGCCGCGCGGTGAGGACGGAACGCCGGAAGGCGCTTTCCAGCGCACGATCACCGCCGCCGCCTGCCTGTTCTTCCGCACGGTTCTTTCGCCCGGCAGCGACGCCACTCATCAGGATCACCTGCATCTCGACGTGCTGGAGCGAAAAGGCGGCTATCTCTATTGCCGCTGATAAAAAAGGGGCGACCCGAAGGCCGCCCCGACTGGAGATGATGTTTCTGCCCGGTTTTAGAATTTCTGGGTCAGAGAGATTTTGAAGGTGCGTCCGGGTTCGGAATAGAAGGCGACCGGCTGGTTCGTCGAGGAGGTCGCGGTGGTGCTGATATCGCGAACGCCGACTGCATTCCAATAGGTCTTGTCGAAGACGTTGTAGATGCCCGCCTGAATGCGCAGGCCCTTGGTTTGTTCCGGCTCCCACCAGCCGGTGAGGTTGACGATACCGTATCCCGGTGCATCGAAGGTCTGATACGAGGAGCCGGTTATGCTTGTCGCCGTTCCATCTTCGCGCATGCCGGCGGAGATGATGGTCGACAGATCGACGCCCCATTGCTCCTGTTCGTAGCCGACGCCCAGAATGGACTTGAAAGGTGCGACGCTGCGGATGAATTCGCCGGTGTTCTTGTCCTTGCCATAGGCATAGGCAAGCGAGCCGTGCAGGAAGACGCCGTTGGCGAAGTCCTTGCGGGCCTTGGCTTCCACGCCGGAAATTTCGACTTCGGCGCGGTTGCGCCAGGTAATCAGCATGCCGGGCGTGCCGACGCCCGGTGTCGTCACCGCTGTCGTCGTGGTGCGATAGACGTCGATGAAGTTCTTGTACTGGTTATGGAACAGGGTAAGGCTGCCGGTCAGATCGTCGGCGGCGTAGTTCGCGCCGATTTCAAAACCGTTTCCGGTTTCCGGCTTCAGGTTGGGATTGCCGACATTGGCATATCCGCCGTTGGCATTGGTGAAGTTTATATAGGCTTCGTTGATGGTCGGCGGACGGTAGGCCATTGACCATTGGCCGAACAGTTCCACTTCCGGTGTCAGCTGATAGGTTGCCAGAAGCTTCGGCGAAATGCGGGAATCGCTCTGTCCGTCGGGGAAGGCAAACCGGGTGGAGCCGGTGTTGCGGCTGAAATCGCTGGTCTGCTTCGGATCGTAATCGTACCAGTCGAAACGCACACCGGGAGTCAGTGCAAAGCCGCTATCACCGAAACCGATCCGATCATCAATGTAAAGGCCGAGCCTTCTGCCGTCAACTTTCGGGATATCGGCCTGCGAGGCGGTGACGGGAATAGCGTTGATGAACTGTTCCGTATCGGAAAACTGCAGATTGCCTCCGAATCGGATCTGATGGTTGAAATTACCTGTCGTGAACTCAGACAACGTATCGCCCGCAAGGCCGAAAGAGCTTTCGTCCATCTCGTTGTGACGCTCGTAGCGGGTATTGTTCGACAGTGCGCCGAACGAGCCGGCATCCTTGATCAGCCGCTGCCAATAAAGGGTGAGATTGGCAGCATCGATCAGCGCGTCGGTGGACGGCGCCTCGTAGCTATAGTCGAGGGAGAGGCGTTCGCGGCGGGTGTCGTCGTAACCCCAATAATTGTCGCGAGCGTAGGTATTGGCGCCGCCGGCGCTGACACCGTGCAACGTTTTCAGGTTGGAATCGCTGTCGAGGTTGAAGCGCTCGGCGGTGAACCCGATGCGGTGTCCGCCTTCGAGGTCCTGGCGGATTTTGAACAGCAGATTGTACTGGTCGTAGTCGAGGGGATTGGCCTTGGTACGGTTCACGCCGATAATATCGGCCGTGCCCTGGCTGTCGCGCTCATGGCCCTTCCTGTAACCGCCCTGGAACAGGATGGAGGTGTTCTGGATTTTCTTGGCGACGGCGACGGAGCCGCCGAAGCTCTTGTCTTCGCTATCATATGTCAGCTTGGCAACGCCGCCCCAATCCTTGTCCGGTCCGATCAGGTCTTCCGGCTCAAGCGTGCGCAGCACCAGCGCGCCGCCGAGAGCGCCGGCCCCGATACGGCTCGAATCCGCGCCACGCACCACATCGACGGTGGAGAGGGACGAGAAATCATAGCTGTTGTTGGTGTCGCTTGTGCTGGTCGTTGCGGTGGTGCCGCGTGCATAGTTTTCGAAGAAGGGAACGGGGATATTGTCGATCAGCGTCGTGACGCGCGCACCGCCCAGACCGCGGATGAACAGGCCGCCCGGCTTGCCGGGCTTGGATTCGATGAAATCGACGCCCGGCTCGGTGGTATTGCCCAGATCGCGGACATTGTTGATCTCCTTCTTGCGGATGTCTTCCGCCGTGGTCTGGCTCGCCAGCGGCGTGTCGGCGGCGGCATTGGCGCTTTTGACGCGCTTGCCCTTGACGACGATCCTTTCAAGCGTGGTGGCGCCGTCCGCCTGCGACGCGGCATCCTGTGCCAGCGCGGGGCCGGCAAGCGGCAGAAGAGAGATGGCAGTGCACAGAAGCAGCGCGGAATGCGTGCGCGAAATGGACATTAAGTACCCCCAGGTAGGCGCGCGAATGGGCCACGGCGTGCGAAGGCACGCCGCGCTTGCCGCCGCGGCTGAAACTGTTTTGATTGTTACGGGCGAGCCGATAAGCGAGGACTAAAAAACATGACGATAACTGTCAACATATTATATATGACTTTTTACATCATGTTTTAAAGCATAACAGTATGTTGCAAAAATATGACGCTTATCCGCTCTCGAAACTCACTGGTGGATGGGGTGCGAAAACGCCACGGTACGGTCAAAGTCCCGACATTGCCGCTTGCTAGGATATTCGCAGCCAGTTTACATGGCGAAACAAACCATGCCCCAACAATAAACAGATTATTAATCGGATACGGAAATGAAGTCTCTTGAACTGCTCGTCGAGCGGATCATCCTCTCCAGCCGCTGGCTGCTCGTCGTTTTTTATCTCGGGCTCGTCGCGGCACTGGCGGTTTATGCGTTTTCCTTCGCGCTCAAGTTTCTGAAAGTTGCGAAGAACGTTTTCACCTACGACGAAGCGGACATGATCCTCGCCATGCTGGGTCTGATCGATGCGGCGCTGGTCGCCAGCCTGATCGTCATGGTGATGATCTCCGGTTACGAGAACTTCGTCAGCCGCTTCGACGAGTCGGATGCCGAGGTTTCGTTTCTGGGCAAGCTCGACTCGGGCAGCCTGAAAATCAAGGTCGCGTCGTCGATCGTGGCGATTTCATCGATCCACCTGCTGCAGATATTCCTCAACGCCAGCCAGTATACGGACAGCCAGCTGATGTGGTTCACCATCATTCATCTGGCTTTTGTCGTCTCGGCGGTCATGCTCGGTTTCCTCGAAAAACTGATGGCAAAGCCGAAGGACAAATCCGAAAAGCCGGTGCTTTGATCAGGATGGTCCAGCCGATATGAAGGTCGCAACCCCGTTCTGGCCATGCCGCATGTTTTACGCTCCGGGCGCTGCGTCCCGGCGTGTCGAGGGTGCGTGAATGGTGAAGACGGAGCGTCAGGCCAGACTTTGCGACGATCTGTCGGCTGCTGCCGACAAATCCCAATGGCTGGAGGCGCTGCGGGAAGTGATGCGCGCCTTCGGTTACGCCTATGTGACCCTTTTGCGGTTGCCCGGCGGACAGAATGCCTATGCCTTGCCAACGGTTGTCGAAAGCAGCCTGCCGATCTGGGTCGTGAATGCGATGACCAGGGACGGCGCGCTTGGGGACTGTCCCGTCATCAAGCGCGGCGCGTCGTCGATGATGCCGCAATATTGGTCGCTGCAGGATCCGGATATTGCCTGCGGACCGCTGGTGGATGCGGCGGCCTCGCTGAGCAGCATGGGCATTACGGCTGGTCTGATGGTGCCGGTGCACGGCATGTACGGCAACCGGCATCTGATGAATTTCGCAGGCGATCGCGATGTCCTGCCGCAAGCCTCGCTGAACGAGCTGAGCATGATCGTGCTGCATGCGCTGGAGGTTTATGACCGCCTTTGTCGCGCCAATTCCAGGGGTCCCTCGCCACTGACGAAACGGGAACTCGACGTCGTGCGCTGGACGGCGCAGGGAAAGACCTCCGTGGAGATCGCCGAGCTTCTCTCCATCTCGGAACATACCGTCAATGCCTATATGAACAACGCCATCCGCAAGCTCGACTGCGTCAACCGCACCCAGCTCGTGGCCAAGGCTATACGCCTTGGCCTGATAGACTGATCGAACCTGTCGTCCGGGGGAGGCCTCTGCCTTACCGGTCGAGAACCGAGCGAAGCTCGACGAGATTCGAGCGCACTCGCAAAACGTAAAATCCCATGGTGGCGAGGTGCGACGGCATGATCCAGCCGCTTTCCTCACCATTGGAAATGATCGCCGGCTGGATGCGCAGCGCCGCGCGGGTTTGCAACAGCGTGTCGTTCCACAGGTTTGTCAGGTTACGCTCGCGGATGACCTGCGCGAAGTCCGATCCTGCGGCGGAAAGCACGCCATAATAACCGTAGAGCTGGCCATAAGCGAACCAGAAGCGGTCATCGGCGCGGGTGTCGAACCAGCCGCCATTATAGTTTTCCGAACGCTCGCGAAGGATCGCCGAAGTCGAACCGATGTCGCCGGCGATACGATCGATGAACTGGATCAGGTTGTCGGCGCGGGTATCGAAGACCGCCTTGCAGGCCGTGAGTTCGCCGTTGAAGGCCTGGAAGCTGCGGATGGCGGCGCGGTAATAGCTGGGGGTCGGCGTCTTCGGGCCGAAGGGATCGAGACCGAAATACCAGGAATATTCGCTGAACTGCATGTTGCCGCGCGCTTCCTGGAGATTGTTATTGATGCCGGAGGTTCCGCGCACGCGGCCGAGCGTATCCACCAGTTCAACAGAGGTGCGGCGCACGGCCTGGTTTACACCGCGCTGGAACGAGGCCTTGTTGTCCAGAAACGGCGTGCTGTCCCAGTTCATGCCGAAGAGGCCGAGACGATAGAGCAGCATGGAGGAAATCCAGGCGTTCTGGTTGACGTTGAAATCGGTGAGATCGGCGGCTGCGTCGACGATGGCCGAACGCTGGCAGACCGGCGCCGATGTGTTTGCGGCGGCACCCGTTGCGCCACCCGCCGGGGCGGCGGCGGGCAATTCCTGCCCGGCAGGCACGGTGCGCTCTTCAAGCTTGTAGCGCGCGACGTAATCCGGGTCGAAATTCGTCCAGACCTGGGTTTGCCAGATGAAATATCCGTAAAAGCCGGCAAGAAGAATGACGATGAGGGCGATCGGACCCTTGATGAGCCAGTTGCGGCCGCTGTACCAGCCGTGGGCGGCCATGAAGGGCCACAAAAGCCAGGCGACGAGAAGACCGGCGGCCCTGCCGATGGCGCTGAAGGCTGCCTGAATCAAAGCGGTGATCCGGTCGATCATGTCGTCATAGTCTCCTCTGCCCGTGGGGCTGGACGCCGGAAGAAAAACACGCGGCCCGCCCGCGCCCTTCGGCGCTTCGTATAAACCGCGGTCATTTACTGTCTTCCAGATATGTCCCGGTCAACCGGGATACAACATGATTGCGAAACTTTTCTCAACCTGCGGTCCGCGCCGGCCGTTATGGCTTTCCACACCGATTGTGGAGCAATAGCCGCCGCGGAACCGAAGGGATATGCGCCTAGAGGCCGAGCTTGGCGATCTCGTCGTTCAGCCGGTCGCGTGCCTTTTTCGGCAGTTTGCCGTTCTTGACGGCGTCGAGATTGGCCGGCGCGGCATCGCCGACGACAACGAGCGCGATCATGCCCATGCCGAGATGCGGTGTGCATTTGACGACGTAGGCGCCTTCCTTCTCGACCGTCAACTTCACCGTCTCGTTCATTTTGCCCTTGAAGTCTGCGACACCCTCGGGGATCATGTCCTTCACGGCTGCCGCATCATGGCCCTTGTCGACCGGGACGAAGGTGATGACGTCGCCGACGGCGGCCTTGACGGTTGCGGGCTCGAAGACCATCGCCTGACCGTCGCTGCCCTTGTTGAGCATCTTCACTTCGATTTCGGCAGCAAGGACGGGAAAGGCGAAAAGACCTGCGAGAATGGCGAGGCCGGCGAATTTGGCAGTTCTGTTCTGCATAGTTTTGCTCCTGAGAGAAAGCACATCCACGCGAATGTGTCGCCGTCGTCTTAGCCCAGGAGCGGGGGAGCCATCTTTGCGGAAAATCAAATGCGGCAACCGGACGCAGATGTTCACTCGCCCTTGAACGTCTCCACCCAGTGGCGGCGGCAGAAGGAAACATATTTCTCGTTGCCGCCGACATCGATCTGCGCGCCTTCCGTCACGACCTTTCCTTCATTGTCGAAGCGGGCGACCATCGTCGCCTTGCGGCCGCAATGGCAGATGGTGCGGATTTCGCGAAGCTCGTCGGCAATGGCGAGCAGTTCTTTCGAGGCGGGGAAAAGCTTTCCCTGAAAATCCGTGCGCAGGCCATAGGTCATGACCGGGATGTTCAGCCTGTCGACAATGTCGGCAAGCTGCCAGACATGGTGTTCGGAGAGAAAGTTGGCTTCATCGATGAAAACGCAGGCGACCGGCGCTTCGGCTGTGAGGGCCGATACCTCGGCGAACAGGTTGGTATTGTCATCGAAGGTCAGGGCGTCGGAGGAGAGGCCGATGCGCGAGGCGACACGGCCGACGCCGGCCCGGTCGTCAAAGGCAGCCGTGAAGATCAGTGTGCGCATGCCGCGCTCCTGATAATTATAGGATGCCTGCAGCAGCATGGTCGATTTGCCGGCGTTCATCGTCGAATAATTGAAATAGAGTTTTGCCATTATCCACTCCCGGAGCGCCCTTGCGTCCTTCGGACGCTTCTCAACAATGCTCCAACCTGTTGAATCGGCACATCGCGACTCACAGAGCCGATTGTCGTTTATGCCGATGCTGCAGCCAGCGTCTTTTGACGGCGAAGAAGCGGATTGAAAAGTGCCGCAGTGGGAAAAACACAGATTTCCGCAACCGGACTGTTTGTCGCATTCGGGCGTTGAAAGCCGGTGATTTTCACGATTTTGTCGCAAACGGTGCGCCAAAGCACGCAAATGCGCGCGAGTTGATTGTGTCCGGCAGATATTGATAATGGCAAGGGAACGAAAAAACAGGGAGCAAGCCATATGTTTGCAAATAGAAGCCGCTGTCTGGCCTTGGCCGCAGCAATCTCCTCCATGACGTTCAGTGCGGCCGGTGCTGCGGAACCGGCAAGCTGTGGCACAGTGCGCTTTTCCGATGTGGGCTGGACCGACATCACCGCCACGACGGCCACCGCCACCGTGCTTCTGAAAAGCCTTGGCTATGAAACCGACGTCAAGCTTCTCTCCGTACCCGTTACCTACACATCCCTGAAAAACAAGGACATCGACGTCTTCCTCGGCAACTGGATGCCGACCATGGAAGGCGATATTGCGCCTTATCGCGAAGACAAGTCTGTCGAGACGCTTCGGGAAAACCTGACCGGCGCCAAATACACGCTGGCGACCAACGCCAAGGGCGCCGAACTCGGCATCAAGGATTTCAAGGACATCGCCGCCCACAGTGCTGATCTTGGCGGCAAGATCTATGGCATCGAACCCGGCAATGACGGCAACCGCCTGATTCTCGACATGGTGACCAAGGACAGTTTCGGACTGAAATCATTCGAGGTGGTCGAATCGTCCGAGCAGGGCATGCTCTCCCAGGTGGCCCGCGCGGAAAAATCCGGCGAGCCGATCGTCTTTCTCGGCTGGGAACCGCATCCGATGAATGCGAATTTCAAGCTGACCTATCTGACCGGCGGCGACGAGGTCTTCGGCCCCAACCTCGGCGGCGCGACGATCCATACCAATGTCCGCAAGGGTTACGTCGAGGAATGCCCGAATGTCGGCGCTTTCCTCAAGAACCTGCAATTTTCCCTGCCCATGGAAAACGAGATCATGGGCAAGATCCTGAATGACGGCCTTGAGGGCGAGGCGGCTGCAACCGCCTGGCTGAAGGCCAACCCGGCGGCGATCGAACCCTGGCTCGCCAACGTCAAGACCAAGGACGGTAGCGCCGACGCCCTGCCTGCCGCCAAGAAGGCTCTCGGCCTCTAAGCCGCAAGACGATGCATGACTGCATCCGGCCTGCGCGGCAGGCCGGATCAGCGGGAAATAACGATGCCCATGCATGACCTTGCCTGTGAATTTTCAGACATTGAGGGTCATGCGCCAGCACCGCGTCCGGCAGTTCCGCTGCCGGCCGTCATTTCTGCATTGGAGCAATCCCGGTGAAACGGGATGACGATGCTCTATTTCTTTGTTGTCTGCGCAATTCCGGACGCAAAACCGCTCTGCACTTTTGCCGGAATTGTTTTAGTTCACGAAAGGTCTTTTCTTACCGTGGAATGGCTCAGCGCTCCTGAAAACCGCCTGCCCGTCGGCCGATATGCCAAGGAGGCCATTGACTGGCTGACCGGCAATCTCGCTTTTTTCTTCGATTGGCTTTCCTTCATTTTCCAAAGCGTCATCAACGCCCTGCTTTATGTGCTGCAGGCGCCGCATCCGCTCATCATCGTGGCGATCCTGACGGCGCTTTCCGCCTGGACGCGCCGCTCCGTCGGCATGCCGGTCTTCACCGCGCTCGGCCTGCTGCTTATCATCAATCTGGGCTACTGGAAGGCGACGACAGAAACGCTGGCGCTCGTCATCGCCGCCAGCGCCGTCTGCATGATCATCGGCATACCGCTCGGCATATTGGCGGCGCGGCGCAAATGGATTTATGCCGGCATGCGCCCGGTGCTGGACCTGATGCAGACCATCCCCACCTTCGTTTATCTCATCCCGGCGCTGGTGCTGTTCGGTCTCGGCATGGTTCCGGGGCTCATCGCCACCGTCATCTTCGCCATTCCGGCTCCCGTGCGGCTCACCCGCCTCGGCATCGTTTCGACGCCGCCGGCGCTGGTGGAGGCGGCCGTCGCCTTTGGCGCGACGCCGTCGCAGGTTCTGCGCAAGGTGGAGCTTCCCTTCGCCGCGCCGCAGATCATGGCCGGCCTTACCCAGACGATCATGCTGTCGCTGTCGATGGTGGTCATTTCCGCCCTCGTCGGCGCCAATGGTCTCGGCGTACCCGTGGTGCGCGCCCTGAACACCGTCAACATCGCTATGGGCTTCGAAGCGGGACTGTGCATCGTCATACTGGCGATCGTTCTCGACCGACTTTTCCGCCTTCCCGGCGCGGAGGATGATCTATGAGTGACGCCATCATCTTTGGAAATGTCGATATCGTTTTCGGCGACCGGCCCGATGCGGCGCTGCCGCTGATCGACAAGGGCAGCACGCGTGACGAGATCAATGCCGAAACCGGACTGGTTCTCGGCGTCGCCAATGCCTCGCTCTCGGTCAGCGAGGGCGAGATACTCGTGCTCATGGGGCTTTCCGGTTCGGGCAAGTCGACCCTGCTCAGGGCCGTCAACGGGCTTGCGCCCGTGGTGCGCGGCAATGTCGGCGTGAAGACCAAGTCAGGCTATGTCGATCCCTATCGCTCGACGGCGAAAGCGCTGCGCGACCTGCGCATGCACACGGTCTCCATGGTCTTCCAGCAATTCGGCCTTCTGCCCTGGCGCAATGTGGCCGACAATGTCGGCTTCGGGCTTGAGCTTTCCGGCGTGCCGGAAGCCGAGCGCAAGCGCATGGTGGCCGAGCAGCTGGAACTGGTCAATCTCTCCGCCTGGGCCGACCGCAAGGTGGGAGAGCTTTCCGGCGGCATGCAGCAGCGTGTGGGGCTGGCGAGAGCCTTTGCCACGGGCGCGCCGATCCTGTTGATGGACGAGCCGTTCTCGGCGCTCGACCCTCTTATCAGAAGCCGCCTGCAGGACGAGCTTCTGGAATTCCAGAGCCGGCTGAAGAAAACGATTCTCTTCGTCAGCCACGATCTGGACGAGGCCTTCCGCATCGGCAACCGGATCGCCATGATGGAGGGCGGACGCATCATCCAGTGCGGAACGCCGCAGCAGATCGTCAAGCAGCCGGCCACGCCCTATGTCGCGGATTTCGTGCAGAACATGAACCCGATCTCCATGCTGACCGCCGCCGATGTGATGAAGCGTGGGGTGGACGAACGCAACGGGCAGATGACAGTCGCCGCCACCGCCCGCCCGTCATCGCCGCTGATCGATATTCTCGATGCGCTGTCAAAACACTCCGGCGCGATCGGCGTTGTCGACAACGGTGCGATCGTCGGCACGATTTCCGCCGATGAAGTCGTGGCGGGTCTGACGCGTCACCGCAAAAAATAGTGATTCGCCTGTCTGAAAAAGAAAGGGCCTTCCATGGAGGGCCCTTTTTCTGTTTCCAGATGATCTTCGCGGCGCAAGTTATACCTTCCCACGGTAGCAAAGAATATTTTTGATATCACAAGTTATGCATGAAAATAATTACTAATAAAAATCATATTGCAAACTTAGAGAAAATTGCGCAAAGTTAATCTAGATTCTTTAGCTCGCTGCTAAATTTAAGGTGGTAATAGATTGCAGCCTCAAAATCCGGCATTGGGTAACAAGATTTCGGCGCTCAATTTTTGATCGTTTATTGCTTATAAATACTGCCGCTAATACATGTGTTTATCATCAAATTGACAAAAAACAGGCAAAAAGCTGATAATTTGGTCACAATATTTTAAGTAAATAACCGGTGAAGAATAGTCTTTGAAAGGGACACGATATAAGCAAGATTTAGGTATATACAACGTATCGACTGAATTATAAAAACACCTTTTGGAACACCTATAATAGCCACCATGACCGTCTTTTTCGACTGTCATCAGGAGACTTGAGCGTATGGATAACCAATCTCTGTCGGAACATAGCATCGCCGCTGCAGACTTGCTCTCAGCCATGGCGAATCCCAAGCGCCTGATGATCTTGTGCACGCTGGTGGATACGGAAGTGCCGGTTGGTGTTCTCGCTTCACAGGTTGGTCTCAGCCAGTCCGCTCTCTCGCAGCATCTTTCGAAATTGCGTGCCCAGCGGCTGGTGAAGACACGACGGGATGCGCAGACCATCTACTATTCCAGCAATTCCGAATCCGTGAAAAAGATCCTCGCCTCCCTCGAGGAAATTTACTGCCAGGCGCAGAAGAGCAGCAAGACCGCTGCGTGATCCCACGGCCCTGTTAAGGCCCGGCAGCATCACTCGATTGAAACCGGCGCACGACGCCGGTTTTTCTTTTCAGCGGCCTTCCTGCGGGTGCATCCGGCACAGGAATCGGGGGCTGCGTATTGGCACGGTTTTCAGGCCGGCGCGGCAACCTGCATCTGCTGTTTGAGACGGCTTGCCGCAGCCGCATATCCGCCGTCGGCACCATCCACGAAATGCATATGGTCTCTCGAAAGCGGAGAGGGGACGATACAGGTCATCAATGCCGCATCCTGTTCGTGCAGGCCGTAATAACAGCTTCCCGAGAGGCGGCCCTGTTCCAGCCGCGCGCGGATTTTTTCGAGCCGTGCGGCGTCGATATCCACCGTCATCTTCAGGCCGTCATCGAATTTCCTGAAATCCGTATTGCTCGCGACCGAACGCCGGTAGCGTATCGCATTGAACGGTCCGAACGAGAGCCCCGTCACGCTCAAGAGATTGACGAGCAGGGATTCGCCGAGAATGCGAAACGAGCGGCGCATCTTGCCCCAGACATCGTGATAGGCAGCGCCGGCCCGGGCTTCGAGGCCGAGACCCTCGCGCACGAAACCGAGTTTCGGCCCGTCCTCCGGCACGGGGTGGCCGTGTCTCGCGTCCTGTTCGGCCAGATCGACAAGATCGACGACCAGTTGGCGAAATGCCGGCATGTCCCGCGACGGCCCCGGCACGGCGATGATCGACACCACCTTGCCATGGGTGGCCGGAATGGGGTTCCAGCGGCATGAAAGACCGGTGAGATCGGGGCGCTCGCCCGTTTCGGCTGCGGGCAGGGCATATTGCCCCTCCTTCATCCGCGCTTCCGCCCAACTGTTGCCGCCGCCCGAAAACATGGCGTAGGAAACATCCTCGCTCGCCTGAAAGCGTGCGACACGAATATCGAAGCCATTTTCACGAATATCCTCGACGGGAACCAGCGCCACGCGCATGGCAAGATCGAGATCGTCCTTCACCCAGCGCTGCACATTCGAAAGCGCGGTGCGTGCGACAGACAGCCCCTGTGGTGGCACCGCGACGGCGGCGCCATCGCCGCCGAAAACGAAGGGTAGGTCGTGACGGCCGAGACTGTTCGATACGCCCGATATGACCGCCGCACCGGCCATGTTGACGGCCTTGTAGCGACCGGTGCCGATTGCCGAGGTCGAATCAACGATATCGGCGATGGCCAGCCCCCATCCCGGCGGCAGGGCGCGATAAAGCGCCGGGTCGGCCACGTCTTCAAAATGCCGGAAGACGGGCAGGCCCGTCAGAAATTCTTCATCTGCTGCGATCATGGCGTATTATCCTCCAGCGGCGGCCAAACGCCAAGCGTTTACGGAAGGTCGATGCGTCCATTCAGGCGGCGCAATCACGGCCGATCCGGCGATTGATTTACCGCGAATAGAGCTAATCCAGCAAAGTGACTTGCATAAATCATCAAACCTTCCGTATGAGTTGAGTGGAAGGCTCGGAATTCAAAAATGGAACGAGTTTTCGCCGGGAGGCGTCCGATAGTTTCATTCGGTCGGCGCCCATGGCGCTCACCGGGTCCCGCGACCCCCTTTAAGGAGACACCAGGATGAAACTGAAGACATTGACCAGCGTGACGCTTGCAGCGTCCTTCGCATTCGCACCCCTTGCTCATGCCGAAATCGTCATCGGCCTGATTGCGCCGCTCACCGGTCCTGTCGCCGCCTATGGCGACCAGGTGAAGAACGGCGCCCAGACGGCAGTCAATGAAATCAACAAGAAGGGCGGCATCCTCGGCGAACAGGTCGTGCTGAAGCTTGCCGATGACGGCGGTGAGCCGAAGCAGGGCGTTTCCGCGGCCAACCAGCTGGTTGCCGAAGGCATCCACTTCGTCGTCGGTCCGGTGACGTCCGGCGTCGCCATTCCGGCATCGGATGTCTTTGCCGAAAACGGCGTGCTGATGGTGACGCCGACGGCGACCGCGCCGGGCCTGACCAACCGTGGCCTTTCCAACGTCTTCCGCACCTGCGGTCGTGACGACCAGCAGGCCGAGGTTGCAGCGAAATATGTTCTCGCCAACCTCAAGGACAAGAAGGTCGCCATCATTCACGACAAGGGCGCCTACGGCAAAGGTCTGGCGGACGCCTTCAAGGCCACGCTGAATGCCGGCGGCGTTACCGAAGTTCTCTACGATGCGCTGACGCCCGGCGAAAAGGATCTCGGCGCGCTGACGGCCCGTCTGAAGTCCGACAATGCCGACATCGTCTATTTCGGCGGTTACCATCCGGAAGCGGGTCTTCTGGTGCGCCAGCTGAAGGATATCGGCTCCAAGGCTGCCGTCATCGGCGGTGACGGCCTGTCGAACAGCGAGTTCTGGAACATCGGTTCGCAGGCTGGCGAAGGCACGATCTTCACCAATGCTTCGGACGCGCTGAAGAACGACGATTCCAAGGCCGCTGCCGAAGCGCTGAAGGCCGCCAACATTCCGGCGGAAGCCTTCACGCTCAATGCTTACGCTGCCGTCGAAGTGCTGAAGGCCGGCATCGAGAAGGCCGGAAGCGCCAAGGATTCCGAAGCGGTCGCCACGGCCTTGAAAAGCGGTGACGCTTTCCCGACCGCAATCGGCAAGGTGACCTATGGCGAAAACGGCGACCTGACCTCGCAGGCCTTCTCGCTGTTCAAGTGGCAGGACGGCAAGATCGTCGCAGCCGAATAAGCTGATCCTACCGGCCGCACCTCGTGCGGCCGGTATCGTTTTACGGACGGAAAAGGGGTTGGGGCAGTATGGGCGATGCCGGGAAACAGACTGTTGGAGACATCGGCTTCGGGCGGATATTCCCGATCGTCAGAATCTTCGACGAGACCAAGGCGCGGGAGTTCTATGTCGATTTTCTCGGTTTCGAGGTCGACTGGGAACACCGCTTCGGCGATGATTTCCCGCTTTACATGCAGGTTTCACGGGCCGGAATGGGGCTTCACCTCAGCGGCCATCACGGCGATGCGACGCCGGGCTCCAACATCTTCGCCACCATGCACGGCGTTCACGCCTATCAACAGGAACTGGCGGCGAAAGATTATCGCTTCATGAAGCCGGGCGTCGAAGAACTGCCATGGGGCGATGTGATGGAAGTGACCGATCCGTTCGGCAACCGCATTCGTTTCTGCGAGCAGAAAAGCGAAGAGTGATGTTTTACGCGTGAGCGCAAGGCCCTTGACCTTGTTCTCCGTTTGAACGATAGAACGCGCAAATAGCGAACCGCGCGCACGGAGACCCCGTGCGCGCGGTTCGTGCGTTTTGGCAATCGGTCATGCAATTCGTTCGCATCCGCACGGGGGCAAAAATGAACAGTGAAGGCAATATGCTGGTCCGGAAGCTGGCATTCTGGAGCATTCCGCTTTCTTTCGGCGTGCTGGGCCTCAAGCTCGTGGCCTGGTGGGTCACGGGCTCGGTCGCGCTTTTATCGGACGGTCTGGAATCGACCGTCAACGTGGTCGCGGCCTTCATCGCCTATTTTGTCATTCGCTATGCGCAGAAGCCCGCCGATGACGACCACCAGTTCGGCCACCACAAGGCGGAATATATTTCCGCCGTCGTGGAGGGTGTGCTGATCGTCGTTGCCGCGCTCCTGATCGTGCAGGAGGCCTGGGGCGGTCTTTTCAACCCGAGGCTGCCGGAAGCGCCGGCCCTTGGTCTTGCCATCAATGCGGCGGCGGGCGTCATCAACGCCATCTGGGCGACGATCCTGATCCGTGTCGGCAAAAGACATGCCTCACCGGCGCTGGCCGCCGACGGCCATCACATCATGTCCGACGTCGTGACCTCGGCAGGCGTTCTCGTCGGCCTCGTTCTGGCGCTGCTGACGGGTTATGCCATTCTCGATCCGCTGCTCGCCATCCTGGTGGCCATCAACATCCTGTTCCAGGGATCCAAGGTCATTCTGCATTCGCTTGGCGGGCTGATGGACCGGGCCGTGGAGCCGGAAGAGGACGAGGCGATCAAGAAGGCCATCGCCGAACATTCCGGCGGTGTGATTGGCGTCCATGATCTGAGGACACGCCGCGCCGGCTCGGCCGCCTTCATCGATTTTCACGTCGTTGTTCCTGCTGTCATGACGGTGCGCGAGGCGCATGATATTTGCGACCGCCTTGAAGATGCCATAAGGGACGTCATACCGGGCGCCAGCCTTGCCATTCACGTCGAGCCGGAAGGCGAAAAGGCGCATGGCGTCAAAGTGATTGTTTGAAAAACAGGAGTTTTCCATGTCAGTGACGGATGTTTCCGGCCTGTCGCAGCTGGGCACGAAGGTCGATACGCCAGAGAGCCCGGAAAAGGCCGTTCTTGAAAAGGTGCCGAACGGCAATGCCGGCACCGATTACGTGGTGCGCTTCACCGCACCCGAATTCACCTCGCTTTGCCCGATGACCGGCCAGCCGGATTTCGCCCATATCGTCATCGACTATATTGCGGGCGATTTTCTGGTGGAATCCAAGTCGCTGAAGCTGTTTTTGCAGTCCTTCCGCAACCACGGCGCATTCCACGAGGATTGCTCGGTCTATATTGCCAAGCGGCTGGTGGAGTTGCTGCAGCCGAAGTGGCTGAGAATCGGCGCTTACTGGTATCCGCGCGGCGGCATTCCGATCGACGTCTTCTGGCAGACCGGACCGGTGCCCGAGGGCGTGTGGCTGCCGGATCAGGGCGTTCCCACCTATCGCGGTCGCGGCTGATCCGGCTTCCACGAGATTAAAGGTTCAGGCGAACGAACCGTCGTCGCCTGAATCGAAATCCGCGTCGTCGGCGCTGTCGTCATCGGCCTGCCGGATATCGTCGTCGTCGTTGTTCTGGGGGCTGGCGTTGTCGCCGTAATAATTATTGATGACGGTTTCCTCGACAGGCGCGTTACCGGCAGCATTGCCGCCGCCGAAGGGCGAGCCAAGGCCGAGCGATGACATGTGGCTGCCGAAAATGCCGCTCAGCGAATTGGCGAGCAGCATGCCGCCGGCGACACCCGCAGCGGTCCCAAGCGCACCCTGCAGAAAACCACCGCCGGAAGAACGCCCGAATGCGCCGGGCTGCTGGCTCCAGGGGCCGCCGGATTGCTGACCGGCGGGCGATCCCCAGGGACCGGCCGTCTGGCCGGCGGTATCGTTGCGCCATGAGGTTTGCGGGGCAGGGGCGGGTGTCGGCGCTGGCGGCTGTGACTGGCCGGTTCCGAAGATGGAACTCAGAAAACCGCCCTGCGCTGCGGCCTGCGGGGCGCTGTTGCCGCTTTCCA
Organism: Agrobacterium sp. LY4; assembly: GCF_001526585.1. Lineage (NCBI taxonomy): Bacteria > Pseudomonadati > Pseudomonadota > Alphaproteobacteria > Hyphomicrobiales > Rhizobiaceae > Agrobacterium > Agrobacterium sp. LY4. The sequence goes on along the minus strand of NZ_ASYA01000023.1, from coordinate 297,097 downwards.
GCGCGTGGATACGGTCTTCGAGCTGCTTGATATGGGCTGCCGCCGCCTCCAGACCCTTTTCCTGAACGATGACCGCCTGGGCGAGATAATAGGGGGCTGCGGGCTGATCGCGCACGGCGTCTGCGATCAGTGTTTCCGCCTCGCGGTCACGCGGGGTGGCGGATGCGGTTCTGGTCCTGTCGAACAGGGCCTTGAGAAGCTGGCTTTCTTCCGGTGACATATGATGCCTCCTTACCGTGAAGCGAAAATCCACGATAAGGAGGTAGGCCTCAATTCCGGCTTTTCAAAGCGGTCCGAATTTTAAATTTCGGTAATGATTGTCAGCCGCCGAAGGCGAGCGAGAGACCCGCAATCGCCGTCAACGCGCCAACCGTGCGGCTGGCTGCCGAACCGAAACGGGCAATGCCGAAGCCGAGCGCGATGCCGGCCGCATGCAGGATGGCGGTGGCGATCATGAAGCCGATGCCGAATTGAAGCGCGCCGGCGCTGCCGAGTTCACCGCCATGGGCGTGGCCGTGGAAAAGCGCGAAAGCGCCGACCACGGCAGCGGCGGCTGCCGTCGGAAGCCTTGCCGCCATGGCAACCAGCAGGCCGAGACCGATGACGGAGGCGAGAATTGCCGGTTCGACGAAGGGAAGCCCGATGCCATAAACCGCCATCAGGAAGCCGGCGGCCATGGTGCCGACGAAGGCGGAAGGCACGATCCACAACGCCTTGCGGTCGCCCTGCGCCACGGCGATCTGCGAGGCCCAGATGCCGACGGCCACCATCGCCAGAATGTGGTCCGCACCGAAGAAGGGGTGGGAGACGCCGGCCATGAAGGAGCCGTGTTCTTCCGGGTTCAAATGGGCGAAAGCGGGCAGGGCGGTAACGCCCAGTGCGGCGGCAGTGAGGCTTAGTCTTTTCAGCATGGTTCCCTCTTGAATTATGGCTGTCCGCAACGGAATCTTGGGGCTTCCCGCGGCAGGCGGCGCTGCAATGAGGCGTCAACGATATCGCGAAGGCAGACAGGCTGTCCATGCGTCATCTGCCGGGGGTGCTGTTTATTGTTGGCGGGCAAACCTTGCCTTTTTCTCTCATTGCCTTACGTAACAAGTCGCACTATGTCCGAAGGGCATGCACGAATTTTGCTGGAGAGAGCCGTTGATGAACGAAGACGAAGACGACAAGAGCAAGGAACTGCCGATCGGCAAGGAAACGGAAGCGAATCTTTTCAAGTCGCGTTCGATCTTCATCTATGGTGGCATCACGCAGGAGCTGGCGCAGAAGGTCTGCACGCAGCTCGTGGCTCTCGCCGCCGCCAGCGACGACGACATTCGCGTTTACGTCAATTCGCCGGGCGGCCATGTCGAATCGGGTGATTCCATCCATGACATGATCAAGTTCATCAAGCCGAAGGTCTATATCATCGGCACGGGCTGGGTCGCTTCCGCCGGCGCGCTGATTTACGTTTCGGTGCCGAAGGAACGTCGCCTCTGCCTGCCGAACACCCGCTTCCTGCTGCACCAACCCTCCGGCGGCACGCGCGGCATGGCGTCCGACATCGAAATCCAGGCCCGCGAAATCATCAAGATGAACCAGCGCCTGATCAAGATCTTCTCCAAGGCCACCGGCCAGAGCGAAGAAAAGATCGCCAAGGATATCGATCGCGATTACTGGCTCGGTGCGGAAGAGGCCAAGGACTACGGCCTCGTCGGCAAGATCGTCGAGAGCCAGTCGGAACTCTGAGTTTTCGATTTTTCAGTTGAGAAAGCCCGTATCGGTGAAAACCGGTGCGGGCTTTTTCCTTTCAGGCCGGTGTTATTTCATCATGTCGCAGGCCTTCATCATGTCGGCCTTTTTCATCTTGTCCATTTCCATGCCGGCCTTGTGCATGCAGTCCTTCTTGCTGGCCTTCTTGCCGGCCATGGACATGCCATCCTTTTTCATCGTCTCCGTCTTCATGGCGTCGCTATGCATGGTATCCTTCTTCATCGTATCGGTTTTCATGCTGTCGGCATGGGCGATGCCTGCGAAGGAAAGAGCGGACAGAAGGGAAGCGGCGGCGATGGCGGTGAAAATGCGGGTCATGAAGGGTCTCCTCTGGACGTCGTTGAATGTCCGCCGGCATCGTGCCGGGGCTCACGATTGTCCATTCGTCCGGGAACGGCCGGCCGTTACATCTTCACGCGCTTGTGACGACAAGTTCGGGCGAGATTTTTTTAAAGCCACTATGTAACAATATCCTGCCGATTGCGAATAACCCGATAGTGACGATGACAGGCAGCCTTCGGAAGAAACACTGAAAATGCTGATGCTGCGTTCCCTCGATGGGGACGAAGGCGCCTACAGGCATTTGCTTCATGCCCTGAGACGGCTGCTGATCGCCTATTACGGCCGGCGCATGGCTGCTGCCGCCAGAGGCGATGTCGAAGATCTTGTACAGGAAACGCTGTTGTCGCTTCACGCCAAGCGGGAGACCTATGACCGTGCGCGACCCTTCACGGCCTGGTTCTTTTCGATAGCGCGCTACAAGCTCATCGATCACTATCGGGGCCGGGGTGCGCGCCTGCTGGCGGAAGTGGAACTCGATGAAACGCTGGAGGCGGAACCGTCCGTCGATGCGGTCACGGCCCGCATGGATGTGGAGCGGCTGCTTGATGAGTTGCCGGAACGGCAACGGGATCTCATTCGAAGGGTGAAGCTCGAAGGTCACTCAATTGCCGAAGCGGCGCAAAAATCCGGCCAGACCGAGCTTGCGGCGAGGGTCGGTATTCACAGAACGCTGAAAGTCCTGGCGGCAAAGTTGCGGGGGGACACGTGAGGAAGACGGAAGACATCATCGATCAACTGGCGGGCGATCTGAAACCCGTACGAGCTTTTGCGCTGGAGCGGAGGCTGGCGTTCGTGGCCTTGCCTGCGCTCGGCGTTTCGCTGCTGCTGATGGTCGTCATTCTGGGGCTTCGCAGCGATATGAATGACGCTATGACCGAACCGGGTTTCTGGGTCAAATCCGCCTATAATGCCCTGCTGGCCGTGGCCGCATTTTTCGCCCTCATGCGTCTTGCGCGGCCGGAGGGCGACAGGGGTGGCCTGTTCGCGTGGCTTGCGGTGATTTTTGTGGCCATGGCGGTCATCGCGCTCGTCCAGCTTGGATTTGCCGTGCCCGGCACCTACAGGACCCTCATTATCGGATCGTCGGCGCTGCATTGCCCGTTTTTGATCGTTGCTTTCGCGCTACCGCTGTTTCTGGCGAATTTCGCGGCTCTCAAGCGTTCGGCTCCCGCTGATCCCACGCTTGCGGGCTTTGCCGCAGGCGTCGCCGCGGGTGCGGCCGGGGCGTGGGTCTATTCGTGGTTCTGCACCGAAAACGGCATGGCTTTCGTGTTGATCTGGTATTCGCTGGGCATCTTGTTGACCGGCATCATCGGCGCTTTTGCCGGTTCACGTCTGCTCCGCTGGTGAAGGCAAGATTGCCGATGCCGGCCCGGACATGGTCCAGAGCCGGCATTCTGCTTCATGCGGATTTCACTGACCCAGATTGGCGGGAATTGCGAATGCCGCAAACTGGGTGAACTGCTTGCCGGTGTTGAAATTGTCATCGGAGGCGATGACGAAGAGTTGCTTGCCATCCACCACCGGGCCGAAAGCGAAGCTTTCGATATTGTCGATATCGAGGCCGAAATCGCCTTCGTTGATTTCGAACCAGGCCGATTTGGATACGGCGGCCACGGATGCCGGATCGATCTTGTCCTTGCCGAGAATATTGTCGGCGCGGGACATGTCGGCGATGAAGAAGCGGATGTGATTGCCGACGCCGGAGGCGAAATTGCGCTCGACAGCGACGAAACGGCCATCCGGCAGAGCCGCAATGGCGGAAAGGCCGTTGTCGTTATATTTCGGCTCGGCGGCGGTCGGGGTCTTCGAGATAGGCTCGGTGACATAGACATGCTCGGCGACCGGTTTCAGCGTCGCCGTGTCGATGACGAGGATGCGGGCCGGGCTGCCCGCCTGCGGCGTCGCCTTGGGGCCGTCCTGGGTGAGCGCATTTTCGGTGGCGGCGATCAGCCGGCCGGGCATCAGCGTCAGGCCTTCGAAAGCGAGGTTGTTCTGAACGCCCCTGGTCTTGGCGTCATCGACGAGATAGGCGTTTGGCAGTTCCAGCCGCTTCACATTGCTGCCGTCGAGGTCCGACACGTAAAGCGCCGGCTGGTTCTTCAGGTCGCGTTCGGAGGACCAGTAGAGCTTGCCGCCCTTGCGGTCGAGCGCGATGCCTTCCGCATCGATGCCCTTCGGCGCAAAAGCAGCGCCGGTCTCGTCCTTCAATTCGCGCGTGGCGGCGATGTTGAGCGTGGCGGCGCCTTCCGTCACGGCCAGCTCCAGCTCGTAATAACGGGCCGGCCCTTTTTCCACACGGTCATCGGAAATTGCGAGATAACGACCGGTTTCGCTGTCAAAGGCGAGATCGGAAATGCCGCCGAAGGTGACGCCATCGATGGAGAGGCCCGATGGAACGACAATCTGGCCGAGAAAGGCCGGTGGCGGCGGGGTCTGGGCCGCGGCGGGCAAAGCCGCAAAACAGCAGGCGACGGTGGTGACGATGCGGAGCATGGCGAGGGTCCCTCTTGTGGCGGATGACCGGTTGCGATGCAGGGAGGATTAGCGCCGTGCCGCTAAACTTTGATGACGTTTTCCCTGTTGCCGTACCTGAAGTCTGGCGGCTCATCTTGCCAAGCCGCGTCTTTTTTGATCCTGAATATAATCACGCTTCATCCAAAGCGTGTCGCCATCCCCGGATTCCCGCGTCACGCTTCAGTTTTGTTTCTGCCTGTCGCCAATGCGGACCGCTGCGGTTGTTTGCGACAGGCAGCAGGCCGCAGAGTGCTTCATGCTGAAAGATTTTTCCGTCCAGAGCCTGTTCATGGGCTGCCTCACCGCCTTTGTCGGTTTCGCCAGCTCCTTCGCCGTCGTGCTGCAGGGCCTGAAAGCTGTCGGTGCGACGGATTTCGAGGCGGCGTCGGGACTGATGGCGCTTTCGGTGGCGATGGGGCTTTGCGCCATTATTCTCTCCGCCGCCACCCGGCTTCCCATCAGCATCGCCTGGTCGACGCCGGGTGCGGCACTGCTTGCGACCACCGGCGTCATTGAGGGCGGCTTTCCGGCGGCCGTCGGCGGTTTCATCATCTGCGCCATCCTGATCATCATCGCAGGCCTGTTCCGGCCGCTTGGAAAGGCGGTCGCCTCCATTCCAGCGCCGCTTGCCAATGCCATGCTCTCCGGCGTCATCATCGGCCTGTGTTTTGCACCGATCAAGGCGATCGGCTTCAACCCGGCGCTCGGATTGCCGATCATCCTCGCCTGGATCGTGGTGGGAGCTTTTAAACGGCTGTTCGCTGTGCCCGCCGCCCTTGCGGCCTTCGTGCTGGTGATGATTTTCGGTGTCGAAATTCCGGCGGGTGCATTTGATAGCGTGGCGCAATCGCTGACGCCGCCGATGGAGTGGGTAACGCCCGTCTTCAGTCTCCACGCGGTTGTTTCCATCGCTCTGCCGCTCTTCATCGTCACCATGGCCTCGCAGAATATTCCCGGTATCGCGGTGCTGAAGGTCAATCATTACGATCCGCAGCCCGGACCGCTTTTCGCCTCGACCGGCTTTTTCTCGCTGCTTTCCGCACCCTTTGGCGGCCATGCCGTCAATCTAGCGGCGATTACGGCGGCGATGTGCGCTGGCGAGGACGCCCATCCTGATCCGAAGCGGCGTTACTGGGCGGCGATCATCGGCGGTGTCGGCTATATTATTTTCGGTCTTTTGGCGGGCGTGGTCACGGCCTTCGTGGCGCTGGCGCCGCCCATTCTCATTCAGGCTGTGGCGGGGCTGGCACTGGTCGGCGCCTTTTCCGGCTCCGCTGTCGCAGCCTTCAGGGAGCCGGAAACCCGCGAGGCGGCGGCCATTACTTTCCTCATCACGGCTTCCGGCCTTTCCTTCGGCGGTATTTCCGGGGCCTTCTGGGGTTTGATCGGTGGGGGACTGATGATGGCGTTGCAGCGGGTGGTGAAGCGTGGTTAGATAGTGGAAATGGTATAGTTTTTATATTATATTCTCATGGTATTCGAATTTGATCCGATAAAGAGCGCTGGCAATAAAGACAAACACGGCATCGATTTTGTCGATGCACAGGCATTGTGGCACGATAAATACGGTTTGACGGTTACAGCGCACAATATTGGAGAAGAGCGGTTCGCCCTCATCGCACTTCTCGGGGAGAAGTTGTGGTTGGCTGTCCATACAGTGCGGGGTGGCCGTATTCGCATCATTTCCGTGCGCCGTGTCCGAAAATTAGAGAGGTATCATTATGAAGACAATAAGCGCAGAAGAATTCGACAGGATGGCCGATGATGGCGAAGACATCAGCGAATATCTCGACTGGTCGACGGCGCGCCATCTGAACATCGAACCCAAGCGCGTGAACATCGATTTTCCGACGTGGGTCGTCAACGATCTCGACAACGAAGCACGTCGTCTCGGTGTGACCCGGCAATCGCTAGTCAAATTGTGGATCGCTGAAAGGCTGGAGACTGGCCGTCAAGCAAAATAAGCCTGCGCATCACAAGATCACTTGTCAGACCGCCAGCCGCTGTTTATACACATCGCCATGAGCAACAGCATCGCAACCATTTTCGGCATGAGCGCGCAGATTTCTGCGAAGGCCTCGCCGTGCGGTGCACTCTCGCTTCTTAGCCTCGACCTTACACGCGGTTGCCGGGTCCAGTGAGGAGCGCCCGGCGGCCGAAAGCCCGCTGGTGCAAACGCTCCTCATCTCGAAATCTCATTTTATACTGGATTTAGGCCCTCAAGGGTCGCGCATCCGCCGATGGCGAAAGACGCCCGCGGACTGCGCAAGGAGGAAGCGAAATGGACGGCAAGATCACCAATATTTCCAAGGGCATGGCTGACGCGAGCGTGAAGTATCGCCCTTACCCGACCATCAATATCCCCGACCGTACATGGCCGGGCAAGACCATCGACAAGGCGCCGATCTGGTGTTCGGTGGACCTGCGCGACGGCAACCAGTCGCTGGTCAACCCCATGGGCCACGACCGCAAGGCCCGCATGTTCAAGCTGCTGCTCGAAATGGGTTTCAAGGAAATCGAGATCGGTTTTCCTTCCGCCTCGCAGACGGATTTCGATTTCGCCCGCTGGTGCGTGGAAGAGGGCAATGTGCCTGACGATGTCTCCCTGCAGGTGCTGGTGCAGTGCCGCCCGGAGCTGATTACCCGCACCTTCGAGGCGCTGGAAGGCGCCAACAAGCCGATCATCCACTTCTACAATTCCACCTCGGAATTGCAGCGCCGCGTGGTGTTCGGCAAGGATGTGCACGGCATCAAGCAGATCGCCGTCGATGCGGCCAAGATGATCACCGACATGGCGGCGAAGGCCGGCGGCGGTTATCGCTTCGAATATTCGCCCGAGAGCTTTACCGGCACCGAGCTGGAAGTGGCGCTGGAAATCTGCAACGCCGTGGTCGAGGTTGTGAAGCCGACGGCCGACAACAAGCTGATCCTGAACCTGCCGTCGACGGTGGAAATGGCGACGCCGAACATCTATGCCGACCAGATCGAATGGATGTGCCGCAATATCGACAATCGCGAAAACGTCATCATCTCGCTGCATCCGCATAATGACCGCGGCACGGGCATTGCCGCGACCGAACTGGGCCTGATGGCCGGTGCTGACCGCGTGGAAGGCACGCTGTTCGGCAATGGCGAACGCACGGGTAACGTCGACGTCGTGACGCTGGCGCTGAACATGTATACGCAGGGTGTGGACCCTGAGCTGGATTGCCGCGATATCGAGCGCATCAAGGATGTCTACGAATATTCCAACGAGATGACGATCCCCGAGCGCCATCCCTATGTCGGCGAACTGGTCTACACCGCCTTCTCCGGCTCGCATCAGGATGCGATCAACAAGGGCATGAAGGCGATCAAGGTCGCCAATCATCCCGTCTGGGAAGTGCCCTATCTGCCGATCGACCCGAAGGATGTCGGCCGTTCCTACGAGGCGATCATCCGCATCAACTCGCAATCCGGCAAAGGCGGCATTGCCTATATTCTGCAGCAGGATTACGGCATCAACCTGCCGCGCAACCTGCAGGTGGAATTCCGCGAGGACATTCAGCGCATCACCGATGAAGAGGGCGTGGAGCTGCCGGCCAAGCGCATCTACGAGCGCTTTATCGAGCGTTACGTGACGCAGCCGAATGCACGCATCAAGTTCGTCGATCACCACACCTATCCGGCCGGCGATTTCAAGGGCGTGCGCATCGTGGCTGCCGAAATCACCGATAATGGCGAGGTGAAGCGTATCGAGGGCAAGGGAACCGGCCCGATCGACGGGTTCATCAATGCGCTGTCGGTCTATCTCGGTATCGATCTGTCGGTGAATGACTATTCCGAGCATTCGCTGCAGCATGGCTCGAACGCTTCGGCCATCGCTTATGTCGAGATGGAGCATCCGGGCGGCAAGCTGTTCGGGGCAGGCGTCAATACGAATATCGTGGCGGCGTCGCTGGAGGCGATTGTTTCGGCGGCCAATCGGGTGCTGGAAGAGCGGGCGAAGTGAGTTTGCCTTGAGGGTGGGGCTTTACCCCCCTCTGCCCTGCCGGGCATCTCCCCCTCAAGGGGGGAGATCGATCCGAGGCTAGCCCTCAGCCATCTCAACGTTTGCGAATGGAGCGGTGGTAGCGCCTCCTGCCGATCTCCCCCCTTGAGGGGGAGATGCCCGGCAGGGCAGAGGGGGGTGAAGCCACACGCTCCAACCTCACCGTAGCGAACCTACTGCCCCAGCAGCGAAAACCCCAGCGGCCGCCCGTTTTCATAAAACACCCGCACATCCTCCAGCGCCACACCCGTCCCCGTCTCATTGAGGCTGTGCCGCTCACAGGCGACATTCCATGTGCCGGGGCCACCGGAGATATGGAAGAGATTATAGGCCGCGCGCGGTTTTTCACCGCCCGGTCCCTGGCTGGCGGAGGAAATGCCGACGACCGGGATATGGTCTTCCCCGTGGTGGGTGTTCAGCCAGTAGACCGTGTTGAGATGGGTATGGCCATGCAGCACGAGTTCCGCGCCACCGACACCGAGAGCGGCGGCAAAGCGACGAACGCCGAACATGCGTTTGTGGGCGGCAGTGGCACCCCGGATCGGCGGGTGATGGATCATCACCACGCGGAATAGCCCCTGCTCCCCGGCTTTTTTCAGGAGCTCCGCCGTGGCGCGCGCCTGCCGATTGCCGAAGTAGCCGGTTGCCGAAAAAGGCGGCGTCGCAATCGAGGTGGAGCAGCCGATCAGTGCGACGGGACCGCGCACGCGCATATAGGGAAAAATCTTGCGGTCGTCGTCCCATTCCAGCGGGTCGCCATCGCCGCGCACATAAGGGTACCAGGCCTGCATGGCCTTGTCGTGCGCGCCGGAAACATAGGCGTCGTGATTGCCGGGAACGACGGAGGTTTTTTCGGGATCGCCCACTTCCTCCAGCCAGTCGGCGGCGGCGCGGATTTCAATGCCTGTCGCAAGATTGACGAGATCGCCGGTAATAGCCAGATGATCCGGTGACTTTGTCTCCAGATCGTCGAGCAGCTTTTCCAGCGTATCGGTGAAGAGATGCTTGCGGCGGTTGCGGTGCCAGTTGACAAAACCGGTGATACGCTTGGATGCAAGTTCGCGGAAAGTGAGTTTTGGCAGTGGCCCCAAATGGACGTCTGAAATATGGGCAAGTTTGAACATGGCGGCAGAGATAACCTATGATATGCCGCGCGTCCAATAAAAGCCGGCAGGCGGGGAGAAACCAGGGTGAATGAAGAGACAACCGGGCAGAAGACCCGTCCGTTCCATATGCGTGTCTTCATCCGCTTTCTGCATTTCGTTTTTCTGTTCACGCGCGGCGCAACTCTTGGTGTGCGTGCGGCCTGTTTCGATGAAAAAGGCAGGATTTTTCTGGTGCGGCACACCTATCTGCCGGGCTGGTATCTGCCGGGCGGCGGTGTGGAGCGTGGCGAGACACTGCTGATGGCGCTGCACAAGGAAATCCGCGAAGAAGGCAATCTCGAAGCGGCCTCCAAACCGGAGCTGATCCATGTCTATCTCAATCTGGAAGGCAGCAATCGCGATCATGTGGCGCTCTACCGGCTTGACGTCTCCCAGACCAAACCGAAAAAGCCCGATCATGAAATTGCCGAAAGCGGCTTTTTCGACCTGTCGGAGCTGCCGGAAGGGATGACGGCCGCAACCCGCCGCCGCCTTGCCGAGCTTGCCGGCGAAGCGGCGATCGCCGACCACTGGTAGTAACGGCTTTCCGCTAGGAGAGCGCCTCGCGGCCATGGGCCATGGTCAGGTCCAGTTCCGGGCCGACGGGCACGATGCCGGTCGGGTTGATGGTGCGGTGACTGCGGTAATAATGTTCCTTGATGTGGCGCATATCGACCGTGTCAGGCACGCCGGGCGTCTGGTAAAGATCGCGCAGGTAATCCGTCAGGTGCGGATAGTCGTGGATGCGGCGGATATTGCATTTGAAATGGCCGACATAGACGGGGTCGAACCGTACCATCGTGGTGAACAGGCGCCAGTCCGCTTCCGTCTGTTCTGAACCGAACAGGAAACGCCGGTCCTTCAGGTGGTCTTCCAGCATATCCAGCGTTTCGAACACCTTCACGGCATTCTGCTGATAGGCGTCTTGCGTGGTGGCGAATCCGGCCTTGTAGACGCCGTTATTGACGGTGTCGTAGATCACGTCGTTCAGCGCATCGATCTCGGCGCGCAGCGCTTCGGGATAATAATCGGCCTGCGAGCCGGTGAGATCGTTGAAGGCGGAATTGAACATGCGGATGATTTCCGCCGATTCATTGGAGACGATGGTGCCGCGTTTTTTATCCCACAGCACTGGCACGGTGACACGCCCCGAATATTTGGGGTCTGCTTTGGTGTAGACCTGCCAGAGCGTCGAGGAGCCGAAGAGGTGATCCTCGGTCGCGCTCGGCGTGCGCTCGCCCTCAGGCTTAAATTCCCAGCCGTTTTCGAGCATCAGCGGATCGACGACGGAAACGGAAATCAGGTTCTCCAGCTTTTTCAGCTTGCGGAAGATCAGGGTGCGGTGCGCCCAGGGGCAGGCGAAGGAGACATAGAGGTGGTAACGGTCCTTCTCCGCTTCGAACCCGCCTTCTCCGGAAGGGCCGGCTGCGCCATCCGCTGTGATCCAGTTGCGGAATTGCGAGGCGCTACGCTTGAAGTGCCCCTTGGTTTCCTTGGTGTCATACCAGACGTCTTTCCATACGCCTTCCACCAGCATGCCCATGATGATCTCCTTGATTGTTTCCTTTTGAGCGATCCTAACCGTTCTGCACTCTCCCGCGAACCCGCAAGGCGCTGAACAATGCGTTTCCGGTCCTGTGGAAACTGAATGGGATAGTGCAGAGATTTGTTCTGGACGGGTGGGAATTTTCCTGATAACTGCAATTTTCACAAATCTGAGGAAATTGCTGACTATGATCGAACCACGGATGCTCCGACGACGCTGACGCTCCTGAACGCCCTTACCGGCGCAGCCGTCACCTATTGTCGCATCCGCATTCTGGAAGTTTCGGTCTCTTCATGTCCAAGCACGATCTTGTCTACCTCACCGAGGACGCGTCGCACGACGCCATCATCGACGTCATCAACGAAGAAGCATTCGGTCCCGGCCGGCATACCCGTGCCGCAGCGCGCATCCGTGAGCAGGGGCCGCATGACCGGTCGCTGTCCTTCGTTTGTGCCGACGATGGCGAAACCATTGCTTCGGTGCGCATGACGCCGGTTCTGGCGGGTGGGGTGAACGGCCATATGCTCGGGCCCCTTGCGGTTCGGCCCTCGCACAAGAACAAGGGCATCGGCCGGGAACTCGTCCGGATCGCCATTGCCGCCGCCCGGCGGAAGGGCTCGGAAGCGGTAATCCTGATCGGCGATCCGCCCTATTACATGCCGCTCGGTTTCGAGAAGGTCGCTTATGCGGCGCTCGATTTTCCCGGCCCGGTCGACCCGAACCGGGTGCTCGTCGTGCCGATTGGCGACGACGTGCACCAGCGGCTGAAGGGCAAGATCGGCTGGCGCAAATGCGAGGCCGTGATGCCGGCCGCCTCGGCGGAAGATGAGGGTTTTGAGGAGCCGCTCAGGGTTTACGGCTGAGGGGTTATCCGAAGGGGCTTTGTGCTTCTTAGCGCAACATAAAACCCGTCATTCCGGCCTTGAGCCGGAATCCAGCCAGCCCAAGTCTTTGGGCTGAGAGGACTCTTCCCACGGCGCAGACGCGCCGTGACTGGATGCCGGATCAAGTCCGGCATGACGGAAGGGGCGTTGCGCGCTATGGCAAACATCGAGACTGCCGTGCACATCTCCTTGTGTGGTAAAATCTTCTTCCGGTAGCCTGTTTCGAAACAACGCGCCTCCCTCCACAGAATTCAATTCCGTTTCCTCCCCCTATACGATAGCAAGTCAAAGTCGATTTCTGCAAAGGGGCGGGGCATGACGGCTATCACCATGAACGATGCGCTGGAGCGCGCGGGCGCAGGCGCCTATCAGCGGCGGCTGATGGGCATATTTGGCCTCGTCTGGGCCGCGGATGCCATGCAGGTTCTGGCCGTTGGCTTCACCGCCGCCTCGATTGCCGCAACCTTCGGGCTGACGGTGCCGCAGGCGCTGCAGACCGGCACGGCGTTCTTTTTCGGCATGTTGCTCGGTGCTGCCGGTTTTGGGCGGCTGGCGGATCGCTACGGGCGTCGCCGTGTGCTGATCGTCACCGTGGCCTGCGATGCGCTGTTCGGCGTGCTTTCGGTGTTCGCGCCCGATTTCACCATCCTGCTTGTTCTGCGCTTTCTCACCGGTGCTGCCGTGGGCGGCACGCTGCCGGTGGATTATGCGATGATGGCCGAGTTCCTGCCCGCGAAGTACCGGGGACGCTGGCTGGTCTTTCTGGAGGGTTTCTGGGCTGTCGGCACGCTGATCGTGGCACTGGCGGCCTGGGGCGCCAGCCTTGCCGGCGTTGCCGATGCGTGGCGGTATATATTCGCGGTGACGGCTTTTCCGGCGGTTCTCGGCCTCGGCCTGCGCTTTCTGGTGCCGGAATCGCCGCTTTACCTGCTGCGCAGCGGGCGGTTGGAGGAAGCCAAGGCCGTCGTCAACCGCATGCTGGTGACGAATGGGCGTGCGCCGCTCGATGCCGGGACCGGGCTTTTCCAGCCTGACGTGGTCAAGGGGCAGGGGATATTTTCGCCGGCGCTCAGGCAGCGCAGCATCATGATCCTCGCCATTTGGTTCCTCGTTTCCGTTTCTTATTACGGTGTCTTCACCTGGATGCCGGCGAAACTGGCCGGAGACGGGTTCGGTTTCGTGCGCGGTTACGGGTTTCTCGTGCTGGTGGCATTGGCACAGATCCCCGGTTATGCGCTTGCCGCCTATGGCGTCGAAAAATGGGGCCGCAAGCCGACGCTGATCGGCTTCTGCCTGCTCTCCGCGCTCGGTTGCCTGCTCTTCACGCTGGCTTCGGCGGGCGCGATGATCGCCGCCTCGCTTCTTATCATGAGCTTTGCACTGCTCGGCACCTGGGGAGCGCTTTATGCCTATACGCCGGAACTCTACCCGACGGAATCGCGGGCGACCGGTATGGGGGCCGCAGGCGCCATGGCAAGGCTCGGCGGCCTGCTGGCGCCGTCTCTGCTTGGTTATGCCATAGCGCAGGGTTTTGGCGTTGCAATCGGCATTTTCGCCGGCCTGCTGGTGCTTGCCGCCATTGCAGCGACGATGATCAATGCGGAAACGCGGCAGGTGGCGCTGAGCTGACGCGTCGTTTTCGCGCAATGGCCTGACCCGTTGAGGATCAGGCCAGGCTGTTTCGCACCTTACAGCGCCGTGTAGTTGACCGGCAGCCAATCGTAATTGGTGCTGTCGGTGCGCACATGGCCGATGCCGGGGAAGGCGATATGCGCGCCGGCCACCAGATATTTGCCCTCTACTGCCTGCCGAAATGCCAGATCGCGCGCCACGACGGCGGCCTTCTGGTCGACGTCGAATTCGATGGCCACGTCAGGCTCATCGAACTGGAGGATATCGCCATGGGTGATATCGCCCCAGAAGACGATTTTCTGGCCGTCGCTTTCGAGAACGACAGCGCTGTGGCCGGGCGTGTGGCCGGCGTAAAGGATAGAGCCGAGACCGGGAACCGGCGCGGCATTGTCGCCGAATGTCTCGAACTTGCCGGCATCGATATAGGGCTGGATGCTCTCCTTCGCTTCCGCATAACCCTTCTTCAGCGCCTCAGGCGCTGCCTTGGCCTTTGCCGCATCGAGCCAGAAGACGGCTTCGCGATCGTTGACGTGCAGGGTCGCATTGGCAAAGACGCGTTTGCCATCGGCTGACAGCCCGCCGGAGTGGTCGGTATGGATATGGGTGAGGATAACGTCATCTATATCCGTGGTTTTATAACCGGAGGCCTCGATATTGGCGACGAGCCTGCCGAGGGATGGGCCGAGATAAGCGCCGGTGCCGGCGTCGATCAGCACCAGCCTGTCTCCGGTGTTGACGAGAAATGCGTTGACCGAGGTGGGCGTCTCTTCCGGCAGGAAGGCATCCTGCAAGACCTTTGCCGCATGTTCCGGCGTGGTGTTGGTGTAGATTTTGGCGAGCGGCAGCGCGATGACGCCGTCCGAAAGGGCGGTGACTTCCACCTTGCCGACCATCAGTCGATAAAAGCCGGGTGCCTGTGTCGCGGCAAACGGTGCCTTGGCGAATGCGATGGCGGGGGCAACGAAAGGGGCGGCGAAGATGGCGCTGGCGGCGCCTTTGAGAAGTGAGCGACGGGACGGCATTGGGAGCTCCTGGGTTGAGGGAATGTCTTGAAACTTTCCGCACTCCAGCTAAGTGTAGGCAGGCCAGCAATCAAATCGATGTGACTTATGCAAACTATCGATCATTTCAATCTTCGTTCCTTCGACCTCAATCTTCTCATCGCTTTCGATGCGATGATGGAGGAGATGAACGTTACGCGCGCCGCGCGGCGGCTGAAAATCCAGCAACCGGCCATGAGCCATAATCTCTCCACCCTGCGCACCCTGTTTCAGGATGAGCTTTTCATCCGCGTGGGGCAGGAGATGAAGCCGACGGCGCGGGCGCTTAATCTGGCCGGCCCGGTGCGGCAGGCGCTCCGGCAGGCGCAGGCGGCGGTGATGACAGCGGATGTGTTCGATCCGGCCACCGAGCGCCGCACGTTCCGGCTGGGCATGTCGAGCGAGGTGGAGCTGTTGCTTTTGCCGGATCTGACGGCGCGGCTGCGGGAGATTGCGCCCGGCATCCGCATTCTCGCCCGCAGCGGGCAGGAGCAGGAAATTACCGCGATGCTCGATACGGGCGTGATCGACATGGCGGTCGGATGCACCTATTCGAAGGAACAACGGCATCATTGCGAGCCGCTTTATTCCTCCAGCGTGCTGTGCTGTTTCAACCCGGCCTTGCTCGATCTGCCCAATCCCGTCGGGCTGGATGCCTATATGGAGGCCAAACATGCGGTCATATCGCAAACGGACAGCCTGCATGGCTGCATCAAGGATGCGCTGGAACTGAGCGGACTGGAAATCGACGTCGTTGCGGCCGCGCCGGATTTCCTCTCGGTGCTGGCGACGGCGCGATCCTCGGCGGTACTGGCGACCGTGTCCTCACGCATCGCGCTGCGTTATGCGCCCATGCTGGGGCTGGAAATAAGCCCGGTGCCGGTGACGCTGAGTTTCCCGCCGGTTGCCATGGTCTGGACATTGCAGACTGACGCGGATGCCGGAGCCGTGTGGCTTCGCCAGCAAATCCGCGAGGCCATGGGCCGAACGGTGGACGGTGGGGTATCGGGGATCGCCGCCTAAAGCATGTCTCCCAAACTGTGCAGTGGTTTTGGGAGACATTCATAAAAACAAAGAGATAAAACGCGTCGCATTTAATCTGCTTCCACAGTACACGATAGTTGAATTCATCGACGGTGCTGGGTGTCGTTACCCCCCTCTGTCCTGCCGGACATCTCCCCCTCAAGGGGGGAGATCGTTCCGTGGCGATGTCTCGTACCTCTCGACGGTCGAGAATGAAGCGGCGAGAAAGCCTCTTGCCGATCTCCTCCCTTGAGGGGGAGATGTCCGGCAGGACAGAGGGGGGTAACGACGTGCGCGATCGTCGACGATTTTCAACAGCCTGCTAGAAGCGTTTCTCGAGCCATGTGATCGTCTGGCCCGTGGAAAGCGGCGCAAGCGAGCCGATTTTGGTAAAACCGTAGCGTTCGTAGGTTCTCAGGGCATCCGGGTTCATCGTGTCGATATAGGCGCCCATGCAGCCGCGCTTTCTGGCTTCCTCCTCTGCCATGGCAAGCAGCTTCGGAGCCGTGCCCTGACCGCGCATGGCCTCCGGCACGAAAAGAAGCTGGACGTAAAGCCAGCCGCGAGCGGTATAGCCCACCAGACCGCCGGTGACGGTATTGTCGTCATCGCGAATGGTGATATTGAGTTCGCGTTTGTCGCTTTCGCCGAAACGGGCGAGATTATAGGCCACCAGCGGATCGCGAATGGACTTTTCGACTTCCGCATCCGCGACGTCGCTCAAAACGAAATTCATGTTCATCTTCCCGGGCCGCCGGGCGGCAGCCGTTTCCCGTTTTCCGTTCCGAGACGTGAAGCGCCCTAAGCTCTTCGCTGGAAACTCAGTTACCGGCCCTCACGCCACCAAAGTGCGGAGAAGGCAAGCAGCAGGGCGGCAAGCCCGGCAAAACCGGCAAAGAGCGGCAGGGTGTTGACGCCTTTCAGCACCGTCTCGTCGGTCATGCGTATCAGCATGCGATCCTCATCGGCAACCCTGATATCTCCGCGCACCGGCAATATATCTGGCAGCGCGATACGGCCGGAATTATCGGCGACACGGTGCACGCTGCCTCTGGTGGCGTCGGCCAGCGGTTTCAGCGTTTCGGTGGTCGAGATCATAGCCTTGAATTCCGGCGCATCCACCGCGCCGACATGGACGAGGGTGGTGAAATCGCCGTTTTTGATTTCGAACAGGCCGGTTTCATCCATGCGGCGCTCGATCCTGTAAAGACCGGGCTCCGTGCTGGTGAAGGCCATGTTCTCGGTCCTGCCGGAAGGGAAACGCACGCTGGCCTGCCCGGGATCGTCGCCGATGGTCTGGCGGGTGATCTGCAAGGTGCGGCCATTGGCGCGCGCCGTCAGCGCTTCTTCCTCAAGCTCGGGCTCCTTCATCAGCCAGTGGGCGATGCGGCGGTAAAGCGCCACATGCGGGCCGCCGCCTTCGAAACCGCGCGCCCACAGCCAGCCCTGATCGGACAGCAGCATGGCGACACGGCCTTCGCCCTGACGGTTGAGAACCAGAAGCGGGTCCTGCCCGTCGCCCAGCATCACGGTCTGGCCCTGCGGTGGGTCGACGCTGATGGTGCGGAACCAGCGGCCCCATTGCGGCGGCTCGTTGCCCGAACCTTCCAGCCCGCGGGTGACGGGGTGCTTCTTGCCCGCTTCCGAAAGGCGCGGGTAGAAAGCGGCCTGATGCACCTGACCGGTCGGCTGCGCCGGCAGCACGGAGGCGAGCGGCGTCATGGCGATCGAATCCTGACCGGCATGTTCCGGCCCGGCGGCGATCAAGAGCGCGCCGCCCTTTTCGACATATTGGGCGATGTAATCGTAATAGAGGATCGGCAGCACGCCGCGATGCTGGTAGCGGTCGAAGATGATGAGGTCGAAATCCTCGATCTTTTCGACGAACAATTCACGGGTCGGGAAGGCGATCAGCGACAATTCGTTGATCGGCGTGCCATCCTGTTTTTCCGGTGGGCGCAGAATGGTGAAATGCACCAGATCGACCGAGGTGTCGGATTTCAGCAGGTTACGCCAGGCGCGTTCACCAGCATGCGGCTCGCCGGAGACGAGCAGCACGCGCAGGTTCTGGCGGATGCCTTCGATCAGGTGAACGGCGCGGTTGTTGGCAGCTGTCACTTCGCCCGGAAGTTCTGCGACGGAAAATTCCATGACATTGTTGCCGCCACGCGGAACCTTGAAATTGAATGGCGTCGGCTGGCCGGGTGTGGCCTGCAGCGTGGCGATTTCTTCGCCATTCATCTTTACCGTCACTTCCGCCGAACCGCCACCGGCGGGGCGGCCGTCATCGAAGACGCGCAGCGTCAGCTGCTGTTCCTCATTGACGATGCCGAAGCGCGGGGCACGGACGATCTCGATACGGCGGTCGAACTCATCGGCCTTGCCGGTGATCAGCCCATGCACGGGGGCGCGGAAGCCCAGCGCCTGTTCGGCATTGGGCAGGGCATTCGGTATATCGTGAATCTGGCCGTCGCTGAGGAAGATCGCGCCGCCGACGCGCGACGGCGAGACATCCGAAACGGCGGAGGAAAGTGCGGAGAAAAGCTGCGTCGAAGGTGAATCGCTCTCGCCATTGTCGCGCACTTCCACGATGCGTGGCTCGATACGAGGGAAGCGGGAGAGCCGGTCTTTCAGCGTCTCCAGCGCCGTATCGGTCATCTGCGACCGATCCTGCACGTCCTGGCTCTGCGAACGGTCGACGATAACGGGCACGATGGTGGAGAGCGGCTCGCGCTCCTCCTGCGTCAGAAGCGGATTGGCGATGGCCGCAAGCAGGGCGGCAAGCGCCAGCCCGCGCAGCCACGCGCCGCGCACGCCGCGCCACAGGCCGATGAAGGAAAGCGCAAGAGCGGCGACGGCCAGAACGGCGATCACGATCCACGGCAGGAAGGGGGCGAAGGTCAATGTCATGTCACTGCCCCAACCGTTCGAGAAGTGCGGGAACGTGGACCTGATCGGCCTTGTAGTTGCCGGTCAGCATATACATCATGATGTTGACGCCGGAGCGGAAGGCGTGTTCGCGCTGCATCTCGTCCGGCGGCACCGTTGGCAGAACCGGCGCGCCCTGCGGATCGACGGCCCAGGCGCCGGCGAAATCATTGCCCGTTATCATGATCGGCGTCACACCATCGCCGGAGGAGGAGAGACCCGAGGTGGTCTTGGCCGCCCCCTGCCGTGATTCCACCCAGAGCGGCGAGCCGTTGTAACGGCCGGGGAAATTGGTGAGCAGGTAGAAGGACCGCGTCAGAACGTGGTCTTCCGGCACGGGCTCCAGCGGTGGGATATCGATATTGGCGAGGATCGCCTGCAGGCGTTCGCCGTTAGGGCTGGTCGCACCGGTGTCGAGCGAAGAGAACTGGTCGCGCGTGTCGAACAGCACGGTGCCGCCGGCGCGCATATAGGCGTCGATGCGCGAAATGGCGGCGCTTGAGGGCATGGGTGCCGTTGCGGAAACCGGCCAGTAGATGATGGGATAAAAGGACAATTCATCCTTGGAAATATCGAGGCCGACCGGCTGGCCCGGCTCCAGCGTCGTGCGCCAGGTCAGGAATTCGCTCAACCCCTGCAAACCCTGCTCGGAAATGCGGTCGACATCGTCTTCACCGGTGCGGACATAAGCGAGATGCGTCGTGTCCAGCCGCTCGAAGATCTGCTCGTCGCCGGGTTTGGGATCGTCGGCGCGGGCGTCGGTTGGCGACATGGCGGCAAAGGCGCCAAGCGCCAGAAGCACGGTGGCGGCGGTCGCGCTGCGGGCTTTCGGCAGGCGTGCGAAGGCGCCGTTCATGAAGAGCACGATCAGGCTGTCGGCGATCAGCATCAGGAAGGCGGCGATGAAGAGCGCCGGGCGCAGCGATTTCGCCGTTTCGCCGATCAGCGCTTCGCTGGTGGTGCTGACACCGGCGGCGGACGTGTCGAGGGGGCGAAGTGTGGCACCTGCGGGTAAGAGATTGAGAGCCACGAAACCATCCTCTGTGCCATAGAGGCCGGGGGGATTGTCGAAACCGGTGCGGGGCGGCTGGCCGGCGCGCATTTCCAGCGGCCGGGCAGTGCCGATTTCGGCTGAAAGCGCGCCTTCCGCCGTCAGCAACCGGAAGGGCGGAAGGGCAGCGGCCGGGGCATTGGCGTTGGCGGAAGCGCCGCCCGCCTTCGACAATTGCACGATACGGCGCAGCATATCGACGAAATGGCCCGAGATCGGCAGGTCGGACCAGCTTGCCTCGGCGCTGACATGGAAGAGCACGATGCGGCCAGCCTCGACATTGCGGGTGGTGACGAGCGGCGTGCCATCGGCAAGGCTTGCCCATGTGCGTTCAGCCAGATCCGGTGTCGGTTCGGCCAGAACCTGACGTTTGACGAGCACGCCGTCGGCCTTCGGCATGCCGGCAAAGGCGCCGAAATTCGGGAAATCGGCAAGCGGCTGCGGCTCGGCCCAGGAGAGCGCGCCGCCAAGCGCGCGTTCGCCCTGTCTGAGTGTTACAGGCACCAGCGGATCGTCGGCCGGGGCTGCGGCAAGGCGCGGTCCGGCAAAACGGATCAGCGTGCCGCCCCCGGCGAGCCAGCGTTGCATCGGCTCATAGGTTTCCTGCGGCAGACGGCCGATATCGGCCATGACGATGACCGAAGGATTGGATTGCAGGATTTCCGGGATCGCCTGCGCCAGATCGGCCTGCCGCTGCGGGATGAGATCGGCGAAAGGCTGGAGCGCGCGACTGATGTAATAAAGCGGCTGCAGCAGCGGCTGGAAATCATTGCCGGTTTCGCCGGCCAGCAGCGCCACGCGACGGCGGCGGAAGCCGTCGTCGAGAAGATGCACCGCACCCGCCGTCGACACGCCTTCGAGGGAGAGGCGGGCGAAATCGTTGCGCAGCTCGAAGGGTGCTTCCACCGTTGCCGTGGTTTCGGCCGCGCCGGGCGCGAAGTTCGCGATGCCGTTGGCGAGGATGCGGCCCTGGCTGTCCTGTGCATTGACGGTCAGCCGGGTGGCTTCGGCGGTATCGAGGCGCGACAGTGTGACGCTCATTGCATCGGCATTGTTGGTTGCGCCCGTAATGGCGGTGATCGCCTTGCCGTCGCCCTTCACGATGCGGAATTCGGCGGGGGAGAGGCTGGCAAGCGTTCTCATCGCGCTTTCATCCTGCGCGGTTTGAACACCATCGGCAATATAGGCGATCGTGCCGGGGGCCGCGCCGTTCAGCGCCTCAGTGATGGCTTCCGCCGTGCGGATACGATCGGGTACGAGGGGCTTCGGCTTTGCTGCGGCGAGTTTTTCCAGTGCAACGGCTGTCGTTCCCGGTACGGCGTCATGTTCCGCATCGGCGGTGAAGCTGATGGAGACGGGGCGGTCTGCGCGCTCCGCATCGCCGATCAGGGCCTGAGCGGTGGCCACGCGTCTTTCCCAGTCGGGCGCGGAGGCCCAGCTATTGTCGACCAGCAGCACCAGCGGGCCGCTGCCGGCGATGCTGTTGTTGCGCGGGTTCACCACCGGATCGGCCAGCGCGAAAATCACCGCGGCGGCAAGCGCCATGCGCAGCAGGGTCAGCCACCACGGGCTTTTCGAGGGCGTTTCCTCGCGTTTCAACACCGTCGCCAATATCTTCAGCGGCGGAAACACTTCCGCCTTGGGGCGCGGTGGGGTGAGCCGCAGCAGCCACCAGATGGCGGGCAGCGCCAGAAGGCCGAAGAGGATATAGGGGCTGGTGAAGACGAAAGGCAAAGCGCTCATCTGTGCCCACCGCCCTGTGCCGGCGCGCCGGAAAGATACATGTGCATGGCCACAAGCGCCTCGGAAGCGAGATGGTCTGTGCGGTGGAACACGAAGTTCCAGCCGAGACGGCGCAGCGACGAGGACAGCGCCTCGCGCCTTGCGAGATAGGCGCGGGTGTAATCCTCGCGAATGGTTTCGGCACGGCCGGACACCAGTTTTTCGCCGGTTTCCGGATCGGTGAATTCGGTGCGGCCGGAATAGGGGAAGGTCTCTTCGGCCGGATCGGCAATTTCCACCACATGGCCGCGCAGGCCGCGCCGCGCCAGAGGCGAAATCCGCTCCATCACGGCTTTGGCATCATCGAGAAAATCGCCGATGAGGACAATATCGCTCGCGCCGCGGATCATGCCTGTTTCCGGCATGCCCGTTGTCAGCGGCGCGTGCATGATGGCGGCGGCCAGCCGTTCGGCGGCGTTTCTGGCCGAGACCGGCTCCATGATGCCGGGGCAGCCGATGCGCTCGCCCGAGCGCGCGAGGATTTCCGCCAGCGCCAGCATCAGCACCAGCGCCCGGCTTTCCTTGGAGACGGAGCCGAGGGTGGATTTGAACATCATCGACGGCGACATGTCGGCCCAGAGCCAGATGGTGTGGGCGGCTTCCCATTCCCGGTCGCGCACATAGGTATGGTCGTCGCGGGCAGAGCGGCGCCAGTCGATGCGCGACAGGCTTTCGCCTTCGGCATAGGGGCGGAACTGCCAGAAATTTTCGCCGATGCCGCGTTTGCGGCGGCCGTGCCAGCCGGCGGTGACGGTGTTGGCGATGCGCTTTGCCTCGACCATGCAGTCCGGCACCAGGGCTGCGCGCTGGCGCGCGCGCGCCAGAACTTCGCTACCCGGCGTCTTGTCTACGATCTGGCCGATGGATGCCACATGCAGTCCTTTCGCGAACGTGCGTTCAGTTCTTCGCCTGCTCCACGAGCGCCGCAATCACATCGCGCACCGACATGCCTTCGGCGCGGGCCGCAAAGGTCAGCGCCATGCGGTGTTCCAGCACCGGTTCGGCGAGCGCATGGACATCGTCCAGCGACGGGGCGAGCCGGCCTTCGTAAAGCGCACGGGCGCGGGCCGTCAGCATCAGCGACTGGCCGGCGCGCGGACCCGGACCCCAGACAACGTGTTTGTCGGTCAATTTGTTGCCATGGCCGGGGCGGGCGGAGCGGACGAGCGAGAGGATTGCATCCACCACCTTGTCGCTGACCGGCATCTGGCGGATGAGGGCCTGGATTTCCATCAGGCGCCCGGCATCGATCACGCCGCGCGCTTCGCCCGAGGCGGTGCCCGTCGTGTCGAGCAGGATCTGGCGTTCGGCGGCAAGCTCGGGATAACCGACATCGACCTGCAGCAGGAAGCGGTCAAGCTGGGCTTCGGGCAGCGGATAGGTGCCTTCCTGCTCCAGCGGGTTCTGAGTGGCGAGAACGTGGAACGGCTTCGGCAGCTCATAGGTCTGGCCGGCCATGGTGATGTGATATTCCTGCATGGCCTGCAGAAGGGCGGACTGCGTGCGCGGGCTGGCGCGGTTGATTTCGTCGGCCATCAGCAGCTGGCCGAAAATCGGACCCTTGATGAAGCGGAAGGAACGGCGGCCGTTTTCGTCCTGATCCATGACTTCGGAACCGAGGATGTCCGACGGCATCAGGTCCGGTGTGAACTGGATGCGGTTGGCATCGAGGCCGAGCACGGTGCCGAGCGTGGTGACGAGCTTGGTCTTGGCGAGGCCGGGAACGCCGACGAGCAGCGCATGGCCGCCGGAAAGGATGGCGAGAAGCGTGTTCTGCACCACTTTTTCCTGGCCGAAAATGACCTTGGAGACTTCCGTGCGGATGGCCGCGATATCGGAAAGCGCCTTTTCAGCCGCGGCGACGATGGCCTTTTCATCGAGGGTTTCGCCGGTATTCATCACGCCCATGTCGCTCTCCTCATACCTTCGCCGCTGTCACAGTCACATCCCGGTTTTGCTGGCAGTCGGCCGGGACGGATTTTGCGCTGCATATAGCTTATTGCTCTCTTGGCCGCTGACAAGCGCCATTCGAATGACTATGTCGTGACTTAGTATTTCCTTATCGGCAAAGCGAGACTCGAATATGGCAGCGGAGACGATAAATTCGGCGGGTGACGCGGCCGGGCTTGCGGCGATGATTTCCCGCGCCGCCGAACAGACCGGCGACGCCAAACGCGGGCCGGCCCCGGTGGAACGCTGGAATCCGCCCTTTTGCGGCGATCTCGACATGGAAATCCGCGCCGATGGCACCTGGTTCTACCTCGGCACCCCCATCGGCAGGGCTCCGCTGGTGCGGCTGTTTTCCACGGTTCTGCGAAAGGATGAGGACGGCAAGACCTATCTCGTAACTCCTGTGGAAAAAGTCGGCATCCGCGTCGTGGACGCGCCTTTCGTCGCCGTGGAAATGAAGCTGACGGCGGGTGAGGATGATAGCGAGCCGCTGCTGACCTTCCGCACCAATGTCGGCGATGTGGTGGAGGCGGGGCCGGAGCATCCGCTGCGGTTCGAGGTTTTCGGTGAGAACCGGGAATTGAAGCCCTATCTTCTGGTGCGCGGCCGGCTTGAAGCGCTCGTGTCGCGGGCGGTGATGTATGATCTCGTCGCACTTGGCGAGGTGATCGAAGTGGAGGGCGTCGACATGTTCGCCGTGCGCTCGGGCGGGGTGACTTTTCCGGTGATGCCCGCCAAGGAACTGGAACGGCTTTCGCAATGACGACAACGGCATTCAAGACTTTTACCGCCGCCGATTTCCGCTGCCGGGTGCTGCAGGAAGGCGAGGGCGTGGCGGAACGGGAGCATGGCGACCATGTGCTCAATCCGGGCGTGGTGCTGTCTGGAAACGGCATCAGGCTGAAGGACGCCGCCGTGCTGGTGCCGATCATTGACGATGGCAACGATGCGCGGGTGATCTTCACCCAGCGTACTTCGACGTTGCGTAAACATTCCGGCCAGATTTCATTTCCGGGCGGCGGCATCGATGCCGAGGACCGCACGCCGGAAGAGGCGGCGCTGCGCGAGACGGAAGAGGAAATCGGCCTTTCCAGGTCCTTCGTGGAAACGGTCGGGCGCCTGCCGGATTATATTTCCGGGACCGGTTTCCGCATCAAGCCGGTGCTGTCCATCGTTCGGCCCGGCTTCGACCTGACGCTCAATCCAACGGAAGTGGATGAGGTTTTCGAGGTGCCGCTGTCCTTTTTGATGGACCCGGCCAACCACGGGCGCGGCAGCCGCATCTTTCAGGGGAAGGAGCGGTTTTTCTACGAAATGCCCTATGGCGAACGTTACATTTGGGGCATTACGGCGGGCATCGTCAGGACGATTTACGAGAGGTTTTATTCATGAGCAGCCTTGCCGGGCGGGACTGGTTTCAAAAACCGGCGCTGAAGCGCATCTTTACGCTTCTGAATGCCGATGGCGGCGAGGTGCGGATCGTTGGCGGCGCGGTGCGCAATGCGCTGATGGACCTGCCGGTGGTCGATGTCGACATGGCGACGACGCTGACCCCTGACGTGGTTGTTGCGCGGGCCAAGGCTGCGGGCATCAAGGCGGTGCCGACCGGCATCGAGCACGGCACGGTAACGCTGGTGATCGATGGCGAAGGTTTCGAGGTGACGACGTTGCGCCGCGATGTCGAAACCAATGGCCGCCATGCGCAGGTGGCTTTCGGCACCGACTGGCAGACCGACGCCGAGCGGCGGGACCTTACCATCAATGCCCTCTATGCCGATGAAAAGGGCGAGATCATCGACCTTATCGATGGTCTTCCCGATATCGAGACCGGCACGGTGCGCTTCATCGGCGATGCGGCGATGCGAATTTCGGAAGATTACCTGCGGATTCTCCGGTTTTTCCGCTTTTTCGCCCATTACGGTTCCGGCCGCCCGGATGCGGAGGGCTTGCGGGCAAGCGCGCGGGCCAAGGACAAGCTGGGCACCCTTTCAGCCGAGCGGGTGTGGAGCGAATTGAAAAAGCTGCTTTCCGCCCGCGATCCGTCCCGCGCCCTTTTGTGGATGCGGCAATCGGGCGTTCTGGCGGAAATTCTTCCCGAGACGGAAAAATGGGGCATCGACGCCATTCACGGGCTGGTGGCGATGGAGCAGGCTCTCGGCTGGGCGGTGGACCCGATGCTGCGGCTTGCCGCCATCGTACCGCCGGACAGGGACAGGCTGACCATCCTTGCTGCGCGTCTCCGGCTGTCGAAAGCCGAAGCGGCTTATCTTGCCCATTGGGCTTCGGCTCCGGCGGCTGATCCCGAGCTGAAGGAGACGGCGCTCGACCGGCTGCTTTATCGTCAGGGCGTCGAGGGCGTGAAGACGCGGCTGAAACTGGCGCTTGCTTCGGCCCGTGCCGATCTTTCTGCTGGCGACACGGCCATGCAGAAAGTGGCGCGGCTTTCGGCTTTGCTGACGAGGGCGGAAAAATTCCACAAACCGGGCTTTCCGCTGAGCGGTGCGGATGTGATGGCCGCGGGCGTCGAGGCCGGCCCGAAGGTGGGCGAAGTGCTGAAAAGCCTTGAGGAAAAGTGGATCGACGTCAATTTCTCACTCGACCGGGCAGCGTTGACCGCCCGGCTGAAGGATATGCTGGAAAATTGAGATCAGCGACGGCGGCGTTGCGGCTCAGGCCGCATTTGCCTCGTCGCGAATGCGGGATTTGATATTTTCGATCATGTTCTCGCGGATGACGGTTTCGCCGTGCGCCGATCGCATATGTTCCACGGTACGACGCACAACTTCGGCGTCGTCATCTGCGCGTGTGTGCCAGGCACAGCCGGGCACGAGCGTTCCACATTCAAACAGTCTCATGGTCTTGCCTCCCTGTTTTAGAGCGCCATGCGTCCGTTCGGACGCATAAAGGACGCTCTAACATTTTGAGTCTGCACATTCTCCCTGTCGAAAACCGGAATCGATTTTCGACAGGGAGAATGTGCGAGAGTGAGGGACAGCATTCAATTGCCTGCTGTCCCTCCGACAAGAAACGAATGTTCACCGCTTATGTTCCAGAGCGGCGTCCTTCGACGTTATTCAGGCCCCTATTCGGGCATCGCCCAGCACTGGAAAACAGAGGATGTGCCGGCTGCCGGAATTTTTGTACGAGGCATTTCGTCATTGTCCGCCCGCTTCACCGTTTTTCCGGCCAGCGTGCGTTTTACCTGTTCGACATAAAAGGAATGCGGCAGTTCGCGATCACCCGTGGCACGCATTTCCGCTGCCAGGCGATCGATCAAATCAGGGGTATCAATGGAATGCTGGGCTCCCTCGGGGGAAGCAGAGATAGGCATGCTGTTCGAAGTAATCATGACGATAGCTCCTCCAGTACGTCTGCGGGGAGGAGACT
This sequence comes from Agrobacterium sp. LY4, assembly GCF_001526585.1. NCBI lineage: Bacteria > Pseudomonadati > Pseudomonadota > Alphaproteobacteria > Hyphomicrobiales > Rhizobiaceae > Agrobacterium > Agrobacterium sp. LY4. The sequence goes on along the minus strand of NZ_ASYA01000023.1, from coordinate 270,088 downwards.
ATCATTGCCTTGATTTTTCCATAAGTCCTAATTTGCGCTATTTGCGACAAATTGGCTGATGAGCGTCAAATTTACGTGAGGTTTTTTAGGGCCAGCGCACTACCGGCGGTAGAGAGGAGAGAATCGATTCGACATTGCCGCCGGTCTTGAGGCCGAAGATCGTGCCGCGATCGTAAAGCAGGTTGAATTCCACATAGCGGCCGCGGCGGATAAGCTGTTCGTCGCGGTCCTCTTCCGTCCAGTTCTGGTTGAAATTGGCGCGGACGATTTTCGGATAGACCAGATTGAAGGCGCGGCCGACATCCTGCACGAAGGCAAAATTGGCGTCCCAGCCGCCATTTTCCTCCTGCGGGTGCAGCCAGTCGAAAAAGATGCCGCCGATGCCGCGGGCTTCGTTACGGTGCTTCAGGAAGAAATACTCGTCGCACCACGTCTTGTAGCGCGGATAATCGGCAACCGGATGGCGGTTGCAGGTGATTTCGAAGGCGCGGTGGAAAAGCTGGCTGTCCGGGTCTTCCTGCGTCCGTCTGCGTCCCAGCACCGGCGTGAGGTCCGCGCCACCGCCGAACCAGTGGCTGGTGGTGACGACCATGCGGGTATTCATGTGCACGGCCGGCACATTGGGGTTGACGGGATGGGCGATCAGCGAGAGGCCGGAGGCCCAGAAACGCGGGTCTTCTTCCGCACCGGGTATCTGCTTGCGGAATTCCGGCGAGAATTCGCCATAGACGGTGGAGGTGTGGACGCCGACCTTCTCGAAGACGCGGCCTTCCATCATCGACATCTTGCCGCCGCCGCCCTCGCCATTGTCGCGCAGCCAGTCTTTCTGGACGAAACGGCCGGGCTCCTGGTCGGAAAGAGGGCCGGTCAGGTCGTTTTCGAGGGTCTCGAAGGAGGCGACGATGGTGTCGCGCAGATGCTGGAACCAGGCTTGGGCAAGGGCCTTCTTGTCCTCGATGTCGTCGGGCAAGCCCTTCGGCAAGATTGGCCGTTCCATGCGTATTCTCCTTAGGTGAAGTCGATTCCCTGTCGCGTCTAGCAGGTGCAGGCCCCGCGCACAAATTCGACTCGCCAAGTTCACATGCGGGCACTATCTTTATCGATGTAGGTGCCAGAGGTGAATATCATGACGAAATTTACCGGACCGCCGCCCCTGGACGGGCTGAAGCGCAGGATCGCCAATCACCGCAAGGCGCGTGAAGGCTCGGGCGACGACAAGACGCGCAATGGCATGTTCGTGCGGCAGACCTTCTGTCTCGGACGCGAGGAAGCCCGCGCCAAGGCGCGCGAATGGTTCGACAGCTTTCCGAAAGCGGCCTACTGGACGGAAGTGGAAAGCTGGCGGCAACTGGAAGGCGACCGCATCGAATTCACCATGCGGCGGCTTCCTTCGGCCGATTGAATTTTGGAGCGTTTTCGCATTTCCCGGAAATGCTTTCAGGCGCGGGGCTCGGCATAACGCAGGCGGCTTTCGATCAGCACGCCGCTTTCATCCAGAATGGGATGCGCCACCGTGACGATATGGGCGTTGATGCGTTTGAGGTCGCGCAGCATGTCGAGATGCAGCGAACTGGTCTGCATACTTTCCGCCAGCCCGTCGCGCAGCCGCTCCAGATGGCGGTTGGAGGACTGTTTTTCGAGGCGGCGTATATCCACCTTGCTTTCCATCAGCCTGCGGGCGAGCTCGAAATCGCCGGTTACCAGAATGCTCTGGGCGGCGCGCAGGTTCTCGATGGTCATGTCGAACAGGGTTTTCAATTCCTCATAACCGTCATCGGAAAATTTGAAGCTGTTCAGGACCTTCTTGCGGATTTGCTCGCAAATGCCCTTTTCGATGATATCGCCGATATGTTCGAGGTTGATGGCGTAGTCGATGATGGCGATCGAACGACGCGCTTCTTCGTCGGAAAGCCCCTTGCGTCCCAGCTGCGACAGATAGACCTTCACCTCCTGCTGGCGGCGGTCGACCTTCTTTTCCAGCAGGGAAACCTCCTGAAGCGGCGCCAGATCGTTGTGCTTGAAGGCGTTTTCGGCGCGGATCAGCATCCGCTCGATGCTGTCGCCGACACCCAGCACCTCGCGGGTGGCGTTGGCAAGTGCCACGACCGGCATGTCCAGCGCCTGCTGGTCGAGGAAATTCGGACCGTCTTCGGCTTTCGGATCGCCCGGCACCAGCCTTGCCATCAAGTCGGACAGGAGGCCGGAGAAGGGCCAGGCCAGCGCCGCCAGAATGACGTTGAAGATCAGATGGGCGTCGACCGGCAATTTTGCGGGCGAAAGCGGCAATTGCTGCAGGAATTCCGCGCCATAGGAGGCAAGCGGCAGGGCGATGAGGCAGCCAATGGTGCGCACCAGAAGGTTGCCCATGGTGATGCGCCGTGCCGAGGCGGGGCCGGAAAGCGTGGCGATGACCGGCGGAATGGCGCCGCCGAGATTGGCGCCGAGAATGAGCACGATGATGAGGCCGGTGGAAAGCGTGCCGGTGGCGGCCAGCGACAGGATGAGCACCACGACGGCAAGGCTGGAAGACGAAACGAAGGCGAGCACGGCGGAAAAGATCAGCGCGACGGGCCATGCCCCGTCAAGCAGGCCGATAAAGACGCCGAGAGCCGGCGAGGCGCGCATCGGTTCTGTTGCGCCGCTCAACAGATGCAGCGACAGAAGCATGAGGCCGATGCCGATCAGCGCCGTTCCGCCGCCCTGCCGGGCATTGGAGCTGCCCTTTTTCAAAATAATGCCGGCAAGGATCAGCAGCGGCGACAGCCATTCCACCCCGGCCGCGACGATCCATGCGGTAACGGCGGTGCCGACATTGGCGCCCAGCAGCACCACCTGCGCCATGCGCGGCCTGATGAGGTCTCGTTCAGCAAAGGAGGCGACGGTGAGCGCCGTCGCCGTCGAGCTTTGCAGCGCGACGGTGGCGAAGAAGCCGGAAAAGAAGGAACGCGGACCGTTCTGGGTGCCGGTGGCCAGCACACTTCGCAGTTTCATGCCGAAGGCGCGGGTGACGCCATCCTTGACCTGGGCAAGGCCGAAGAGCAGCAGCGCGACTGCGCCGAGAAGGTTGACGATGACAATGGTGGATTGCATGCGACGTCTCCTCACACCCGCCGGCGGATGGTTCCGGCGAGCACGATTTTTATTGTCCGGCTAATCAGTATAGGAGCCTCGATGCCCTCGGTACAGGCCGGGTTGCGACAGTTTTGAAGTAAAAACGGTCAAATTTTGTATTTGCCCGAAAAATTGGCGTTAAAAATGACGCCTATGCCCATGCCACCTGACGCAAAGCCTCGCCGGCGATCATCGCCGCCGACATGGCGACGTTGATGGAGCGCTGTCCCGCCACCATGGGGATGATGATTCGCTCCTCTGCCTTTTCATGCACATGGTCCGGTACGCCGGCACTTTCGCGGCCGAAAAGCAGGATGTCATCCGTGCGGTAGGCGATCTTCGTATAGGGCAGGGCGGCTTTGGTGGAGGCGAGAACGAGACGACGGCCGGTGGTTGCCCGCCATTCCTCGAAACGGTCCCAGCTGACATGGCGCGTCAGCGCCGCCGCCGCGATGTAGTCCATGCCCGCCCGTTTCAGATTACGGTCGGAAATATCGAAACCGGCCGGCTCGATGATGTCGACGCCGAGGCCGAGACAGGCGGCCAGCCGCAGGATGGTGCCGGTGTTGCCGGGAATATCGGGCTGGTAAAGGGCGATCCTGATTTCGGGCATGGACGTCTCACTGCGGTTGGTCTGCCCGTCCGATTATCACGGGCAGGGGCCGGGCGACAGCTATGCTGCGAAAAGTCCCTTTGAGGCGTCGTTCCCGGCCGGATGTTCATTCGCGTGACACACAGGGCGGCTACCCATTCACCAATGCATCGTCGGGCTTGCCCGGACCATCGTGAATGGTCGGGACAGGCCGTTTCGAGCCGGATTTTCTGCACGCAACAACAGGAGGACACCATGTCCGAACGGGTGAATTTCGTCCATCTGACCGATCTGCATGTGGGCAATCCGCAGGTGCAGGACGATGATCTTTATTCCGAGACCTCGGCCACGCTTTCCGCGACGCTTGCGCAGATCAAGGCGCTGGTGCCGCCGCCTGAATTCATCGTTGCCAGCGGCGATCTGACCAACAGGGGCGATGCCGGCAGCTATGAGGAACTCAAGCGGCTGATGGCGGAAGCGGAACTCGATATGCCGGTGCTCTTCGCGCTCGGCAATCATGACCGCCGCGACGGTTTTTATCCGGTCATGCTCGACCGCCATGAGGATCTGGACGAGCCCTATGACCATGCCGAGGTCATTGCCGGCATCCACATCATCGTCATGGATACCAGCGTTCCGGGCAAGGTTGGCGGCGCTTTCGAGCCGGGGCAGATCGAATGGCTCGAGGATGAGCTGGAAAACCACCCCGAACTGCCGAAGCTGCTGGTGATGCACCATGCGCCGGCGCTTGATTTCGACCGCCCGGAGGCGGAGTGGGAATCGCTTTCCTTCGCGGATACCGAGGCGCTGGACGAGGTGCTGTTCGAGCATGATGTCATCGGCATTCTTGCGGGCCATATCCATTACGACCGCATGTCGCACTGGCAGGGCATTCCCGTCGTGGTCGGCATCGGCCAGCATTTCGCCACCGATCCGCTTTGGCTGCATGAGGGCGTGCGCATGTTGTCCGGTGCGTCCTTCGCCATCGGCACGATAAGGGACACGGGGCTGACCGTCACCTTCGCGCCGCAGCCCAGCGATCGCCGGGAATTGAAGCGGCATACGCAGGCCGGAATGGCCGAGTTGATTGCGGGCTATGAAAGCGCAGAGGCGCAGGACGCGGCCGAATAGGGCGACGTGCGCATCGTTTAACGGGCGGAGACCTCGCGGGGTCATCTCCGCCCGTTCGCCTTTGGGCGGCACCTGCATGTTTTCTCGCGTATTCGGTGTCTTTCCGACTGGTCATTGACTAAATTTTGCGCTACAAGGCCATATCTTCAACACCAGCCAAGGGAGGTTCTCATGCTAAATGATGTTCGTATTCGCCTCCCGGCCCCCGTCGTGCCGCTGCTGGCTTAGGTGTTACTCCGCGGTTCGCCCGCGTTTCCCATTTTTCGATTCGTCATGTGGCTGTCACGGCCATATCCAAAGACTTTTCCGTTCCGTCGTGAGCCATATTTGTGTCCGCTCACCATGTCACGATGGAACGATTGATTGCCGGAGCTTGGCCTATGTTTGGCTGGTTTGAAAAACGCCTCGATCCTTTTCCCTCTTCGGCGCCCTCCGTGCCGCCAAAGAAGCTTTTGCCGTTCCTGTGGCATTATGTGAAGCCCGCATGGCCATGGCTCCTGCTGCTTGGCCTGATGTCCATGGGCATCGCGATTGCGGAAGCCATGCTCTACAAATTCCTCGGCAATATCGTCGACTGGCTTTCCACGGCCAATCGCGAGACGTTTTTTGCCGATGAGGGCTGGCATCTGATCGGCATGGCGGCGCTGGTGCTCTTCGTGCTGCCGCTGATGGGCGCGATCCACACCATGACGATGCACCAGACGCTTGCCGGCAATTTCGGCATGATTGCGCGCTGGAAGATGCACCGTTTCCTGCTGCGCCATTCCATGAACTTCTTTGCCAACGAGTTTGCCGGCCGCGTTTCGACCAAGGTGATGCAGACGGCGCTGGCGATCCGCGAAGTGGCGCTGAAGGTGATCGACGTCTTCGTCTATGCGATCAGCTTTGTCGTCTCGATGCTGTTCATGGTCGCGGCGGCGGACTGGCGGCTGGTCATTCCGCTGCTGGTCTGGCTCGGTATCTATATGGCCATCCTCGCTTATTTCGTGCCGAAGCTCGGCCGGCTGGCGCAGGAGCAGGCCGATGCGCGCTCGATGATGACGGGCCGGATCGTCGACAGCTACACCAACATCTCGACGATCAAGCTGTTTTCCCATGCGGGGCGCGAGGAAAGATATGCGCGCGAGGGCATGAATGTGTTTCTCGGCACGGTTCACCGCCAGATGCGCAAGATTTCCGGCTTCAACATCCTGATCGACCTCAACAACGCGCTGGTGCTGTTTTCCACGGCGGCGCTCGGTCTTTATTTCTGGATGCAGGGTTCGGTCACCGCTGGTTCGGTCGCCATCGCCATCAGCCTTGCGATGCGCGTCAACGGCATGTCGCAGTGGATCATGTGGGAAGTCACCTCGCTGTTCGAAAATATCGGCACGGTCTATGACGGCATGTCGATGATGACGAAGCCGCACGATATCGTCGACGTTCCGAAGGCGCCTGAGCTTGCGGCCCCGCAGGGCGCGATCCGTTATGACAATGTCCGTTTCCACTACGGCAAGAACAAGGGCGTGATCGACGGGCTGACGCTCGACATCAAACCGGGCGAAAAGGTCGGTCTGGTCGGGCGTTCGGGTGCGGGCAAGACGACGCTGATGAACCTGCTTCTGCGTTTCTATGATCTGGAAGCGGGCAGGATCACCATCGACGGGCAGGACATCTCGAAGGTCTCGCAGGACAGCCTGCGCGAGCTGATCGGCGTCGTGACGCAGGATACCTCGCTGCTGCACCGGTCGATCCGCGACAACATCGCCTATGGTCACCCCGAAGCCACGGACGAGCAGGTGATCGCGGCGGCGAAGCGGGCGAATGCCTGGGACTTCATCGAAACGCTTGTCGACATGCATGGCCGTCAGGGCCTCGATGCGCAGGTGGGCGAACGCGGCGTGAAGCTCTCCGGCGGCCAGCGCCAGCGTATCGCAATCGCCCGCGTCTTCCTCAAGAACGCGCCGATCCTGGTGCTGGACGAGGCGACTTCGGCGCTCGACTCGGAAGTCGAAGCGGCGATCCAGGAAAACCTGTTCTCGCTGATGGAAGGCAAGACGGTGATCGCGATCGCCCACCGCCTTTCGACGCTGACCGAAATGGACCGGCTCATCATTCTCGACAAGGGCCGGATCGTGGAGGCGGGCAGCCATGCGGAACTGGTGGCGATGGGCGGTATCTATGCCGATCTGTGGCGGCGCCAGTCCGGCGGCTTCATCGCCGACCACGAGGCGGAAGTGGCGGCAGAGTAAGGAAAGACGGAGGGCGGCAAGCATGGTTTCCCGCCCTCTCGCCTATGATATGTGCGCTAACCTCTCCTCCGTCATGCCGGACTAGATCCGGCATCCAGCCACGGCGCGTCTGCGCCGTGAGAGGAGTCTTTTGCGATCAAGGACTTGATCGCGCTGGACCCCGGATCTAGTCCGGGGTGACGGCGTGCGGATGCTACGAATGCGCTAAATCTAGTCGTGTCGATCTTAGGGCCGGTGGAACATTCCCCGCCCTTTTTCATTTCACGAATGTTACCGAAATATAATCTCTTCCCGAAGCCTTCGCGGCTGTTCCCGCTCCGGGAATCCGCCTATATCCGGATCATGGTTATTACCCGCATCTTCGAGTTTTTCGAGAACTGGATAAAGCCCTTCGCCCGCAAGGACGATTTGCGGCCGCCTGAAAGCACGTTCGCCTTTATCTGGTTCTACATCTCGCAGGCCAAGGCGCCGTTTTTCGCCATGCTGGTGCTCGGCGGGCTGACGGCGGCCATCGAGGCGGCGCTGTTCTGGTTCGTCGGGCGGCTGGTGGATATTCTCTCTACCGTGAAGCCGGAAGAGGGCTGGGCGGGGCTGCTTGCGGCCCATGGCGGCGAGCTGGTGGGCATGCTGGTGCTGATCGGCGTCGTGCGTTTTATCGTCACCATGGTAACGGCGCTGGTGGATCAGCAGATCATCACGCCCGGTTTTTACAATCTGGTGCGCTGGCAATCCTATATGCATGTGGCGCGGCAATCGCTGACCTTCTTCCAGAACGATTTTTCCGGCCGCATCGTCACCAAGGTCTGGTCGGGCGGGCAGGCTGCGGGCGATCTCGTCACCTCGCTGATGGAAAGCGTGTGGTTCGTCGGCATCTATTCCGTTTCCATGCTGTTCCTGATTGGCGGGCTGGACTGGCGGCTTGCGGTCGTCGTCGTCGTCTGGGTGGGGATATCTCGCTGCTGGCGCGCTATTTCGTGCCACGTATCCGCTACCATTCCAAGGAAACGGCGGAAGCGGCCTCGATGCTCTCCGGCCGCATGGTGGATGCCTATAGCAATATCCAGACGCTCCGGCTGTTCGGGCGAGATGATGCCAATGACCGCTACATGCGGCAGGGTTTCGACATTTTCCAGCAAGCGACCATGACATTCACCCGGTTCATCACCGGCGTGCGCGCCTCCATGGCGCTGCTGTCCGGCGTGATGATTACCTCCATGGCTGCGCTCTGCATCGATCTGTGGCTTTCCGGCAAGATCAGTTCCGGTGCGGTGGCCTTCACGCTGGCGCTGGTGCTGCGTCTCAACTTCCTGCTCGGCCGGCTGATGACGCAGTTCAACGGCATCATGCGCAATTTCGGCACGGTGCAGAATGCCGCCGAACTGATTTCGCAGCCGATCGGTCTCGTCGATGCGCCGGAGGCGACGGTGCTAGAGGTCAAGAAGCCGGGCATCCGTTTCGAAAATGTCAGCTTCCATTACGGGCGCGCGAACGGCGTCATCGACCATCTCAATCTCGAAATCAGGGCGGGCGAGAAGGTAGGCATCGTCGGACGCTCCGGGGCGGGAAAATCCACCCTCGTCAATCTGCTTCTGCGTTTTTACGATGTCGAAAAAGGCCGCATCCTGATCGACGGGCAGGATATCGCCAGGGTGACGCAGGAATCGCTGCGCGCCCATATCGGCATGGTCACGCAGGATACGTCGCTGCTGCATCGCTCCATTCGCGACAATATCCTGTTCGGCCGCACCGATGCCACCGAAGCGCAATTGCAGGAGGCGACGCGGCGCGCCAAGGCGGATGATTTCATCGCCAGGCTCGAGGATCAGCGCGGTCGCAAGGGGTTCGATGCACATGTGGGCGAACGCGGCGTGAAATTGTCCGGCGGCCAGCGCCAGCGCATCGCAATCGCCCGCGTGATGCTGAAGGACGCACCGATCCTCGTGCTCGATGAGGCGACGTCGGCGCTCGATTCGGAGGTGGAGGCGGCGATCCAGAGCAATCTGGACGAGCTGATGCAGGGAAAGACGGTGCTGGCCATCGCCCATCGCCTGTCGACCATCGCCGCTCTCGACCGGCTGATCGTGATGGATCAGGGGCGCATCGTCGAACAGGGCAGCCATTCCGATCTGGTCATGCAGGGCGGTCTCTATTCGGAACTCTGGGCGCGGCAGTCGGGCGGTTTTCTTGCCGCGGACGAAGCGGCGCAATAAGGCCTTCGGCTATTTCCCGATCATGAAATCCGCCATCAGGCCGTAATGATTGGAACCGAGGCTGTCGGGCAGGCGGGTGGTTTTCATCAGCGTCGCCGGTTCGCGGGCGAAGATGTGGTCGATGGCGATGCCGAAGCGGCCGGCCTCCGTCGGCCATGTGGCGGGTTCGAAGGTCGCTTTCTTCAGATCGTTGGCGGCGAGGAAAGCGCGCATGTCAGGGGCGATGCTGGCCGAATTGAAATCTCCGGCCAGAATGAGCGGCCCGGTGACGCGAAAGAGAATTTCGCTGACTTCATCGAGTTCGTCGCGATGATAATCGTCGAAATAGGGCTTGGTGATATGCCCGGCGGCGAGCGTCAGTTCCGTGCCGTCGAGATCGATCTGGGCTATGGCAAACCGGTCCCGCCGAAGATCGCTGAGGCTGTGGAAACGGCCTTCCAGCAACGGTCTTTTTGACAGGATGACCAGATCGCATCCGGGGGTTCCGGTGTAACAGCCAATCCTGTGCGGATAGGTTTGCTGCAGTCGCGGCAGGGCCGATTTCAGCGCCGCCGCCTCGAAGAGATAGACGGCATCCGCGCCCGATTCGAGAATCGTGTCGGCAATTGCGTCCGCATTGGCGGCATTGTCCATCAGCACGTTGAAGGACAGCAGCCGGAAGGGTTTGGCGCCTGGCGCCGGGTTGGCGGATGTGGAAAATTCCAGAAGCATGGCAATGGCATGGATGGCGAGCGCAAGCGACCAGACGACGAGGAGCGCCGAAACCGCGTCACGCGTCAGCCAGAAAACGAGGCATGAGAGCAGGATACAGACGATGGCTATGTGCAGCTGGAAACTGGTGACGAAGGCGAGAAGCCAGAAATCCGTCACATAACGCAGGCTGGCGACGAAAAGAACGGCAGCCGCTGCCGTGGAGACCATGCAAGAGAGCTTCGCCGTCATCCGAATCCCTGCTTTCCGCGCTCTCCCTTGAAGTCTCCTAACATGGTGCATGGATGCGCACAATGTTGCCCGCCTGCCAAGGACGGCGAAAAAATGCGAGCCAAATCGGCCCCCTCCGGCAGAATTACGGCAGCTTTGTGTGCTTTGCTCTTGCCAAGTCAGTCAATATTTTGCGATCAAACACATGACGCGGTTTCTCAAATGCCGCGAGAATGACCAGGACGATGGGACGGAGTTTGTCTTGGATCAAATCATAGCGGGAGGACTCATGCGATTTACGGCAAAAACAGCGCAGAGGATGGTGTAGCGGTGAGCGAGCACGTAACCAATCACGACGCTTCGGGTGAACCGACCCGTCGCGATTTTCTTTACCTAGTGACGGGAATGGCGGGCGCTGTCGGTGCCGCCGCAGTTGCATGGCCCTTTATCGACCAGATGCGTCCCGATGCATCGACGCTGGCGCTCGCCTCCATCGAGGTGGATGTCACGGCCGTCGAGCCAGGCATGTCGCTTACCGTGAAGTGGCGCGGCAAGCCGATTTTCATCCGCAACCGCACGGAAAAGGAAATCGAGGAAGCCAAGGCCGTCGCTCTCGGCGATCTGAAGGATCCCGTGGCGCGCAATGCCAACATCGCCGCCGACGCGCAGGCGACGGATATCGACCGCTCCGCCGGCGAGGGCAAGGAAAACTGGATCGTCATGGTCGGTTCCTGTACCCATCTTGGTTGCATTCCGCTCGGCCAGGCCGGCGATTTCGGCGGGTGGTTCTGTCCCTGCCATGGCTCGCACTACGATACGGCGGGCCGCATACGTAAGGGTCCGGCGCCGCAGAACCTCGCCATCCCGACATTTGCATTCACATCCGATACCGTGATCAAGATCGGATAAGGGGACAGATATTCATGAGTGGCCATTCCAGTTATCAGCCGTCCACCGGCATCGAAAGGTGGATCGATTCGCGGCTTCCCTTGCCGCGCATGATCTATGACAGCTTCGTTGCCTATCCTGTCCCGCGTAACCTGAACTACGCCTACACCTTCGGCGCGATGCTTTCCGTCATGCTGCTGGTGCAAATCCTCACCGGCGTCGTGCTGGCCATGCATTATGCGGCCGAAACGACGGTCGCCTTCAATTCCGTCGAAAAGATCATGCGCGACGTCAACCATGGCTGGCTGCTGCGCTACATGCATGCCAACGGTGCGTCGTTCTTCTTCATCGCGGTTTACCTGCACATCGCCCGTGGCCTTTATTACGGCTCCTACAAGGCGCCGCGCGAAATCCTCTGGATTCTCGGCTGCGTGATCTTCCTGCTGATGATGGCGACGGGCTTCATGGGCTACGTTCTGCCCTGGGGCCAGATGTCCTTCTGGGGCGCAACCGTTATCACCGGCTTCTTCACGGCGTTCCCGGCCATCGGCGAATGGATCCAGCAGTTCCTGCTCGGCGGCTTTGCCGTTGATCAGCCGACCCTGAACCGCTTCTTTGCGCTTCATTATCTGCTGCCCTTCATGATCGCAGGCGTCGTGATCCTCCACATCTGGGCGCTGCATGTGACCGGCCAGACCAACCCGACCGGCGTTGAAGTGAAGAGCAAGACCGACACGGTTCCCTTCACACCCTATGCGACGCTGAAGGATGCGCTCGGTGTTTCCGTGTTCCTGATCGGTTATGCCTGGTTCGTGTTCTACATGCCGAACTTCCTTGGCCACCCCGACAACTACATCATGGCCGATCCGCTGAAGACGCCGGCGCATATCGTTCCGGAATGGTACTTCCTGCCGTTCTACGCCATGCTGCGCGCCATCACCTTCAACATCTGGATCATCGATTCCAAGCTGGGCGGCGTTCTCGTGATGTTCGGCGCGATCGTCGTGCTGTTCTTCCTGCCCTGGCTCGATACGTCGAAGGTGCGTTCCGCCGTCTATCGTCCCTGGTACAAGATGTTCTTCTGGCTGTTCGTGGTCAATGCCATCATGCTCGGCTGGCTGGGTTCTCGCCCGGCGGAAGGAACTGGCCTGATCGGCCTGCTCACCGGCGATCTGAAAGGCAATTATGTCGGCTATTCGCAGCTCGGCACGCTTTATTATTTCGGTTTCTTCCTCGTCATCATGCCGATCCTCGGTCTGGTCGAAACGCCCCGGCGTATTCCGAATTCGATTACCGAGGCCGTTCTCGAAAAGAACGCCGCCAAGACGGGTGCCGCATCTGCGGCTGCCGAAGTCTGAGCGCGAAGGAAGGATGACGACAATGAAGAAGCTTGTAACGAGCATCGCGCTTTTCGCCGCCATCGGCTGTTCCGCCGCCGCCTTCGCGGCGGAGGAGAGCCATGATCTCGCCGCCCAGACGGAGCACGCGATTGCCGGGGGTCACTTCCCGGTCATCAAGCCTGAAGAGCAGAGCTGGTCCTTTGCCGGACCCTTCGGCAAATACGACAAGGGCCAGCTTCAGCGCGGCCTGAAGGTCTATAAGGAAGTCTGCTCCGCCTGCCATTCCATGAGCCTCGTTTCCTTCCGCACGCTGGAGGATCTCGGTTATTCGGACGAGCAGGTGAAGGCTTTCGCCGCGGAATATGAAGTGCAGGACGGGCCGAACGCCGATGGTGAAATGTATAATCGCAAGGCCGTGCCTTCCGATCATTTCCCTTCGCCTTTCCCGAACCATGAGGCGGCCGCTGCCGCCAACGGTGGGGCGGCCCCGCCCGACATGTCGCTGCTCGCCAAGGCGCGCGGCGTGGAGCGCGGCTTTCCGCAATTCCTCATCGACATGATCCCGATCGTCGGCGGTTATCAGGAAGGCGGCCCGGACTACATCCATGCGCTGCTGACCGGATATCAGGATCCGCCGGCCGGCGTTGAAGTGTCGGAAGGCACACATTTCAACCCGTATTTCGTCAGCGCAGCCGCGCTGAAGATGGCGCCGCCGATCAGTGCCGATCAGGTGACTTATGACGACGGCGCGCCGCAGACCGTGGACCAATATTCCAAGGACGTTGCTGCGTTCCTGATGTGGGCGGCAGAACCGCATCTGGAAGAGCGCAAGCGCACCGGCTTCATGGTCATGGTGTTCCTGTTCATCTTCACGGCGCTGATCTATCTCACCAAGAAATCGGTCTACGCCAACAAGGAACATTGATCGGCATCCAGAAGATGCCTGTCAGTCATTGGCCCCCACGGTCTTCCGTGGGGGCCTTTTCATGTGTCGAGAGGGATGGTGGAAATGACGAAAATTCGTAACGGCGGCTGTCTATGCGGCTCCATCCGTTTTGAAGCGAAGGGCGAGCCCGGCAATCCGCACACTTGCTCCTGCGATATCTGCCAGCGGCATTCCGGTGCGCCCAGCCTTGCCTGGGTGGAGTTCGAGAGGGATGCGGTGACGTGGACGGGAGAGGGCGGCGCGCCTTCGACTTTCCGATCCTCCGATTATTCCAGCCGGGCTTTCTGCCCGATCTGCGGCAGCACGCTTGGCGCCATCGACGAAGCGCCGACGGTTGCGCTGGTCTCGGGAAGTTTCGATGACAGGGACGACGAGGCCCTGCGGCCCCTGTCGCATTCCTTCGAGGATGTCTGCCCGGTCTGGGCGCGGATCGAGGGAATGTCGCCGGCAGAATGAGCGCCGGCCCTTTTTAGTTGGTCCGCAGCCGTCAAGTTGATAGGGTGGCCCGAACCTTCTGATCCATTTCCCTTATCTCAACTGGAAATACCATGACCGTTATCGCTTCGGAGCTTTCCGCTGCCATCCGTTCCATTCCCGACTATCCGAAGCCGGGCATCATCTTCCGGGACATCACGACGCTGCTCGGCAACCCCCGCGCTTTTCGCCGTGCCGTGGACGAACTCGTGCAGCCCTATGCCGGAACGAAGATCGACAAAATCGCCGGCATGGAAGCACGCGGCTTCATTCTGGGCGGTGCGGTGGCGCATCAGCTATCGGCCGGTTTCGTGCCGATCCGCAAGAAGGGCAAGCTGCCGCACACCACCGTCCGCGTCGCCTACAGCCTTGAATACGGCGTCGACGAAATGGAAATGCATGTGGATGCGGTTCAGCCGGGCGAAAAGGTCATTCTGGTCGATGACCTGATTGCCACCGGCGGCACTGCCGAAGGCGCGGTCAAGCTTTTGCGGCAGATGGGCGCGGAGATCGTTTCCGCCTGTTTCGTTATCGACCTGCCCGATCTCGGTGGCCGCAAGAAGCTGGAAGACCTCGGTGTCGAGGTGCGGACGCTGGTGGAATTTTCCGGCCACTGAGATGGTAACGGGGCAATGGTGACGCTATTGCCCCGGCGCTCATTCTATTCGAATTCCAGAACCCCGCTCTGGAAGGTCAGCACCGTCTCTCCAGACTGGTTCACGCCCTCATTGAAGGTCGTGTTCAGCCAGACGCCGGCTCTGGATTCCAGCGCTCGGGTGTCGAGCAGGGTGACGAAATAGGTGACATCGTCTCCGGCGAAGACCGGTTTTTTCCATTTGAGTTCGCGAAAGCCGGGGGAGGGGCCGAGTTTGGGTGGCTCAAGGCCTTGTAGCTTCAACCTTTTCACCTCTTTGGCCCAGTGAGAGAGGAAGCATTTCATCCAGCCTGCGCCGGTGTGCCAGCCGGAAGCGCAGAGAGCGCCGAAAACGCTGTTCTTTGCGGCTTCCGCGTCGAGATGAAAGGGCTGCGGATCGAAATCGCGGGCAAAACGGATGATGTCTTCGGCGGAAAAATGCAGCGTATCGAGGGTGACGCGTTCGCCGATGGGAGAAAGTTCCGCCAGTTTCATGCTGCAACGCCTCCCTTGCCGCGCATCAGGAACATCACGGTGTTTTCCCCGTGCGATACCAGAACGCCGCGCTGGTTATAAAGCTCGTGGCGTAATTTCACGAGGCCAATGCCGGGGCGCGAGGCGGAGGGCCGCTGTTCCAGCACGATGGATTTTCCGACAAGCGTATCGCCCGCCAGAACCGGCTTTTTCCAGTCGACGAAATCGATTCCGGGGCTGCCCTGCGAGGTCGAGTTCGAGATGTAGCTGTCTGCCATCATCCGCATCAGCAGGCTGCAGGTGTGCCAGCCGGAAGCCGCCAGTCCGCCGAGAATGCTCTGGCGGCCAGCCTCTTCGGAAAGATGCATCGGCTGTGGGTCGAATTCGCTGGCGAAGGTGATGATCTGCTCTGCGGAAATCGATTGCGGGCCCAAAGGAAATTCCCGACCGACGGAAAAATCCTCATAGGCATATGTCGCGACCGGCGTCATGGTTTCCTCCCTTCGCACAGTCAATATCGGCGGCATCTAAAATGATTTTTCCCTTTACGTAAAGGTCAAATCGGGGAGGCCGGTTCTTGGGGAGGTGGTTTGGAGCGAGTGGGCGCGCGTTTCGCCTTCTCCCCGAGGGGGAGAAGGTCGCGGCAGCGGGATGAGGGGGCGAGGGTAGAGATAAACCGAGATCTTGCCCCCTCATCCGACCCTTCGGGCCACCTTCTCCCCGGCGGGGAGAAGAAACCGCGCCGCAATGTTCGGTTACCCTTCTTGGCGGACCTTATCGAAGTCGCCAAAGGCCAGATCAGGTATTGAAGCGGAAGTGGATGACGTCGCCGTCCTGAACCACATATTCCTTGCCTTCGTCGCGAGCCTTGCCTGCTTCCTTCGCGCCGACTTCGCCCTTGAAGGCGACATAGTCGTTGTAAGCGATGGTGTTGGCGCGGATGAAGCCGCGTTCGAAATCGGAGTGGATGACGCCGGCGGCCTGCGGGGCCTTGGTGCCGCGCTCGATGGTCCAGGCGCGGCATTCCTTCGGGCCGACGGTGAAATAGGTGATGAGATCGAGCAGCTTGTAGCCGGCGCGGATCAGGCGGTCGAGGCCTGCTTCCTCAAGCCCCAGGGCCGAGAGGAATTCCTTCGCCTCTTCATCGGGAAGCTGCGCGACTTCGGATTCGATCGCCGCGGAGATGACGACGGATTCCGCACCCTGGGCCTTAGCCATTTCGGCAACGGCCTTGGTATGTTCGTTGCCGTCGACGGCGTCGCTTTCGGCGACGTTGCAGACGTAAAGAACCGGGTGCGCGGTCAGGAGGTTGAGGCCCTGAAGGATGCGCAGTTCCTCGGCATCCAGCGTGGAGAGCAGGGTGCGGACCGGCTTGCCTTCGTTCAGAAGCTTCAGTGAGGCTTCCATCAGCGGCAGCTGCGCCAGCGATTCCTTGTCCTTGCCGGTGGCTCGCTTGCGGGTCTGTTCCGTGCGGCGCTCAAGGCTTTCGAGATCGGAAAGCATCAGCTCGGTCTCGATGGTTTCGGCATCGGCCACCGGATTGATGCGGCCTTCGACGTGGGTGATGTCGTCATCTTCGAAGCAGCGCAGAACGTGAACCACGGCGTCCACTTCGCGGATATTGGCGAGGAACTGGTTGCCGAGGCCTTCGCCCTTCGATGCGCCGCGCACCAGGCCGGCAATATCCACGAAGGAGATGCGGGTGGGGATGATTTCCTTCGAGCCGGCAATGTCGGCGAGGATTTTCATGCGCGCATCCGGAACCGCCACTTCGCCGGTGTTCGGCTCGATGGTGCAGAAGGGATAGTTGGCCGCCTGCGCCGCTGCCGTTTTCGTCAGCGCGTTGAAGAGAGTGGACTTGCCGACATTTGGCAATCCAACGATACCGCATTTGAAGCCCATGGCTTGAAACCTGTCCGTTTGAAAGAATTCGTTGAGGAGCCTTTTGCGGAAAGGGCAGGGCAAGGTCAAGCCCGCGGGCCGATTTGTGCGGGCAAAGCACCTTTAATGGTGCGGAATTTCGGGCAGGGTTGCCGATGCTGCGGTTGCGGCGCAATATAAGCCGGTCAAGCGATCGATCTTTCGTCATCAACGGGGTTTTCCCATGAACAACCGCGATGAGCGACAGGCACGAGCGACCATGATGAGTGACAGTCCTGTCGATCTCAAGCCGAAACCGAAAGTCAAACCGAAGCTGGAGCGGCCGAAGCTCTACAAGGTCATTCTGCTGAATGACGACTATACGCCGCGTGAGTTCGTTACCGTGGTGTTGAAAGCCGTCTTCCGCATGAGCGAGGAAACCGGCCACCGGGTGATGATGACGGCGCACCGCTTCGGCAGCGCGGTCGTTGTTGTCTGCGAGCGCGATATTGCCGAGACCAAGGCCAAGGAAGCGACCGATCTCGGCAAGGAAGCGGGATTTCCGCTGATGTTCACCACCGAGCCGGAGGAGTGAGCGTTAATCCAGCCGGATCTGAAAGCCCGTCTTGTTCTGCACGAAACCGCAGCTTTCGTAAAAGGCGTGGACCTCCGGGCGTTGTCGCCCGGTCAGCAGCATCACCTTGTAGCAGTTCGCCGCAAAAGCGGCCTCGACGGCATGGCGCACCACCGCGCGGCCATATCCGCGGCCGCGACGGTTTTCAAGCGTCACCACGTTTTCGATAAGGGCATAGGGACGGGCGGCGCGCGTCAGGTTCGGAACGATCTGCAGCGTGGCGGTGGCGACCGCTTCTTCGCCTTCGGTCGCAAGAAACACGGTCAGGCCCGGCTGGGCGAGCATGGCCGCGAAAGCCGTGTTCGCTTCTTCTGCCGTCATTTCAGGGTCGGACGGATTGAGAGCCCGGTAAAGGTCAAGCAATCCGGCCAGATCGCCGGCTCCGGCTGCGCGCAGGACGATGGGCTCCGAAGACATTTGCGATCTAGTCCTTCTTGCTGAACATGCGTTTCAGCATTTCGGCCATCGGGCCGGTTTCCGGCAGCTTTTTCGGCTGGGCGCTGTTGCGTGCCTGATGGATATGGGACTGTGCGGCGGGCTTGGCTGCCTTGGCCGGCTTTTCGGCTTCCGGCTTGCTGCCCGTGGCCAGCGCCAACTTGTTCATCAATTGCGAATCCTCGGCTTTCACCAGCATGGCGGCATTGTCGGCAATGGCGTCCAGAAGCGGATCGAGCCAGACCCGGTCTGCCTTGGCGAAATCGCCGAGCACGTGGCCGTGCACCCGTTCCTTGTCACCGGGATGGCCGATGCCGAGCCGCAGGCGGCGATAGTCCTTGCCGCAATGGGCGTCGAGCGATTTCAGGCCGTTATGGCCGCCATGGCCGCCGCCGGTCTTGATGCGGGCGCGGCCGGCCGGCAAGTCCAGTTCGTCATGGATGGCGATGATGTCTGCCGGCGCAAGCTTGAAGAAGCGCATGGCTTCGCCGACGGACTCACCCGAAAGGTTCATATAGGTCAGCGGCTTCATCAGCAGGACCTTCTCGCCGCCGATCTCGCCTTCGGAAATCTCCGCCTTGAATTTTTTCGACCAGGGCGCAAAGGACGGCAGGCGCTGCAGCGCATCGACGGCCATAAAGCCGATATTGTGACGGTTTACCGCATATTGCGCGCCGGGATTACCAAGTCCTGCGATGATCTTCATGGGGCATGTCCGCGTTTTGCCTGATGATGCTGTTGTCACCACCCCGAAAACCGCCGGCTGTCAATCTTTTTATGAGTTTTGCTTTTTATGAGTTTTGCGGGAACGCCGAACCGGCCGCTTATGGGCTGACGAGATTATAGCGGTCGAATATCCGTTGCTGCGTTCCGTCGGCGATCAGCCTGTCCAGCCGGGCCTGTAATTTCGCGATGACCTCGTCGGGCACGCTTTTGTTGCAGGCAAGCCCAAGCTGTTGCCGCGAGAGAGTTATCACTTCGCTGAACGTGTCGGCGGGCAGGCTTTTGAAGGTGCTTTCAGACATGGGCATCAGGTCGATGCGGCCGGCCTTCAGCTTGTGAAGCGTGATCTCGAAATCAGCGCCAACATCCACCTGCGGGAAACCGAGCTTTTCCAGAAGCGCTTCGGTGTAATCTCCACGCTGGGTTCCCACCCGATATTTCTTGGCTTCCTCAAGGCTGGAGGCTTCGATATTCGCGTTGCGGCGCGCCACGAGAATGTTGCGGTCGATATGGATCGGCGTGACCCATTTGAACTGTTTTTCCCGCTCCGGCGTTCTCGCAGCGGCGAAGACACAGTGCATGGCCTGCGTTCTGGCCAGTGCGATGGCCCGCGCCCAGGGCATGACGGCGACTTCGTAGCTGGTGCCGGTGTCTTCGAGCACGGTTCTGAGCTGGTCGAAATAGACACCCCGCACGCTGCCGTCGCTGGCCTGCAGATTATAGGGCGGATAGACCTCGGTGGTCAGGAAGAGCTTGGCCGCGCTGGCCGGAGTGGCGAGAGCAAGAAAGATCAGGCAAAAGCGGATCAATCCCATGGCTGCCCCCTGCCGGTTCATGCTTGCCGCGCCGCGGCGCGGTTTTGCCCGGACGCCGTGTCGAGTGAGGTGATCAGCCTTTCGACCGGCTGCGGACGTGCGAAGAAATAACCCTGCCCGAAATCCGCGCCTATATCGGTCAGAAGCGCCTTCTGTTCCTCCGTCTCGACGCCCTCGGCAATGACGGCGCAGTTCATCTTGTGCGAGATGGCCGCGATGCCTTCGACCAGCATGCGATTGCGCTGCCTGATGTCCATCCTGTCGTCGCAGATCGAGCGAGTGAAGGACTGGTCGATCTTGACGATATCGACCGGAAAACGGCTGAGATAGCTGAGCGAAGAATAACCGGTGCCGAAATCATCCAGCGCGATGCGGCAGCCGAGCTGGTGGATGGCATTGAGGATCGCCCGGATTTGCGGATCGTCCTTCATGATAACGGCTTCGGTGATCTCGATGACCAGCCGTCTGGGAAGAATGCCGTGGCGGTGCAGAACGCCGGCGATGCGCGTCGGCAATCCCGGTTCGAATTGCAACGGTGAGAAATTTACCGCCACATAGGTCTGGTCCATGCCCGGCAGGTGCGACAGCCTGGCGAGATTGGCGATCGACTGATCGAGAATGACATTGCCGATGCGGTGGATAGTGCCGTTTTCTTCCGCAAGGCTGACGATCGCGGCCGGGGAAAGCAGGCCCTTGTCCGGGTGGTTGAGACGCAGCAGCGCCTCGAAACCCGCCGTCTGGCCGGTGGCGAGGTTTTGAATCGGCTGGAAATAGGCCTCGAACCAGTCTTCGGAAAGCGCCTGCGCGATATCCCGTTCCAGCTCCGCATGTTCGCGCGCCCGGTCCATGATCGAACTGTCGAAGACCTGCGAGCCGTTCTTGCCCGTGCGCTTGCGGGTATACATGGCCATGTCGGCATTCTGCAAAAGCTCGGAGGCGCTGGCGGCGTGCAGGGGATAGACCGCCATGCCGATGCTGGCGCTGAGGCGGATGCTGTTGCTTTCGATCTCGAAGGGCGTGTCGAGCATGGCGCAGATGCGCTCGCAGAATTGCAGGGCGCGCTCTTCCACCTTGTCGCCGGCCAGAAGAATGGCGAATTCGTCGCCGCCCAGCCGCGATGCGCTGTCCAGCGGCGTCAGCAGCGGTTCGAGCTTTAGCGTGAACTGTTTAAGAACAGCGTCGCCCGCGGCATGGCCGAGATTGTCGTTGATCGCCTTGAACCGGTCGAGGTCGATGAACAGGCAGGCCAGCTCGCTGCCGTTGCGGTCCGCATCGCGGATTTGCAGGTCGAGAATGGCCTCGAAGCCCTGGCGGTTGAAAAGGCCGGTCAGGTGGTCGGAAATGGCCTGCTGGCGGTTGCGCTTTTCCGACTGGCGCAGTTCGGTCACGTCCGTCATGACGCAGAGGCAGGTGCTCTGATGGGCCGCATCGCCGGAATCGAGGGCCTTTTCGAGGATGAGCGCATCCATGAGGCTGCCATCCATGCAATGGAAACGCACGGTAATGCCGCTATGCGAGGCATCGGGCAATGGATGAGCCGTCTTGCGCTGCTGGAACAGAAGCCGGTCATCGGGATGGATGAGATCGGCGAAATTCAGGCCGAGTATCCGGGTGCGGTCGTAACCGGTCGCCTGCACCCAATAGTCACTGACGGCGGCAATGCGGTCGTGCCTGTCGAGCGAAAACAGCATGGCGGGCGTGCGGTTGTAGATTTCCGTCTTACGCTCATGCGCGTTCTTGATCTCCAGCTCTTCCTTTTCGAGCTGGGTCTGCATTTCGTTGAAGCTTTTCGCCAGCCGGCCGATTTCGTCCTTCGAGCGCCAGTCGACGTGGTGGCGCGAGCCGAGACGCCGCGTCGCCTCGATGGCGGCCGCGAGCCGCATCAGCGGACGGATGACCATGAAGCGGTTGCCGGCGATGGCGGCAAGAACGATGGTAAGGACGGCGAGGATGAAAATCGTGATGAAGGCCAGTTCGGTGCGGCTCAAAGAGGTCAGAAGGCTGACATTGTCGTAATAGATCGTCAGTTGCCCGACGGTGACGGAGCCCTTCGTGGTCTTGTAGGTTACTTCGCGCGTCGTCGAGGCTGCATCCTGAATGATGTCGCTGCCGGCCGTCTGGACGATATCGAGCTGGCCGGAGGTATCCCTGACTTCGACCATCCTGATCACGGGGTCGGAGATGAGGGTGCCGGTAATCTGGTTTATGGTGTCGTCATCAAGGTCCCACAGGGGCCGGGCAAGCGCCTGCGCATTGGTCGACAGCAGAATCTCAAGGTGGTTACGCTGGCTGCGAATGGCTTCGTGATAGGAGAGCGTCAGCAAAAGCGTGAAGAGCGGGGCGACCACTGTAAGAAGTGCGCCGGAAACAATCGCGATAAAGCGACTTTCGACGGAATGAGCCATGTTCGATTGCAGCTACCCTTTGCCCCAGACTTGCTGCGCCCCGTTTCGTCCGCCCGGAGGGTTTTGCGAGGGTTTTCGGCAAAAGCCTGTTTTCCCACGCATTTCCTCAGCCCGGCCGGTGTTTCACGACAGCGCGAGGGTATCGTTTCATGGAAGTGTTAATCGACACTGAAACGGGTTCCGTATCAGGTGAGGATGGCAAGCTTTCTGGTTTTAAAGTTCATAAAAACTAAAAGGCCCGTTCCGAAAACGGAACGGGCCTCATTGTTCAAAGCTGTCCGGCCTTGCGGCCGCCGATTATTCCTCGGAAGCTTCTTCAGTCGTTTCTTCTGCAACGCCGCCAGCCGGAGCGACGATCGTTGCGATCGTGAAGTCACGGTCGGCGATAACCGGCGTGATGTTCTTCGGCAGCTTCACATTCGAAATGTGGACGTTGTCGCCGATCTTCAGACCAGCAAGATCGACCGTGATGAATTCCGGAATGTCGTTGGCCGGGCAGTGGAATTCCACCGTGTGGCGAACGATGTTCAGAACGCCGCCGATCTTGATGTCCGACTTTTCTTCGTTGACGAAGTGAACCGGAACTTCGACGTTGACGAGCGTGTTGCCCGAAACGCGCAGGAAGTCGACGTGCATGGTGAAGTCGCGGACCGGATCAAGCTGGTAGTCCTTCGGGAGAACCTTGATCTTCTTGCCGTCGACGTCGATGATCGCAACCGTCGTCATGAAACCGCCGGCGTGGATACGCTTGGTGACTTCGTTGGTCGACAGGGCGATGGAAATGGGGGCCTGCTTGTCACCATAGATGACAGCGGGAATCAAACCGTTGCGGCGAAGTTCACGAGAGGACCCCTTACCAACTCGTTCGCGCGCCTCGGCCTTGAGCTCATACGATTCTTTGCTCATGGCAATTCCTTTCGAGGTTATATGGAGAGTTCACGCCGAACGAAGCGGCCTGAACCGGAGAGGCCAAAGGCCATCCCGCCCGCGTTGCCTCCAAGGGTGTCTACACGGGTGCGGGCGCTATAATACAAACGGAGCATAAAGACAAGAGCGGCCCGTTTTTGGCGGGTGCCGCTTTATAATTTTATTAGTGCCCACTAATTCACTCGTTTGTTGCAACCTTTAATATATGCTTATCCATGCACATAAACCGGGTGAAAACTTGGCGAATGATAAGGCTACGCAAAATTCCAATTGCGTAGATGACAATGCTCAAAGTTCTCCAGTGCCTCACCATCGATCACGACTATCGATACACCGCCGCAGCGGTCTTCGTCTGCATGCTGGGTAGTTTCGTTTCGATGCGCCTTTTTTCGAAAGCCCGTCTGGCGACGGGGGTGCAGAAGGTCAACTGGCTGTTTCTGGCGGGCGTCAATGGCGGGGCGGCGATATGGACCACCCATTTCGTCGCGATGTTGGGCTATGTCGCGGCGGGCGATGTCGGATACGATCCCTATCTCACCGGGCTGTCGCTTTTGATCGCCATTACCACGACGACTGCCGGTTTCGGCATTTCCGCCTATGGCGGGCGCAGCGTGCTGGTGGAAGCCGGTGGCGTGGTGCTCGGCCTCGGCATTGCGGCCATGCATTACACCGGCATGGCTGCCTATAATGTTCAGGGCATGCTTTTCTGGGATCAGGCCTATGTCATCGCCTCGCTGGTATTGGGCGCTGTGCTGGGCGCCATCGCGGTCAATCGCATTGCCCGGCCTCTCAACCGTTTCTGCCAGTACAGTGCTGTGGCGTTTCTCATTCTGGCCATTGCCTCGATGCATTATACCGGCATGGCGTCGATGTCCTTCGCCTTCGACCCGCGCATCGTCATTCCGGAAAACCTGCTGCCGCCGGCCATCATGGGCGGAGGCGCCATTGCGGTGACGCTTCTGCTTCTGGCGCTTGGGCTCTCCACATATGTCATCGATGCGCAGTCCACCCAGCAGGCGGTCGCCCGCTATCGCCATCTTTCGTTGCACGATCCGCTGACGGGCATTCCCAACCGGGCGGCATTCATCGAGCATCTCAATCGTCGCACACGCCATGTCTCGATGGGCGCGCATACGGCGCTTCTGTCCATCGATCTCGACCGTTTCAAGGAAATCAATGACGTGCATGGCCATGCGGCGGGTGACGCCGTGCTGCGCGCCATCGCCGACCGCGCGAGTTCCGTGCTGAAGACCGGAGAGTTTCTGGCGCGCATGGGCGGCGATGAATTCGTGGCGATGACCCATTCCTATTACACCCGCGCCGATGGCGCGGAGTTCGCCCAGCGATTGATCGAGCAGATCAGCAAGCCGGTGGAATGGAACGGACAGACATTTTCGGTCGGCGCAAGCGTCGGCATATCGGTTCGCAATACCGGCTCCATCGATGCCGATACGCTGATGGCCCAGGCGGATGTCGCCATGTACCGGGCAAAAAGCGGTACTTCGGACACCATATGCTTTTACGACAAATCCATGGACGAGGCCGCGCGTGAGCGCAACGTGCTGGCCGTCGCCATGCGCAGCGGCCTCGCCAATAACGAGTTCGAGCTTTATTACCAGCAGCAGAACGACACCAAGAGCGGCAGTATCGTCGGTTTCGAAGCGCTTTTGCGCTGGAACCATCCCGAACGCGGCATGGTCTCCCCGGCCGAATTCATTCCGATCGCCGAACAAACCGGCTTTATTGTCGAACTGGGCGAATGGGTTCTGAGAGAAGCCTGCGCGCAGGCCGCTCAGTGGAAAAAATCGCTCGCCATTGCCGTAAACGTCGCGCCGCAGCAGCTTGCGGATAATGATTTCCCCGACAAGGTTGAGAAAATTCTCGCCGAGACGGGGCTTGCGCCGGAAAGGCTCGAGCTGGAAATCACCGAAGGCAGCATTATCGCCGACCATCGCCACGCGCTCGTCACCATCCGCAAACTCAAGTCGCTCGGCGTCAAGATCGCCATGGATGACTACGGTACGGGCTATTCATCGCTTTCGACGCTGCAGAGCTTCCCCTTCGACAAGATCAAGATCGACCGTGCCTTCATCGATGGCCTGTCGACCAACGTGCAGTCGGAGGCGATCGTTCGCTCGACGCTCATTCTGGCGCACAGCCTCAATATTCCGGTGCTTGCGGAAGGGGTCGAAACCAAGGCCCATATCGAGTTTCTGCGGCGTGAAGGCTGCCTGCAGGTGCAGGGCTTCTTTTTCGGCAAGCCCGGTCCGCTGACCTCCATCGCTAATCTCGTGGACGATACGTTCCTTTCGGCCGAGGATGAGACGGACGTGACCGCCGGCCGGCGTTATTTCAAGGCGGTCCGATAGTCTGGCGCCGCCCGCGGCTGCGCCCGGCAAGGCCGGTCGCGAAATTTTTTGTTGAAACATGGCCGCTTCCAGCGCACCATCGCCGAAAAGCTTTGGGAGGAGCGTATGCCGACAGACATCGCCCATGCGGAACGCGTGTATGAAACCGCGCGCCATCGTTCCGCCGCCGCAAGTTCTCCGATTGTCGCCTCCTGGCGTCGCTGCATGGTCAAACATCATCTTGCACCGGAGGAAAACCGCAAGCCGATCTTTCTCAGCGAATATGAATTCCGCCGCGCCCGCGAAAGTGCGGCCGGCCTGATTGCCGAAAGCACGGATGAACTCGACCGCATTTTCCAAAGCGTCGGCAAATCCGGCTGCTGCCTGCTTTTGACCGATGCGCAGGGCGTTGCGCTGGAGCGCCGCGGCGCTTCGGGCGATGATCGTGATTTCCGAGCGCTTGGCCTCTGGTCCGGGGCGGTCTGGAGCGAAGAAAGCGTGGGCACCAATGGCATCGGCACGGCACTGGTGGATGAGCGCTCGGTGGTGGTCTACCGCGATCAGCATTTCTTCACGTCGAATACCGAACTCTGCTGCACCACGGCTCCCATCCGCGATCACACCGGCCGGGTGACGGGCGCGCTCGATATTTCCACCTGCCGCGACGACATCAACGAGATGACCTTTTCCTTCGTCACCCAGGCGGTGAAGGATGCGGCGCAGCGCATCGAGGGCAATCTTTTCCGCCGTGCCTTTCCGGGTGCGCGCATCGTCGTCGTGCCGAGCGGGTTCGGCGCGGCGCTGTCGCTGCTGGCCGTGGATCAGGACGATCTCGTGCTGGGTGCGAC
This sequence comes from Agrobacterium sp. LY4, assembly GCF_001526585.1. Classification (NCBI taxonomy): domain Bacteria; kingdom Pseudomonadati; phylum Pseudomonadota; class Alphaproteobacteria; order Hyphomicrobiales; family Rhizobiaceae; genus Agrobacterium; species Agrobacterium sp. LY4. The sequence goes on along the minus strand of NZ_ASYA01000023.1, from coordinate 244,141 downwards.
CCGCGCCGCACGCCTTGCGTTGAAGCTGGACGATGCCCGCATCGCGCAGGGACTGCCCGCCGCCGATGTTCTTCAGGAACAGCGCCACGATGGCGGTTCCGATCTTGCGGAAGCGGAACGCTCGGCGCTGCGGCGCGTGTTGTCGCGCACCAACGGCAATGTCACGCAGGCCGCTTCGCTGCTCGGCATCAGCCGCGCCACGCTTCACCGCAAGATGAAGAAATTCGACGTGCATTAAAGCGCGTGCTGGTGCGATCCGGCCAATCGTGCCGGATCGAGGCGCCTTTGTCGCAGATGTGAGACAATGTGCGCTGCGGAACCGCGCCGCCCCTCTACCGAACCGCGCCATCTAGGCCCACCTTCCTCCCATGCGATCCGCTGCGGATCGTTTTCATCAGGGAGGATGAAATCATGAACATTCAGGTTCAGCAGAAAGCGGGCGAAGCGCCCTTCAAGCTGAAATACGGCAATTACATCGGCGGCAAATGGGTGGAGCCGAAATCCGGCCGCTACATGGATAATCTTTCGCCGGTCACCGGCCACAAGATCTGCGAAGTGCCGCGCTCGGACGCATCCGACATCGAGTTCGCGCTGGATGCCGCCCACAAGGCCCGCGACAAATGGGGCAAGACGAGCGTGACGGAGCGCTCCAACATCCTGCTCAAGATCGCCCAGCGGATCGAGGACAATCTCGATCTCATCGCCCGGGCAGAAACATGGGACAACGGCAAGCCGCTGCGCGAAACCACCAATGCGGATATTCCGCTCGCCATCGACCATTTCCGTTATTTCGCGGGCTGCATCCGCGCCCAGGAAGGCACGATCGGCGAAATCGACAACGATACCGTCGCCTACCACTTCCATGAGCCGCTCGGCGTCGTCGGCCAGATCATTCCGTGGAACTTCCCGATCCTGATGGCCGCGTGGAAGCTTGCACCGGCGCTTGCCGCCGGCAATTGCGTGGTGCTGAAGCCGGCCGAACAGACACCGGCCTCGATTCTCATCGTGATGGAACTGATCGAAGATTTGCTGCCGCCCGGCGTCCTCAACATCGTCAACGGCACGGGTCTCGAAGCCGGCAAGCCGCTGGCGCAGAGCAACCGCATCGCCAAGATCGCCTTTACCGGCTCCACCTCGGTCGGCAAGGAAATCATGCGTTATGCGGCCGATAACGTCACCAACATCACGCTGGAGCTGGGCGGCAAGTCGCCGAACATCTTCTTCGCCGATGTGATGAACGAGGACGATGCCTTCCTCGACAAGGCGCTCGAAGGTTTCGCCTTCTTCGCGCTCAATCAGGGCGAGGTGTGCACATGCCCCTCGCGTGCGCTGGTGCATGAATCGATCTATGACCGCTTCATGGAAAAGGCGATCAAGCGGGTTCAGGCCATCAGCCAGGACGATCCGCTCAATCCGTCGACCATGTTGGGCGCACAGGCCTCGCAGGAACAGTTCGACAAGATCATGGGCTATCTGGAGATCGGCAAGAAGGAAGGTGCCAGGGTTCTGACCGGCGGCGACCGCAAGACGCTCACGGGCGATCTGAAGGATGGCTATTACATCCAGCCGACCGTCTTCGAAGGCAACAACAAGATGCGGATTTTCCAGGAGGAAATCTTCGGACCGGTTGTCTCCGTCACCACCTTCAAGACGGTGGAAGAGGCGCTCGAAATCGCCAATGACACGGTTTACGGTCTGGGCGCAGGCGTCTGGAGCCGCGACACCAACATTGCCTATCGGGCCGGCCGGGGCATCGAAGCGGGCCGCGTATGGACGAATTGCTATCACGTCTATCCGGCGGGCGCTGCCTTTGGCGGTTACAAGCAGTCAGGCATCGGTCGCGAGACCCACAAGATGATGCTCGACCATTACCAGCAGACCAAGAACCTGCTCGTGTCCTACAGCCCGAACAAGGTCGGTTTCTTCTGAGGTCCTCCCCGGAAGCCGGCGAGGGGCTGTGGTGCCAGATCGCCGGCGTGTTCCCAGGGGCTTCGGCCCCTGGGAGCCCGGCTTCAAACAGAAAGGCCGGAGGTTTTGCCTCCGGCCTTTTTTCGTTGCGGTTTATGCCGCGTAACGCTGGTCCCGTTGGCGGGCGCCGCCGACCGAGAACTGCCCCACCTGTTCGGTCAGGCCGTCCGCCTCGCTGGATAGCGAGAAGGCGGCCGCCGTCGTTTCCTCCACCATGGCCGCGTTCTGCTGCGTTACATGGTCGAGTTCGTTGACGGAGGCGTTGATTTCGCTGAGGCGGCCGGACTGTTCGCGCGATGCGGTGGCGATCTCACCGATCTGGTCGTTGACCGACTGGATGCGTTTCTGGATCTGCTCGAGGCTTTCACCGGTCTTCAGCACCAGCGCCACGCCGCTTTCCACATCGCCCGCCGAAGTGGCGATCAGCGTCGTGATGTCCCGGGCGGCGGCTGCCGATTTCTGGGCGAGCTCGCGAACTTCCTGCGCCACAACGGCAAAGCCCTTGCCGGCTTCGCCGGCGCGGGCGGCTTCCACACCGGCATTCAGTGCCAGCAGATTGGTCTGGAAGGCGATCTGGTCGATGACATCGATGATCTGGCGGATCTTGGCCGACGAGGTCTCGATGCGTTCCATCGCGACGATCGCTTCTTTAACGACGGCCGTGGACTTGTGCGCATCCTGCATCGTGCCCGCCGTCGCCTCGACGGCGACATTGCAGCGCGACAGCGAGAGATTGACGGCCTGCGTCATGTCTCCGAGTGCTGCTGCCGCTTCCTCAAGGGCTGCGGCCTGACGTTCGGTGCGCCGCGACAGGTCTTCCGATGCGCTTTTCAGTTCGCCGGAGCCAGAGCGGATGGCATTGGCGCTTTCGCCGATGTTGGAGATGGTCGCTTCCAGGCCTGCCATGGAGTTGTTGAAGTCGATGCGCAGATGATCGAGCGACGGCACGAAGGATTTGTCGATGCGGAGATCGAGCCTGCCGGCGGCGAGATTGGCGAGACCGGTGGCGAGTGCGTCGACAGCCTCTTCCAGTTCTTTCGCGCTTCTTGCCTTTTCCATTTCCCGCTGGGCGCGTTCCTCGTCCAGTTCTTCGCTCTTGCGATGGGATTCGGCTTCCATGCGCTGCTTGTCCAGAATGCCCTGGCGGAAGGATTCAAGCGCGCGCGCCATGGTGCCGATCTCGTCGCCACGGGAAACGGCCTTGATCTCGATGTTGTTTTCACCGCCGTTCAGGCGTTCCATCAGCCCCGCAAGGCCGGTCAGCGGCTTGGTGAGGTTTGCGGAAACGAAAATGCCGATCAGCGTCATGATCGCAAGCACGGCCAGTGTCGCAACCGTCGCCCAGAAGGCGAGATCGTTGGCGGCGGCGAGAACCTTGCTCTCCTGCTGGCCGATGGCCAGAAGATGTTTTTGTCCGAAGACTGAGACCGGGCGATAGGCATAGAAGATGTTGCCCGCAGGTGTCTGCGCCATCACCGTTCCGGCGTTGTTTGCGTTGGAAAGTGCGGCGAGGCTTGCGGAAACGGCAGCATCGGCGCCGCCCGAGAGTACGCCGGCCCGACGTTTGCCGTCGGCGCTCAGGAGAACGGCGTCATCGATGGTCTTGCCGGTTTCCTCGGGCGTTACCACCGCGCCGATGCGATCGGCGGCGATGCGCATGATGACGGCGCCCTTGCGCTGGAGCTGGCCCCAGTTGGAGACGGCGAGCGGCATGCCGATCATGGCCGAATCATTTTCGCCGCCAGTGAAACCGGTGGTGCTGACGACGCCGTCCTTGCCGGCTTCGATGCGGTCGAACAGGTCCTTGATCGCGGCGTTCTGCGGTTCCGTCACGCTGGTGAGGAAGTTCTTCCCCTTGGTCACGGTGTAAATAATGAGGCCGGTCTTGTCGATCACATAGATGTCGCTGACACGGGTGTTGCGCCAGACGCTGGCGATGGCGGCGTTGATGGTGGCGTGGCGAATGGCATAAAGCAATCGCAGGCCTTCGCCATTGAAGGAGGCACGCTCCTCTTCGGAGACGCCCTCGCGGCGGAAAGCCTGGATGATCGCATCCCTTTCCGTCGGCACGACGGTGGTCATCGTTTCCAGCGCCTGTGCGACCGCGGCGTTCTGCGACAGTTCGGAAATGCTCTGTTCGACGCGCAAAGTATAGGCGTCAAGCTGCTTGGACTGGTTGCCTGCAACCGTTTCGAGCCTGATTTTGCTGGCGTCGATCAGTCCCGACTTCCCCATCTCATAGGACAACAACCCCACGGAAAGACATGAAACCAGCGTCGCGCCCGTGACGAGCGCTGCAAATTTGGCCTTTATCGACAATGATTTAGCTTTGACAGCAGTCGGATTTACACCCGGCATCCTGTTTCCTCCCCCCAAAAAACGTGGCCATACCGTGGCAAAAATTGTTTACGGTCACGTTAAAAGCGCTGGGAATTGTACGATTATTTCCCGCATGCCGTGAAAAAATAGCCGGCCGCCACTGACGCGTTTCCCGTAATAAAACTGCAATAGAACGGGCGCATATCGAGTGAAGTTCAACGGCTGTTCATGTTCATGCAAGCTTTCCGCGCTCCTTCTCTCGCCACTATCAATGATGTCTGCGGACTGAATGCGGACGGATATGACGGAGCCAGCGTGAAACCGAGGCCGGATTTCGCCGTTGTCGTGCCCATGCACAATGAGCAAGCGAGTGTGGAAACGCTCGTGGCGGAGATTTTTGCCGCCTGCCAGCCTGTCGGCGCCTTCGAGATCGTGGTGGTGGACGACGCATCTTCGGACGGCACGGTTGAAGCGGTGCTTGCGCTTGGCGATCGTTACCCGATGCTGCGGCTGGTCCGCCATGATCGTCAGGGCGGACAGTCTGCGGCGATCCACAGCGGTGTGCAGGCGGCGCGTGCGCCGGTCATCTGCATGCTGGATGGAGACGGGCAGAACCCGCCGGACAATCTGCCGGCTCTTCTCGCTCCGCTTCTTTCCGCCAGCGCGCCCAGCCGGCTTGGCCTCGTGGCAGGCCAGCGCGTCGGCCGGCGCGATACGCTTGGAAAACGCCTCTCCTCCCGCTTCGCCAATGGGCTTCGGGCGCGGATATTGAAGGATGGCACGCGCGACACCGGCTGCGGGCTCAAGGCCTTCCGCCGCGACGCCTATCTCGCCTTGCCCTATTTCGATCATCACCACCGCTATTTCCCGGCGCTGTTCAATCGCGACGGTTGGCAGGTTACCCATGTCGACGTTACGCACCGGGCGCGGCTGCACGGAAATTCCCATTACACCAATATCGGCCGCGCGCTTGTCGGCATCCACGATCTGATCGGCGTCGCCTGGCTGCTGCGCCGGCGCAAGCGGTCAAGCTGGGCTGAAACTTTCAAAACGGAGACATCGCCGTGAATGCACCGGCTTTATGGTCCATGCTGCATGTGAACAGCTGGAAGGAATTTCTGTGGGTCTGCACCGGCTTCATGGGCCAGATGCTGTTTACCATGCGTTTTCTGGTTCAATGGATTTCTTCGGAACGGGCAAACCGCTCGGTCATTCCCGTGGCCTTCTGGTATTTTTCCGTTCTCGGCGGTCTGGTGCTGCTTTCCTACGCCATCTGGCGGCGCGATCCAGTCTTCATTCTGGGTCAGGCGTCCGGCCTTTTCATCTATGCCCGAAATCTCTGGTTGATTCATGCAGAACGCCGCCAGCATGCATGAGGCGGCGACCCTGCCTTATGCGCAGGCAGGCGATGAGCGCCGATGGCTGACATTTGCATTCGTGGCGATCGTCCTCGTAACCGCGCTGCGCGTCCTTGGGCTGGCCTTCAATCGCACCGACCTTTTCGTCGATGAGGCGCAATATTGGCTATGGGGCAGGGAGATGGCGCTCGGCGCCTATTCCAAGCCGCCCCTGATCGGCTGGCTCATTCGCGCGGCAACCGTTCTGGGCGGCGGTGAGGGCACGTTTCAGGTTCGGCTGGCCGCGCCCGTGGTGCATGGTGTGGCGGCGGCGGCCATCCTTGCGCTCGGCCGCATGATCTATGATGTCAGGCTGGCATCCCTGGCCGCCCTTATCTATCTGACCTTGCCGGCCGTAACGCTCGGCAGCCTGCTGATCTCGACCGATACGCCGATGATGCTGTTCATCGTGCTGTCGATGATCTCCGTGCGGAAGCTTGCGCTGGCCCGCCGCGAGGGCAGGGCGGCGTTGGGCTGGAGCATCGCCCTCGGTCTCTGCTTCGGCCTCGGACTGATGTCGAAATATGCGATGATCTATTTTCTACCCTGCTTCATCGTCGCCGGCTGGCTCTGTGAGGCATGGCGAATCCGGCTGCGTGACGCGGTCATTGCTGCGCTGGTCTGCGTTGCCGTCATCGCGCCCAATCTGTGGTGGAACGCGGCGCATGATTTCATGACCGCACGCCATACGGCGGATAATGCGAACTGGCATGGCGTCCAGCTGAAGGTCGGTTCCGCGCTGGAATTCTTCTTCTCCCAGGCGGGCGTGGTCGGACCATTCGTTTTCGTCGGCATGATCGTCGCAACAATTCGTGCGAAGAATGCCGAAACCCGGGCGCTGGTCGCGCTTTCGGTGCCGATCGTTCTGCTGATTACCGCGCAGGGTTTGATGTCACGGGCGCTCGCCAACTGGGCGGTCGGGGCCTATGCGGCCGGCGTGCTGCTGGCGGTGCCGGTCCTGGCGTCGCGGCGCTGGCTTACCGTGTCCACGCTTGTGCTCGGCGGCATCGTGGCCGTTGTGCTGCCGCTGATGACCATTGCCGGAACGCAATTGCGCCTGCCGAAAGGTGAACTGGCGATGGCGCGGTATCTAGGTCGCGCCGAGCTGGTGTCGACCGGTCTGTTACGGGCGCGCGAGGCGAGTGCGGACGCCATCGTCGCTACCGACCGTTCGATACTTGCCGAGCTTTTTTATCAGCTTCGGGATGAGAAGCAGGTGATGACGCGCGCGCTGCCTGAAACCGGCGTGCCTTCCAGTCACTATGCGCTTCTTTACCCGCTGAAACCCGGCGAGGCGAAAAGTCCCCTGTTCCTGGCAAGCGCGGATGGCCTGCCGGCCTGCCTTGCCGGCGAGGCGCCGGTCGCTCGCTGGACCGCCGGGCCGGGTTTCCTCGAAGGCAGGGAAATCGGACTCTGGCGCCTGCTGCCGCGATGCATGCCGGAGGGCAGCAATGGACAATGATCTTTCGCATATGCGGATCACGATCTGGGTGACATTCGCGACATTGGCGCTCGTGATCCTGTTCGCGACCTTTCCCTCCATCGATCTCAGATTCTCCGCCCTGTTTTTCTCGCCCGTCGAGCAGCCATGGTCCGGCCGTGAACCGTTTCCCGAATGGTTGCGGGATACGCTGCGCGAAGGTACGGAGCTTGCCACCCTTCTGGCTTTCGTGATTCTTGTCGGCAATCTGCGGCTGGGCACACTGCAAAGAACCGGCTGGCGGGTATGGGCCTTCCTGTGCGGGCCGGTGATCCTCTGCGCCGGGCTTCTCGTCAATGGCGTACTGAAGGCGACCATCGGTCGCGCGCGCCCGTTCAGCGTCACCGAATTCGGCGGGCAGCAGCTTTTCACGCCGCCTTTCCAGTACAGTGCGCAATGTTATTCGAACTGCTCGTTTTCTTCCGGCGAAACCGCGCTGATCGCCAGTTTCTTCCTGCCGCTCTGCGTGCTCGTCTGGCCCCGGCTGCAACGGCGCGGACGGTTGGCGATGGGAAGCATCGCTGCCGGTATGATCGTCCTCATGTCCGGCTTGCGCATCGCGGCCGGCGGGCATTTCCTCAGCGATGTGGTGATGTCTATCCTGTTTTCCGCCCTCACGACCCTGTTTCTCTACCGGGCGCTGGTGATCGGACGTCATCGCCATCTGTTTACCGGCGATGCGGTCACAGCGGATACGGTCAGTATCTGGCGTAACGGTCGCCATGCTGTCCTGACCAGGGTTCGGCGCTGGTGGCCGAAAATCAAGGCCGCAGCCTCGCGTCTGCAACGGCCGCCGGATGCGGGTGCGGCTTCGTCTTAAGGGGAACTTCGAAGTTCGCTTCAATGAGGTGAATGGCGAAGCGCGCCAGACACTCCTGCGTCATCCTCGGACTTGTCTCGAGGATCTGCGACCTGTTGATTTATTTAACATGACTAGGTCCTCGGCACAGGGCCGAGGATGACATCGAGGGAACCAGCGATTTCGAGATGGACCGCAGCCTGCCCGGAAATCTAAACCGGGCGGCAATTCGCCAAGCCCCAGAATGATTGCCGAGGTTTCCGCAGCTGCTCAGTCGAACAGGCCGGAAACCGACTGTTCCTGTGCGGTGCGGTTGATCGCTTCGCCGAGCAGGCCTGCGGTGCTGACCACGCGGATATTATGCGCGGACTGGACACCGGTGGTCGGCTGGATGCTGTCGGTGATGACGAGTTCGCGCAGCTTCGAGGAGGCCACGCGGGCAACCGCGCCGCCGGAAAGCACGCCGTGGGTGATATAGGCGGTGACGCTGGTGGCGCCCTTTTTCAGCAGCGCCTCAGCGGCGTTGCAGAGCGTGCCGCCGGAATCGACGATGTCGTCGATGAGGATGCAGTCCTTGCCGGAGACATCGCCGATGACGTTCATGACTTCGGATTCGCCCGGACGGTCACGGCGCTTGTCGACGATGGCCAGAAGACAGTCGAGACGCTTGGCGAGTGCACGGGCGCGAACCACGCCGCCGACATCGGGCGAAACGACCATGACATTGTTGGTGTCGTAATGGTCCTTCACGTCGCGGGCCAGAATGGGCGCTGCGAAGAGATTGTCGGTGGGGATATCGAAGAAGCCCTGAATCTGGCCGGCATGGAGATCGAGGGTGAGAACGCGGTCGGCGCCGGCTTCGGTGATCAGATTGGCGACGAGCTTGGCGGAAATAGGGGTGCGGGGGCCGGCCTTGCGGTCCTGGCGGGCGTAACCGAAATAGGGAAGCACCGCGGTAATGCGCTTGGCAGAGGAGCGGCGCATGGCGTCGATCATGATGAGCAGTTCCATCAGATGATCATTTGCCGGGAAGGAGGTGGACTGGACGATGAAAACGTCTTCGCCGCGCACGTTCTCGCTGATTTCTACGAATATTTCCTGGTCAGCAAACCGCTTTACAGTGGCATTTCCGAGAGGAACGTTAAGATACTTGCAGATCGCTTCGGCAAGGTGCCGGTTCGAATTGCCTGCGAAAACCTTCATTGCGGCCGCCTGTTTCCATGCCATCGCCTTGCATCACGGGGCTCAATCCACCGTAACCAAGCGTCGTTCAAGGGGAGGAACATCCGGCTGAAAAGCCTTTGCCGGATACGCCTTGTTGCCATGCGCGCCTTAATAGCGCTGTTGCTTCCGATTGCAAGAGGACTCCGCGCTTTCGCAATGATTTTCGTGAAATCTCTGTGACTTCTCCCGCCGTTTTCACCTCATCCCTGTTGAGACTGCTTCCATGACGAATAGTCGTTGAGCGTTTTTGCAGCGATATCCTGCATGACCCTGTCGGTCACGGCGGCCCATGGATCGCTACCTTTTGCCGCCACCGTTTCCTGCCCCTGCAGGCGGTGAAGCCGAACGCCATTGGCGTCCAGAATGTCCCAGACGTAGACGACATTGACCTTGGCGCCATCGGCAAAGGCGGAGAAATATCCCTTCAGGATATTTTCGGCCGAATTGTCGTTGGAGGCCCGGATGGTCAGCCCCTTCGCCCGCGCTTCGGCCCCGAGCTGGCGCGACAGCGGCGTCACCGCCTGAACGGGCGCTCCGATGATCGGCAGGAAGCGGATGGAGTTTGCGGAAGAGGCGGGCGCAAGCGATGCCGTCTGCTGTGCAGGTGCGGGTTGAGCGGCGGCGGGTGGCTGGGCTGGGGTCTGGTTCTGGCGAAGCGGCTCGCCATACTGGCTGCCGTTGGACAGCGCCTGTGCCTGCGCCTGCAACGAGTTTTGCGGTGCATAGGCGGGAACGGATGTTGCGGTTGCCGGAGCGCCCGTGGGCGCGCGGTCGGCGGCGGCGGCCATCTGGTCGAGATCGCCCTGGGTCACGGGTGTCGATTGCGAGGCATTGTGGCCGACATCCACCTGCGGTGTCAGCGCTTCCGTCGTGTTGCAGCCTGACAGGGCCAGCATCATCGCTGGAACAATGATGGCCGGAAAAAGGGGGGTGAACCCCGTCCGGCTCATGCGATTTTCTCTCTCATGTTCCGCTCCTTCTTGCCCAAGGTGGCGCAATGTAAGGGCGGTTTTCCCGCTCTGTCAAACCCGGCGGCGATTTAAGCTGTGAGAAGATCGAGGTTGTGGCGCGAGAGCGGCTCCGGTGCGCCGTCGGTGGTCAGATAGGTCTGGCCGAGCGTCATGGCCGTGCCGGAATCGGAATCCATCACGATCATATGCACGAAGAGCGTCATGTCGGCGGTGATCTCCTGCGGATTGCCGGCGTGGAACATCTGATGCTCCATCCACGACGGCGAGAAGCGCGCGCCCAGCGAATAACCGCAGGAGTTCAGCCGATGACGGGTCAAGCCGCGTTCATCCATCACGCGGGCATGGACGTCGAAGACATCGCCAAAGGTCTTGCCCGGTCGCAGCACCTCTTCAATGGCGGTGAGGTTTTGCAGGCAGGCGCTGTAGAGCTCCTTCTGGCGGAAATCCTGTTCGCCGATCACCACCGTGCGCATCATGGCGGCATGGTAGTGAGCGCTGACACCCGCCCATTCCAGCGTCAACTGATCCTTGGCGTCGAGCCTGCGGCGGCCGGCCTTGTAACGGCACAGCAGCGCATCCGCGCCGGAACCGACGATGAATTCATTGGCGGGGTAATCGCCGCCGCCGGCCAGAACCGCTCCCTGCATTGCCGCGAGAATTGCGGCCTCGTCCGCGCCGGGCCTGATGAGCGGCAGCGCCGCGTCCAGCGCCGCATCGGCCAGTTGGCCCGCCTTGCGCGCATAGGCGATCTCGGCCGGGCTTTTGACCAGCCGCAGGGTGCTGACCAGATAGGAAGCGTCGCTCATCTGGCAAAAGCTGGCGAGCTGATTGTCCAGCAGGCGGGCGACGCGGCCGGTCATGCCGTGGGTGTCGTATTCGACGCCGATCTTTGCACCCAGCAGGTCGAGATCGCTCAGCAGGTTCTTGAGATCGAGCGTCGGGTCGGCATTGGGCCGGTCGACCCAGATCAGGATATTCTCGATGATCGAGGTATTGCGGGCCTGGCGCAGATCCGCCGAGCGGGTCAGAAGCGTCATGGAGCCGTCCGATTTGACCACCAGCGTCTGGAAGAAGCAGTAGCCGAACGTGTCATAGCCGGTCAGCCAATACATGCTTTCCTGCGCGAAAAGCAGCAAGGCGTCCAGCTTCTCCTCGGCCATTTTCGCGAGCAGCCGCTCGCGGCGGGCATCGAATTCCGAAAGCTCGAAATGCAGGGCCATGTCAGTCCTCCAGAATTGCGATTGCGGAAATCTGCCGGCCATAATCGGGTTCGGCGCGGTGGGTGGTGCGGCGGTAGGAATAGAAGCGATGTTCGTCGGGATAGGTGCAGAGGCCGAGATTTTCCGCCTTCACACCGGCTTTCGTCAGCCGGTCGATGGTGAATTGCTTGAGGTCGAACAATGCGTGACCTTGCCTTTCCGTCCCGGCGAAATAATCCGCATAGGCCGGATCGATATCGGTGAAACGCGCCACATATTCCGGACCGACCTCATAATTGTTCTGGCTGATGGAGGGGCCGAGCGAGGCGGCGATGCGTTCCCGGCTGGCGCCGAGCGTCGTCATGGTCTCGATGGTGTTTTCGAGCACGCCGAACAGCGCCCCTTTCCAGCCGGCATGGGCCGCACCCACGACGCCGGCTTCCGCATCGGCAAACAGGATCGGGCCGCAATCGGCGCTCAGCACGCCAAGCACGAAACCCGGTGTCGCGGTTACCATGGCGTCGGCCTGCGGGCGGCTGCCGTCATAGGTTTCATCGACCACGAGAACATCGGGGGAATGGATCTGGTGCACGGTGGCGAGGCGCTCCGCCGACAGGCCGAACCATTGCGTCACGCGCCGGCGATTTTCCTGCACCCGTTCCGGTTCGTCATGCGAGCCGAGACCGACATTCAGGCCCTGATAAAGCCCTTCCGACACCCCGCCCTGCCGGGTGAAAAAACCGTGACGGATACGGTTTTTGCTGTAGTCGGCGAGCAGGGGACTCTGGATGGGGAGCGGCAGCGTTGCGTTCTGCATGGTGCGGGAGTTCCTTGGAGAATATCGCTGTTGGCCAGTGAGCTACGGTTAAGCGAGATGTTTCCGGTTGCCGCGGCGTTGCGCGGCGTGTGTGATGCAGTGTGCCTGCTTCGTGTGTCGCGGCGATGTTGGCCCAGAGGTGATTGCGCTGTCAATCCACCGCGCGAAACGGCAGGAGATGAAGCGCGGGACTTGAAACGGCGATGACCTTGAAAAGTTCCCCCATCTTGCCGGCGCCTTCGCCGGCGAGGCGGTTGACCGCTTCGGCGATTTCCAGCGTCTGGTCGGGCGTGGCCTTGGCGGCAAGCGCGGCCGCGCGTTCCTTGAGACCGAGGCCATAGAGAAAGTCGCCCTGTCTCAGGGCGCCGTTGACGTGTACGCCGGTTGCTTCGGCCGTTTTTACGAGGCTTTCGAAATCGACATGGCTGGTGAGATCGGCTTCGCCGGGATGCGCAAGCGCCGGGTCGAAGGCATGGTTGCGCATGGCCTGCAACGTATCACCATAACCGGCGACCAGATGGCCGTAATCGATGGCGAGCGCCGTGCCGCCATGGGCGGAGAGGCGCTGGCAGATCGCGGTCATCACGGCTTCGCGGGCAGGCGAAATCTCGAATATGGTGCCAATCGGCTGCCGTTCCGGCTGCGGCGGCAGCTGGGCCGGGTCTATGCCGGCAAGCCCGGTCGAGAACACAAGTTCGTCATTGGCATCGAGGCTGACGACCCGTTCGCGAAAACCCTGGGGCGTCTTTATGAATTGCCGGATCGGAATGGCGTCGAAAAGCTCGTTGGCGACGAGGAGCAGGAAACCTTCCGGCACGTCGTCGAAACTGTCATGCCAGGTCAATCTGTCCGCATGTGCGGCCAGCGTTTCCTTCTGGATGGCGGAAAGGCGGGGGCTGGTTTCCACCAGATGCACCTGCATCGTCTCGTAAAGCGGCGGTGCGATGCGGCGGATGACGCGCAGCATGTCCGACATCATAGTGCCGCGGCCGGGGCCGATTTCCACCAATTGCGTTTCCATGGGGGCGCCGTGCCTCTGCCAGGCATGGACTACGAAAACGCCGAGCATTTCGCCGAAAAGCTGGCTGACTTCAGGTGCGGTGATGAAATCGCCCGAACGGCCGAAGGGCTCGCGACTCCTGTAATAACCGTGCTCCGGATCGGCGAGGCAGAGCGAGAAGAAGTCGGTAACGCTAAGCGGACCGTTGAGCCGGATAAGTGATTTGATGCGTTGCGCGAGCGGTGTCGTCATGGCGGGTCATACCGTTCAGGCGCTTTTTGCCGCGCTGCGCGCCCGCAGAACCGCCCAGAGGCCGAGAGCGAACATGGGCGTGGAGAGCACCATGCCCATGGTCAGCCAGTTGCCGGCGAGATAACCGATCTGCGCGTCCGGCTCGCGGAAGAATTCCACGAAGATGCGCGACAGCGCGTAACCGCAGACGAAGATGCCGGTGACGACGCCGGGTGTCTTCAGCGCCCTGAAGGCATAGATGGCGATTGCCAGAACGATGACGAGCACGAGGCCTTCGAGACCCGCTTCATAAAGCTGGCTCGGGTGCCGCGCGAAGGGGCCGCCGGTCGGGAACACGACCGCCCATGGCACGTCGGCGATGCGCCCCCACAATTCGCCATTGATGAAATTGGCGATGCGCCCGAACAGCAGGCCGATGGGTGCTACGGCCGCGACGATGTCGAACATGCTCCAGACCGGAATGCCGTTCTTGCGGGCGAAAAGGATCATGGCGATGGTGGTGCCGATCAGGCCACCATGGAACGACATGCCGCCATTCCATATCTCGATTGCCCTGATGGGATTGGCGGCAACCGCGGTGAGATCGTAAAACAGGATGTAGCCGATGCGCCCGCCGAGCACGATGCCGCCGGCTGCCCAGAGGATGAAATCGTCAAGATGCTGCGCCGAGATCGGCGACGTCTCGTTCGGCCACAGGCGATCCGTGCGGGCGAGGCGGCGGGCATAGAACCAGCCGAGCATGATGCCCGCGACATAGGCGATGCCGTACCAGTGGATCGAGAGCGGGCCAAGGGACAGCGCCACCGGATCGATATTGGGGAAGGGCATGATGGCGAGTTGGGTGGGGGCGGCTAACAATCCGTATATTCCGTCATCGTTGCGGGGCGGACAACGGAACGAGCCATTGCCTCAAGGGGCCGGGCGATGATGCTCACCGGTCTCCCTGACGCCAAGGAAAATGGCGATTGCGGTGGCGGCGGTCAAGGTGATTCTTCAAGCTCCGGTTCAAGATACCGTAGGCCATGCAAGCTCTTGCGATTTTTCGATTTCGCTTGCAAGGCGGCGATGGAGTGCCTACCTGAAGGCTAGCAACAGCGGGCAAGACGATGCCCCTGAACCGACGAAGGATGAGCGCCATGAGCACGACAGGCACCAACCGTTTTCTGGATGAATTCGCCAAGCTGATGACCGATGCGGCCGGCGCGGCGCAGGGTGTGCGCAAGGAAGCCGAAGCCGCTTTTCACGCGCAGGCGGATCGCTGGCTGAACAGTCTGGACGTCGTCCGGCGCGAGGAATTCGATGCCGTTCGCGAAATGGCCATTCAGGCGCGTGATGAAAACGACGCGCTGCGTGCCCGCATCGAGGCTCTGGAAGCGAAGCTTTCCGCCGCCAAAGACTGATTTTTAACGCTTTTTCTGACAGGTCCCGGATCGCTTGCGATTCCGGGACTTTTTGTTTTCGGCCCATTCCGCCCGAAATGACTCCCGGTTGTTAAAAACGTCTCTCCGGCACGAATTTTTTGGGGCCTGTGGACACTTCCAAAAAACGCAATCGGCAGAGTCGCTTATGTATCTCGCCTGAGGTGATGGGGGAGGAGATATCCACTGTTCAAAAAGCAAAAATGGCGGGGAAGGGGTGGCAGCAGGACTCGGCCATTATACACTGATTTTAAATGATGATTCGAAAAGACCTGGTAAGCTCCAGACAGGGTGAATGCGTAATTCTGGTGGTGTCGGGCAATCGTCTCAAATGTTTATCCCGGTTTGTATGTGCGTTTTGTGCCCGGCGTTCAAAACAGGACATTCCTACCGGCTGAGAAGGTGCCGCATGAGTCTGATAGAATTTGAAATTGAGCGTCAGTCCAATCCCGTGGACATGATCGAGATCGTCGCCGCCTCGAACGATTGGTCGTTCGAACGTTCAGGCGAAGATGAGATCGCCATGACTGTCGCCGGTCACTGGGCCGACTATCACGTCTCCTTTTCATGGATGGAAGAATTCGAGGCGCTGCATCTTGCCTGCGCCTTCGACATCAAGGTGCCGGATCAGCGCGTCAACGAAGTCATTCGTCTGCTCTCTCAGGTCAACGGTCAGGTGCTGATGGGGCATTTCGATCTGTGGCGGCAGGAGGATGTGGTGATCTTCCGCCAGTCCCTGCTTCTGGCCGGCGGCGCCGAACCGAACAACCAGCAGGTGGAAGTGCTGCTTTCCAGCGCTCTGGAGGCCTGCGAACAATATTATCAGGCATTCCAGTTCGTCGTCTGGTCGGGGCTGGATGCGAAAAGTGCAATCGAAGCGGTCATGTTCGAGACCGTCGGAGAAGCGTAAGATGGTGTATAAGGCTTCCGGGCCGCTCGTCCTGGTGGGCGCCGGCAACATGGGCGGCGCTCTGCTTTCAGGCTGGCTGAAAAAGGGCGTGCCGGGATCGCAGGTCATCGTCATCGATCCGCGCCCTTCCGACGCCATGCGGACGACGATTGCGGAAGCCGGAGCTGCCCATAGCGAAAGCGTGCCCGAGGGCGTGAAGGCCGGTATTCTTTTCGTGGCGGTGAAGCCGCAGATGATGGAAGCCGTGCTGCCCTCACTGAAACCCCTGCTGGGCCCGCATACGGTCGTCGTTTCGATTGCGGCGGGCACCACCATCGGCACGTTCGTTTCGCATTTCGGCAAGGTTGCCGCGGTGCGAGCCATGCCCAACACACCGGCCATGGTCGGCCGTGGCGTCACGGGGGCCTATGCCAACGAGCTGGTGACGCCGGAGCTTAAAACGGTGGTGGACGGGCTGCTGAAAGTCAGCGGTCCTGTCGAATGGGTGGATGCCGAAAGCGATATCGACGCGGTGACCGCGGTTTCGGGAAGCGGCCCGGCCTATGTCTTCTATCTGGTGGAATGCATGGCCGAAGCCGGCCGCAAGGCCGGTCTGCCGGCGGATGTGGCCATGCGTCTGGCGCGCGAAACCGTGGCCGGCGCCGGCGAGCTGCTGCATCAGTCCTCCGACGAGGCGGCGCGCCTGCGCCAGAATGTGACCTCGCCGGGCGGCACCACGGCTGCGGCGCTGTCCGTTTTGATGGCCGAAGACGGCATGCAGCCCCTGTTCGACAGGGCGGTCGCTGCCGCAAAAACGCGCGCCGAAGAGCTGGCGGGCTGAAGGGGCGGGCCATGAGCGGTGAAATTTCCTATGCCGATTTCGAGAAGGTCGATATCCGTGTCGGCACCATCATTGAGGCCGAGCCTTTTCCCGAGGCGCGCAAGCCTGCCTTCAAGGTGAAGATCGATTTCGGACCGGAGATCGGCGTCAAGAAATCCTCGGCGCAGATCACGGTGCATTATACGCTGGAAAGCCTTGTCGGCCGGCAGGTTCTGGGCGTGGTGAATTTTCCGCCGCGCCAGATCGGCCCTTTCCGGTCCGAGGTCCTGACGCTCGGTTTTGCCGATGCCAATGGCGATATCGTGCTTGCCGGCGTCGAGCGGCCGGTGCCGAACGGCGAGAAAATGTGCTGATGGAACACGACGGCTCAGTGCCGGAGTGACGGAAACGGCAAGTCCGGGTCACACTTTTGGCTCCGGTGCTCTAGAGCATTTCCAGGAAAAGTGGAGCCCGGTTTTCCGTCCGGAAATGTGCCGAAACAAGGAGTTAGAGTGTTTTCGCGATTCGAAGAAAAGCGAAAAAACTCTAAGCCGGAATTTTTACGATTACCCGCAATCCGCCCATCGGGCTTTCATCGAGCGTTACGTCGCCGCCGTGGCTGCGGGCGATATCGCGGACGATGGAAAGGCCAAGGCCGGTGCCCGAAGCATTGAGGTTGCGCGCTTCGTCCAGCCGGAAGAACGGCTTGAACACATCCTCGCGTGAGTTTTCCGGAATGCCCGGCCCGTCATCGTCAAAGGTCATGATGATGGAACGCGGCGCCTTGCGGATATCGATGTGGAGATTGCCGGCGTAGCGCCGTGCATTTTCGGCCAGATTGGCGACGAGCCGGGACAGCGCATTCGGCCGCGCGATGATCCGCTCGATATTATAAAGCTCGTAGCTGAATTTTTTGCCGTGCAGCTCGAAATCATGGCCGATTTTTTCGAGAAGGGCCGGAAGCTCCAGCGTGCCGACGTCCTCTTCGACATCGGTACGGGCAAAGGTCAGATAGGCTTCCAGCATCGACTGCATGTCCTCGACATCCTTGTCGAGCCCCTCGAGGTCGGGATTGTCCCCTGCGAGTGCCAGTTGCAGCTTGAAGCGGGTGAGGATGGTGCGCAGGTCGTGGCTGACGCCGTTCAGCATGGCGGTGCGCTGCTCCATCTGCCGCTCGATACGCTCGCGCATCAGGATGAAGGCGAGGCCGGCGCGCCGCACCTCGTCTGCGCCGCGGGGGGAATAGCCGCTGATCTTCTGGCCCTTGCCGAAGTTTTCCGCCGCCTTGGCGAGCGCTTCGATGGGTTTGATCTGCCCGCGCAGGAAGAGGATGGAGATGGCGATCAACACCAGCGATGCCCCGACCATCCAGACAAGGAAGATATGGGTGTTGGAGGCATAGGCCGAACTGCGGCGGGTGAAGACGCGCAGGGTCTTGTCTTCGAGCTGGATGCGGATTTCCACCAGCGAGCCGTTGCCATAGGTATCGATCCAGAACGGCCTGCCGATCTGCTGCGTCAGCTGATCCGCGAGGATCCTGTCGAGGATCGAAAACAGCGGCTCCGGTCTCGGGGCCGGCAGGTCGGTCTTCGGTTCGATATAGACGCTGAGATCCAGCTTGTCGCGGGCGATGCGGATGACGCGCTGATAGTCGTCTTCCTCCGGGTCCGTCTGCAGCAGCTCGATGATCGCGGCGATATCGCGCGTTACGGCGGCGGAGAGGCGTTCCGTCACGAGCTGCCAGTGGCGTTCCATGAAGACGGCCGCGACCACGCCCTGAAGCAGGATCATCGGCAGGATGATGATGAGCAGTGAACGGGTGTAGAGGCCGGTTGGCAGCCAGTGGCGCAGCCATCTGCCCGACGTGCGCCATGCTTTGGCCGCGCCGCTGTTTCTGACCGTGCTGAGAAAATCGAGGCTCGCCATGGCCGTGCGTTCGCCCTTCGTTGGGTGCTCGTCAGTCCACGCTCAGGCGGTAACCGATGCCGCGCACCGTTTGCAGATAGACAGGATTGGCAGGGTCGTCCTCGATCTTGCGGCGAAGACGGTTGATCTGCACGTCGATGGTTCTTTCGCCCACTTCCGATTCCGCTTCCACCAGCTCGTGGCGGGGAATGGTATCGCCGGCGCGCAGCGCAAAAAGCAGCATGATCTCCTGCTCGCGATCCGTCAGGCGGATCGTTTCGGGGCCGCGCCGCAATTCCTTTTTGGGGATGGAGAAGCTGTAGGGGCCGAACATGATCTGTTCGATCTTGGGCGTATCGGGCGAGGTATTGCGTCGCAGGATATTGTTGATGCGCAGGACGAGCTCGCGCGGGTCGAAGGGTTTGGCGAGATAATCGTCCGCACCGGCTTCCAGCCCGGCGATGCGCGAATCCGCTTCCGAGCGGGCGGTCAGAAGGATGACCGGCACGGATTTGTCCTCGTTCAGCGAGCGGGTCAGCGAAAGCCCGTTTTCGCCCGGCATCATCACGTCGAGGATGAGCAGGTCGAAACGGATGCCCACCATTTTACGCCGGGCTTCGGCGGCATCGGCCGCCACGGAGATGCGATAGCCCTTGTCGCCCAGAAAGCGCTGCAGGAGATCGCGGATGCGGGCATCGTCGTCGACGATCAGTAGGTGGGCTGCATCGTCATCCGCCGGTGGACGTTTTGTCGGTGCTGTCGCCATTGTCACTCGTCCTCCACGGTGGTGGTCGTCGTCGGGCTGCGCATCTGCGCCAGGAACTTGCGCACGCAGGCGCGGGCGTCCGGCCCGAGACCTTCCAGCGCGCGGTCGATGCGGCGCGATTGCGGCTCGCTCAGCGCCAGCGCCAGTTCACGGCCCGTCAGCGTGGGGTAAAGCCTGCGCTGGCGGCGATCTTCCGGGCCCGCCATCTGGCGGATGTAACCGTCGTCGATCAATTGCTTCAGCACACGGGCAAGGCTCTGCTTGGTAATCTGCAGCGTATCGAGCAGATCCGCTACCGTCATACCCGGCTGCCGGCTGACGAAATAGACCACTCGGTGATGCGCTCGTCCGTATTCCAGTTTCGACAGAATGACATCGGGATCGGAGACGAAATCGCGATAGGCGAAAAACAGCGCCTCGATCGTGTCGAAGTCGATCTTGCCGTCGTCAACCTTTGGGAGTGCCGGTGTCTGCCTGGCGGCTGCGGTTTTGAGCGATTGCGGTGGCACTGCGGTTCCTTCATATTCTGCGGCTGTCTGATCATAGGCTGACAGGCGTCGATGCGCCAATATTCTGTAAACATAGCCGAAAATGCGTCCGCTCGGGAGAATGCCGCGATCATTTTCTGTTGCGGTGGATAATATGGCGCGGGTGCGGGTGCAACTGGAATCCTGAGTGACCTTTACCGGAAATAGAAAAGAGCGCGGAAACTCCGCGCTCTTCATCCGTCTCTTGATGTCCGCCGTGCGTTTACTGATAGACGTAAACGATCCGTCGCGTCGAAGGTTCGACCAGAACCGGCACGTCGTTCACCTGGACATAACGATATTGATAGTCCGGAATTTTAACGAGACGCGTATCCGACGGCAGCACAGTACCGACGGCTATGTCGCCGTCATAGGTGACGGTGTCTGCGGGATGTTCGTCAATATAGGTCATCACCGATTGCGGCGGATCGACTTCGCCGACGCGGCCGAGGTTCGGATCGCCGGGATTGGGTTCTGCCTGCACGCTTGAGGTCGTTTCATAGGTCACGACCGGCACGCTGAGTTCCGAGCGGCGCTGTTCGAGAATGACCGGCGAGCCCTCATACATGACATTCAGATAATCGGCATGGGCCCAGCCGCGCAGGCCGTTGACTTCGATCCGGCACCAGCTGCTGCCTTCCATGCAGCCATCCAGAACCGCATTGCTGCCGCGGGTGGCCAGTCCCACTTCGGGATAGTCTTCACCGGGGCCTGAGCGAACGGAAATATCCGATGCGGTGGTGGCGACCATGGCGGCGTTCGCGAAACCGGCCATCAAGGCGAAGGCGCCGCCAGCCATGAGCATTTTAAGCGTCTTGTCCATGTGTCTCACTCCTTTCAAGACTGGAGCTAGAACGTCGCAACCATCGGGGCGTTCCACATTTTTTGCCGGCAATTCCCGCCATCCGCCGAAGATTTATTGCTATCTAACTGTTTCTAATTCGATTTTTAGACTGCTTCAGTCGCCGGAAGTCGGGGTCTTTTCCGCCGCCATTGTGCCGCCACCGGTCGCGGGCTATAGGAGGCAGGAGCTTTCAGACAGGAGACACAGGATATGGGAAAATTGCAGGCGGGCATTATTCCGGTCACGCCATTCGAGCAGAATTGCACCATCCTGTTCGATCAGGATACCAAGGAGGGCGTCGTCGTCGATCCCGGTGGGGATGTGGACGTCATTCTCCAGGTCGTGTCTGAAAACGGCATCGCGCTGAAGGAAATCTGGCTGACGCATGGGCATCTCGATCATGCCGGCGGTGCCGATGAACTGCGTGAAAAACTGTCGCTGCCGGTCATCGGGCCGCATGAGGACGACCGTCCTCTGCTCGAAAGAGTTGAGGCGCAGGCCGAAAAATACGGCATTAGCGGTCTTCGGAACGTCGCACCTGACAAATGGCTCAAGGACGGCGACAGGGTATCCTTCGGGGATCACGTCTTCGAAGTCTATCATTGCCCGGGCCATGCGCCCGGCCACGTCATATATTACAACCGCGACCAGAACTTCGCCCATGTCGGCGACGTGCTGTTCTCGGGATCGGTGGGGCGCACGGACCTGCCGGGCGGAAACCACGAGCAATTGATGGCGTCCATTCGCGACAAGCTTTTGCCGCTGGGTGACGATGTCGGTTTCATCTGCGGCCATGGCCCGGGTGGACGGCTGGGCGAGGAACGGCTCACCAACCCCTATCTCAAGGGGCTCTGAGTACCGGCCCATTAGAGTTTTTCCGCTTTTCCTGGAAATGCTCTAAGGCCTGCGGGACCGCACAAAAAAACCCGGCATTCCTGCCGGGCTTCAACTAGAAAAGAAAGCCGTTTTAGGGTCAGCCAGCAATCTGCAGATTGACTGCCTTCGGCCCCTTGCCGCGACGATCCGGTTCCGTGTCGAAGCTCACTTTCTGATTTTCTGAAAGTCCGGACAGGCCAGAAGCCTGTACGGCAGAGATGTGAACAAAGATATCAGCGCCACCATTGTCTGGCTTGATGAAGCCGAAGCCTTTGTCTGTATTGAAGAATTTTACGGTGCCAGTTTCGGCCATGCATCAGGTCCTTTTCGCTCTGCCCGCGTTCAGCTACAGGCAGCATTACAGTTTTGCCCCGCGTGGGCGTTGGCAGGCAGTTTTTGACTATTGAGAAAATGGACCTTCGCAGCGGGAAGTAATGGCGTTCTCATCCAACGTTTTTCGTCCCACCGCCCGAGGTTTATAGCGTCCCCAGTGCGCAAAATTATAGGCCTTCCCATGCTCGCAAATTGCCCGAACCGCGGTAGAGTGATGCGTTTATCGAAAATTGGCAAGCAAAAGTTTTCACGGGCTTTTTGTCAGATAAAAAACCTGCGGTAGAATAACATCGCGCAATCGCATATTTTTTCCGCAGAAACGACAATTGATGAAATAATTGCCGTTTGCCGCAGGATTTCACGGCAAAATTTGAATGCCCTATCTGAATTTATGGCGGAAAGAGAAAAATAAGTTCTTTTTGCGTCAGGCCGCTCCGGCCATGGATTTCTGCCGTTTGCGCGTCAATTCCGGCACCAGTTCCACGATCAGGATCGCGACGAATATGATCAGGCAGCCGATATAGCCGGCGCTTGAAATGGTTTCCTTCAGGAACACCGAAGCCAGCAAAGCGCCGAAAAGCGCTTCCGAGGACAGGAATATTGCGGCCTGCGGGGCGGTGGTGTAACGCTGGCCGATGACCTGCAGCACGAAGGCGAGGCCGGAGGAGACGAGGCCGACATAAAGGATTTCCGCCAGCGACGCCTCGATGGAGGCCATGCTGATCGGTTCGAACACGACACCGATCATGCAACTAAGAAGGGAGCAAACGGCGAACTGGGTGCAGGAAAGCGCCAGCGGCCTTCCGCTTTCGGAGACGAAGCGTCCGGCCAGCGTGATCTGGATCGCCCAGAAGAAGGCGCAGATGATGCTGAGAATATCGCCGGTGGTCAGCGCCTCGAAGGCGCCGCCGGAGAGCAGGAATATGCCGCCCAGCATCATCAGCGCGCATGGCCAGACGATCCAGTGGGGGTGACGGCGGTAAAGCACGACGGCGATCACGGGTACGAAGATGACGTAAAGCCCGGTCAGGAAGCTGGAATTGGTGACGGTCGTGGTCAGGAGCCCGACCTGCTGGGTGGTAGCGCCGCCGAACAGGGCCAGACCCACGAGGATGAAGCTGCCGATTTCGCGCCGGCGCGGCGGCGATTTCAGCGACCGTGTTTCCATGAGCGCGAAGGGCAGCACGGCGATGGCGGCGATGGCGAAACGCAGGCCGACGAACCAGAACGGGCCGATAGAGGCCATGGCGGAGGATTGCGCGACGAAGCCGCCTCCCCAGATTGCTGCGGCGAGCAGAAGCAGCATATTGGCCTGAATACGTGTCATTGTTGGCACCAGCACGGCAGGGCCGGAAGATCATTCAGTCGCGGCCGTGGCAAACAGGGGATTTTTGAAATATCGATCCGCGATGCGGATGACTGTTTCCGGGTGCTTTAGCAGCAAGCTGCCGATGCCGCAAGTCGAGGGGAGGGCCGCTTATTTGTAGCGGCGGGCCTCGTCCTTAAGGCTGCGCCGGGTGAGCGTCAGGCCGCCAATGCCGAGGCCGATGAAGGCCGCGGCCGAAAGGACGATGAGCAGGATGTGGGGACCCGCTTTCGTCGTCGCCGCCACCTGCGGAATGGCGGATGTATGCAGCGTATCGACCGCCTGGGCAGCCGCATTGGCTGAGGTTGCGATGCCGGCGGCCATGGTGACGATGACAAGAAAAGCCGCAACGGCCATCCAGAGGGAAAACAGCGTTCTCTGCGCCCTTAACCTTTCAACGGAAGTCCGATCGTTGGTAAACATGGCTGTCGCCTCTTGTCCCTGTTCTTAAAGGATAAAAGAGGCTTCGAAATGGACGGCTTGGAGACCGAATTCTGGCGTTCCGCGGCATTTATTGCGGCAATATTGTGGCAAAGCCGGTCAGGAGAGCCGTTTGGCCGGATTTGGCGTCAGAGGCCGCGTTTTCCGAAGGTCCGGGTCTGGCGCAGCGGGTGCGGATCGGCGGGGCGTTCTTCCCGGAAAAATGCCGGTGGCGCAGGGCCTCTCTCCGCCCTTGAGGGGGCGAAATATTCGCTGCCGAGTTCCGGGAAACGTGTGTCGAAACTGGTCAGGGCAAGTTCGGGCTTTGCCAGCACGTAACCCTGCATCAACAGGACGCCGAGTTCCTCGCACAGATCGACCTGCCATCCGGCTTCCAGCCCTTCGAAGACCGGCTCTATGCCATCGGCGCGAAACTGGCTGACGATGACGCGCAAAAGGGCAGCACCCGCCGAATTCTGCATGAAATCGCGCACCCAGCCGGCCTCGAATTTCACATAGTCCGGCTTGATGAGCTTCACCCGGTCGATGTCGGAATCGCCGGCGCCATAGTCATCGAGCGCCACGCGAAAGCCGATATCGTGCATGTGGTAGGCGAAGTCGGCGACCATCTGCGTGTCGGAGGCTTTTTTCTCGGAGATTTCGCAGACGATGCGATCCGCCGTCATGCCGGCTTCGTGGGCGGCAAGACGCATGCGCTCCACTTCCTGGCGCATCTTGGCCGGGGTCTGGAACAGGCCCGGATGGAAGTTGACGAAGATGCGGGCGCGGGACCGGTTGAGCCTGCCGGTGTTGAGAATGTGGATCGTGCGCAGGATGCTGTCGATATTTTCGATGTCTTCCGGCGCGACCAGCGAGAAGAATTCGCCCGGCGTTACCGGCTCGCCATTGCGATGGGGACGCACCAGACCCTCGAAGGAATCGATGTCGAGAATACCGCTCGCCGTGCGGCGGAAAATGGGCTGCAGGGCCGATTTCAGGTTGAAGGTGCTATAGGCCGTGGACCATGTGCCATCGACCTCGCGGACAAGACTGGAAAAGATGCTTTTGAGCGCCATTTTTCAACCAGCTATAGAGACACGACCTCTAGGCTCGCGAATGTAGCGTATCAAGCGTTACTTCCGGGTTAAGGAAGGTTTAAATTCTGCGATGCAGCACATAAGCCGGCTTTTGACCTTGAAAGAAGGCCTGTATTTCGACATAGAAAATGCCGCAGATGACAAGTTTTCCAACCTCTGCTGATGTCAACCCCAATAGGACCGATTAAAAATGGCCTTCCTTGCCGACATTCTCTCCCGCGTAAAGCCATCCGCCACCATCGCCGTTACCCAGAAAGCCCGTGAGCTGAAAGCGAAGGGCCGCGATGTGATCAGCCTTGGCGCCGGCGAGCCGGATTTCGATACGCCCGAAAATATCAAGGAAGCGGCCATCGACGCCATCAAGCGCGGCGAAACGAAATACACGCCGGTTTCGGGTATTCCGGAACTGCGCAAGGCGATTGCCGACAAGTTCAAGCGTGAAAACGGCCTGGACTACAAGCCGGAGCAGACGATTGTCGGCACGGGCGGCAAGCAGATCCTCTTCAACGCCTTCATGGCCACCCTGAACCCGGGCGATGAAGTCGTCATTCCGGCACCTTACTGGGTCAGCTATCCGGAAATGGTGGCGATCTGCGGCGGTACGCCGGTTTTCGTCGACGCGACGCTGGAAGACAATTTCAAGCTGAAGCCGGAAGCGCTGGAAAAGGCGATCACGCCGAAGACCAAGTGGTTCGTGTTCAACTCGCCGTCCAACCCGTCGGGCGCCGCCTATTCGCATGACGAGCTGAAGGCGCTGACCGACGTGCTCGTCAAGCATCCGCATGTCTGGGTGCTGACGGACGACATGTATGAGCACCTGACCTATGGCGATTTCAAATTCGTCACGCCGGTCGAAGTCGAGCCTTCGCTCTATGACCGCACGCTGACGATGAACGGCGTCTCCAAGGCCTATGCCATGACCGGCTGGCGTATCGGTTACGCTGCCGGCCCGCTGCCGCTGATCAAGGCCATGGACATGATCCAGGGCCAGCAGACCTCGGGCGCAAGCTCGATTGCGCAATGGGCCGCCGTCGAAGCCTTGAACGGCACGCAGGATTTCATTCCGGCGAACAAGAAAATCTTCGAAGGCCGTCGCGATCTCGTCGTTTCCATGCTCAACCAGGCGAAGGGCATCAGCTGCCCGGCTCCGGAAGGCGCATTCTACGTTTATCCTTCCTGCGCTGGCCTGATCGGCAAGACCGCGCCGTCGGGCAAGGTCATCGAGACGGATACGGATTTCGTTTCCGAGCTTCTGGAAGCCGAAGGCGTCGCCGTCGTGCAGGGATCGGCTTTCGGCCTCGGCCCGAACTTCCGCATTTCCTACGCCACGTCGGAAGCGCTGCTGGAAGAGGCCTGCAAGCGCATCCAGCGCTTCTGCGCCGATTGCCGCTGATCGGTTGCGATCTCAAATGAAGAAGCCCGGCAGCGATGCCGGGCTTTTTTCGTTTTGGTCAAAGCCCCAGAAACAGCAGCATGATGAAGGTGGCGAAGAGAATGAAATGCGTCATTCCTTCAATCGCGTTGGTCTCGCCGTCATTGAGATTGATGGCGGCGGCGATGAGGGTGATGAAGACCATGACGGTCTGAACCGGCGTCATCGCCATGATGAAAGGCTGGCCGGTATAAAGCGCGATACCCTCCATCACGGGCACGGTCAGGATAACCGTCGACAGCGATGCACCCATGGCGATATTGACCACGGCCTGCATGCGGTTTCGCAAGGCGGAGCGGAGCGCGGTGAGGATTTCAGGCGATGCCGAGATCGTCGCCACCACCACCGCCATCAGCGCCGGCGGCGCGCTGGTGCCCTCGAGGCTTTCGCTTAAGAAGGCCGACATGAATTCCGCCAGCACACCGATCAGCACCACGCCGGCGATGATGAGGCCGATGGAGAGCGATACGCTGCCTTCGTCCTCCTCTTCCGCATGGCCGTCCGATGCCTGCCCGGCCGGATGCGCCTTGCGGGGATAGGCGTAGCTGAAGAAATAGCTGTGCGGGCCGACCTGCATTTTGAGGAACAGGGCATAAAGCGCGATCATCGCGACGATGGTGAAGGCGGAGTAGACATGCCAGCTTTCATTGGGGATGAATTCCGGCACGATCATCGAAATACCCATGGCGGTGAGGATCATCACGCCATAGGTCTTGCCGGAATCGTCATTATAGGGCTGCTCGCCGTGGCGAAGACCGCCGAGCAGCGCCGCGAGACCGAGAATGCCGTTGATGTCGATCATCACGGCGGAATAGATCGTATCCCGCACCAGAGTGGGCGAACTGGATTCGCTCATGATGATGGCGAGGATCAGCACTTCCACCGCAACGGCCGACAGCGTCAGGATCATGGTGCCGTAAGGGTCGCCGACCTTGGTGGCAAGGATTTCGGCGTGATGGGCAACCCGCATCGAGACGAGGACGATGAGCCCGATCAGCGCGACTGCGGCGATGAGCGCCGCCGTTTTTCCGGCTTCGAATATTGCATGTTCGGCCAGATAGGCGGTGATTGCCGCCGGTATCGCCAGCAGCAGCATGCGCTCCTGTTTCAGAATAGAACCCGCCATCGATTTCCCTTCCCCCTGATCGGCTCAGGCTGTGACGTATCGTCCCCCAGATCAAGCAGGATTTGCGCTTGAATGCTTTTGGTAGGATAGTGGTGTTGCAGGACATGCTGCTCATGCCGCGGTGTCCCATCGGGTGCAATGCTTGAAACGCGGTTGTGGTTGCCATGTCGCCTACCGAGACAGGAGGACCATGCATGACCAAAGTGGTATATGAAATTGTCGAACATGACGGAGGCTTCGCCTACCGCATGAACGGCGCTTATTCCGAAACATTCCCTTCTTATGCGGATGCCGTCGAAGCTGCGCGCATCGTTGCCGCCGAACAGCAGGTGGGGGGCGATGACGAGGAAATCAGCTATCAGGATGAGAGCGGCCACTGGCATGAAGAATACAGCCAGGGCGGCGACCGGCCGGAAGCCGAGGTGGTCGACAAGACGACGCAGCAGGCCAGACCGTTTTGATCAGCGATCCGTGGATTTCCAGCAAAGCCGGGAATACGTTGCGTATTCCGCCGGTCTCTTTCAGGCAATTGCGGATGCCGACCTGCGTGGCATCGATGCGGGATCGGCATTAGCGCCGTTTCGGCGGGGCGCCCGGATCGGTTTCTTTAAGATGACCCTTGAGGCCTTCGACGAGGGCGCTGAAAACGGCACGACATCGCGGCGAGGTCTTGAGATTTTCATGCATCGCGACCCAGGTGTGGAGCGGGATGTCGATTTTCGGAAGAACCTGAACGAGCCGGGGGTCCTTGCGCGCCAGACCGATCTGACAGACGCCGATGCCTGCACTGGCGCGGATCATAGCAAGCTGGGCGAGATTGCTGTCGGCGCGGATTTCAAAGGAAATTTCCTCAATATCGGGTATCTCCGGATCGAGCGAGCGCATCCGCTGGATGGCCGCCCGGATGAAAGGCGTCTTGCGGTCGAAACCGACCATCCGGTGATGGTTCAGATCTTCCATGCTCTTCGGGGTGCCGGCTCTTGCCAGATAGTCGCGCGTCGCATGAAATCCCAGACGGAAATTGCCGATATAACGCATGACGATCGCATCCTGCTGCGGTTCGGTCATGCGAATGGCGATATCCGCCTCGCGCCTTAAAAGGTCTTCCAGCGTATCGGAGAGCGAAAGCTCGATTTCAAGCCGTGGGTGAACCTCCTGCATGGCCGTGATGATCGGCGGCAGCATTTCCACGCCGATGATATCGGATGCGCTGATGCGCACCGTGCCTTCGATCTTGCCGACTTCGCCGGAGGCCGCGCGCATCAGGGCGGCGGTGGTTGCCGCGAGATTTTCCGCATAGGGGCGGAGCGCAAGCGCTGCTTCCGTCGGCATCAACCCGTGCGGCGAGCGGATGAACAGCGGAAAGCCGACGGCCTCTTCCAGCGCGCCGATGTGACGTCCCGCCGTCGGCTGGGTGATGCCAAGCTCGCGGGCGGCGGCGGAAAGCGAGCCGTCGCTCAGCACGCTGAGGAAGGTGCGATAGAAATCCCAGCTGATGTCACGGTTTCTGGTCATAAGATTTTGTATAGCTGCTCCACTCATTTCGATAATTTCGTATATCGCGGAACGGGACGATACTCCAGCCCACAACAAGGAGTACGGCGATGATATATGAAAACAACGCAAATACAGCGCGGAATGAACGGCCTCTGGCCCTGATTTTGGGGGTGAATGGCGGTGTCGGCAGTCAGGTCTCCAGAATGCTGCAGCAACGGGGATGGCGGGTAAGGGCGATGACGCGCCAGCGGACGTCAACGGGCGCTACGGACGGCATCGAACGTGTGACCGGCGATGCCATGAACCGGCAGGATGTGATGGATGCGGCAAAAGGCGCAAGCCTCATCGTCCATGCGGTCAATCCTCCCGGATATCGCAACTGGGAAAGCCAGGTGCTGCCGATGCTCGACAATAGCATCGCCGCCGCCGAGGCCTGCGGGGCGAGGATCGTCTTTCCGGGCAGCGTCTATAATTTCGGCCCGGACGCCTTTCCGCTTCTGGCGGAAGACAGCCCGCAAAAGCCTTTTACCCGCAAGGGCGCATTGCGTGTGGAGATGGAGCGGCGGCTGAAAATGGCGTCGATGCGCGGCGTGCCGGTGCTGATCGTCCGCGCCGGGGATTTCTTTGGGCCGGACGCGAGAAACAACTGGTTTTCGCAAATGCTGGTGAAGCCCGGAAAGCCGGTCCGGAGTGTCCAGAATCCCGCCGCACCCTATGCCGGGCATCAATGGGCCTATCTGCCGGATGTCGCCGAGACCATTGGCCGGCTGCTGGACCGCGCAGGCGAGCTTCCGGCTTTCGCCGTCTATCACATGGAAGGTTTTTGGGATTTCGACGGGCTGCAACTGGTTGAAGCCATCGAGAGGGTTGTCGGGCGTCCGGTCAAGAGGCGGCAGCTATCCTGGTCGGGCATCAAATTGGCCGCTCCCTTCGTTCCCCTGTTCCGCGAAGTGCTGGAAATGCAATATCTCTGGCAGATGCCGATCCGGATGAGCAATCGCAGGCTGACGGATTTCCTCGGAACGGAACCCAGAACACCGATCGACATCGCGGTAGCGACGACGCTTGCGAGCCTCGGCTGCCTTGAACAGAGGCCGCAGCCGTCGAGCCTTCCGCATCCGGCCGATGCCGGGGGCAGGGTGTGATGGCCACGGTTGCGAATGGGATGTCGGCCCGCCGTCGCGTGTTTGCCGTGATTTCGGCAAGCGTGCCGGTGCTGATCTTTGCGCAGGTGCTGCTGGCCGGGCTGTCGATCTATTACGATGGATCGCTGCTTTCGCTGCACAAGGGGCTCGGCTTTTTGATCGCTGTTCCGATCCTGTCGCTGGCGGTTCTCGCTTCTCTATATGACGATCTACGGCCGAATCTTGCCCGCGCGTTGGTCCTGCTTGGTCTTTACTGTCTTCAGGTGGCCTTGATGAGCATCGGTCGGGAAACGGGCAATGGCTTTCTGCAGGCGCTGCATGTGCCCAACGCCTTCGTCATGGGTGCGTTTTCCGATTTTGCCGCGCGGCAGGCGCGAAGCCTGCGCTGAAAGAAAACGCCGCACCGCTTTCGGGCAGTGCGGCGTCTTTGCTTTATCCCTTATCAGGCAAGCGCCGGATAGTCGGTGTAACCTTCGGCTCCGCCGCCATAGAAGGTCGGCTGGTTCGGCTCATTGAGCGGCGCGTCGTTTTTCAGGCGGCGGACCAGATCCGGATTGGCGATGAAGGCCTTGCCGAAAGCCACGGCGTCGACTTTGCCGCTTTCAACCGCCTCGATGGCGCTCTCACGGTCGTAGCCATTATTGGCGATCCAAAGGCCCTTGCCGCCGGCATTGCGATAAGCGGCCTTGAAGGCTGCATAATCGAAAGGCTTGTCGCCCTGCTTGAAATCGCGCGGGCCGCCGGTTGCGCCTTCAACGACATGGATGAAGGCGAGATTGCGCTTGCCGAGCTGTTCCGCCACGTAATTATAAAGCGGCTGCGGATCGGCCTCGAAAATGTCGTTGGCGGGCGTGACGGGCGAGAGGCGAATGCCGGTACGGCCTGCGCCGATCTCTTCCGCCACCGCGTCGACAACTTCGAGCAGGAAGCGGGCGCGGTTTTCGATAGAGCCGCCATAATCATCCGTGCGCTGGTTGGTGCTGGATTTCAGGAACTGCTCGATCAGGTAGCCATTGGCGGCATGGATTTCGACGCCGTCGAAACCGGCCTCCAGCGCCGCGCGGGCGCCGCTGCGGTAATCCTCGAGGATGAGGCCGATATCGTCGATGGTGAGCGCGCGGGGCTCGGAGGTTTCGGCAAAGGCGCCGGTGCCGTCATCATTGATGATATAGGTCTTCGACTTGGCCGGAATGGCGGAAGGCGCGACCGGCTGGCCGCCATGCGGCTGCAGCGAGGTGTGGGAAATGCGGCCCACATGCCAGATCTGTGCGACGATCTTGCCGCCGGCCGAATGCACGCCATCGGTAACCTGTTTCCAGCCGGCTATCGCTTCCCGCTTGTAGAGGCCGGGAACGTCAGCGTAACCCTGACCCTGCTGGGAAATCGGCGTGCCTTCGGTGACGATCAGCCCGGCCGTGGCGCGCTGCTCGTAATATGTAGCGTTGAGATTGTTGGGAATGGCGCCCGGCGAACGGTTGCGGGTGAGGGGAGCCATGACGATACGGTTGGCGAGTGCGATATCGCCGGCCTGTGCCGGTTCGAAAAGACTGGTCATGCGACTTCACTTTCTGGTCGGTTGGCGAAATTGCGCGGGGGACGCGCTGTCTTTCTGTCTGGGTGCCGGAATGAAAACCGCCTTGCGGTTTCCGGTCCGACACCCCGAGGCTCAAAGCTTGGGAGGCTCAGAGATTGGCTTGCAGATAATTGCGGAAGGCGTCGATGGTTTCCTCGTTGCGTTCGAAAAACACCCATTGCCCGACCTTTTTCGACCTTATCAGGCCGGCTGCCTGCAACACCGCCAGATGCGACGAGACGGTGGATTGCGACAGGCCGCTGATCTGAAACTGGTTGGCGCATACACCCATGCTGAGGGGATGCTCCTGGCAGAAGTGACTTTCCGGAGACTTCAGCCATTCCAGGAATTTCAGCCTTGCGGGGTGCGAAAGGGCTTTGAGGATTTCCTCCGGGTTCATCGGTGCTTCTTCAATATCTGACATGTCCGATATTTATATCGATCATTGACGATATACAAGTCACGTCTCTGTGAGGATCGAGGGGGCGGGCAGGCATTTCCAAAAAAGAAGGCCGCTGGATATCTCCGCGGCCTGATAAGTTTGAAGGTCAAAACCTCCAGAGGGGAACAGCTGTCGCGTGCCTTGGGCGAGCGTGACAGCTGACTAAAATATGGGTGTGGGAATAATGCAAAACAAGGTTGCATCATGCGATATTTCGCCAATTCGGAGAAAATTCTTGCGGGTAAAAAAAGAGGGCCGCCGGATGGATCCAGGGCCCTTTAAGTGTGAAGGTCAAAAACCTCCAGAGGGGAACAGCTGATGCGGTGGAACTGGGAGGAAAAGCCACCGTGTGCATCAGCTGAGAGCGATATGGTGCTTTTTTGTGCACGAAACAACTCTTTTTTGTGCAGGTCAGGCATGCGCACCACGCAGCCCTCGATATTTCCGGTATATTTTATGTGCAATGCTCCCGGGCGGCGCAGGTGCGCCGCTCGGGTGTCGCGCCATATAAGTTATTGAAATTTAAAGACTATAACCGAACGCCGATTATTTTAACGTCAGAAGTTCCAGTTCCGCGCCTTTGCGACGATGAAGTCGCGGAAGGCTTTCAACTTTGCAGCGTTTTTCATCTCATCGGGATAGCAGAAATAGGTATCGAAGGACGGAATATCTGCGGCGAGCGATAGCTGGATAAGGCCCGGATCGCGGCCGACGATATAATCCGGCAAGCAGGCAATACCGATTCCCAGCAGGCAGGCGCGCTTGATCGAGGTCTGGCTGTTGATCTGCAGATGCGGCGTGCGCGTATTGTCGGAAGAGCGTCCCGCATTCTCCAGCCAGTTGACGTCCAGCAGATAGTTGGGCGCCGGTTCGCCGAAGGAGATGATGCGGTGATTGTCGAGATCCTCGATCGACTGCGGCTCACCATGGCGGTTGATATAGGACGGCGCGGCGTAGACGTGCATGTGCACCGTGAACAGCTTGCGCTGAATGAGGTCCGACTGCTGCGGCTGGCGCAGGCGGATGGCGCAATCGGCGTGACGCATGTTCACGTCCAGCTCCTCATTGTCGAGGATGAGCTGGATCGACATTTCCGGATAGAGCTGCAGGAATTCCTGCACCTTGTCCGTCAGCCAGCCCTGGCCAAGACCAACCGTCGTCGTCACGCGCAGCTTGCCGCTCGGCTTCTCCGTCGTTTCGGTGAGCTGCATCTTGACGGTTTCGAGCTTCAGCAGAACGTCATGGGCGGTGCGATACAGCAACTCGCCCTGTTCGGTGAGGATGAGACCGCGAGCGTGGCGATGGAACAGCTTGACGCCGACATCCTGCTCGAGCGCGCTGACCTGACGGCTGATGGCCGACTGGGACAAATGCAGCTTGTCGGCAGCGTGGGTGAAAGACCCCGCTTCGGCAGCCGCATGAAAAATGCGCAGTTTATCCCAGTCCAATGGCATTGCCATGCCTACCCTGCCTTTCGGTTATTCCGCTGCGACAGCAAGCGGTTGATGCGCGGTGAGATAACGTTCCGCTTCCAGCGCGGCCATGCAGCCCATGCCGGCGGCGGTGATCGCCTGACGGTAGATGTCGTCGGTGACGTCGCCGGCAGCGAAAATGCCTTCCACGTCGGTCGCCGTGGAATCGGGGGCGGTCCACATGTAGCCGTTGTCTTTCAGCTTCACCTTGCCCTTGAACAGCTCGACCGCCGGCGCATGGCCGATGGCGACGAAGACGCCGTCGATGGGGAATTCGCTGATCGCACCGGTCTTGGTATCACGCAGCTTTACGCCGGAAACGGAAGGCGGCATTGGCGGCTTTGCGGGCGCGCCGGTAATTTCAGCGATTTCGGTGTTCCAGAGAATCTTGACGTTTTCCTTGGCGAACAGCCGCTCCTGCAGGATTTTTTCCGAGCGGAAGCTATCACGGCGGTGAACGACGGTGACCGACTTGGCGATATGGGCGAGGTACAGCGCTTCTTCCACGGCGGAGTTGCCGCCGCCGACCACGATCACGTCCTTGTTGCGATAGAAGAAACCGTCGCAGGTGGCGCAGGCGGAAACGCCGAAGCCCTGGAAATGCTGCTCGCTCTCAATGCCGAGCCACTTGGCTTTGGCGCCGGTGGCGATGATCAGCGTGTCGGCGGTCCAGACCTGACCGGAATCGGTCTTGACCACGAAAGGCCGTACATTGGTTTCAACTTCGGTGACGAGGTCGCTGACGATTTCCGCGCCCACATGCGTTGCCTGCTTCAGCATCTGGTCCATCAGCCACGGACCCTGGATCGGATCGGCAAAGCCCGGATAGTTCTCGACATCGGTGGTGATCATCAGCTGGCCGCCCTGTTCCATGCCGGCGATCAGCACGGGTTTGAGCATTGCGCGGGCCGCGTAGATCGCTGCGGTATAACCGGCGGGACCGGAGCCGATGATCAATACCTTCGTGTGGCGGGCAGACATGGAAGCGTTCCTTTCAATAGCGGGGCCTTTCCCTGGCAGCGCCTTTCGGCACCGGGCCCTGGAGCCGCACGACGGCGGACAGGCCACAACCCCTTCGTTGCCCGGTATTTAAGGTTGTCTAGTGTCTTTATTCAAGGGCAGCCTTGCGTTACCAACAAGGCAGTTGTGGATGCGCGCGCAATTTTGTGACCGGGCGGTGGCATAATGTTGCGAATCCCGCGCCGAATAGTACAAGGAAGTTCCACAGCTTAACGAGGTACTCCTCCGTGACCAGCGTCGAACTCGATGCCATCGATCTGAAAATCCTGCGCGAATTGCAGCGCGACGGGCGTATGACCAATGTGGAACTGGCCGAAAGGGTCGGTATTTCCGCGCCGCCCTGCCTCCGGCGCGTCCGCAAGCTGGAAGAGGCGGGCGTGATCGAGGGTTATCACGCCATGTTGAACGCGCCGAAGCTCGGTTTCGATCTCGTCGCCTTCTGCATGGTTGGTCTCAAGCGCCAGTCGGACAGCAATTTGAAGGCTTTTGCCGCGGCAACCGCCGGCTGGTCGCTGGTGCGTCAGGCCTGGATGGTGTCGGGCGAAAGCGATTTCCTGCTGCACTGCGTGGCGAAGAACCTGACCGAGTTCCAGGATTTCGTCATCGAGGTTCTGACGGCGGACGAAAATGTCGATACGGTGCGCACCATGCTCACCATCCGGCAGGTCAAGCGCGTCGGTCTCGTGGAAATCTGACCCTTCCGTCATTCCGGCCTTGAGCCGGAATCCAGCCAGCCCAAGTCCTTGGGCTGAAAATACTCTCTCCGCCGCGCAGACGCGCGTCGGCTGGATTCCGGCTCAAGGCCGGATGACGGAAGGAGGGGGATGCCTGCATATGGAATTTTGTTGTGTATCGTGGCGCTCAAAAGCGCGCGCGGCGTTTTATCTGCGCCGCAAAGCCTCATAGACTTCGCCGAGACTCGTGGCCTCTTTCTCAAGCGGAAATGTGCTGCGTACATGCGAAAGCCCGGCCTTCGCATGGCTCTCGGCCAGAGCCGGATCGGCAAGATAGGTCCTTATCGCATCCCTGAGCGATGTATAGTCACCCGCCTCGACGACAGCGCCGGTCTCGCCCCTGACGATCATTTCCTCATAGGCGCCGGCAGTGCTGCTGACGACGGCCGTTTCCGATGCCATGGCCTCGAGCGGCGTCAAGCCGAAACCTTCGTTGCGCGATGGGGCGACATAGAGCGTCAGCCGCCGGTACCAGGGCTTGATGTCATCCACCTCACCCTGAAACACGATGCGGTCCGAAAGGCCGGCGGCCTTGACATCGGCCTCGAGTGCCTCGGCAAAAGCCTTGTGTTC
This sequence comes from Agrobacterium sp. LY4, assembly GCF_001526585.1. Taxonomy (NCBI): domain Bacteria; kingdom Pseudomonadati; phylum Pseudomonadota; class Alphaproteobacteria; order Hyphomicrobiales; family Rhizobiaceae; genus Agrobacterium; species Agrobacterium sp. LY4. The sequence continues at coordinate 208,440 of NZ_ASYA01000023.1, read as the reverse complement.
CGCCGTTACCCGGCCGGAAACAATGGCTGTCCATTGCGGATGGGCGGGCAAAAGCTCGATCATGGCGCGCACGAAGAGATCGGTGCCCTTCTGGTGGCGCACCCGTCCAAAGCAGCCGATGAGATATTGTCCCGGCAGGCCGGTTGCCGCGATTGTGTCTTCCGGGCCGGTTGCCGGATGGAACAGGTCGATATCGACGCCATGCATGACGACGCGATGGGGTACTTCCAGAAATGAGCCGGAGCGGGTGCTGGTCGCGACCACGGCATCCATCTTCGAAATCAGAAAGCGTGTATAGGCGGAATGCCGCCTCTGTGCGGCCGAGGTGAACAGCAGCTTTACCTTCATGCGGAGCACGTCACGCATGAAAAGACCCGGCAACATTTCAAGATTGCGGCGGGCATGCCAGATGCGCGGGCCGCCCTGCGGGCCGTTTTGCCAGAGCCGCCACAGATCGCGGAAGCGCACATGCGGCAGATGCGGCGGCAGACCCGGTCCAATGACGGCCACCTTCTGTCCCAGCCGGTTCTGCACCGGAATGAGCTGAACGATGGTGGAGGTGACGCCGGAGAGCCTGCGTTTGAAATTCGGCGCAAGCACCTGCACATCTTTCAGACTGACGTGGGACAAGATGGGCTTCCGTCTTTGCGGCTAATTCGGGGGATTGAAGACGTCAAGAAAAGCAATGCGCCCGCATGGGGCGCATTGCATGTGAGGGCATCAGCCCCACTGAACCGCGAGAATCTCGTAGCCCTTGGCGCCGCCAGGCGCGTTGACTTCGATGCTGTCGCCGACTTCCTTGCCGATGAGGGCGCGGGCGATGGGCGAGGAGATGGAGATGCGGCCGGCCTTCACATCGGCTTCCTGGTCGCCAACGATCTGATAGGTCTTTTCCTCGTCGCTATCCTCGTCCACCAGCTTCACGGTGGCACCGAACTTGATCTTCGAGCCCGACATCTTGGAGAGATCGATGACTTCTGCGCGTGCGGTCAGGTCTTCGAGTTCGGTGATGCGGCCTTCATTGTGGCTCTGTGCTTCCTTGGCAGCATGGTACTCGGCGTTTTCCGAAAGGTCGCCATGGGCGCGCGCTTCCGCAATCGCCTCGATGATACGGGGGCGTTCCTCCTGCTGGCGCCAGCGCAGCTCCTCCTGCAGCTTGACGAATCCACCCTGAGTCATCGGTACTTTTTCTACCATTTTTTTATCCTTCGCATTCCGGTCGCTTTACTTGCAGACACAAAAAGAAACAGGTTCCGGAGGGGAACTCCGGAACCATGCCAAAATCATAACTGAGCCGACTATATCAGAAGACGACAGCGAAATGCCAGCAAATTTGAGGCGCGCATATTTCCTCACGTAATCAATGTCTTACCCTATGTCATTGACATTCGCCTATGGAACATATAGTGAACATACCTATGAAGAAGTCGATCAGGCAACGGCTGGCCATTCTCTCCGACGCGGCGAAATACGATGCCTCCTGCGCATCGAGCGGCACGACAAAACGCAACTCCGCAGCATCGGGCGGTCTGGGCTCCACGGAAGGGTCGGGCATCTGCCATGCCTATGCGCCGGACGGGCGCTGCATTTCGCTTTTGAAAATCCTGCTCACCAACTTCTGCATCTATGATTGCGCCTATTGCATCAACCGCTCCTCCAGCAATGTCGAGCGGGCGCGGTTCACGCCGGAAGAGGTGGTTTGGCTGACGCTGGAGTTTTACCGGCGCAACTATATCGAGGGGCTGTTCCTGTCCTCCGGCATCATCCGTTCCTCCGATCATACGATGGAGGAGATGGTGCGCGTGGCGCGGGAGTTGCGGGTTACCCATGGTTTTCGCGGGTATATCCACCTGAAATCCATTCCCGAAGCATCGCCCAGGCTCATCGAGGAGGCAGGGCTTTATGCGGATCGTCTCTCGATCAATATCGAATTGCCGACCGATAGCGGCATTGGCCGCTTTGCGCCGGAAAAGCAGCCCGTCAATATTCGCCGCTCCATGGCCGATATCCGCCTGAAGATCGAGGAGGCCGGGGAGCCGACCGTCTGGACACGCAAGACCAGGCGCTTTGCGCCGGCCGGGCAGAGCACGCAGATGATCGTGGGGGCGGATGGCGCTGACGATAGCACCATTCTCTCCACCAGCGCCCGGCTTTATGGCAGTTACGGTTTGCGGCGCGTCTATTATTCGGCCTTCAGCCCCATTCCCGATTCGTCGAAAAACCTACCGCTCATCAAGCCGCCGCTGATGCGGGAACACCGGCTTTATCAGGCCGACTGGCTGTATCGCTTTTATGGCTTCGATATCAGCGAGATAACGGCGATCGGGGGTGACGGCATGCTCGATCTCGATATCGACCCGAAACTCGCCTGGGCGCTGAAACATCGCGACCGTTTCCCGGTAGACGTCAATGCGGCGGATCGGGAAATGCTGCTGCGTGTGCCCGGTTTCGGCACCAAGACGGTGGCCTCCGTTCTATCGTCGCGGCGGTTCCGGCGGCTGCGGCTGGAGGACATCGCCCGTTTCGGTGTTTCCCTGAAAAAGGTGAAGGCTTTCATCGTCGCTGAGGGCTGGACGCCGGGCAAGCTGACCGAGCGGCCGGATTTGCGGGCGATGTTTGCACCGCAGCCCGAACAATTATCGCTGTTGTGATGTACGGTCCGGTTCTGGAAGGGCGGGGCGATTTCGGCGAGTGGCGCGATGCCGCGCGTGCGGCCCTTGCCGCCGATATTCGGCCGGAGACGATTGACTGGCGGTTGCGGGATGACGGGGCAGGGCTGCTGGATTTCGCCGGCGAGCCATTGCCGACGGTCGACGATGCCGGCAATGGGCAGGTTTCCGTTCCGGCCTCGTTCGTGGCGCTGGCGCAGGCCGTCATCTGCCATGGCGATCCCCGCCGGTTTGCGTTGCTTTACCGGTTGTTGTGGCGGCTGAAGCGGGACCGAGCCCTGTTGCGGTTCAAGTCCGATCCGGATGTTGCAGAGGCCCGCTTGCTCGAGAAATCGGTGCGCCGGGATTGTCACAAGATGACGGCCTTCGTCCGTTTCAAGGAATTGCCCTTGCCGCAGGGGCAGGGCGGGCGACGGCGGTTCGTGGCCTGGTTCGAGCCGGATCATTTCATCGTCGAGCGAACGGCAGCGTTTTTCCAGCGACGGTTTACCGATATGGACTGGCTGATCGCGACGCCGAAAGGGTCCGCCCAATGGGATGGAAGCATACTGCAAACCTCACGGGAGGCGGCGGCGAAGCCTGATTTGACGGACGAGACGGATGAACTCTGGCGGACCTATTATGCTAATATATTCAATCCGGCGCGCCTCAAGATCAAAGCCATGACGGCGGAGATGCCGAAGAGATACTGGAAGAACCTGCCGGAAGCCGATCTCATTCCCGGTCTCGTTCTCGGCGCGGAGGCGCGGGTGCTGGAGATGGCCGCCAGGGCGGCAAGCCAGCCGCAGCCTTTTCACCATCGTCTGCAGGCTGCGGCCGCTGCACGGGAGATGCCGCAACCCGTGCCGGACGGCACGCTCGCGTCGCTGGCGCGCGAGGCTGGCCACTGCACCCGCTGTCCCCTGCATTGCAGCGCCACGCAAACGGTTTTCGGTTCGGGGCCGGAGGATGCGGAAATCATGATCGTCGGCGAACAGCCGGGCGATCATGAAGATCTCGCCGGAAAGCCTTTTGTCGGCCCGGCCGGCCAGCTTTTCGACCGGACTCTTGCCGATGTCGGTATCGAGCGCAAAGAGCTTTACGTCACTAATGCCGTCAAACACTTCAAATATGAAATGCGCGGCAAACGGCGCATCCATCAGCGGCCGAATGCGGGGGAAGTGGAGCAATGCCGCTGGTGGCTCAATCAGGAAATCGCGCTTATTCGGCCGAAACTGATCGTTGCCATGGGCGCAACGGCGCTTTATGCGCTGACCGGCGGCAAGGAAAAGCTCTCGGAGATTCGGAGCCGTCCCCTGCCGATGGAGGAAGGCCGAACGCTTTTTGTTACCGTGCACCCGTCCTATCTCCTACGCCTTGCCGATGGGCAGGTGAAAGAGGCGGAAATGATGCGGTTCAAGAAGGATATTAGTTTTATTAGAATATTCGAATAAATTTCCATTTGCGCGCTGGAGATTTATTCAATATTCGAGCCGTAACTTGCAGTAGTATTATTTACTGATTATTTATCTGTTATTTTTATTGAAATTTTATACTTAATATTATAATTAATTTCTCCGAATTTATTTACCATATGGACAAATCATGTTGGGTGAACTCGACCTTGCGACAGTCATACTGATGCAAAAGTGTTCTTACATCGTTGGGCTTTTGAGTTTTATCTATCTGAAAATGACCAATCGCGGCTTGCGCGGTCCCGTCCCCCTTGCGGCGGGTTTCGCCTCGATGGCGATTGGCTCCACGCTTGCCGGTTACGGAGAATGGGGAATATTGTCGCCGGCCCTGTGGCGGCTCGGCAGTGTCGTTTTCGGTATTGTGGGTTACGCGCTGATCTGGCTCGGCTTGAAGGCGTTGAGCGATGGGCGTCCCGTCGACCGACGGACCGTATCCATTGTCTGCCTCATCTCCGTGCTGGCGATGGTGGTCGCGCAGCAGGTGTCGGACAATAATGCGTATCGCGCGGCACTCTTCAATGGCTGCGCATCGCTTGCCTATCTCGCCGGGGCATCGGTGCTTTTCGCCAGATGGCGCAGAGAGCCGCTGCTCTCGCGCCTGGCGCTGGGGGGCATCACCGGCGTCTCCGGTCTCATTTCGCTATTTGTGGTGAAAAGCGTGCTTTTCCCCGATTATGCCACCATCGATCTGGTCAATGCGTTTTTCTTCATCATCATGCTGAACTTTGCCATTGCCCTGTTCGTGATGATGCTCGTGGCCGAGCGGTCAGAACGAAAACTGCTGGTTCTTGCGAATACCGACCCGCTGACGGGCGTGAAGAATCGGCGTTTCTTCTTCCAGACCATGCCTGCGACGCCCGATCCCGCCGATGCGGCCATGTTGCTGGATATCGATCACTTCAAGTCGATCAACGATCGTTTTGGCCACGCCGTCGGCGATAGCGTGCTGCAGGAAGTGGCGAAGCGCATCGGCGGCAGCATCCGCAGTGGGGACGTGCTGGCGCGTTACGGCGGAGAGGAATTCATCATCTACCTGCCGGGCGCCGGCGTTCGCAAGGCCTGCATGATCGGCGAGCGCATTCGCGATGCGATTGCGGTAACCGAGGTCGATTGCGGCGGTTTGCGCGTCGGCGTCACCATCAGCATCGGCGTTGCCGCCACTGGCGAGATGCGCTGCGATCTCCAGACGCTCGCGGAAATGGCGGATCGCGCACTTTACCGCGCGAAGATGGAAGGGCGCAATTGCGTTCGGGAGGCGCAGGCGGCATAGGCGGTGCTGCGGGCCGTCGATCTTCCGCAGGGCCGCACCGCATCTTTGTGTCGTGTAGCGTCGTTGTTGCCCTTCGGTCTAGAAGGGCGGCTTGTCTGCTTCATCCGCCGTGGCGCGGCGGGACAGGGCCTCTTTCAGAAGAACCTCGATCTGAGCATTGACGCTGCGCAACTCGCCGCTCGCGGTGTGCCGGATCATGTTCAATATTGCGGGTTCGATCCGCAGCGGAAAAGCCACCCGCTCCGGTCCCGGTGGACGTCCAGCCATGGTCAGTCCCTCAAGGCGGTGCTTTGGCGTATCGGGGCCAGGTGTTCCCATCGCCGGGACCCTATGGCGGGGCGCTTCAGCATCTTCATGGAGCGTTTGACAGGAGCTTTGGCAACGGCGCGGCGAATGGCTGCGGGCGATCCGTCATTGAGCAATAGGGACATCATGGGCCTCGTTCGAACCTGATGTTTTGATACCGGCAATGAATTGCAGCAGGATTACGCAATGCAAAACGCCGCGGGCATGGTGACCCGCGGCGTCTTGTTTTCATTCAGCGTTGGAACCTGCGGTTCCCGCAGCTTACTGGAAGTAGCTCTGCAGCGGCTTCACTTCCAGATTGCCGGCCTTCAGCGCCTTGATGGCAAGCGCTGCCGCTTCCGCGCCGGCCATCGTCGTGTAGTAAGGCACCTTCTGCATCAGCGTCGCGCGGCGCAGCGACTTCGAGTCAGAAATCGCCTTGTTGCTGTCGGTGGTGTTGATGACGAGCTGGACCTGACGGTTGCGGATGGCGTCTTCGATATGCGGACGGCCTTCCTGCACCTTGTTGATCTTTTCGGCGTTGATGCCCTTTTCGGCGAGGAAACGCTGGGTGCCGCCGGTGGCCAGCACCTTGAAACCGCTTTCCACGAGAATGCGGATGGCGGGCAGAACGCCTTCCTTGTCCTCATCACGCACCGAGACGAAGACCGCACCGGAGCGGGGCAGGTCGACGCCGGCGCCGAGCTGGCTCTTGGCGAAGGCCAGCGCGAAATCGGTATCGAGGCCGATGACTTCGCCGGTTGAGCGCATTTCCGGTCCGAGCAGGATGTCGACGCCGGGGAAGCGGGCGAAGGGGAAGACGGCTTCCTTGACGGCAATGTGCTTCAGGTTCCGCGGATCTGGCTTTTCGCCGTAAGCGGCAATCGCCGGATCGAGCTTCTCGCCGGCCATGACGCGGGCGGCGATCTTGGCGATCGGCGCACCGATGGTCTTCGCCACGAAAGGTACGGTGCGCGAGGCGCGCGGATTGACTTCGAGAACGTAGATCGTGCCGTCCTTGATGGCATATTGCACGTTCATCAGGCCGCCGACATTGAGCGCCTTGGCAAGCGCGGTGGTCTGGCGTTCCAGCTCGTCGACGATCTCCTTCGACAGCGAACGGACCGGCAGCGAGCAGGCCGAGTCGCCCGAATGGATGCCGGCTTCTTCGATGTGCTCCATGATGCCCGAGACGAAGACGCTTTCGCCGTCGCACAGCGCATCGACGTCCACTTCCACGGCGTTGGTCAGGTAGCTGTCGAACAGCAGCGGGTTCTTGCCGAGCAGGGTGTTGATCTGGCCGGTCTTGTCGTTCGGGTAACGCTGCTTGATGTCCTCGGGTACGAGGCCCGGAACCGTGTCGAGCAGATAGGTCTGGAGCTGGCCTTCCGAATGGATGATCTGCATGGCGCGGCCACCCAGAACGTAGGACGGGCGAACGACCAGCGGGAAGCCGATTTCCGAAGCCACGAGGCGGGCCTGCTCGACCGAATAGGCGATGCCATTGTTCGGCTGGGCAAGATCGAGCTTCATCAGCAGCTTCTGGAAGCGGTCGCGGTCTTCGGCGAGGTCGATCATGTCGGGCGCGGTACCGAGGATCGGAATGCCGTTCTTTTCCAGCGCTTCGGCGAGCTTCAGCGGGGTCTGGCCGCCGAACTGCACGATGACGCCGACCAGCTCGCCCTTTTCCTGTTCGGCACGCATGATCTCGATCACGTCTTCAGCCGTCAGCGGCTCGAAATAGAGGCGATCGGAGGTGTCATAGTCGGTGGAAACCGTTTCCGGGTTGCAGTTGATCATGATCGCTTCGAAGCCGGCATCCTTCAGCGCGAAGGCGGCGTGGCAGCAGCAATAATCGAACTCGATGCCCTGGCCGATACGGTTCGGACCGCCGCCGAGGATGACGACCTTCTTGCGATCCGAAACCTGCGCTTCGGAGCGGGCTGCGCCGACGAAGGGAATTTCATAGGTCGAATACATGTAAGCGGTCGGCGAGGCGAATTCGGCAGCACAAGTGTCGATGCGCTTGAAGACCGGGCGAACATTCAGGCTGTTGCGCAGCTCGGCCACTTCCTTCGGGCGCTTGGACGTGAGGCTGGCAAGGCGGGCGTCGGAGAAGCCCATGGCTTTCAGCATGCGCAGGTTTTCAGCATCCTGCGGCAGGCCGTGCTCGCGGATGCGGGCTTCCATGTCGACGATGGCCTTGAACTGGGCGATGAACCACGGATCGATCTTTGAGTTCTCGTGGACTTCCTCTTCGCTCATGCCCATGCGCAGCGCCTGGGCGACCATGCGCAGGCGGTCCGGCGTCGGCGTGCCGATGGCGGCGCGGATGGCGTTCTTGGAGCCTTCGCCTTCCTCGTAGCCGGGGATTTCGATTTCATCGAGACCGGTAAGGCCGGTTTCCATGCCGCGCAGCGCCTTCTGCAGCGATTCCGCGAAGGTGCGGCCGATGGCCATGACTTCGCCGACCGACTTCATGGCGGTGGTGAGGATCGGCGAAGCGCCGGGGAATTTCTCGAAGGCGAAACGCGGGATCTTGGTGACGACGTAGTCGATGGACGGTTCGAACGAAGCGGGCGTCGCACCGCCGGTGATGTCGTTCTCAAGCTCATCCAGCGTGTAGCCGATGGCGAGCTTGGCGGCTATCTTGGCGATGGGGAAGCCGGTTGCCTTGGAGGCAAGAGCGGAGGAGCGCGAGACGCGCGGGTTCATTTCGATGACGACGAGGCGGCCGTCCTTCGGGTTGACGGCGAACTGCACGTTCGAGCCGCCGGTTTCGACGCCGATCTCGCGCAGCACCGCAATCGAGGCGTTGCGCATGATCTGGTATTCCTTGTCCGTCAGCGTCAACGCCGGCGCGACGGTGATGGAATCGCCGGTGTGAACACCCATCGGATCGATGTTTTCGATGGAGCAGATGATGATGCAATTGTCCGCCTTGTCGCGGACGACCTCCATCTCATATTCCTTCCAGCCGAGAACCGATTCTTCGACCAGAACTTCCGTCGTCGGCGAGGCGTCGAGACCGCCGGAGACGATGTCAAAGAATTCCGAGCGGTTATAGGCAATGCCGCCGCCGGTGCCGCCAAGCGTGAAGGACGGGCGGATGATGGCCGGCAGGCCGACATGATCGATTGCCTGCGCGGCAATCGCCATGGCATGGGCCATGTAACGCTGCTTGCGGTCGGTTTCGCCGAGGTTCCACTGGTTTTCGAGATCGTCCAGCGCCTTGTCGAGATCGGGACCGGAGAGCTTGCCCTTCAGCTCGGTGCGCGCTGCCTCGTGCTTCTTGCGGTCGGCATCCTTGATTTCGGTGGCGTTGGCCAGCATGGAGCGCGGAGTTTCAAGGCCGATGCGGGCCATGGCTTCGCGGAAGAGGGCTCGGTCTTCGGCCATGTCGATGGCTTCGGGTTTCGCGCCGATCATTTCCACATTGTAACGGTCGAGAACGCCCATGCGCTTGAGAGAGAGCGCGGTGTTGAGCGCGGTCTGGCCGCCCATGGTCGGCAGAAGCGCATCCGGACGCTCCTTGGCGATAATCTTCGCCACGACTTCCGGCGTGATCGGCTCGACATAAGTGGCGTCGGCAAGGCCCGGATCGGTCATGATCGTCGCCGGGTTGGAGTTGACCAGGATGACCCGGTAACCCTCTTCCTTCAGCGCCTTGCAGGCCTGGGTGCCGGAATAGTCGAATTCACATGCCTGACCGATGACGATCGGTCCCGCGCCGATAATGAGGATGGACTTGATATCTTGGCGCTTCGGCATGGCTCTCTCGTTCCGCTTTTCGGTTGCGCAAAACACCGGCCAGGGTGAAGGATCACCGGCCGGGGGGCGCAATTCAAATGTTTTCAGGCTAGAAGCGGCTTATAGGCAAATGTTTTTGAGAACGGAACCCCATAAATTCCGGAATCGACAGAAACTCTTAACGGGCAGGGACAAGGGCGGCGAAACGGGCTTGTACCGCTGCATTATAGGAGCGGCTGACGGGGATTTCCGTACCGTCTCCCGTAATGACATGCAGACGGCCGGCCTGTTTACGCAGGGAGACGACGTCGGCATCGGCAATCCAGTGGGACCGGTGTACCTGCAAGCCTTCCGTCTGGCCTATTTCTTTCAGCGCATCGGAAAAACGCAGCAGAACGAGCTGATGCCCGCGCGTGGTGACGATTTCAGTATAGTGGTCCTGCACCGACAGTCGCAGCAATTCTCCGCGCTTTTGCGGCGGTAGCCGCTCCAGCAGCGGTACGATGCCCTTTACCTCGCGTCTGGTATCTTCGCCCGTGTCCGTAGCGGCATTGGCCGCTGTTTCGAGCGACTGGCAGGCGGTGAGATAACTTAGCAGGCAGAAGATGGCGCAGAGAGGCAGAGACGACAGGCTGCTTTGTAAAAAGGGGCCGAAACCCATTTCCTTGCCTGAAAAGACCCGGTTCGTGATGGTGAGCAGCAGCCCGATCGGCAGGGCGGCCGTCAGCGAGCCGATCATCATGCGCGTCAGCATATTTTCGATGCTGCCGGCAAGGATGCTGTTGGCGATGATGGAAAAGGATATGGCGAATGTCCAGGCGCTGGCCTGTATGATTGTCCAGTAAAGCAGCCGGTCGGCGAAGCTCATGGTTTCGCTCGTTCCGAAAGGTCCGGTCACGATGAAGATCGCCAACACCGCGAGAAATGTCAGCCACAGCCTGCGCGATTGCAGGATGGCGTGCATTTCACGAAGCGTGGATTGCAGATACGGGTGATCCACGAAGTTTTCCTGCGGTTGGCGTCAATCCGTTTTTCCTGAGCGCATGGTTTGCCGAAATTGCCGGTGATTTCAACCGGGCCGAAACAGCACCCATGTCATTCCAGCCTTTGTTAGACGCACCGCTTGCCGTGCAGTTCCATGTCGCCACTGTCGTGCCTGCGGCCATTCTCGGCGCCTTCATCTTCCTGCGCCCCAAGGGAACTGCCATCCACCGGCTGTTCGGCAAGATATGGGTGATGCTGATGGTCACGACGTCCGTTTCGACGTTCTTCATCCATGAATTGAGGATGTTTTACGGTTTCAGCCCGATCCACCTGCTTTCCGCCTTCACGATATATGGCTGTCTTCAATCGATCTATTTCGCCCGCCGCGGCGATATCAGACGCCATATGCGGATCATGCAGAGCGTTTATCTCGGCGGCATCGTGATTGCCGGAGGTTTCACCTTCGTTCCCGGCCGCATCATGCATGAGGTTGCTTTTGGTGATGGCAGAGCCGGATTTGTGGCCTTTTCCGCCGGCGCTCTCCTGTTTGTCTTCCTGTTTCTGACCGTGTTGAAACAAAGACGCAGAGCCGCATGAAAGACTCCGTTTACCGCCTCTGCTTCCTTCCGGAACAAGATGTATTATAGTGCCGTTATAAGGCAGCTTGTTAAGGCGATATCCGCCGGGAGAATAGCATGGAATGGAGAGGGCGCCGCCAGTCGGACAATATCGAGGACCGGCGCGGCATGTCGGCGGGATCGGGGCCGTCGGGCAACGATCCTTTTTCCCGTGGCGGAATGCGTGTGCCTATCGGACGGCGCGGCGGCGGTATCGGTATTGGCGGCATTCTGGTCATCCTGCTGATAAGCTGGGTGCTCGGCATCAATCCGCTGACGCTGCTTTCGGGCGGCGATATTTCGCTGGATGGCGGCGGTACGACGCAGCAATCCGGCGGCCAGCAGGCGGGCACGCGTCCGCAAGGCCAGTCATCGGACGAGACGACGGCTTTCGTGCGCACGGTGCTGGCCGAGACGGAAGATACGTGGAGCGGCATTTTCCAGTCCGCCGGCGAGACCTATCAGAAGCCGACGCTGGTTCTGTTCTCCGGCCAGGTGTCTTCCGCCTGCGGTTATGCTTCCGCCGCCAGCGGCCCGTTCTATTGCCCGGGCGACCGCAAGGTCTATCTCGACACCAGCTTCTTCAAGGAACTGGACCAGCGTTTCGGCGCGGCCGGCGATTTCGCGCAGGCTTATGTGATTGCGCATGAGGTGGGCCACCACATCCAGAACCTGACCGGCGTTCTGCCGGAGTTCAACCGCCGCCGCCAGTCGATGAGCCAGGTGGATGCCAACAAGATGTCGGTGCGTGTCGAGCTTCAGGCGGATTGTTATGCCGGCATCTGGGGCAAGTTCACCGAGCAGAAGGGTATTCTCGAAACCGGCGACCTCGAGGAAGCGCTGAACGCCGCCCACCAATCGGCGACGATACGCTGCAGAAGCAGACCCAGGGCTATGTGGTGCCTGACAGTTTCAACCACGGCACCTCGGCACAGCGCGCGGAATGGTTCAAGCGCGGTTTCCAGAGCGGCCGCGTCGAAGATTGCGATACGTTCTCGGCGAATATCTGAGAACCGGACAGGAGAGGGGGCTTTTCAGCCCCCTTTTCATTTAGCGCATCAAAAGCGCCACGGCATACATGCCGAGGGCGAAAACCGTATGGGCCACAAGGTTGAGAAAGCGGACCTTGTTCGGGTTGGGGGTCTTCGACGCTGCCCAGCCAATGCCGAGGCCTGGCTGCAACAGAAACCAGCCCGCGCCCACCGTTATGATGCCGACGATCCACGGCTCAATGAACGAAGGATTGGCAAACCACGCGGCCGGAACCACCAGCGCGAGAACGATGCCATAAAGAATGCCGACGGCGTAATGCGAAATCCAGCCGAGCGCCAGTTCGTGTTCATAGGGTTCAGCCGTGGCGATGCTGTCGTGAAATATCGTACCTTTCGGCACGTGCCAGAACCAGCGGCCGACCGGCGCCCAGTTTGGCGCGGACTGGCCGAAGAACCGGTGCAGCACGATTGCCCATATATCCATAAACACGGTGCCGCCAATGCCCATGGCAATGCCGCGCCAAATCAGTTCCAGCATAGATCCCTCCGCATGATCATGATCGATCAAGCTCTAGCGGATCACGCCGGTGGCGGAAACCGGCTATTGCCGGGGCGGACAAGAAAAATGGCCGGATCGCTCCGGCCATTTCTGTTTTTGCCATCATGCAGCGCGCCCATACTCCGCCTGCCGCCGCGTAGCCGTGGCGAGCTGGAATTGTGCGAGCAGCTCGTTGAGCGCCGCCGCTTCCGAGGCGAGCCCGTGGCTTGCGGCCGTCTGTTCCTCGACCATGGCGGCATTCTGTTGCGTGCCCTGATCGATGGTGTTGATGGCGGTGTTGATTTCCTGAAGGCCGGTCGACTGTTCGCGCGACGACGTCACGATGGCGTCGATGTGGCGATTGATTTCCTGCACTTCGCGGACGATGGTTTCCAGCGCCTTGCCGGCATTGCCGACGAGATCGACGCCGGACTGCACCTGCGACGTTGAGGCGTTGATCAGCGTCTTGATCTCCTTCGCCGCATTGGCGGAGCGCTGGGCAAGCTCGCGCACTTCCTGTGCGACGACGGCAAAACCCTTGCCGGCCTCACCGGCGCGGGCGGCTTCCACACCGGCATTCAGCGCCAGAAGGTTGGTCTGGAAGGCGATCTCGTCAATCACGCCGATGATGTTGCTGATCTCGGACGACGATTTTTCGATGCCTTCCATGGCGCGAACCGCATCTTCGACGATGACGCCGGACTGTTCGGCATTGTTGCGGGCGCGGTCGACCAGACGGCCCACTTCTTCGGCACGGCGGGCGGAATCCTTGACGGTGGTGGTGATTTCCTCAAGCGCCGCTGCGGTCTCTTCCACGGAAGCCGCCTGCTGCTCGGTGCGTCGCGCCAGATCGTCGGCGGACTGACGGATTTCGCCGGCGCCGGCGTCGATGGCGCGGGCGTTCTGGCCGACGGTGCTGAGCGCTGCGTTCAGCTTGGCGACGGAATTGTTGAAATCATCGCGCAGGCGGTCGATGCGGGTTACGAAAGGTGTGTCGATGCGGTAGTTGAGGTCGCCATCGGAAAGATGCGCCAATCCACGGGCAAGCGAATCGACCGCGAACTGGATGTCGGCGGCGTCCTTTGCCGCCAGTCTTTCGCGCTCGCTGCGCTCCCGTTCGGAAAGCGTGCGGTTTTCTTCGGCATCGCCTTCGAGGCGCAGGCGTTCCATGGCGTTCGACCGGAACACGGCGACGGCTGCGGCCATGGAGCCGATCTGGTCGGTGCGCTCCTGACCGGGAATGGCGACCTCGAGATTGCCGGATGCGAGGCCTTCCATGGCCGAGGTCATCTGCGTCACCGGGCGAACGATGAAGCGGGACAGCACGGTGGCCAAGAGACCGATCATGATCGCGGCGGCGAGAATTGTGGCGATGGTCGCCGCCAGGCGGAACTGGCCAATGGCGCCATAGGCAACATCGGAATCAACGACAAAGCCGAGATACCAGTCGACCGAGGGCAAGCCGGCGACCGGAATGAAGCTGGTGATCTTGCCCTTACCGTCGATTTCGGTCTGCGAAATCGCCGAGGAAATCGCCGGCGTATTGACCTTGAAGAGATCGGTCAGCGGCTTGTCGACGAATTTCGGATCGGGGTGAATAAGGATCTTGCCGTCCTTGCTGACGAGGAACGCATATCCGTCCGTGCCGGCATCCACCGACTTGATCATGTTGACCAGCGAATTGAGCGAGAAGTCGCTGCCCGTCACGCCGGCCAGCTTGCCATCGATGGAAACGGGAATGGCGGCGGTGATGATGAGCCCGCCGGTCGAGGCGTCGTTATAGGGTTCGGTCAGAACCGTTTTGCCGGCCTTGACCGCGTCCAGATACCACGGACGCTTGCGCGGGTCATATCCTTCCGGCAGCGGCGTTTTGGGGAAGGTGGTGAAGCTTCCCGTTTCGGCATTGCCGAAATAGGTCGACATGAACTGCGCGGTCAGAACGTCGTTTTCCAGAAGCCGCAGCTTCGCCTCTTCATCCGGAAGCTTGGCAAGCGTCTTTGCTACTGTTTCCGTCAGCATGATGCGGCCGTTCAGCCAGTTGGCGATGCTTTGCGCGGCCTGCTTGCCGGAAGAATCGATGTTTTCCGCCACCGCTTCCGTCGTGACACGGTGCTGAAGGCTGTCGATGTAGAAAGAAAAACCGGCAAAGGCGGCGACGACAAGCGAAGACGCCGCAAAGAGGATGCGTGTCATGAGGTTGGTTTTTTTGGGCAAGCTACACGTCCTTGGAACAGGATGTACCGTTCGGCTCATCTTGTGAAATGGTGGGAAAGACATGCCAGAAAGGCGGGAATATTCTGCATCATGCAGCTTGTGATTTAAAAGAACTACGCGATGTTCTAATGAATAAAGCGGAATGGTAAAATTCAGCTAAATTTGTCTTATGTCATGTCGTTTGCGCCGAGGCCGGAGTGGCGCCGTTCGTTTGCGTAAATTTTGATCACTCATCCGCAAAGGTTGCGTGCAGGAAGGGAATATTTTATTCATCACCATGCTGCCGTTGCGCAATTCGCGGGCAACGGCCAAAGTTCAGGTGAATTACAATGTCTTCGTCGGTTGTTGCAGAAACCGTTCCGTCCGGATCGGGGTCGTGGTTTTCGCATTTTCAGGCTACGCTTGCGCTGGGAATTCCGCTCATCGGTGCGCAGCTCGCACAGCTTGGCATCCATACAACGGATATGGTCATCGTCGGACAGCTTGGTGCTGAAAAGCTGGCGGCCATGGTGCTGGCCGGGCAGTTCTTCTTCGTCGTCTTCATTTTCGGCTCCGGCTTTTCCGTGGCCGTGGTGCCGATGGTGGCGCAGGCCTACGGGCAGGGGGATGCGACGGCGGCTCGTCGCTCGCTGCGTATGGGCATGTGGGTGGCGATCGCCTATTGGCTGCTCGCCCTTCCGATCTTCTTCAACGCCGAGCGCATTCTCATTTCTCTCGGGCAGAACCCCAATGTGGCGGCGTTGACCGGCCATTATCTCGCCATTGCCAAATTCGGTCTTTTGCCGGCGCTGCTGTTTTATGTCCTGCGCGGGCTCGTCAGCGCCATCGGGCGCGCCGGCATCATTCTTTATGTCACCATCATCATGCTGGTGATGAACGGTGTGCTTGCCTATGCGCTGGTGTTCGGCCATTTCGGATTGCCGGCCATGGGCATGAACGGTGCTGCCGTCGTTGCCGTCATCGTCAATGCCTTCAGCTTCATCTTCATCGTCGCCTATGTGCAGACGCGGGAGGAAACCAGGAAATACGAGCTGTTCGTGCGTTTCTGGCGGCCGGACTGGCATGCGCTCTTCGAAGTGCTGCGCCTCGGCCTGCCGATCAGCATCACCATCCTTGCCGAAGTGACGCTGTTCGCCGCCGCTTCGATCCTGATGGGGCAGATCGGCACCGTGCAGCTTGCGGCGCACGGCATTGCCCTGCAGCTCGCCTCCATCGCCTTCATGATTCCGCTCGGGCTGTCGCAGGCGGCGACCGTGCGGGTGGGCATCGCACGCGGTCAGGGGGACTTCAAGAACCTCATCCGCGCTTCCATCATGGTCTATGCGATTGCCTGCGGCATTGCCATTTGCGGCGGCATTCTGTTTGCGGCCGTGCCGGAATTTCTGGCGAAATGGTTCCTGGATGCGAAGTTGCCCGAGGCGGCGGAAGTGCTTGCCTATGCCAGCAGCCTGGTGGTGATCGCCGGCATCTTCCAGCTTGTCGACGGCATTCAGGCCGTGACGGCGGGCCTGCTGCGCGGATTGAAGGATGCGCGCATTCCGGCGATGCTGGCGCTGATTTCCTATTGGCCGATCGGGCTGGCGCTTGCCTGGACCATGGCCTTTCCGCTCGGCTTTGGCGGGCGAGGCGTCTGGTTCGGTTTCGTGATCGGCCTTTCGACGGCGGCGGTTCTGCTCACCGTCCGCTTCGTCCTTCTGGTGAAGCGTGAAATGCAAACGGCCCGCTGAAAAGCGGGCCGCATACTCTTTCCTGATTTTACGAGGTATCAGCGCTCGGCGAGCGCTGCCTCGCCTTGTCTTTCGCGCAGCAGGTTGACGAAGCGGCGGAAGAGATAGTGGCTGTCCTGCGGGCCGGGCGATGCTTCCGGGTGGTGCTGGACGGAGAAGACCGGCTTGCCGACGATGCGCAGGCCGCAATTGGTGCCATCGAACAGCGAGATATGGGTCTCTTCGACGCCTTCGGGCAGCGACTTGGTGTCGACCGCAAAGCCGTGGTTCATGGAGACGATTTCAACCTTGCCGGTGGTGAAGTCCTTGACCGGGTGGTTGGCGCCGTGGTGGCCCTGATGCATCTTTTCGGTCTTTGCACCGACGGCGAGACCGAGCATCTGGTGACCGAGGCAGATGCCGAAGATCGGCAGCTCGCTCTTGATGAGGTTCTGGATAACCGGCACGGCATATTCGCCCGTCGCGGCCGGGTCTCCCGGGCCGTTGGACAGGAACACGCCATCCGGCTTCAGCGCCAGAATGTCTTCGGCCGATGTCTGGGCCGGAACGACCGTGACCTTGCAATCGAGACCGGCGAAGAGGCGCAGGATGTTGCGCTTGACGCCGAAATCGACGCAGACGACGTGATACTTGGCATCGGCTTCGCCGAGCGTGCCGTAGCCCTTGTTCCAGACCCACGGCGTTTCCGTCCAGGTGGAGGACTGGCCGGAGGTGGCTTCGATGGCGAGATCGAGGCCGACGAGGCCGCTCCAGGCCTTGGCTTCCGCCTTCAGCGCTTCGATGTCGAAGACGCCGTTCGGGTCATGGGCGATGACCGCGTTCGGCGCGCCATTTTCGCGGATCCATGCGGTGAGCGCGCGGGTGTCGATGCCGCAAAGGCCAATGACGCCACGGGCCTTCAGCCAGGCATCGAGATGCTTGGCGGCGCGGAAGTTCGACGGATCGGTGATGTCGGCCTTGAAGATGACGCCGACGGCGCCGCGACGGGCGGCGGGCGTCAGGTCTTCGATGTCTTCCTCATTGGTGCCGACATTGCCGATATGCGGGAAGGTGAAGGTGACGATCTGGCCGAGATAGGAAGGATCGGTCAGGATTTCCTCGTAACCCGTAAGCGCCGTGTTGAAGCAGACTTCGGCCTGAACCTTGCCGGTTGCGCCAATGCCCGTTCCTTCAATCACCGTGCCATCGGCAAGAACAAGCATTGCGGTCGGTTTGCGGGTAGTCCAGGGCGCTGTCTCGGTCATCTCGTTCCGTTTCTGCCGCTTCGCACCCCGCCTCTTGAAAGGCAGGGGGTAAGGGGCCATTTTTGTCGCAGGCTTCGTGACATAAAGGGGCGCGCGATAAAGCTCGCGTTCCGACCCTTCGTTAAAATCTCGTGCAGGTGCCGGAAAATAACGAAAGCAGCCCAAGCGGTCAACCGCAGGGCCAAG
Source organism: Agrobacterium sp. LY4 (assembly GCF_001526585.1). Lineage (NCBI taxonomy): Bacteria > Pseudomonadati > Pseudomonadota > Alphaproteobacteria > Hyphomicrobiales > Rhizobiaceae > Agrobacterium > Agrobacterium sp. LY4. The sequence continues at coordinate 190,510 of NZ_ASYA01000023.1, read as the reverse complement.
ATTTACGTGGAATTAAACCACCGTATTTTCAAGGTCTTATGCATTTGATTTGCTTGAGCGTGTCTGCTCGTTTATGTCGTTTCGCAAAATGAGGTGGAAAGTTTCCGTATCGAGAAGCTGCGGAAAGCGCTTTCCCAAGGAGAAGAAAAATGATGCGCGACACGTTCGCAAACGCTTTGAAGGACGCATTGAAGGCTCGTGATGCACGCCGCACCTCGACCGTGCGCCTTATCCAGACCGCCATCAAGGATCGCGATATCGCCAATCGCGGCGTGGGCAAAGACCCCGTCAGCGATGAGGACATCATGCAGATCCTGACCAAGATGGTGAAGCAGCGGGAAGAATCCGCCAATATCTATGAAGGCGCCGGCCGCCCCGAGCTTGCCGCTCAGGAGCGCGAGGAAATCGTCATCATCAAGGAATTTATGCCGGAAGAAATCCCGGCCGAGAAGGTGCGCGAACTCTGCCAGGCCGTCATCACTGAGACCGGCGCCTCCGGCCTGCGCGACATGGGCAAGTGCATGAACGCGCTGAAGGAGCGTTATCCCGGCCAGATCGACTTCGCCAAGGCTTCCGGCGTCGTCAAGGATTTGCTGAAGTAAGTTCGGGCATCCTTAAAAAGTAAAGGCAGGGCAGATGTGGGCTGCCCTGCCTTTTTTCTGTCGACGAAAACGCATTCCGGCGGATCAAAATGCGGTCCTTCACAGGCTTTTTTCGGGGGGCGTGCCTGCGGGCGTCGGCAGATTATACGGAGGTCAATTGCTGCCTTCGCTGATGTTTTTACATCGCCGCTGCGGCCGGCTCAAATTACAAAAACATAATTTTTGGTGATGTTGCGGTGCCATAAATTTGCCCGAAGCGGGCGCAATGGCGATTTGCAGTCTTCAACCCTGCCGCTTTTTCTGTTCATGCACATAATGGCGCAGAACGGCGTTCATACGTGTCTGATATCCTTTGCCGGTGGACTTGAAAAAGTCCACGACGTCCTGATCGACACGGATGGAAATGGATTGTTTGGCTGTGGGGAAAACCACATCGGCCTTCGACCAGTCGATATCCTCAAAGCCCGCCCAGTCCGGGTCGTCACGTGTGGCGCGTTCGATGTCCTCGTCGGTCATGGCGTCGACGCGCGCCCAGTCGGTTCGATCTTCGCCCTTGGCAATCTTTTTGCGGATTTCATCCGGAGAATATCTGACGATACGTTCTTCGCTCATTTTTCCTCGTCGCCCTTGCTGATATGATCCGGCAAACCTCGCCCCGCATCGTATAAATGATGGCGATGAGATCGCCTGTATCCGGGCATATCGCCAGAATACGACTTTCCCCGTTTTGATCGGAGCGACTTTCCAGATGGGGTTGCGAAAGCGCCCGCGCCGCCCGTGGAAAGTCGATGCCGTGCTTCTGAATATTAATCTGCCGCTTGTTTTCATCCCATTCAAAGGAAATGAAATCTTTCGTCACAATGTCCATGAGCAGCCTGAAACCGGTTCCAGTTCAAAAGCACTCATGCGCCGTTTGTGTATATTCATCTGTATATACATTAATGTCAACGCCGCCTGTGAATAGTGGGTATTATTTACCTGCCAGTTTTGTATTGCGGCTTTTCTGCGCTTATATGAAAGACTGGCCTCGAATAGGTAACCCATGCGCTTTTCCAACTCTTTCCTCGATGAGATACGCGACCGCGTGAACATCTCCGATGTGATCGGTCGACGTGTGTCCTGGGACAAGAAGAAGACCAACACGTCGCGCGGGGATTATTGGGCCTGCTGCCCGTTCCATGGGGAAAAAAGCCCGAGCTTCCATTGCGAGGACCGCAAGGGGCGGTATCATTGTTTCGGTTGCGGCGTTTCCGGCGATCACTTCCGCTTTCTGACCGAGCTTGAGGGCCTGAGTTTTCCGGAGGCCGTGCAGCAGATTGCCGATATGGCCGGCATTTCCATGCCGCAGCCCGATCCGCAGGCGGAAAAGCGCGAGCGCGAGCGCACCTCGCTTCAGGACGTCATGGAAATGGCGACGCTGTTCTTTCAGGACCAGTTGCAGACCGCGCTCGGTGCGCGGGCGCGGGCTTACCTGCGCGATCGCGGGTTGACCGGGCGCACCATCGAGACGTTCCGGCTCGGTTTTGCGCCGGATAGCCGCAATGCGCTGAAAGAGCATCTGGCGAGCAAGGGCGTGACGAAGGAGCAGATGGAGGCCTGCGGGCTGGTGGTGCATGAGAATGTGCCGGTCTCCTACGACCGGTTCCGCGACCGCATCATGTTCCCGATCCTGTCGTCGCGGGAAAAGGTGATCGCTTTCGGCGGCCGCGCCATGGCGGCGGATGCGGTGGCCAAATATCTGAACTCCAACGAAACAGAGCTTTTTCACAAGGGCAACGTTCTCTACAATTTCGCCCGGGCGCGGCGCGCCTCGCAGGCGGCGGGTGGCACGGTCATCGCCGTCGAAGGTTATATGGATGTCATCGCGCTTTATCAGGCGGGCGTTGAGAATGCTGTCGCACCGCTCGGCACCGCGCTGACGGAAAGCCAGCTCGATCTCCTCTGGAAAATGTCGCCGCAGCCGATCCTCTGCTTCGATGGCGATGGCGCCGGTATTCGCGCCGCCAACCGTGCGGCGGATCTGGCCCTGCCGCATATCAAGCCGGACCGTTCCGTCAGCTTCGCGCTTCTGCCCGATGGCAAGGATCCGGACGATCTCGTGCGGCTGGAGGGGCGCGCGCCTTTCGACCGGGTGCTGTCTGAAGCCAAGCCGCTGGCCGCGATGATCTGGAGCCGCGAGACCTCCGGCGTCACTTTCGATACGCCGGAAAAACGCGCGCAGCTTGAAAGCCGGTTGCGGCAGATCGTGGCCGTTATCGGCGACGAGACGGTGCGCCGGTTTTACCAGCAGGATATGCGCGACAGGCTGAACGGTTTTTTCCAGCCGCGTTTTCAGCAAAGCGGGGCTCAGAACGGCAATTTCCGCCGCAACGGCGCGCAGCCCGCGGGACGCGGCTTCCAGCGCAATGCGCCGGGGCGGGGCGGGGCGATGGCCGCGCCGGCCAGCAGCATTTCAGACCGGCTGGCGCAGTCTGGCCTTGTCAGGGGCTATCAGACAAAGCCTTCGCTCCGGGAAAGCGTTCTCGCCATCACCATCGTCAACCATCCCGAATTGCTGCTCGAGGAATATGACGAAATCGCCGCCATCGATTACGAGAGCCGTGATTTGCAGCGCCTGTGGTCGACGGTGCTGACCTATGCGGCGGAAAATGCGGCGGAGATATCGCGGGCCGGGCTGGTCGAGCGCCTGTCGCAACAGGGTTTTGAAGCGCTTTTGAAGACCATGGACCAGCAGGTGCGCAATGCCCGCCTGTGGACGGCGACCGGTGAGGCCGCGATGGAGGATGCGCGCGAAGGCTATGTGCAGGCGCTTTCCCTGCATAAGAGGACGAAATCCCTGCTCTGGCAGAAAAAGGAACTGGAGCGGGAAATCGCCGAGGCGACGGATGACGAACGCGGTACATTGCTGGTGCGGGCGCTGGCCGAAGTGCAGCTTGAAATCGGCCGTATGGAAAATCAGGAGGCGATCATCGATGGTTTCGGGGTCATGTCCGGCCGGGTGAAGGGGCCGGCCGTCGGCCATGGCTGAGGGCGGTCGGCAGAATTGAAAGGTGTTTGGGGTTGCCTTTTGCGGCAGGCGTCCTAAATAGGGGATAGTCTGGTGATAACCCGCAAAATGCGGCTCTTTTTAAGAATTTCCTTGGCTGTCTCGCCCTCAAAGGCTTGACGGGGCGGGAAATAGCGGGAATCACCATTTCAGGAAAAGTAAGGTGGAATGAGCCTTGGCGGATAGAAATTGCATGAGCAAGCATTTCCGGGTGCACTGTCTTTGCATTCTGCCTGAGGCTGCCGTGGTTAATCGGCAATTAAAGATCACTCCGTTAGGTGTCTGACAGTGATTCGCGGCAATGCGCCGGATGCTCAAGGGGCGGACGGCGATGCGGCGGAACAGGTGTTAGCGTCAGGGAAAGCGACGAGATAGATGGCAACCAAAGTCAAAGAAAACGAAGAAGCAGAAAACGAACGCGACGGTGCGACGGACGGCCCGCTTCTCGACCTTTCGGATGACGCGGTCAAGAAAATGATCAAGGCCGCCAAGAAGCGCGGCTATGTGACGATGGACGAGCTGAATTCCGTCCTGCCGTCTGAAGAGGTGACCTCCGAGCAGATCGAGGACACGATGGCGATGCTGTCCGACATGGGCATCAACGTGATCGAGGACGAGGACGCCGAGGAAGCCGCCAGCAGCGACGACGACAGCGATTCCGATAGCGACGATTCCGAGGGTGGGGAACTTGCCCCTTCCAGCGGCACCGCGCTTGCGACCGCCAAGAAGAAAGAACCGACCGACCGTACCGACGACCCGGTGCGCATGTATCTGCGCGAAATGGGTTCCGTGGAGCTTCTGTCGCGCGAAGGCGAAATCGCCATCGCCAAGCGCATCGAGGCCGGCCGCGAAACGATGATTTCCGGCCTGTGCGAAAGCCCGCTGACGTTCCAGGCGCTGATCATCTGGCGCGACGAGCTCAACGAAGGCACGACGCTGCTGCGCGAGATCATCGATCTCGAAACCACCTATTCCGGTCCGGAAGCCAAGGCGGCTCCGCAGTTCCAGAGCCCGGAAAAGATCGAAGCGGACCGCAAGGCTGCCGAAGAGAAGGAAAAGACCCGCAAGCTGCGTGCGCCGACAGGCGACGAGGATGTGACGGATGTTGGCGGCGATGGCCTTCCGCCGGAAGAGGAAGAAGAGGACGACGACGAGTCCAATCTTTCGCTTGCCGCGATGGAAGCCGAACTGCGCCCGCAGGTCATGGAAACGCTCGACACCATCGCCGACACCTACAAGAAGCTGCGCAAGCTTCAGGATCAGCAGGTTGAGGCGCGTCTTGCCTGCACCGGCACCCTGTCTTCCGGTCAGGAGCGTCGGTACAAGGAATTGAAGGATCAGCTGATCACGGCCGTCAAGTCGCTGTCGCTGAACCAGAACCGTATCGACAGCCTTGTCGAGCAGCTCTACGATATTTCCAAGCGTCTGATGCAGAATGAAGGCCGTCTGCTGCGCCTTGCCGAATCCTATGGCGTCAAGCGTGACAGCTTCCTTGAGCAGTATCACGGTGCGGAACTCGATCCGAACTGGATGAAGTCGATTGCCAATCTGGCCGCCCGCGGCTGGAAGGAATTCGCCCGCGAGGAAAGCAATACGATCCGCGAAATCCGTCAGGAAATCCAGAACCTCTCCACGGAAACCGGCATTTCCATCGCCGAATTCCGCCGCATCGTTTCGATGGTGCAGAAGGGCGAGCGCGAAGCGCGTATCGCCAAGAAGGAGATGGTCGAGGCCAACCTGCGTCTCGTGATCTCGATTGCGAAAAAATACACCAACCGTGGCCTGCAGTTCCTCGACCTCATTCAGGAAGGCAATATCGGCCTGATGAAGGCGGTTGATAAGTTCGAATATCGCCGTGGTTACAAGTTCTCGACCTATGCGACTTGGTGGATCAGGCAGGCGATCACCCGTTCGATTGCCGACCAGGCCCGCACGATCCGTATTCCGGTTCACATGATCGAGACGATCAACAAGATCGTTCGCACCTCGCGCCAGATGCTGCACGAGATCGGCCGCGAGCCGACCCCGGAAGAACTGGCCGAAAAGCTCGCCATGCCGCTTGAAAAGGTGCGCAAGGTTCTGAAGATCGCCAAAGAGCCGATTTCGCTCGAAACCCCCGTGGGCGATGAAGAGGATTCGCATCTCGGCGACTTCATCGAGGACAAGAATGCGCTGCTGCCTATCGACGCCGCCATTCAGGCGAACCTGCGCGAGACGACAACCCGCGTTCTGGCTTCGCTGACGCCGCGTGAAGAACGCGTTCTGCGCATGCGCTTCGGCATCGGCATGAACACCGACCATACGCTGGAAGAAGTCGGCCAGCAGTTCTCGGTCACGCGCGAACGTATCCGCCAGATCGAGGCGAAGGCGCTGCGCAAGCTGAAGCATCCGAGCCGGTCGCGAAAGCTCCGGAGCTTCCTCGACAGCTAAGCTGTTTGTTTCCTTTAAAATTGAACCCGGTCAGTCCGCGCTGGCCGGGTTTTTTGTTTCCCGCACTGGCGAACTCTGCGACAAGCCTTATGTGTGAAAACAGGCATTCCGCTTTTGCTGGATAAGCCCGGGTTCGATTTGGTTCGATGAGATGCAACAGATTTCGGCAGGCAAATGGCGGAGGGGAGGATGGGCTGTGCCCGTCTCCGTGCTGCTGCATCTTGCCGTCGTCGCGCTTTTCTTTTTCGAGCTGCCGGAGCGGATAGCCGAGCCGCAGGAGCCGGAAAGCATCAGCGTCGATCTGGTGCCTCCGCCCGAGGAGAAAAAGGCGGAAGAGGCCCCGCCGCCGGGTGAAGAGAAGGCGAAAGAGGAAAAGCCGCAACCCCCGCCGCCGCCCGCTCCTCCGGCGGAAGAGGCAAAACCTTTGCCGCCGCCGCAGGCGACGTTGCCGGCCATTGCCATGAGGCCCGAGGAAACGCAGGCGGACCCTGAGGACAAGCCGGGCAAGACGGAGGAAGCGGAAAAGACCGAGCCTTCCGAGGAGCCTGCAAGCCAGCCTGAGAAAACGGCTGAGGAAAAGCCCGCAGCTCCTGCCGCCAACAGCGATCTTCAGGCTTCCGCCGCACAGGGGGAGATCGCGGTTTCACCCGTGACGGAAGAAGCGCAGCCCGATCAGCCACCGGTGCCGCAGGCCAAGCCGACTGAGGAAAAGCCGGCGGAAGTGACGGAAAAGAAGCCCGCGAAACTTCCGGCGGCTAAAAACCTCCTGTCTTCGGCCATGCTGTCACCGGCCCAGAGACGCCAGATGTTTGGCGATCTGCCACCGCGTCGCCGCGTCGTTCAGCTTTGCAGCACCGAAGCTCTGGCCCAGATTCAGGGCGCGGGATTTGCCGCCAGAGGCATGATCCCCTATTCGGACACGGGCGGCAGGATTTCCGGTAATTCGATCGATGCTTCCGGCGGCGCGTTCAACACGGGCAATGGCTGGCATGACGTCTCGTTCCAGTGCGAAGTCGATCTGGAAAATTACACGGTGACGGAATTCCGGTTTAAAATCGGAGATGAGGTCAGCCCGGAAGACGCGAAAAAGCGGGGCTTTACGAGGTTTCAGTGAGGGCGGGTTTTCTCAATCAGGAAGCCTCGTTCACATAAGTCTCTTACACCCGCTCCGTGTCCCCCACCAGCAACCCAATGCCCGCCATTAGCGCATCTTCATCATAGGGCTTCCTGATCACCGGCACGGTGCCGAATTCATCCGGCACCATGCTGCCATCCGCATAACCGGTGGCGAAGAGGAAGGGGACGCCACGGCGGTGGAGTTCCCGGGCGACAGGGATCGATGTATCGGAGCCGAGATTGATGTCGAGAATGGCCACATCCGGCACATAGGTCTTCAGCTTTTCAATGGCCATTGCCGACGAGGTTGCCGTTTCGATTGCCTTGATGCCGTTGTCTTCCAGCATATTCTCGACATCCATGGCGATCAGCATCTGGTCTTCAACGAGTAATACTTTCAACGGCTCCTCCCGGTTATAGCGTCTGGGCTGCGGCGCGGTTTCATCTTCGGTTTGCGTGTCGGCGATTGCCGTGGCCGAGGAAACGTGACGGGAGGGCAGGAGAATTTCCGCCTCCAGCCCGTCAGGCAAATAGCGTATCGTGCTGCGTCCGCCGAGATCGTATGGGATGCTGCGGCTGATGAGCGCCGTGCCGAAGCCCGCGCGCGATGGCGGGGGCAGTTTGGTGGGCAGGATTTCGCGCCACTCAATCTCGCAATCGCGGTTCTCGTTGATAGTCCAGCGCACATGCAATTGCCCGCCATTTTGCGAAAGCGCGCCGTATTTGGCGGCGTTCGTCGCCAGCTCATGCAGAACAAGAGCCATGACGGAAAAAGCGCGCGAATCGAGCGTCACCTGCGGGCCGGTCAGTTTCACAACGGTTTCCGGCGAGCGATGCGGCGACAGTTCGGCATCCAGAAGATCGCGAAGCGCGCCGCCGCCTTCACCGCGAATGATCTGGTCATGGGCAAAGGACAATGCCTGAATGCGGCCCTTCAGGGCGGTCACATATTCCTGCAGGGTCTTGCCCTCTTGCGAGGGATTACCGACCAGCGATTTGATGATGGCGAGAACATTCTTGACGCGGTGGTTGAGTTCCTCGTTCAGCATGCGCTGGCGCACTTCCGCGCGCTCTCTTTCGCCCGCCATCAGTTCGCTGTGATGGAATGCGACCTCGACCAGCGCAATTCTCGCCGCTTCCGCGATTTCCCGGTCGGCTTCCGACCAGGGCTGCGCCTGCAGGCGGACCGTCTCTTTCCAGATCGCAAAACTCTTGCGCGGGGTGAGGCGGTCGCCCATCGGGCCGGTCTCGTAGGATTTTTCCGGATTGCCGGCCCAGTTCAGGTTTTGCACGATCTCCTTGCGGAAAAACAGCAGGTAGTCGTTTTTCACCTGCGACAGCGGAATGGCGAGCATTCCGGCTGCCGTGCCGGCATAGATTTCCGCCTCCGGTATGGCCTGCGACAGCGCGTGCGTCGCCCAGACCTTGCCTTCCGACGCCGAGGCGACGAATCGCGCCAGCCTTGGAATGGCGTCATGTGGCGGCGTTGCGCCATGGCCGTGCCAGTTGTTTCCTACCCACAGGCCGACGCCATCGCAGGGCATCAGATCGGCAAAATCCTGAAAGCTGTCGATCAGCAGTTCTTCGATGTTGGCGTGATGGGCGGCAAGCCGAAGAAAGCGGTCAAGCGCGGCATGGGCATGGTTGACGGTATCGAGCCTGCGCTTTTGTTTCAGAACCTGCAAATGCATGGAGAAAAACTCTCCGAACATTTCAGCGGCGATCCGGACGGGCATCGTCAGCACGCGCGGGGAATAATGATGGCAGGCGATCAGGCCCCACAGCGCACCGTCGACAATCACCGAAATCGACATGGAAGCCGCAACACCCATGTTGCGAAGATATTCGCAATGGATGGGCGAGACGCTGCGCAGATGCGCAAAGGACATATCGAGAGGTTCGCCCGATGCGTCGAGCGCCGGCAGGACGAAAACCCGGGCGCCGCTCGCATCGGAGATGATGCGCAACGTGTTCTTGAGATAGAGCGCGCGGGCCTGCTGGGGTATGTCGCTGGCGGGGAAATATTGACCGAGAAAGCTTTCCAGCTCCGGCTGCTTGGCTTCCGACACGACCTTGCCGGCGCCGTCTTCCTCGAAACGATAGATCATCACCCGGTCGTAACCGAGCGTCGCCTTTATCAGCCGCGTCGTTCTGGAGATCAGGCTTTCGACGCTGTCCGCCTCGCGGATGCGGTCCACCATCTTGCGCGCGGTGCCCAGCGGCTGCGTTTCGCTGCGGGAGGGTTCGAATTCGATGATCGTGGTGGATTTGTAGCGGTGCAGGGAAATATCGAAGCTGCGGCCGTCGCTCATTTCCATGGCGGGCAGCATGGCGGGACGTGTGGTTCTGCCGGTGACGGTGAGCGCATTGCGAAGATCGTGGACGAGCTTTTTGCCGAGCACTTCCTCGGCGGTCCTGCCATTGATATCGCCTTGGACGCCCAGCAGTTCGCGGCAGTTTTCAGAATGCCGCAGCACCATGCGCATGGCGTTATCGCAGGCGATGAGGCAGCCATGCGGTTGAATATAGCCTGGGATGTGGATGGGTTCGCGGTCGCAATTGGTCAGGTCGACATGATAGTCACTGGGGGCCATGAATAAGTCTTTCGCACCCTGTGCCTGTCTTGTACGGGGAGTATTGTGTTCGTCGAGGAACGGGTAAGCTTGAATAATTCATTCTAATAGTGCCAACCCTTCCCCGTTTTTTGCAACTGTGACGCCGGTTTTCCGTTCTGCTCTTATAGGCCGTCGTCACGCAATTATCGTATCCATTACGTCATTGGATACAATTTGACATGCTGAAACGTTGGCAGCGCCGATTTTGTTCCAACCCGTTGAAGGAAAAAATGTGCCGCAGAGAAAAATGATCGTCGCCACCCGGGGGCAGGGTCTTTACGAATTCACATCCGAGGCCAAGGCATTCGTCAGCCACGCCGGCTTGGAAGAAGGCCTGCTGACGATCTTCGTCCGGCACACATCCTGCTCGCTGCTTATCCAGGAAAATGCCGATCCCGACGTGCGGCGCGATCTCACGGTGTTTTTCTCCCGTCTCGTGCCGCCCTCCGACGATCCTTCCATGCGCTGGATCATCCACACGCTCGAAGGCCCCGACGATATGCCCGCCCATATCAAATCGGCGCTCACCACGGTTTCCATCGGCGTGCCGATCAGCGACGGCAGGCTCGTGCTCGGCACCTGGCAGGGCCTTTATCTTTTCGAACACCGCGATGAGCCGCATCGGCGCGAAATCGTGCTGCATATCTCGCCGTGATATCCGGATCCGGATCGAGGCGTTCCGCGTTAACCTCCCTGAACGCCTGCTGAACATTCGGTTCTGCTGATATTCAGGCGGGCGAGTCTAGGGTCTCGTCAATCGCCGGGGGATGTTCCCCTGTCGGCAAAGCAACAAACGGAGTGAGTTCATGTTCAGCACCTTCGCAAAAGCCGGCCTGGCTGCCCTCATCGCCCTCGGTGGAATTTCCTTTACTGCGCCGGCGGCTTCCGCGGGCTCGGATGTTCAGTTCAGAGTTCAGGTTCAGGATGGCTATGGCCATCGTCCCGGCTGGGGTCGCCCGGATCGCCCGCGCCGTGGCTGCTCGCCCTGGCTGGCGGAAGAAAAGGCAGGCCGCATGGGTCTTCGCCGCGCCCGCGTGGTTGATGTATCGCCGCGCCGTGTCGTGGTGGCTGGCTTCAACCGTTACGGCCGTGACCGCGTCGTCTTCGCCAATGAGCGCGGCTGCCCCGTCATCCGCCGCTAATATGTAATCCGCCGCTAACAGCGGCGACCTTATCGATCTGCCGATATCCCCGTACGGCAGATGGATCAAAAATGCCCCTCGCTTGTCCGGAAAGGCAGGCGAGGGGCATTTTATTTTGGGTTATGTGAATAGCTGAGCGCAAGACGGAGCAGGAGCGGCGCCGAAGCGCCGCCCGCCGTCGATCTTATTGCTCGAGAGCGAAGGTGACGTTAACCACCACGCTATAGCTGTTCTCGCCAGAAGCGATCGGAACGCTGTCGGCTTCCTTCGCCATCGAAGCGCGCATCATGCCCGCCGGTATCGGCATCGGGCGCTGCGAGTTTTCGCTGATCTGAATGACCCGGCCAAGCTTCACGCCCGCCGCTTCCGTCAGCGTCTTCGCCTTGGCCAGCGCATCGGCAACGGCCAGCTTGCGGGCCTCGGTCACCGTCGCTTCGGGCTTGTCATTGGTGAAAGTGATGTCGCCGCCCTGGTTGATGCCGAGCTTGACGGATGTATCGAGGATCGCGCCGAGCTTTTTCAGGTCGCGCACCCGTACGGTCAGGCCGTTGGACACCTGATAACCGGTGATCTCGGGCGCGACATAGACGCCATCCTTGGGTTCATAGTGCTTGTAGAGCGGCTGCACCGAGAAGTTGCTGGTCTGCAGGTCGCGGTCCTCGATGGCGGCCTCTTTCAGCGCCTTCAGAACATCGGCAAGCGCCTTGGAGTTTTCGGTCAGCGCCGCAGCCGCGGTCTCCGCCTGCTTGACGACGCTGAAGGACAGGATCGCCATGTCGGGGGCAATGGCCGACTGGCCTTCACCGGAAACACTGATGGTGGCTTCGCGCGGAGTAGCCTCCTGCGCAGACACCTGTGCGGCGAGCGGCATCATGGCTGCTGCGGTCATTGCGGTGAGTGCGAAAAGGCGGGCCGTTTTTGTCTTCATGGTGTTTCCTCGTTGATTGAGTCCCTTTGAAGGGTATTGCCTTAGATTGTGTAGCTAATACGGCGGCACTGCTTTGCGAAAGCACCATTGGCTTGTCGGCCTGTAAAAATTACGTTAGAGCGTGACCCACCGGATTCGAGCCATTGCGAGACCGGTGTTTCGGACTGGTTTTTCCGAAAAGGGCCTGTAGCTCAATGGTTAGAGCCGGCGGCTCATAACCGCTTGGTTGGGGGTTCGAGTCCCTCCGGGCCCACCATTTAAAAATTATCAAATAAAATCAATGGCTTAACTTTGTCAAGATCACTTGAGAAGAGTGATTTTGGGCGGTTTTGCGGGTACTTTTGCGGCCATATACCCAGCCAAAAATGTCCCAAATGCCCGCACCACAACTTTGGCTTAATATAAAATGGCGCTTTGGTTCGGCTATTGCTGTGAGAACAAATATGTATTTCAGTTAGTTAGCTCATCGACGTACATCCGATTCGCACGTCGAGTATCGCTTCAATAAGTGCTGCAAGCGGTTGGGGATTCGAGTCCCAAACGTTGCGGGTTCGAGTCCCGCGATACCCTCAATTTTCTATTTACACCCAAGATACCGGCTTGCTGCCTGACTTGGGTGTTGCTGGCCATGATGGTGTTACATGAGATACATTCCTGAAAACCTCACCCTGCTTCACAGCGGCGAAGAAGACCTTCGAGCAAAGTCTATCGCGCTTATTGAGGCCAGCGAGGACATGTCGCTGCACGTCTCGATGATCGAAACCTGCATGGACATGATGCAATACGTTCGCACGAATACGCCCGAAATGAGTGAGGACCAGGTGATCGTGGCGCTCATCGGTGCCAGCGTGTTCAATTCAATGGCGTCGGCATTCAAGTTGCTGCTCGGAGGCTACTACCAGTCGTCCGGACTGCAGATTCGCTTCATCATGGAGAGCGGTTGGCTGCTCGATTATCTGAGGACCGATCCGAGTTTGGTCCAAGAGTGGAAGGCAACCCCAGAGGACAGGCGGCAGAGCGTGTTCCGGCCCGGCAAAATCCGCGACCAACTGGATAAGCGCGATGGCTTCACGGAGAAGAAGCGGGAAGCACACTATAAGCGGCTCTGTGTTTTATGCGGCCACCCAACCTTTGCTGGCTTTGCTATGCTGCGTCCTGAGCCAAATGCTGACGCCTACATGGGGCCGTTTCTCGTACCGGACCTGCTAGAAGGATGCATTCAGGAACTGGTGCAGGTTTCGATTACAGCATGGCAGTCGTTTATGCGCTTCTTCCCGCCGAAAACTCTCTCCGATTATCGAGCCCGAATTCATTATATCGAGAAGCAAAATGACTGGTTCAAACACGTCTTTGGCAAGCCCCATGATATGACCGCCGTGGACGAACTCAAAAAGCTGATCGTGCAACTGGAGCAGCAGTCGATCTAACCCTTGATATGGTTGGTATGTGAAATAGGGGCACATATGCGGGTATCAGGGTTTTTAAGCACCCTAAGTACCTGAATACATGCATCTTTCATGTTCCTCCAGGCCCACCATTTTCTTTCGAGATCAATTGCTTGGGATGTTTCGCGACTCTTCGCGAGCGCTCTTCTGTCACGTCTGAGGCGTGATCTCTGCTATGCCGATGGCAAAGTCCGGCTGCGGAATGAGTGCGCCGGAGCCGATCCGGCGTGCCGATGGGGCAAGCCGGATCGAGAAAGCTTTAATGTCAGTTACAGACCCGCATACTTTCCGTATGCCAGCCGCCGTCATAGGAATTGGGCACGCGGCGGTCTTCGAACCAGCAGCGGGGGCGAGGCGGCGGTGGCGGCTCGTAGTAGCGCGGGCCGTTGTTGCTGTTGGCGATGGCGCCGCCGATCAGGCCGCCGATGACGCCTGCGGCGAGGCCGCCGGCAATCGCTGCGCCGTCATTGTGGCGGCGGTGTTCGCGGTAGGGCGGCGGGGGTGGGCCGCCGCGGTCGTAGCCACGGTCATAGCGGGGGCGATAGGGATAGTCCTGCGCGGCAGCGGTGCCATAGGATGCAAAAATGCTGCCGGTGGCGACCAGCGCGGCAATAGTGGAAAGAATTATCTTTTTCATCGGGGCTACTCCATAAGCCTGCTTCGGGAGATAGAGGCTCATTATGCCCGGATCATGGCACGGGACGGGTGAACGGCCTGTGAATATTCCATTTCTGCACAGTTCATATTTTTCTGATGTCAGAATGTAAGAATTTGAGCCGGTTCAGCCTTTCAGTAACGGAAAAGCCCGGCGGTTGGCCGGGCTTTTTTGTCGAAATCGATTGGTCGCGATCAGAACTTCACGCCGAGACCGACCTTCACAGTGTGCTGGTCGACATCGGTGTTGATGCCGAAGATGTCCTTGTCGCTATAGTCGTTGTAGCGATATTCCAGCCTGCCGAACACATTGTCGGTGAAGGCATAGTCCAGACCCGCGCCAACGGTATAGCCGTTGAAGGTGGTGCTGTCCTTGCCGGCGCCGGGCGTTTCGATGAAGCCGCGTGTCGCGGTCCAGCCGGCGGTGGCATAGAGCAGGGCACGGTCGAAGGCATAACCCACACGGCCGCGAACGGAGCCCTGCCAGTCGGTGCCGATTTCGGTGCCCGCATAGTCGTTGTCGTTCCAGTTATAATCGACATCGCCTTCGATGCCGAGGACCAGATTATTGTCGAACTGGTAATTGTAACCCACGAAGGCGCCCAGAATGCCGCCGTCGAAATTATCCGAGGCGACCGGGCCGCCCGCCGAAAAATCGCCATTCGCCCAGCCCGCGCCGCCTTGAATACCAAGATAGGGGCCAGACCAGGTGAAGACGGGCAGGGTTTCCTGCGCGACCGGAGGTGCGGGCGTTTCGTAGACGGCATCCGCGGCCATTGCGGTGCTGGCCGACAGGGCCAGGAGTGACGTTACGATCAGCGTTTTCATCGTTTTTCTCCCTGAGCTGACTGACATCCATAGCATAGATTAGCTGCTTTTAATATGGGTCGGGGTTCGGCGGTTCCAAGAGGCGCTCGTGTCCTCCCGGCTTTGCTGGCCGACTTGCCCCGGATCGCGGCTTTTTATCGCCCCGCCATGCTGTTCTGATGCGGCGAACGTCTTTGGCCGTGTTTGGTTCCCTTCGCCGTTTCGTCGAAAGTCCGGCAGGGCGGCTGGCCGACGTCACGCTTGGTTGTCTTGACAGCGCAGGGCGCGACCATAGAGTTGTGGTAGACTATGGCGGTGCCGGTGTTTTTCGCTGCATTGCCGGCAGCATAAGCTGCGGTTGAGACTACACCTGCGACTTCCCGGTGAGGGGATCGTTGCGGGCGGAAAGGGCATGGGAGGAAGAGATCGCATGAGGCTTTATTTTAGCGGAGGAGGGGCGACGTGATTGTCGGAGCCGTTCTCAGCGCCATTCTTCTTCTCACCCTCATTGCATTTCCGCGGCATCTCAAATCCGTCGTTATCTGCCTGTTGCTGATCTGGACGGCCACCGCCGCCTTTGTGATTTATGACTGGTGGCGCGGCAACCAGCGGCTCGACCATATCGTCGCCCGCGCCGTATTCGATGCGGCCTGCCCGGATGCGGCATTGCCGATCCGCGTCAGCTTCCGCAACGACAATAATGTCGCCGTACAGCGGCTGACCTATACGCTCGAAGGGTTCGAACCGGCCTTCCGTGCCTCCGTTTCCTTCGATCCCTATCAGGTGAGCGAAAGACGGATCGAGGCCGGGGAGACTTTCTCGGCCTGCCGGGCGTTCCGGATGCGCAACAATGAAAGGGTGGAGCCGCAACGGCTGGAATGGCGCGTCACCGTCATTTCAGCGGAATTCGACTGAGCGGTTCGTGCGACGGCCGGTTATCACGACATTTTGAAAATTTTCGTGCCGGTGAGCGGCGGTCGGAAAATCCCTGCATCACAGCGGTTTCAGGCGGATCGGTGAACTCCTATCGTCCGCACGGGAACCGGCTGGGGCAGTCGCTGACTTGTTTTCGTCCATTTGCGATGCCATCTCCCCCTCCATTCGATGAATGTCGCGGGTTGATGTTTTGCGTATTGTTCTGAAGTTTCTGAAAATAACCGCCATCGGCCTTGTCGCCCTGCCGGTTCTGGCGGGTGCGCATATGGGCATAGGCCAGCTCACCGGAAATTTTCACGAAGTCATTCCCGGAGAGCTTTATCGTTCGGCCCAGCCGAGCGGCAAGGACATCGCGGCCTATGCCAAGGCTTACGGCATCAAGACGATCATCAACCTGCGCGATGAAAAGCGTGAAGGCTGGTATGATGCCGAAAGCCTTGCGGCCAAGAAAAACGGCATCCGGCTGGTCGATTATCCGCTGAGCTCAAGCGAAAAGGTCTCGGTGGAAGATTCGGAAACGCTGGCGGCCGTGCTGCGCAATGCGGAAAAACCTGTTCTCATCCATTGCGAACATGGCGCCAACCGCACGGGGCTCGCCTCCGCCATCTATGTGGCCGCCGTGGCCGGCAAGAGCGAGGCGGCCGCAGAATTTCAGCTTTCGCCCTATTACGGGCATGTGCCGATCCCGGGTATCGGGCGTTATGAAATGTACCAGTCCTGGGACGATTTCGAAGAAACCATCGGGTTTTGAGGATTGCTATATACGCGGCGTCATCCTCGGCCCTGTGCCGAGGATCCAACCACGTTGCGTTCAGCGGATAGGTTGCAGATGCTCGGGACAAGCCCGAGCATGACGGCAGAGGGGCTATTGGCCGCAGCGCGCCTCAATAATCCCCGCCGCTTTCCCTGATCACCTTCGTCAGGCTTCCCGTCGCCGGGAAAAGCGGGATGAGGCAGGCCTGCAGCGCGTGGTAGATATCGCCCTTGCCGGGGAACAGCGTGTGGGCGGGAACCAGATCTTCCGTCAATTCCTCGTGCCAGCCGCCATTCTCATGGTCGATGAAGTTGTTGGCGATGGTGCTCCAGATGCGGCGATAGCTGTCTTCATAGAAGTTGTCCGCCGGCAGGTTCTCGTTGAGGAAGTGGGCAGCGCCCGCCGCCTCGGACATGGGCCACCAGAGCTTGGCCCGCTTGTCGGGATTGTCGTTCCAGTCGAGCGTATAAAAGAAGCCGCCCTTTTCCCGGTCCCAGCCGAGCGCCATGGATTGCACGAAGAGCGATTTTGCGGCCACCGGCATCCAGTCATGGCGGCGTTCTCCCAGCACCCATAATTGCAGGATGAGGCGCGCCCATTCCAGCCAGTGGCCGGGGGTGGAGCCGGAGGGGCGGAACATTTCGTTGCCGCGATACTCCTTGTCGAGCGTCCAGTTCTCGTCGAAATGCTCCGGCACGCGGAAATCCAGCTCGCCGGCGCGGCGGCGGATGACGAGATCGGCGATGCGCTCCGCCTTGCTGAGGTAGCTATTGTCGCCGGTGACCTCATAGGCGGCCATCAGCGCTTCCGTCAGGTGCATGTTGGAGTTCTGGCCGCGGTAATTCTCGATGGGCGACCAGTCGCGATGGAATTCCTCGGCGATGGCGCCGTGTTTTTCTTCCCAGAAGCGGGTTTCCAGAACCTCGGTAATATCGGCCAGCATCCGGTCGGCCAGCGGGTGGCCGACGGTCTTGGCGGAAGAGGCGGCGAGAAGCACAAAGGCATGGCCATAACCCTGCTTGTTGGCGTCCACAGGGCCGGCATCGTTCACCTGCCAGAAATAACCGCCATGCTCGCCATCGCGGTGCCTGTTCCAGAGATAGGTCATGCCGTGGTCGACAATATCGCCGCAGCCCGGGCGGCCAAGCAGGTGGCCGATGGAGAAGCAATGTACCATGCGGGCGGAAGCGTGAATGCCGCGCACGGGGTCGTTTGGCTGCAGCGGCGCGCCTTTGGCATCGAGATCGAAGAAGCCGCCGGCAGGGTTTAGGGCACGATACTGGAAGAAATCGAAAAGTCCCTCGGCCTGTTTTACCAGCCATTGGCGATGCCAGGGCAGGGTGTTCCAGTTGCGGCTGTTGTGATCGTCCTCGGGCATTCTCGTCCTCCATGCGGTTTGCTGCTTCGGCTTATATCCTTGCCGTATAAACCTGTCATCTGTCAGCGATATTTCGTAACGTGCTGCAACTGCGCAAAGCCATGCCTGTCCCTTGAAGATATATTGACATAAACATATCTTTATGTGACTTGACGGCTTGCGATCTTGCAAATCGAAATGAGGAGTGTGCCCGTGTTTGACGATCTGTTCGGCCCTGAAGGGGCAAAGCGTGACGGCGCGGAAATTTTCAAGGCGTTGCGCGATGCCGCCAGCGAACGCATCCTCATTCTCGACGGCGCCATGGGCACGCAGATCCAGGGGCTGGGTTTTGACGAAGACCATTTTCGTGGCGATCGTTTTATCGGCTGTGCCTGTCACCAGAAGGGCAATAACGACCTTCTGATCCTGACCCAGCCTGATGCCATCGAAGACATCCATTACCGCTACGCCATGGCGGGTGCGGATATTCTCGAAACCAACACGTTTTCGTCGACGCGCATCGCACAGGCCGATTACGAGATGGAAAACGCCGTCTACGACCTCAACCGCGAGGGTGCCGCGATTGTCCGCCGCGCCGCCCAGCGCGCCGAGCGCGAAGATGGTCGCCGCCGTTTCGTGGCGGGCGCGATTGGCCCGACCAACCGCACGGCCTCGATTTCGCCTGACGTCAACAATCCCGGTTTTCGCGCCGTCAGCTTCGACGATCTGCGCATCGCCTATGGCGAGCAGATCGATGGCCTGATCGACGGCGGGGCCGATATCATCCTGATCGAGACGATTTTCGATACGCTGAACGCCAAGGCGGCGATCTTCGCCTGCGAGGAGCGTTTCGAAGCCAAGGGCATTCGCCTGCCGGTGATGATCTCCGGCACGATTACCGACCTTTCCGGCCGTACGCTTTCCGGCCAGACGCCATCGGCCTTCTGGAACTCGGTGCGACACGCCAATCCCTTCACCATCGGCCTGAACTGCGCGCTGGGTGCCGACGCCATGCGTCCGCATCTGCAGGAATTGTCTGACGTGGCCGATACCTTCGTCTGCGCCTATCCGAATGCCGGCCTGCCAAACGAATTCGGCCAATATGACGAAACGCCGGAGATGATGGCGCGCCAGGTTCAGGGCTTTGTTCGTGACGGTCTCGTCAACATCGTCGGCGGCTGCTGCGGTTCCACACCGGAGCACATCCGCGCGATTGCGGAGGCTGTCAAAGGCTACAAGCCGCGCGAAATTCCCGAGCACAAGCCGTTCATGTCGCTTTCGGGCCTCGAGCCTTTCGTGCTGACCAAGGATATTCCCTTCGTCAATGTCGGCGAACGCACCAACGTCACCGGCTCGGCCCGTTTCCGCAAGCTCATCACCGCTGGTGATTATACGGCGGCTCTGGCTGTCGCCCGCGATCAGGTGGAAAACGGTGCGCAGATCATCGACATCAATATGGATGAGGGCCTGATCGATTCCGAAAAGGCGATGGTGGAGTTTTTGAACCTCATCGCCGCTGAGCCGGATATTGCCCGCGTGCCTGTGATGATCGACTCATCCAAGTTCGAGATCATCGAGGCCGGCCTGAAATGCGTTCAGGGCAAGTCGATCGTCAATTCCATTTCGCTGAAGGAAGGCGAGGAGAAGTTTCTCCAGCAGGCGCGGCTCGTCCATAATTACGGTGCGGCGGTCGTGGTCATGGCCTTCGATGAGGTCGGGCAGGCCGATACTTACGAGCGCAAGGTCGAGATCTGCTCACGCGCCTACAAGCTCTTGACCGAGAAGGCGGGCCTGTCGCCGGAAGACATCATTTTCGACCCCAACGTCTTTGCCGTTGCGACCGGTATCGAGGAACACAATAATTACGGCGTGGATTTCATTCAGGCCACCAGAACCATCCGCGAAACCATGCCGCTGACGCATATTTCCGGCGGCGTTTCCAACCTGTCCTTCTCCTTCCGCGGCAATGAGCCAGTGCGTGAGGCGATGCATGCCGTGTTCCTCTACCACGCCATTCAGGTCGGCATGGATATGGGCATCGTCAATGCCGGGCAGCTTGCGGTTTACGACAATATCGATCCGGAACTCCGCGAGGCCTGCGAGGACGTGGTGCTGAACCGCCGCGACGACGCGACGGAACGGTTGCTGGAGGTCGCGGAGCGTTTCCGTGGCACGGGCGCCAAGGATACGAAGGTTCAGGACCTTTCCTGGCGCGAACTGCCCGTCGAGAAGCGGCTGGAACATGCGCTGGTCAACGGCATCACCGAATATATCGAGGCCGATACGGAAGAGGCGCGCCAGCAGGCTGCCCGTCCGCTGCACGTCATCGAAGGGCCGCTGATGGCCGGCATGAATGTGGTCGGCGATCTCTTCGGCTCGGGTAAGATGTTCCTGCCGCAGGTGGTGAAATCCGCCCGCGTGATGAAGCAGGCGGTTGCCGTGCTGCTTCCTTACATGGAAGAGGAAAAGCGCCTGAATGGCGGGGCGGAGCGCAGTGCCGCCGGCAAGGTGCTGATGGCCACCGTGAAGGGCGATGTGCACGATATCGGCAAGAACATCGTCGGTGTCGTTCTCGCCTGCAACAATTACGAGATCATCGATCTCGGCGTCATGGTGCCGACGACGAAAATCCTTGAAACGGCGATTGCCGAAAAGGTGGATGTGATCGGTCTTTCCGGCCTTATTACGCCTTCGCTGGATGAGATGGTGCATGTGGCGGCCGAAATGGAGCGGCAGGGTTTCGATATTCCGCTGCTGATCGGCGGCGCGACGACGAGCCGTGTGCATACAGCGGTGAAAATTCATCCGCGTTACGAGGCGGGGCAGGCAATCTATGTCACCGACGCCTCGCGCGCGGTTGGCGTCGTGTCGGCGCTTCTCTCTGCTGAACAGAAGCCTGCTTATATCGACGGCATCCGCAGCGAATATGCCAAGGTGGCGGAGGCGCACGCCCGCAATGAGCGGGAAAAGCAGCGTCTGCCGCTGTCCCGCGCCCGTGAGAATGCGCACAAGATCGACTGGTCGGCCTATAGCGCCGTCAAGCCGCAATTCTTTGGCACGAGGGTGTTCGAAACCTATGATCTGGAAGAGCTTTCCCGTTACATCGACTGGACGCCGTTCTTCCAGACCTGGGAATTGAAGGGTCGTTTCCCGGCCATTCTCGATGACGAAAAGCAGGGCGAGGCGGCGCGGCAGCTTTACAGCGATGCGCAGGCGATGCTGAAGAAGATCATCGAGGAAAACTGGTTCCGGCCGCGGGCGGTGATCGGCTTCTGGCCGGCCAACGCCGTGGGTGACGATATCCGGCTGTTCACGGATGAAAGCCGCGGCGAAGAGCTTGCGACCTTCTTCACACTGCGCCAGCAGCTTTCCAAGCGCGACGGTCGCCCGAATGTGGCGCTGTCGGATTTCGTCGCGCCTGTCGATAGCGGCGTTGCCGATTATGTCGGTGGCTTTGTGGTGACGGCGGGCATCGAGGAAGTGGCGATTGCCGAGCGGTTCGAGCGGGCGAATGACGATTATTCGTCAATCCTCGTCAAGGCGCTGGCCGACCGTTTCGCGGAAGCCTTCGCCGAGCGCATGCATGAGCGGGTGCGCAAGGAGTTCTGGGGTTATGCGCCGCAGGAAAACTTCAACGGCGATGAGCTGATTGGCGAGGCCTATGCCGGCATTCGCCCCGCACCCGGCTATCCGGCCCAGCCCGATCATACCGAAAAGAAGACGCTGTTCGCCCTGCTCGATGCCACCAATGCGGCGGGTGTGGAGCTGACGGAAAGCTACGCCATGTGGCCGGGCTCCTCCGTCTCGGGCATCTATATCGGCCATCCCGAGAGCTATTATTTCGGTGTCGCCAAAGTGGAGCGCGATCAGGTTCTGGACTATGCGCGCCGCAAGGACATGCCGGTGGAAGAGGTGGAGCGCTGGCTCGGTCCTGTCCTCAACTACGTGCCGACGAACGGCGCTGAGGAAATCGACAGCGCTGCCTGATGTTCGGTGTGCTGCCATTCAATAAAAAAGCGCGGGTCTTGCCCGCGCTTTTTGCATTCATTGGGTTGTTTAAGACCGTAACGCTGCCAGTTCTTCGATGCCGACATGGCTCTCCACCTCGCTGCCGCGCAGATAGAGATAGAGGCCGATCGCGAAGGCGAGGACGGCGATGAAGACCAGATACCAGGCATGGGCCATGGGGTTGACGGCAAGTGCGGTCGTCACGCCAATCGGCGTCAGCCCGCCGAAGACGGCATAGGAGACGTTATAGGCGAAGGAGAGGCCGGAGAAGCGCACCGAGGCCGGGAAGGCGCGCACCATGACGTATGGCACCGCGCCTGCCATGCCGACCGAAAGGCCCATGACGCCGTAAAGCACGAACATGGTTTGAAGCGATGTGCCGGCATAGCTGTAGAAGGTGACGGTGGCGATGCCGAAGAAGATGCTCGCCCCCATGAAGAAGATGCCGGAGCCGATGCGGTCGATCAGCGCGCCGGCGATGATGACGCCGAAGATCAGGAACAGCGTGCCGAAGCTGGTGCCGGCGAGCGCCTGTGTCGGGGTATAACCGTAGAGCTTCTGCAGGAAGGTGGCCGTCATCAGCGTCGTGACGACGATGGCGGCCGAGAGAACCCAGGTCAGCAGGGCGGAAATGACCACGCCGCGCATATGGTGCTTGAGCACCAGCCCGAGCGGCAGCTTGTCCGTCAGCGATTTCGACTTCTTCATCTCGGTGAAGATCGGCGTTTCTTCCAGCCAGCGGCGCAGATAGACGGCGATGAGGCCGAAAATGCCGCCGAGCAGGAAGGGAATGCGCCAGGCGTAACCGGCCACGTCCTCCGGTGTGAAAAGCGAGTTGATGGCGAAAGCGATCAGCGATCCCAGCATGATGCCGAAGGAAAGGCCCGATGTGAGGAAGCCGCAGGCGAGGCCAACGCGGCGGAAGGGCACATGTTCGGCAACGAAGGTCCATGCGCCCGGCACTTCACCACCGATGGCCGCGCCCTGCAGCATGCGCAGGATGATGAGCAGGATGGGGGCGGCCACGCCGATGGTGGCATAGGTCGGCATCAGTGCCATGCCCAGCGTGGAGAGCGCCATCAGCAGGATGGAGAAGGCGAAAACCCGCTTGCGGCCATAACGGTCGCCATAATGCGCCAGCACGATGCCGCCCAGCGGCCGCACCAGATAACCCGCGGCAAAGATGCCGAAGGTCTGGATCATCACCAGCCAGTCCGGCATTTCCGGCGGGAAGAACAGATGGCCTATGACGGTGGCGAAAAATACGAAAATGATGAAATCGTAAAATTCCAGCGCGCCGCCGAGGGCCGAAAGGCCAAGAGTTCTGTAATCCTGACCGTTGAGGGGCCGGGCTGCCGCCGGTGTGGTGGTGGGAGACATAAGGCTGCTTCTTTTCTAAATTACGTATTACTTATGGGCATGCGGCAAGCGCGGCGCGATTTCAAGCCTTATCGACGCTCAATCGCTCAGGTATTTCGAGGGACGATCAAGAAAGCGGCGCAGGAAACTGATGTTTTCCAGCTCGTCATAAAGGCGCTCGGTGATGCCGTCCGCGTCGAAATGATAGATGGTCGCCTCGGGAATGGCCAAAAGCACCGGCGAATGGGTGGCGATGATCAATTGTCCGCCACTATCGGCGGCGTCGCGGATAAGGGCTGCCAGTTCGAGCTGCTTTTGCGGCGAGAGCGGGCTTTCCGGTTCGTCGAGAAAATAGAGGCCGGCGCCGTGCAGCCGCTGTTGCATGATATCGAGAAATCCTTCGCCATGCGAACGCCGGTCGATGACATTGTTCCTGACGATCCTGCGAAACGTATCCGGGGTTTCTTCCGGAAAGTCTTCGCCCTTCTTGAGCGCCTTTTCCCGCTCCCAGCGAAAATCGTCCAGCGCGTTCTCGTTCTGCCGGCGGATATAACCAAGCACGTCTTCCGCGCGCATGAACATGCGGATTTTCGGATATTTCTTGCGGGCGAAATAGAAGGACTTCGCCACGGTCTCGGCATGCTGAAGGTAGAGGTCGCCGGCAACCTGGCCGTGATTGCCGATGGCATAGGCCGTCATTCCCGCCGCCAGCCCTTCCAGCAGCGTCGATTTGCCAGAGCCGTTATTGCCGGCAAAAAAGGTGATCGGCGTCTTGAATTCGAGGCGTTCCAGATGGCGCAGCGCCGGAACGGAGAAGGGATAGTCGTCTCTTCCGTCC
This sequence comes from Agrobacterium sp. LY4, assembly GCF_001526585.1. Classification (NCBI taxonomy): domain Bacteria; kingdom Pseudomonadati; phylum Pseudomonadota; class Alphaproteobacteria; order Hyphomicrobiales; family Rhizobiaceae; genus Agrobacterium; species Agrobacterium sp. LY4. Next base: position 166,473 of record NZ_ASYA01000023.1, on the reverse strand, counting down.
GGGGTCTCTTTCATGGTTACGCTGTCGAGAAACAGCATGTCGCGTTCCTTGTATCTAATCCGTCATGTTCGCCGACGTTGCGCTCTGTCGCATCATCGTGGCGTTATGCTAAAAGCAATCGCGTGTGATTGCGGCTTAACGTGGGGCGCTGTTCGCGCCAATGGTTTGCAGCGTCGGCGGAGATACGTCATGCCGCATCTTTCGAATTTCATTTTATTATAAATTAGCACAGTTAATTCCTGTAATAAATCTATCAATATTAGATATATTCAATATATATCTTAAATTTAAGATGTTATCGTAAGTATAAATCTCAAATTAATTTAGTAATGCCAGTTGTTGTCATTCTCGTTGTTGTTGGAGAGAGTGAATGAAGCATATTGCGCTTTTTTCGGTTGGGTTTCTATTTTCCGCGATATTCGTGAGCGAAGCTGAGGCGCGGAAGTCCCGGTTTTTTGCCATCCCCGGATTCGGCGGCGGCGAGACAATCGATCTCGTTTACGATCTGCCGGATAACGAGCCTTTTCTTCGCGACGGGGAAGCATTCGACATTGGTTATCTCAACAGCGGGGATAGGAGCGGTTATGTGCTGTATCGCGGCGAGCGGTACAGCAGGCTCAGCGATGCGGATATCGTCAGGCTGAAGGCGACGCTTGGTTTTGATCCGACGACAAAAGACCGCATGGAGCGGGCGGCGAGGGGCAGCGACGCGCCCTGGAACCTCGTTATTATCATAGCGGTCGCAATTGCTGGTATCTTTGTGCTTGTTCACAAGGGCATGCAGCTGGTGCGGTGGATTTCGCGATTGGCGACGACCTCCGCAATTGCGGGAAGTAAGCGGCAGGAGGAGGACACCCCCGACCCGCTGGAGGTCCGCAAGAAACAGCTGGTAAACCGTCAATGGAGCGATAGCCAGACGGATCACGCGGCGCGTATCCCGGCAGCATCGCCGGCCCATGCGTCTGCCCGAGGAACCACGCCCGTCCGGACATTCGGACGCAGGAGCGCCTGAGCGGTGTGAAATCCCTAAACCTCAGACGGTCTCGGGAGCCCGCACTATTCGAACCGGTCGATGATGCTGATGCCGCTTTCCTTAAAGCTGTCCATGGCGGGCAGGGCGGTTGCTGCCTCGGAAAGCGTGATGTGGCGGCCGATCAGCTTTTCCGGCGCGAGCCTGCCGCTTTCGATCATCGCCAGCATGTCCTCGTAACGCCACGCCTGCATGCCGTGGCTGCCGTAAATCTCCAGCTCATGCGCGATCACCCGCGCCATGGGAATGGCGGGCATGGCGTGATCGGCCAGCATCAGCCCGATCTGCACATGGCGGCCGCGCCGACGCAGGTTGCTGATGGAGTTGCAGCAGGTCTGCGGGTGACCGAGCGCATCGATCGAGACATGCGCGCCGCCACCCGTCACTTCGCGTACCGCCTCGGCAACATCGGCAACCGAGCGGCTGTTGATGGTGGCGGTCGCGCCCAGCTGCCGCGCAAGTTCGAGCTTGTCTTCCGCAATGTCGATGGCGACGACCTGCGCGCCGAGGCCGGCGCCGATCATGATGGCGGAGAGGCCGACGCCGCCGCAGCCATGCACCGCCAGCCATTCGCCACCCTTCAGGCGTCCCTGATCGGTCACGGCCCGGAAGGAGGTGGCGAAACGGCAGCCGAGGCCGGCAGCGGTGGCGTAACTCATCGTATCAGGCAGATGCACGAGGTTCTGGTCGGCATAATCGATGGCGACATATTCGGCGAAGGAACCCCAATGGGTGAAGCCGGGCTGGAACTGCGCCTCGCAGACCTGCTGGTTGCCGGAGCGGCATTCATGGCAATGGCCGCAGCCGGAAACGAAGGGCACGGTGACGCGGTCGCCGGTCTTGAAGCGGGTGACGTTTTTGCCGACAGCGGCGATCACGCCTGCGAATTCATGGCCGGGAACATGCGGCAGGCGAATATCCGGGTCATGCCCCATCCAGCCGTGCCAGTCGCTGCGGCAGAGACCTGTCGCCTTGACCTCGATGACCACGCCGCCATCGGTCGGTTCCGGATCTGGCAGGGACGCAACAACCGGGGTTTCGCCGAACAGTTCGTAAAAAAGCGCGCGCATCATGGCCTCACATGGTTGGTATGCAGGTTCGAAGTCATACCTGCTCTACCATGTCCCGCAAATGGGCGAAGCGGTTTTGCGTCTGGAAAAGCGCTTCAGTCCTTGATGACCATCAGGTCGCCGGCTGCGAATTTCAGCGTCACCTGCTCACCGACGGCGGGCGGTGCTGTGCCGGGATCGTTGAACATGTCGAAAGACAGGGTCGAGCCGCCGAGATCGAGACGGGTGCGGATGACGGAGCCGAGGAACTGGCTGGAGGTGACGAGGCCGGAAATGGCGACATCGCCTTTCGCATCGCTGCCGAGCGAGCCCGCTTCCGGTCGCAGGGCAAGGGTGATTTTTTCGCCATTCGCCGCATCGACCGGCTTGTGCAGGGTGATCTGCTGCTCTCCGACACGGATGGTATTGGATGAGGAATCGACCACGGTGGCGTCGATGAGGTTCAGCGTGCCGACGAAGGAGGCGACGAAGCGGGTCGCGGGCTTGTTGTAGATATCGAAGGGGGAGCCGATCTGGTCGGCGCGACCGCCATTCATGACGACGATGCGGTCGGAAATCGACAGGGCCTCTTCCTGATCTGGGTCACGAAAATGGTGGTGATGCCGAGTTTCTGCTGGATCTGGCGGATTTCCTCGCGCAGCGACACGCGGATTTTGGCGTCGAGCGCGGAGAGCGGCTCGTCCAGCAGAAGCACTTCCGGCTTCGGTGCGAGCGCGCGGGCGAGCGCTACGCGCTGCTGCTGGCCGCCCGACATCTGGTAGGGGTAACGATCCGCCAGATGTTCCAGATGGATGAGCTGGAGCATTTCCTTCACGCGGGCGTCGATCTCGGCTTTCGGCTTGCCGGCGACTTTGAGCCCGAAGGCAACGTTTTCATAGACATTCATGTTCGGGAACAGCGCATAGGCCTGGAACACCATGCCGATATTGCGCTGGTTCGGTCTGAGCGCCGTCTGGTCCTTGCCGTTGATGACGATCGATCCGCCGCTCGGGGTCTCGAAGCCGGCGATCATGCGCAGCACGGTGGTCTTGCCGCAGCCCGACGGCCCAAGGAAGGAGACGAACTCGCCCTTTTCGATGGCCATGTTGAAATCATGCACGACCTGCACGGAGCCGAAGGATTTCTTGATGTTGCTAAGTGTCAAAAAGCTCATGAAAATATTGTCCTCAGGCCTTGGGAGGCGCGCCCTTCTGGTAGCGTGAAACGAGTTGGATCAGACCCAGGCAACCCCAGGTGATGCCGAAGGAAATCACGGCAAGTGCGGCCGGTTCATAGGCGCGGTTGGCACCGAGCAGCTGCATGTAGGGGCCGAAGGCCGGGCGGTTCAAAAGGGCCGCCATGGTGAATTCACCGATGACGATGGCGAAGGTCAAGAACGCACCTGACAGCACGGCGACCAGAACATTCGGCAGGATGATGCGCGAGAGGATGGTCGTCCAGCCCGCGCCGAGGCTCTGCGCCGCTTCCGTCAGCGTCGCCACATCGATGGTTCGGAGGCCAGTATCGACGGCGCGGTACATATAGGGCAAGGCCAGTGTGGCATAACCGAACATCAAAAGCAGGTTGGTGCCGAAGCTCGTGCCGGTCAGCGGCAGCCAGCTCGAGGTGTTGTAAAGCCGGATATAACCGAAGACGATGACGATGGCCGGGATGACCAGCGGCAAAAGCGTGATGAATTCGATATAGGGGCGCAGGCTTGGCAGTTTCAGGCGCACCCAATAGGCGGTGGGCACCACCAGCAGAACCCCGAAGACGATGGTGAACAGCGCCATCACCACCGAATAGCTGAAGGTTTCCTGAAAACGCGGGTCGGTGAGCACCTTGCCATAGGCGTCGAAGGAATATTCTCCGCGCCGCATTTTCAGCGAGAAGTTGGTCATGCCGATCAGTGGCAGGGCGAAATAGAGCAGGCCGAAGATCAGCGCGCCCCAGGCGAAGAAACGCTTCATTTCAGCCACCTTTCGCTGCGGGCGCGCAGCCAGATATAAAGCGCATTGGCAATGCCGGTGACGACGATCATGCCGAAGGCAAGCGCGTAACCGAGATGCGGATTGCCGAGAACGTCACCACGGATCTGCGCGAAGAGCAGGATAGGCACGATGTTGAGCGAGGAACCGGTGAGCGCGATCGCGGTCGCCACCGCGCCGAAGGCATTGGCAAACAGCAGCGACATGGTGCCGAGCAGCGACGGCAAAAGGATGGGGAATGCCACCATGCGCCAATATTGCAGGCCGGTGGCGCCAAGGATTTCCGCCGCCTCGCGCCATTCGCGCTTCAGCCCGTCCAGCGCAGGCGTGATGATGAGAATCATCAGCGGTATCTGGAAGAACAGATAGGTGACGGTCAGGCCCCAGAAGGACAGGATGTTGAAACCGAGCAACCTCAGATCAATGCCGATTTGCGTCTTCAGGAAGACGGTGAGAAGGCCGACCGGGCCAAGCGTGGCGATAAAGGCGAAGGCGAGCGGCACGCCGGCGAATTGCGAGGCGACGCCGGAAAAGGTCAGAAGCGGTCCGCGAATGCGCTGCGGCAGGCCACCAAGAACCACGGCGGCGGCGACGGCAAAGCCGATCAGGCAGCCCAGCGCCGCCGAGGCGAGGCTGATCTTGATCGAAATCCAGTAGGCCGCAAGGATGGAGGAGGTGAAAAGCCCGGCGATATTTTCCAGCGTGAAGCTGCCATCGGCATGCTGGAATGCGCCAATGACGATCTTCATCGTCGGCATAATCAGAAACAGTAAAACAAAAACGGCAAAAGGTACGACGCCAATCCAGTGCAGCGGCAGTTTCCTGCCCGCGTCGGATGGTCCGCCGGTGTTGGTTGATGGCATCCTTGTCCCCAAACGCCGTTTTCAAACGGTCTGTATATAAAGGTCTACATCATAAAAGAAGCACCCCGGCTTTTGATCGGCCGGGGTGCGTTTTCAACAGTTTACTTCACGTTTGCGCCGACAACGCTGTCCCAGCCACCGGTGACGGCAGCCTTGTTGGCGTCGACTTCCTCGAGTGTCGGGAAGATCGCCTTTTCATAGGCTGCTGCCGGCGGCAGGCTGTCGATCAGTTCCTGCGGAACCTTGCCGGCCTTGACCATGGCGTTGAAGCGGATCGGGTGGCAATAGCCCTTCAGCCAGCCAAGCTGACCGTCGTCGGAGTAGAGGTGTTCCATCCAGAGCTTGGCAGCGTTCGGATGCGGGGCGTAAGCGGAAATGCCCTGAACGTAGACGCCGGCCAGAACGCCCTTCTCAGGAACGATGACTTCCGTCGGCGGGTTGTCGTTCAGCGTCTTCTTCCAGGAAAGGGCGTTATAGTCCCAGGCGACGATGATCGGGGTCGCGCCCTGCGCCAGCGTGCCGGCCTTGCCGATAACCGGCAGGAAGTTGCCGGCCTTGTTGAGATCGGCGAAATATTTGAGACCGGCTTCACCGGCTTCCTTGCCGGACTTCGCACCGGTGGAAAGGCCGGCGGCGAGAACGCCGAGGATGGCCTGGTTGGAAGCGCGCGGATCGCCCGCGAGCGCCACCTGACCGGAATATTCCGGTTTCAGCAGGTCGGCCCAGTCCTTCGGTGCGTTGTTGACGAGGTCCTTGTTCACGAAGAAGGACATCACGCCGTAATAGTCGCCGTACCAGTAACCTTCCGGATCCTTGACGTTGTCGGGAATTTCGTCCCAGGTGGAGACCTTGTAGGGCTGCAGCAGGCCTTCGGCCTTCATCTGCGGGCCGAAAGCGAGGCCGACGTCGACGACGTCAGGCGCCTGCGGGCCCTTATTGTCCTTGTTGGCCTTCACCGCTTCGACTTCGTCGGCGGAGCCGGCGTCGGGGTTCAGTTCGTTGACGGTGATTTCCGGATATTTCGCCTTGAAGGCGGCAATCACGTCGCCGTAACCGCACCAGTCGTGCGGCAGCGCGACGGTGGTCAGCATGCCTTCCTTCTTGGCGGCGGCGATCAGCTCGGCGCTCGGTTCAGCGGCGGCAATTGCGGTGGAGGCGATGACCAGTGCAGTGGTCGTAGCGAGCAGTCGGCGGCAGTGAGAGATCACTTTTTTCTCCTCTTCGTGTTCTCATATTGCGGACGCTGATACGGATTCTCGATGAAGCTAATGTGACGGCTGGATTGCAATTTATTTATCCGGATTCCGTCACTTTACGCCCGTTTTCCGCCATCACCCGGCTTTTTGCCTGCAATTGCGGGAGATTCCCCTCATGATCCGTGGTGGCCAGATACGTTCCCCAGCTTGGTTTCTTGTCCTGTTTTATCGTGCTGGTAGCGATGACAGGTATCCAATCAGCGTGCGGCATCCGCGTCAAGCAAGTTGCCCGGCTATGTAGTTTCATGTTCTGTCCGGCCTGCGGAACAGCCGCGTCTGTTCGAACAGGCCTTCCAGTGCATTCATGCGTTCCCTGGTTTCATCCCAGGTGCCGTTCTGCACCGCTTCGATCAGCGCTTCGACCACGAACAGCGTGACGACCGAGGAATCCCATGCCGAGGGAGCTTCGATCCTGACGCGGAAAGTGTGCAGCGCGTGGCGCGCCACCGGCGATGTCCATTGATCGGTGAAGAGAATGATCTGCACGCCGTTTGCCTTGGCCACTTCGGCCAGCGTCGTCATGTCGTGCTCGTAACGGCGGATGTCGAAGATAACCAGTATGTCGCCGGCGCTCATGTTCAGCATATATTGCGGCCAGGCGCTGGAATTCGACGACATCAGCGTCGTCTTCGGCCGGATCACCTGCATATGGGTGAAGAAATATTCGGCAATCGCGCCGGTGATGCGCCCGCCGACGAAATAGATGCTGCGCTTGCGGTCGGAAAGCAGTGCCGCAGCATTGTCGAAGACGGCGGTGTCGAGATCGCTCAGCGTATCGCGCAGATTGCCGGTGATGGCATCGGCGAAGCGGTTGAGAATATGCAGGCCGGGCGCGTTGGTTGCCCAGCGGTCATGTTTGGCGATGGGGCCGGAGATCGTCGCTTCCAGTTCCTGGTGCAGATGCGCCTGAAATTCCGGGTAGCCCTTGTAGCCGAGCTTCTGCACCATGCGCGCCACCGTCGGCGTCGAAACGCCGGCATTTTCCGCAATGGTGGTGATGCTGCCGAGGCCGGAGACGGGGTAGTTGCCGAGCAGGCTCTCCGCCAGCCGTTTTTCCGAACGGGTCAGTGCGTCGTAATGGGCATGAATGACATCCGACACGGTCGCCGTCGTGCTGCGCAAATTTTTCCCCTTCCGGTCTTCTGCCGGTGCATGGCTAAAATAAACATCTGTGCCAGCTATCGAGTCAATGGGAAAATGAAGAGAAAATTTCAAAATTCCATTTGACACTCGCAATAATGTGAAGAATTCTTTTCGGCATTGACGGAGCGACGGGGTTCCGGGCGGGGTTCGTGCATGACGGTGCGGTCACGGTTTTTCACAGATGCGGAAGGGCAGGCCGTCGGCATCGAGAATGCTGCGGCGAAGGGCGATGTCCTTCTCGTCTGCGAACATGCCTCCGCCACCATTCCGCAGAAATTCGGCACACTGGGTCTTTCGCCGGAGGTGCTTTCGAGCCATGCGGCCTGGGATCCGGGCGCTCTGGCCGTTGCCCGGCTGCTTTCGGAAAAGCTTGACGCCACGCTCGTCTATCAGCGGTTTTCGCGTCTCGTCTATGATTGCAACCGGCCGCCCGAATCGCCTTCCGCCATGCCGGTGAAAAGCGAGATTTACGATATTCCCGGCAATTTCGATCTCAGCGAAGCGGAGCGGTTCGCCCGCACCTCAGCACTTTATGTGCCGTTTCATGACCGGGTGAGCGAGATCATCGCCGCGCGGCAGGCGGATGGCCGCAACGTGGTGGTGGTGACCATCCACAGTTTCACGCCGGTCTATCACGGCCGGTTCCGAAAGGTTGAGATCGGCATCCTGCACGATACCGACAGCCGCCTCGCGGATGCGATGCTGGCGGGCGCCGAAGGGTCCACGCTCACGGTCAATCGCAACGATCCCTATGGCCCGGAAGACGGCGTGACGCATACGCTGCGGCTGCATGCGCTGCCGGACGGGCTTTTGAACGTCATGATCGAGATCCGCAACGATCTCATCACCAATGAAGGAGAGCAGGCGGCAATCGCCGGTTTTCTTTACGAGCTTATGGGGAAGGCGCTCTCATCGATCGATGAGTGAGGGAGCTATGGCCGGCCGATGGTGAAAACACCGGGGTCGGCTGCCAGATGAGACTGCCGCCATTTTATAAAAACCGGCCATGCAGCCGGAAAAACACAAAGCGGCAAGGGAACAGCAAGTGCGTGCGGCCAATCGCGGGAAATTCCCGGGTGAAGCCGGAAACTGGGGCACAATCGGCCAATAATGGCTGACTGGCTTGTTTTTTTCTTATTCAGGAGAGAAGGGCATGGACAGTTCATCGTCAGGCGTCAGCTACAAGAAGGCTGATGCATCCTATTTCGAAAAACGCGGACTATCCCGTTATGCGGGCGTGTGGTCGCTCTGGTCGCTCGGCGTCGGCGCGGTCATTTCCGGGCATTTTTCCGGATGGAATTTCGGCTTCTCCACCGGCGGCTGGGGCGGCATGCTGGTGGCGGGCATCATCATCGCCATCATGTATCTCGGGCTGACATTTTCGATTGCGGAAATGAGCCCGGCCTTGCCGCATACCGGTGCGGCCTATTCCTTTGCCCGCACGGCCATGGGCCCATGGGGCGGCTTCATCACCGGGCTTTGCGAGAATGTCGAATATGTGCTGACGCCGGCGGTCGTCGTCACCTTCATCACGGCCTATGTGAACTCCATTCTCGGCCTCGATCCCGCTTATTCACCCTTCGTGTGGATAGCGTTCTACGCGATATTCCTTGCGCTCAATGTCTTCGGGCTTGAGCTTTCCTTCAAGGTGACGCTGGTTATCACGCTGATTTCGCTTGCCGTTCTGGTGTTCTTCTGGATCAGCACCATCCCGAACATCGATTTTTCGCGTTTCGCGCTCAACATCGGTGTCGGACCTGACGGCAAGGCGGTGGAGCTGCCGGAGGGCGGCGGTTCCTCCTTCCCCTTCGGGTTCTCGGGCGTTCTCGCGACGCTGCCTTTCGCGGTCTGGCTGTTCCTTGCCATCGAGCAACTGCCGCTGGCGGCGGAAGAATCGGTCGATCCCAAGCGCGACATGCCGAAGGGCATCATCCTCGGCATGATAACGCTGATGGTTTCGGCCTTCATGATCGTATTGCTCAACCCATCCCTGCCGGGCGTCGGCGCCTTCCATCTCAGCTCCTCGCTTGAGCCGCTGCTCGATGGTTTCAAGGCGATCTATGGCGATGGCGGCGTGGTGGTGCTGGGTCTCGTTGCCTTGACCGGCCTGATCGCCAGCTTCCATACGATCCTCTACGCGCAGGGCCGGCAGATCTATTCGCTGTCGCGTGCGGGTTACTTCCCGACCGTGCTGTCGATCACCCATTCCAAGTACCGCACGCCATACGTTGCCAACATCACCGGCGCGATTGTCGGCTTGGCGGTCATGCTCGTCATCTGGTTCGCGCTGGGTGCGGAACAGGGCGGCAGCATCATCGGCAGCGTGCTTTTGAACATGGCCGTATTCGGTGCGATGTTCTCCTACATCATGCAGGCGATTTCCTTCATTCTGCTCCGAAAGAACCTGCCGCATATCGAGCGGCCGTTCCGCTCGCCCTTCGGCATTCCGGGCGCGGTTCTGACGGTCATCATCGCCATCGTCACGCTGCTCTACCAGATCCAGGATCCGAACTTCACCAAGGGCGTGCTCTGGGTCGCCGTCTGGTTCGCCGTGGCGATTGCCTACTTCGCCTTTGTCGGACGCCATCGCCTCATCCTGTCGCCGGAAGAGGAATTCGCGCTGGAGCACAAGCAGGCTGCGGTTGCCGCAGCGGCTGCAAAGGCCTGATGTTCAAACAAACGGGCGGCCGCATTCCGGCCGCCCGGCCACGACAATAAAGGGAACGGACAAAATGACGAGCTACACATTCGACGCGCTTAAAATGGATGTCGCCGAGGGGCGCATCGACACGGTTCTGGCCTGCCTTGTCGACATGCAGGGGCGTCTGATGGGCAAACGGTTCCAGGCGGAATTCTTCGTTGAAAGCGCCTTTGAGGAAACCCATAGCTGCAATTACGTGCTTGCTACCGACATGGAGATGGAAACCGTTCCCGGTTACAAGTCCTCCAGCTGGGAAAAGGGTTATGGCGACTATGTGCTGAAGCCCGATCTTTCCACGCTGCGGCGTGTGCCGTGGCTGGAAGGCACGGCGCTGGTATTGTGCGACGTGCTCGATCATCACACCCATGAAGAAGTGCCGCATTCGCCTCGCGCGCTCCTGAAAAAGCAGGTGGCGCGGCTGGAGGCCATGGGGCTGAAGGCCTATATGGCGACCGAACTGGAATTTTTCCTGTTCGACCAGACCTTCGACGCGGCACGCGCTAACGGTTACAAGGGCCTGAACCTCGCCAGCGGTTATAATGAGGATTACCATATCTTCCAGACGACCAAGGAAGAGGATGTCATGCGGGCGCTGCGCAAGGGCCTGCAAGGCGCCGGCATTCCGGTCGAGAATTCCAAGGGCGAAGCGTCCGCAGGTCAGGCGGAAATCAATGTGCGTTATGCCGATGCGCTGACCATGGCCGACCGGCACGCCATCATCAAAAACGCGACCAAGGAGATTGCGTGGTCCAAGGGCAAGGCGGTGACCTTCCTCGCCAAGTGGAATTACAACGCCGCCGGCAGCTCCTCGCATATTCACCAGTCGCTGTGGAGCGCCGATGGCAAGACGCCGGCCTTCCTCGACAAGGACGCCAAGCACGGCATGTCGGAACTGATGCGGCACTATGTTGCCGGGCTTCTCGCCCATGCCAGCGAGATCACCTATTTCCTCGCGCCCTATATCAATTCCTACAAGCGGTTCATGGCCGGCACCTTTGCGCCCACCAAGGCGATCTGGAGCCTCGACAACCGCACGGCGGGATATCGTCTCTGCGGCGAAGGCACCAAGGGTATCCGCATCGAATGCCGCGTCGGCGGCTCGGACCTCAATCCCTATCTCGCCATGGCGGCTTTGCTTGCGGCGGGCATTGACGGCATCGAAAATAAACTCGAACTTGAGCCCGCTTTTGTCGGCGATGCCTATGGCGGCAAGGACGTGCGCGAGATACCCAAGACCCTGCGTGACGCCACTGCCTATCTGGATGGATCGAAAATGCTGCGCAACGCCTTTGGCGACGATGTGATCGATCATTACGTCCATGCCGGACGATGGGAGCAGGAAGAATACGACCGCCGCGTGACCGACTGGGAAGTGGCGCGCGGTTTCGAACGAGCCTAATCATTACGGGAAAACATCATGACCATGATCCAGAATATCTCGCCCATCGACGGCTCGGTTTATGCCGAGCGGGAGGCGATGTCGCTGGAGGCGGCGCGGGCCGCCGTTTCGAAAGCGCGCAAGGCGCAAAAGGACTGGGCGCGGCGTCCGCTTGAGGACCGCGTTCAGCTGGTTCTGAAGGGCGTCGCCCGCCTCAACGAAATGGTGGCGGAAGTGGTGCCGGAACTGGCGCATATGATGGGCCGTCCGGTGCGTTATGGCGGCGAGTTCAAGGGGTTCAACGAGCGCTCCAACTATGTCGCTTCCATCGCCGCCGATGCGCTGGCGCCGCTCGTCATCGAGGAAAGCGGCAATTTCGAACGCCGCATCGAGCGCGAAGCGCATGGCGTGGTCTTCGTCATCGCGCCGTGGAACTATCCTTACATGACGGCGATCAACACCGTCGCACCCGCCTTGATGGCCGGCAATACGGTCGTCATCAAACATGCGGCGCAGACGCTGCTGGTGGGCGAGCGCATGGTGCGGGCTTTCGTCGAGGCCGGTGTGCCTGACGATGTCTTCATCAATGTTTTCCTCGACCACGGCACGACCTCGGCGCTGATTTCCGAGGGCCTGTTCAACTTCGTCAATTTCACCGGTTCGGTGGAAGGCGGCCGCGCCATCGAGCGCGCCGCGGCCGGCACCTTCACCGGTCTCGGGCTTGAGCTTGGCGGCAAGGACCCCGGTTATGTGATGGAGGACGCCGATCTCGACGCCGCCGTCGATACGCTGATGGATGGCGCCACCTATAATTCCGGGCAATGCTGCTGCGGTATCGAGCGCATCTACGTCAATGAAAACCTCTATGACGCCTTTGTCGAGAAGTCCGTGGCGTGGGTCTCCAACTACAAGCTCGGCAATCCGCTCGAGCAGGAGACCACGCTCGGGCCGATGGCCAACAAGCGTTTCGCCAAGGTGGTGCGCGCGCAGGTCGCCGATGCTGTTGCCAAAGGCGCGAAGGCATTGGTCGATCCGAAGCTTTTCCCCGCCGATGATGGCGAGAGCGCTTATGTTGCGCCGCAAGTCCTCGTCAATGTCAATCATTCCATGGAATTCATGACCGAAGAAACCTTCGGCCCGGCCGTCGGCATCATGAAAGTGAAGAATGACGACGAAGCCATCGCGCTTATGAATGACAGCAAATACGGGCTGACCGCCTCGCTGTGGACGCAGGATGCCGCCCGCGCCGGGCGCATCGGCCGCGAAATCGAAACCGGCACCGTGTTCATGAACCGCGCGGATTATCTCGACCCCGCCCTTTGCTGGACCGGCGTGAAGGAAACCGGCCGTGGCGGCTCGCTCTCCGTTCTCGGTTTCCAGAATCTGACCCGACCGAAATCCTACCATCTGAAGAAAGTCACGAAATGAATATCGTCGCCAACTGGAGCTATCCCACCGCCGTCAAGCTTGGCCGTGGCCGGATCAAGGAACTGGCGGAAGCCTGCAAAACGCTCGGCATCAAGAAGCCGCTGCTCGTGACGGATCGCGGCCTTGCCAATATGGCGATCACCGCGCATGCGCTCGATGTGCTGGAAGAGGCGGGTCTCGGCCGGGCGATCTTCGCCGAGGTCGATCCGAACCCCAACGAAATCAACATGGAAGCCGGCGTGAAAGCCTATCGCGATGGCGGCCATGACGGCGTCGTCGCTTTCGGCGGCGGTTCGGGCCTCGATCTCGGCAAGACTATCGCCTTCATGGCCGGGCAGACACGCCCGGTCTGGGATTTCGAGGATATCGGCGACTGGTGGACACGGGCGGATGCCGCCAAGATCGCGCCCATCGTCGCCGTGCCGACGACGGCGGGCACGGGTTCGGAAGTCGGTCGCGCCAGCGTCATCACCAATTCGCAGACCCATGTGAAGAAGATCATCTTCCATCCGAAGCTCTTGCCCGGCGTCGTCATCTGCGATCCGGAACTGACGGTCGGTATGCCGAAGGTCATCACGGCGGGCACGGGCATGGATGCCTTTGCCCATTGCCTCGAGGCCTATTCGTCGCCCTTCTATCATCCGATGAGCGCCGGCGTGGCGCTGGAGGGCCTGCGGCTCGTCAAGGAATTCCTGCCGCGTGCCTATAAGGACGGCACGGATATCGAGGCGCGCACCAATATGATGGCGGCGGCGGCGATGGGGGCGGTTGCCTTCCAGAAGGGTCTCGGCGCCATTCACTCGCTCTCGCACCCGATCGGGGCGGTCTACAACACCCATCACGGCATGACCAATGCCGTCGTCATGCCGGCGGTGCTGCGCTTCAATCGCCCCGCCATCGAAGACAAGATTGCCCGCGCGGCCGCCTATCTCGGCATTTCCGGCGGTTTCGACGGCTTCTATGACTATGTGCTGGAGCTTCGCAGGGAACTCGGCGTGCCGGAAAACCTGACCGCCATGGGCATCAAGCCCGATCGTATCGACGAACTGGCGGCGGAAGCGATCAAGGATCCGAGCTGCGGCGGTAATCCGGTGCCGATGACGCTGGAGAATACGAAGAAGTTGTTCGAGGACTGCTTTTAAGGAGCGACCTTTATTCGTCAGGTTTGTGAGAGGTTGAGAGGGTGCCGCTTGTTTCTTCTCCCCGCCGGGGAGAAGGTCGCGGCAGCGGGATGAGGGGGCAAGCTCTCGGTCTCTCGCTGACGTTGCCCCCTCATCCGACCCTTCGGGCCACCTTCTCCCCGGCGGGGGGAAGAAACGAGTGGCAACGTCGTGCCCTGCGCGGGGAGCGAGCTACGTACGATTTCTAATCCATGAAGCCCGCGACGACCCGGTCGCGGGCTTTTCGTTGCGCGGCATAACCGTTCTTAGCCTTTTATTAACCCTGTTCGTTAAGATTATGGAAAGCACCATGATTGGCTCGGTGCGTGAATGAGCATGAAATGGCTCTGATCAATCGGGGATATCATGCCTGTCATTACTTTTGCCAACACCAAGGGCGGCGCCGGAAAAACCACTGCCGTGCTGCTTCTGGCAACCGAACTCGCCCGCAGCGGCTACCGCGTGACGGTTCTGGATGCCGATCCGCAATTGTGGATTTCCCGCTGGCACGATCTGTCCGGCGAGATCGAAAATCTCTCGGTGATTTCGCATGTGACGATGGCTTCGCTTGAAGGCCATATTCGCGAGAATAAAACCAATACCGACTGTTTCATCATCGATCTGCCTGGGTCGAAAAACCCGCTGCTGACTATGGCGCTCGGTATTTCCGATCACGTGCTGATCCCGGTGCAGGGCTCTGCCATGGATGCGCGCGGCGCTGCCGAGGTTCTGGATCACATCGAATTCCTGAACCGCAAGATGGGCAAGGCCATCGCCCATTCCATCGTACTGACACGGGTGAATGCCATGGTGGCGACGCGCTCGCTGCTGCTCGTCAAAATGCTGCTGGTGGAAAAGAACGTCTCGGTGCTCAATACGCCGATTGTCGAGAGAGCGGCCTATCGCGATATTTTCGATTATGGCGGCACGCTTCTCTGTCTCGATAAGGACAAGGTCAGCAATATCGACAAGGCGGTGGAGAACGCGAAAGCCTTCGCCACCGAAGTCGTCGGCCTGCTGCCGAAACGTCTTTTGCGGCTCGGCACGCAACCCGCGCGCCTTTTCACCCGCAAGGCCGCCTGAAAGCCGGAGCTGCCGCCAGGGCAGGGACCGGCTCCGTCCGCGCGCTCGTTAAGGTGCATAGCCGCGCAGCCTGTTGTACCGTGCGACCTGCTCCTTGGTCAGCAGCTTTACCGTTTCGAGATGAGCGGCAAGGTGGATGTATCTCAGTCTGGCGCGGCTTTCTTCAATACGGTCGAGTTGCGCTCGCAATTGATCCGCATCGATTGAGCCATTACGGAAGCCTGCATCCAGTGCCGCTTCGCGGGCGATCATTTGCCTGCCTTCTGTCGCAGCATCTTTCCGCATGGTTTGAAACAGCTGTTGGACGGCGGCGGCCTGCTCGGTCGTCAGCGCCAGTTCGGTCGCCATCTTGCTGACGTGTGAGGGACCCGGCATACCGTTGAGATCGGCGGCTTTCGCAAAGCCCCATCCGCCTCCCTGTTCCAGTTCGGCAATATCTTCAGCCGACAGGCTCTTGATGGTTCGGCTCTGCTGGCCCGCATAGGGAGATTGGTGGAGATGCTGCTCTTCCCCGGCGGCTGAGAGGGGGAGAAGAGCGGTGAGGAAGATAAGAACCGTGGATTTCATGGGGCTACTTGGGTTGTTGCGATCCCCTGAGCTTGTCAGCAGGCCGGTTTGCCGGACATGATAGAAATCATGTCGAGTTCGATTTTTGACCAGCTTCGCCCGAAGGCGTCCGCGTCCAGATCCTTTGAAAAAGGCGAATACCTTTTTCATCAAGGCGATTCCATTCACGTGCTGGCGCTGGTGGTCGAGGGCTATGTCCATCTGATGCGGTTTCAGGAGGATGGACATAGTGCCGTGTTGCAACGGGCGGGGCCGATGTCGGTTCTTGCCGAAGCCTCGGTGTTTTCGGAGAAATATCACTGCGACGCCATCGCCATGACAGCCGGACGTGCCTTGTTCGTGCCTATCGGCACGCTGCGGCAATTGCTGGAACGCGAACCCGCATTCGCACTCGAATGGATAAATCATATCTCCGGCGAGCTAAAAAAGGTCAGGACGCGGGCGGAAATATTGGCGCTGCGCTCGGTTGGCGCGCGGCTCGATGCCTGGATCACCGTCAATGAAGGTCTGCTTCCGCCCAAGGGGCAATGGAAGAGCCTCGCTGCTGAAATAGGTGTTTCTCCCGAGGCGTTGTATCGGGAAATAGCCAGGCGCCCGGCTTCATCGCGCTAGTTCGCACAGAGGATAAAATTATTCGCTTGATTTGGAAATGATCGTTTCCTATATTCCAGCCATGAGCAATATCAACCACACCAATTCACCGGAACAGCGCCATCGCGGCAGGCCGCGCGAGTTTGACGTCGACCGTGCGCTCGATGGGGCGATCCGCGTTTTTTCGCGGCGCGGTTATCATGCCACCTCCGTCGGTGATCTCACCGATGCGATGGAACTGGCGCAGGGCAGTCTTTACAAGGCTTTCAAGGACAAGAAAGCCATCTTCATCGCCACGATGGAACGCTACAGGATCGTGCAGACCGAGCGTTTCGAGGCGGCGGTGGCCGGTTGTGACACCGGTTATGAGCGCCTGAGAGCAGGCCTGATGTTCTATGCGGAACGGTCATATGGCGGTGTCGGTTCCGATGGATGTCTGGTGGTTGGTGCTGCTGCCGATCTGGCGGCTCTGGATGACGATATTGCAATCGTGGTCGAGCGGGCGGTGAAGGCGAGGGAGAGAATTGTCGCCCGCCTCGTTGCCGAAGGGCAGAAGGATGGTTCCGTGCGTTCGAAGGCCGATCCCGACGATCTCGCCCGGGCGATGCTGTGCATGATGTACGGCATGCGCGTGGTGGGAAAGACGGGGCGCAGCCTCAAAGACATGGTGGCCGTGGTGGATATCGCCATGAAGCTTGCCGAGTGATTTTGTGACTATTTAGGAAACGACTGTTTCCATTTTGGAGAAAATGATGACGACGCGTGTAATTGAAGGGGATGATGTCGAGGCAACATCCATTTCCCCGGCCTTGACTTTTTTGCTGGCGACAGCCTGCGGACTGATTGCCGCCAATCTTTATTATGGCCAGCCGCTGGCCGGCATTATCGGGGCGGAACTTGGTCTTTCCGCGGGCGCGACGGGGCTGATCGTGACCCTGACCCAGATCGGCTACGGTATCGGTCTGCTGTTTGTCGTGCCGCTTGGCGATCTCGTTGAAAACCGCAAGCTGGTGGTCAGCGCCGTCGCGATGGCGGTGCTTTCCCTTGTGGCAGCGGCATTCGCGCCGCATGCGGCCCCGTTTCTGATTGCGGCCTTTCTGGTCGGCGTCAGTTCCGTGGCGGTGCAGGTCATCGTTCCCTATGCCGCCCATATGGCGCCGCACGCCATTCGCGGCCGGGTGGTCGGCAATGTCATGAGCGGGCTGATGGCCGGCATCATGCTGGCGCGGCCGGTTTCCAGCCTGTTATCGGAAGTGGTCTCCTGGCGGGGTGTGTTTCTGACCTCGGCGGCCGTCATGGCGCTTCTTGCCGTGGTGCTTTTCCGGCTTCTGCCTGCCCGTATGCCCGATGCGCGCCTGAGTTACGGCGCATTGATGGCCTCGATGGGCCGGCTGGCGCTGCACACGCCGATCCTGCGGCGGCGGGCGATCTATCACGCCTTCCTGTTTGCGGCCTTCAGCCTGTTCTGGACCACGACGCCGCTTTATCTGAGCGGACCGCATTTCAATCTGAGCCAGGGTGAGATCGCGCTCTTTGCGCTGGCCGGTGCGGCCGGCACCGTGGCCGCGCCGATTGCCGGGCGGATGGCGGATCGTGGCTGGACGCGTGCGGCCACCTTCTTTGCCCTGGTGGCGGTGGCGCTCTCCTTCGCCGTTACGCATCTTGCGCCCGAAGGCTCGCATCTGGCGCTCGCCATTCTGGTCGTCGCAGCCATCGTTCTGGATTTCGGCGTCACCACCAATCTGGTGCTTGGCCAGCGTGCCATCTTCACGCTCGGAGCGGAATTCCGCAGCCGCCTGAACGGCATCTATATGGCGACGTTCTTCATGGGCGGCGCAATCGGTTCCGCCGTCGGCGGCTGGGCCTATGCCGTCGGCGAATGGCAAGCCGCCTCGTGGATCGGCTTCGCCTTGCCGGTGGCAGCCCTGCTTTATTTCCTCACGGAAAAACGGGACTGAAACGCCATTAAATGAAAAAAGCCCGGCGGACCAAACCGCCGGGCTTTCTCTTTTTTCTTTCGGTCGATCCTATTCCGCGAATTCGACCACCACGCCGGGGCGGACCATTTTCGCCAGTTCGGTCGCATCCCAGTTGGTCAGGCGGATACAGCCGTGGCTGTTGGTCTTGCCGATCTTCGAGGGTTCCGGCGTACCGTGAATGCCGTAGGTCGGCTTCGACAGCGCAATCCAGACCGTGCCGACCGGGCCGTTCGGACCCGGCGGAATCTGCAGGATCTTGTCGTTCTGGCCCTGCTTGAAGTTGATCTTCGGATTATAGGTGTAGCCGGGATTGAGCGCGATACGCTCCACCGTGTGCGTGCCGCTCGGCGAGGGCGTGTCCGTGGAACCGATGGTGGCGGGATAGGCGGCGATCAGATTGCCGTCCTGACCATAGGCGAAGACCTGTTTGATGCCCTTATGCGCGACGATACGGGCGACCTGTCCCTTTTTCGTCTCGCCCGGATTGACGACCTTGATGATGGTGCCGGGCACGGAAAAATCGATGCCGGGGTTGAGTTCCTTCAGATAGTTCTCATCCATGTGGAAGCGTTCGGCGAGCGCTTCCGAAGTCGAGGTGAAGGAGAGGGCAGGCAGCTGCGACTTCTCGGCATAGTCGTCCGGGATGGAGGCGACATAGGGACCGGCGGCGTCGGCGGCGGTGATGGTATAGTCGACGATCGGCATACCGCCGGAAGCGCGCAGACGCTCCAGAATGTCATCGGAATTGTTGGGGTCGAGCTTTTCGCCGGTCATGTCCTGCCAGGCGGCAATCGCCTTGTTGACATTGTCGCCCATCTTGCCGTCGATAACGCCGGGCGAGATGCCTTCACGGTCGAGGAATGTCTGGAGCGCAACGATTTCTTGGCGCGAGCGATTGACCGGCGTTGTCACCGGTGTATGGCGCTCGATCAGGTGGTCCGGCTGCGGAACGGCGGCGGTGGTGCTTTCGCCCGGCATCGGCTGGCCGAGCGGGCCGCTTTCCACCGCACCGGGTGCGGGAACGGAGCCGGTGTAGAAATTCTCGTCGGAACCGTCGCCGCGGTATTCGCGGTAATCGCGCACGCTGCCATTGTCCTGATAGCCGTAGTCTCGTTGCGGCTCACGATACTGGCCGCCGGGGGCGGGCGGATAATAGGTGGTGTCGCGCTGGCGCGCCTGCTGCCGCTGCTGGTAGCCAGAGGGCATTTCGGTGGCCAGGAGATTGCCGTACTGGTCGTAAAACACCGTGCGTCCCATGGAATCGCGGCTGATGACGATATCGCCGCGCTCCGGCATGAAGTCGAGCACGCGACCGTCCGGGGTCACCAGCATCGTCTGCTGATCGCCATAACGCTGCTGCGCGCCAGCCTGTAGCGGGGCGATAGCTGCCGCCAGCGCGACTGTCAGACCCAGAGCTGCGTTAAGAAACTGTTTCACGATTCTGCTATCCCTTGCTTGTTCACCGATAAACACACCGCAATCTTGACCCTATTGTGAAAAAGGTGAATTCGCGGTTAATGCAATCTTAATTTCCGTCACGGTTAGTAGCGTTTCCGTGAAGCATGCGTTTTTAGGGTCACAGGGAGGTTATCTTGCGTTCGTTTCAGGCTGGCAGATCGCCACGCATTTTCCTCGATGAAACCTCCGTTTTCGATATCGGCGCCTGTGTTGTCGATGGCATCGACATCGCGCCCGGCCGCGCCATTCCCGACGATGGCGATGCACGCATCGACCACTCGCTGGAAGGCTTTCTGTTCACCTGCGGCCCCGACCATATCCGCCATCCCGAGCCGATCCATGGCGACGGCGAAGGGCGTCGATATCCGCTGCATGGATCCTTTTCCTCCCATCCCGCGACGATCATCGCGTTCGACGTTCACGAGTCCAATGCATTGGCGCGCGTCGAGGTTCCCGTGAAGCTTGCCGATGGCGGCACTGCGCTTCTGGAACGGACATGGCGTATCGACGGAGAAAGCGGCGAAGTCAGCCTCGATGACCGGATCGTCAACACGTCCGAGCGGCCCATCCCGGTGTTCCTGATGTATCACATGAATATCGGCGCGCGTCTCTTCGACGATGCCGTGCGGCTTGAAGGCGGGATGTTGGAAGGCGGCGGCCACAGCTGGCGTTTCGGCGAAGAGCCGGGCACCGTTTTCTGCGTTCCCGCCGGTGATGACGAGTGGGCGTCGCTCGCGCTCGGACCGATTGCGGCCATCGGCGGGAAGACGCTGACCGTGCGTTTTCGCACGGAAACGCTGCCCTATCTGCAGATGTGGCGCAACCAGCAGGCGCCGGCCAATGTGCTCGGCATCGAGCCGGTATCGCATCGCTGGGTGGGGCGCGGCGAGCTTGAGGCGGCCGGCGAGTTCAATATTCTCCAGCCGGGCGAAAGCCGTTCCTTCGGCCTGCGCTTTTCCATCCTCTGAACTGTAGCGAATGACGGTGCGCCATCATTGACGCACGGGGTTTGACCGCTTACATCGGATGCGGATTTCAAGGGTGACAGCCAGCGGCGCGGACGCCGGTTTCAGCGGAGGCATGACATGGATATCAGGCGCATAGACGACGAATATTCGGTAACGGGACAGATCAGCGTCGCCGATCTCGATGAGATCAAGGCGCTCGGCTTCAAGTCGATCGTCTGCCACCGCCCTGACGGCGAAGAAGACGGCCAGCCGCTTTTCGCCGATATTGCCGAGCGTGCCGAACAGCTTGGCCTTACCATCATGCATGTGCCGGTTGGCCGTTATGGCGTCGATGCCGATGCCGTTACCGGCATGGTGGATGCACTGGACGAATTGCAGCGCCCGATGCTCGGCTATTGCCGTTCCGGCGCGCGCTCGACGGCGATTTACGAAAAGACCCATCACCTGCGCGGCTGATTTTCCGCGCATCGTTCTATTTTAAATGCCAATCAACAGGAGTTTTCCATGACCATCAAGCGTATCGAGCCGGGCAAGCGCATGAGCGGCGCCGTCGTTCACGGCAACACCGTTTATCTGGCCGGCCAGGTTGGCGAAGGCACGAGCGTTACGGAGCAGAGCAAGTCCGCTCTCGCTGAAGTCGACCGCCTGCTGGCCGCTGCCGGTTCGGACAAGTCGAAGATCCTGCAGACGATCATCTATCTCTCCGACATGTCCACCTTCGGCGAAATGAACGCCGTCTGGGAAGGCTGGATCGACCCGGCAAACCCGCCGGCCCGCGCCACCAGCGGCGCACCATTGGCAACGCCGGATTACAAGGTTGAGTTCATCGTGACCGCTGCTCTCTGAGCATCCGTCTGAATTTTTAAGAAAAGGCCGGGTCGCGGAATGCGGCCCGGCCTTTTTTGATGGGAAATTCGAAACGTTCGTTTCGTCATCCTCGGGCTTGTCCCGAGGATCCAATCACCTATCGCAAATTGATAGGTAGCAGATGCTCGTGACAGGCCCGAGCATGACGGAGGAGAGGGGATTGTCCCAGGTTTGTGAATCGCTTGGAAACTTCACTTCAAAAGCTAAGCAAGCGCCTTCTCAAACTGCTTCAACGTCGTCACCCGCTCCGCAAACCACAGCCGGGCCAGATCGCTGGCCGAGGCGAGATTGATGCCCTCAGGGTCGATGGAGGTGATCGTCCAGCGGCCAGTCTTTGCGCCGGCCAGAACGGCAAGCCGGGACGCTTCGCCCTTGATGGCGTTAAGGCGGATCGCTTCGCTTTTCGCCGCCGCCATCAGTTCGGCTGCGCCTGACAGATCGGTGCGCAGATCGGCCGGGGTGATGTTGCTGGCATTGCGGGCCGGGCCGCCATTGATCTGCACACCTTCCGTCCGCAGCCGGTAAAGCCGCGTGTCGGGAAGGGAGAGATAAAGTTTCGCTTTGGGGTAGCGGGCAATGTAGCGCGCGATGGCGAGCGGCACTTCATCCGGACCGATTTGTTCCGCCGTGCCCACCAGTGTCAGCCGCGGCAGCGTCAGCGCGTCACCCTTGCCGAAAGGGGCGAGCGTCAGTGAGATGCGCGCGTCTGTCTCCATGTTGCGGGCATGCAGCGTCAGCCCGGCCGCGAAGAAGAAGGGCGTGCCGTCCGGCTCGATGCCGATATTGGTGGCGGTCGTATAGGGATAGCCGCTGACGGGATCGAGGGTCGCGAGTGCTGCCGTGCGGGAAGTGTGCAGGACATCGCGGGCCACGCGCACGGCCTCGAAAGGCGCGCCGGCCGAGGGCTCGATCTTTGCGCCGCGCGGGGTGATGACGGGAGGGGCTGCATCCGGCATGTCGTTTCCTGATCCAAAGGGCTGCTGAAAGAAGTGTGAGACCCCTCCTTCGTCATGCTCGGGCCTGTCCCGAGCATCTGCAACCGATGAACTTTACGATACGTGATTGGATCCTCGGGACAGGCCCGAGGATGACGTCGTGCGAGCGTCAGGATTTACACCATGCCGGAGCCGTGTCCATGCGTCATATCAGCTTCCGGTCCTGATCTGCGTCAGGGTGCGCGTCGGCGTGATCGCTTCGGCATCCAGCTTCACCTCGATGATGGCCGGCTTGCCGCTGGCCCGCGCCCGTTCGAAGGCGGCGGCGAAGTCTTCGGTCTTTTCCACCGTTTCGCCGTGGCCGCCATAGGCTTTGGCAAAGGCGTTGAAATCCGGATTGACAAGATCGGTACCGCTGACACGGCCGGGATATTCCCGCTCCTGATGCATGCGGATCGTGCCATAGGTGCCGTTATTGACCAGCACGGTGATGATCGACAGGCCGTAACGCACGGCGGTGATGAATTCCTGCCCATGCATCATGAAACAGCCGTCGCCGGCAAAGCAGATCACCTCGCGTTCCGGGAACAGATGCTTGGCCGCGACCGCCGCCGGCAGGCCGTAACCCATCGAGCCTGATGTCGGGGCCGATTGCGTATTGTAGCGACGGAAACGGTGGAAGCGATGGACCCAGGTGGCATAGTTGCCGGCGCCATTGGTGAAGATCGCGTCCTCGGGCACATTGGCCTCGATCCAGTCCATGATCGGACCCATCTGCACAGCGCCGGGGCCGGTCTGCGGTGGGGTGGACCAGCTGAGATAGGCCGCATGCATGGCGGCGGTGCGATCGGCCCATGCATTTGCGGAAAGCGTAAGCGAGGAGAGGGCGGCAACGAAGTCATCCGGTGCAGCGCATATCGCCAGATTCGGTCGATAGACGCGGCCAAGCTCTTCGGCTTCCGGATAGATGTGGATGAGTTTCTGCGACGGGTAGGGGATGTCGAGCAGCGTATAGCCGGAAGACGGCATTTCGGAGAGGCGGCCGCCGAGCAGCACCACGAGATCGGCCTCCTTGATCTCCTTCGCCAGCGCTGGGTTGATGCCGATGCCGACATCGCCCGCATAAGAGGGGCTGAGGTGATCGAATAGCATCTGGCGGCGGAAGGAACAGCCGACAGGCAGCTTGTTGTTTTCCGCAAAAGCCTTGAAGCCCGCGACGCTTTCCTCAGACCAGCGCGTGCCGCCGATGATGAAGACCGGGCGCTTCGCCTCGCCCAGCATTTTTGCGAAGGCGGCCATCTGTGACGGGCCGGGATGCGCTTCGACCGGAGTATAGGGCTTTGCCTTGGGCGCTTCGACCTCTTCCACCAGCATGTCTTCGGGCAGCGTCAGCACCACCGGGCCGGGGCGGCCGGAGGTGGCGACGGCGAAGGCGCGGGTGACGAATTCGGGGATGCGGCGCGCATCGTCGATCTCACCCACCCATTTGGCGAATTCGGTGAAGGCGCGGCGATATTCCACTTCCTGAAAGGCCTCGCGCTCGCGCGCTTCGCGCTGCACCTGACCGATGAAGAGGATCATCGGAATGGAATCCTGCCTTGCGATGTGCAGGCCGGCCGAGGCGTTGGTCGCGCCCGGTCCGCGCGTCACCATGCAGATGCCGGGTTCACCGGTCAGCCGGCCCCAGGTGTCGGCCATCATGGCGGCGCCGCCTTCCTGGCGGCAGACCACGGTTTCGATGCCGCTTTCATAAAGCGCATCCAGCACGGCGAGATAGCTTTCGCCCGGAACGCAGGAAACGCGGGAAACGCCATTGGCCTTCAGCGCTTCGACGATCAATTGCCCGCCTGTTCTCTTCATGGCGTCGTGGTCCTTTCGATGTTTTCCAGTTCGGCCAGCACCTGCGCCTGATGTTCGCCGAGCTTCGGGCTCGGGCGTTCATAGCGCAGCGGCGTTTGCGACATGATAATGGGTGTGCGGACACCGGGGATGACGGTGCCGTCTTCCGCCTCCAGATCGACGCGAAGGCCACGGGCCTTCACCTGCGGATCGGCGAACATTTCCTCGATGGAATTGATCGGCCCGGCCGGCACGGCATTCTTTTCGCAGGCGGTCAGAAGATCGCGCTTCTGCCATTTCAGCGTTTCGGTGGAAACGATCTGCCGGACTTCCGCTTTGTGGGCCACGCGGGCCTTGTTCGTCGCGTAACGTTCGTCATCGGCAATCGCGCCGATGCCGAGAATGGTGCAGAGGCGGCGGAACTGGCCGTCATTGCCGACCGCGAGGATGAGGAAACCGTCGGCCGTCGGCACCACCTCATAGGGGGAAATATTCGGATGGGCGTTGCCGAGCCGGACGGGTGGCCTGCCGGAAATCAGGTAATTCATGTTCTGGTTGGCGAGCACGGCCGATTGCACATCGAGAAGCGCCATGTCGATATGCTGGCCTTCGCCGGTGCGGATGGCATGGATCAGCGCCGCCTGAATGGCTGACACGGAATAGATGCCGGTGAAGATATCGGCAACCGCCACGCCCGCCTTCATCGGCTGGCCGTCGGCTTCGCCCGTAATCGACATGAAGCCGGACATGCCCTGAACGATATAGTCGTATCCGGCGAGATCGGCATAAGGCCCGGTCTGGCCGAAGCCGGTGATGGAACAATAGATCAGCTTCGGATTGAGCGCCTTCAGGCTCTCGTAATCGAGGCCATATTTGGCAAGCCCGCCGCGCTTGAAATTTTCGATGACGACATCGGCGGTGCGCACCAGCCGGCGCACCAGCTCGCAGCCCTCGGGCGTTTTCAGATCGGCGACGATGGAGCGTTTGCCGCGATTGGTGGCGTGGTAATAGGCGGCGGAGAGGTTTTCGCCATCATCGCTTTCGACGAAGGGCGGTCCCCATGCGCGGGTATCGTCGCCGCCCTCGGGGTTTTCCACCTTGATGACGTCGGCACCCATGTCGGCCAGCATCTGCCCTGCCCAGGGACCGGCCAGAACACGCGCCAGCTCGATGACGCGAATGCCTGATAGCGGCGGTTTCCTGTTCGGCATGTCGGTCATCGGTCCCCCGGTATTTTGTGTCTGCCGGTTTATAGACCGCTGCTTGCCGCGTCGCATGTGATTTTATCTCATGGACTTATTCCGTTTCGGCAAAGGCCGCCTCAATCGCCGACGACGCGGCTGCACCAGGCGGCGAAATCCGCCGCGACGGCCTGCCAGCCGATTTCGTTCAAGGTCTCGTGCCGCATGCCCTTGTAGATCGTGTGCTCGACATGGCTGAAACCCGCCTCGCGGAAACGTTCGGCGAGCCAGACGATCTCTTTGCCGTCATTGGTGGCTTTGTCCTGATCGCCGCTGACAAGCAGAAGCGGCAGGGTTTTCGGCAGGCGCTCGATGAGTTTCGGTGCGCGATAGGAGAGTTCGAAGACATCCTGCCACAGGGAAACGCTCGCTTCGAACTGGCAGAGCGGGTCTTCCACATAGGCGTCCACCGCCGCCCTGTCGTGGCTCAGCCAGTCGGCATGGGTGCGCCTTTCCGGCATTTTCGCATTCCACACGCGGAAGGTTGCCTTCGGCAGAATGGCGCTCGGCACATCCGAGCCTTTCAGCATTTTTTCCAGCCGCAGCAGAACCTGTGCCAAACGGCCCATGAAGCCGGGATTGAGGTTGGAATTCCAGATAGACAGGCCATCGAAGGCATCCGGATGGCTGACGGCGGTGTTCAGCGCCACGAGGCCGCCCATGGAATGGCCGAACAGGATTACCGGCAGGCCGGGATGCCTTTCGCCGACCATCTGGCGCATCGCCATGACATCGGCAACGACCTTTTCCGCACCGTCCTTCCAGCCAAAACGGCCGAGAGGCGCATCCGCCGCTCTCGTGCGGCCATGGCCGCGATGGTCGTGGGCGTAGACTTCGAAACCCTGCTTCGACATCACATCCGCAAGCCGGCGATAACGGCCCGCGTGGTCAACCAGCCCGTGGCAGATCATCAGCACGCCGCGCGCGGGGGCAAGAGCGGAGGGCTGGTGGCGAAAGGCGATGGATGCGCCGGAGGGGGCTTCCAGCCTCTCAATACGGCTGAAGGCCAAGTCGTCGGTCGTTTCATTCATGATCGCGCCTGTCCCTGCCATAACATCCCTTGTCATAATCATGGGGTCATAATCGTGCCAGAGGTTGCCCCAAGGTCCTATTTACCCTACATAGCGGCAAATTTCCCGATACGTACTCTTAAAAATCCGATGTGGAGCATTCGCTACAATGGCACGTCAATTCATCTATCACATGGCCGGACTGAACAAGGCCTATGGCGCGAAGAAGGTTCTGGAGAACGTTCATCTCTCCTTCTACCCCGACGCCAAGATCGGTATCCTCGGCCCGAACGGCGCCGGTAAGTCGACTGTTCTGAAAATCATGGCCGGCCTCGACAAGGAATATACCGGTGAGGCCTGGCTGGCAGAAGGCGCGACCCTCGGTTATCTCGAGCAGGAGCCGAAGCTCGACGAAAACAAGACCGTGATGGAAAACGTCATGGAAGGTGTGGCGAGCAAGACGGCCATTGTCGACCGCTACAACGAATTGATGATGAACTATTCCGACGAAACGGCGGATGAGGGCGCGAAGCTTCAGGACATCATCGACAGCCAGAATCTCTGGGATCTGGAAAACCAGGTCGAAATGGCCATGGACGCGCTGCGTTGCCCGCCCGGCGACTCGGCCGTAACAGGTCTCTCGGGTGGTGAACGCCGCCGTGTGGCGCTCTGCCGTCTGCTGCTGTCGCAGCCGGACCTGTTGCTGCTCGACGAACCGACCAACCATCTCGACGCGGAAACCATCGCATGGCTTGAAAAGCACCTGCGCGACTATCCCGGCGCCGTGATGATGATCACCCACGACCGCTACTTCCTCGACAACGTCACGGGCTGGATTCTCGAACTCGACCGTGGCCGCGGCATTCCTTACGAAGGCAACTACTCCGCTTACCTGCAGGCGAAAGCCAAGCGCATGCAGCAGGAAGCCCGCGAAGACGCCTCGCGCCAGAAGGCCATCAGCCGCGAAAGCGAGTGGATCGCCTCCAGCCCGAAGGCACGCCAGACGAAATCCAAGGCACGTATCAAGGCCTATGACGAGCTGGTGGAAGCAGCGGAAAACCGCCGTCCCGGCGATGCGCAGATCGTCATTCCGGTTGCCGAGCGTCTCGGTCGCGTCGTCATCGAAGCCGACAATCTGACGAAATCCTATGGCGACCGCGTGCTGATCGAAAACCTGTCCTTCAAGCTGCCGCCCGGCGGCATCGTCGGCGTCATCGGTCCGAACGGTGCGGGTAAGTCCACGCTGTTCAAGATGATCACCGGTCAGGAAAAGCCGGATAGCGGTTCGGTGACTGTCGGTGAGACGGTTCAGCTCGGTTATGTCGACCAGAGCCGCGATACGCTGGCGGGTGACAAGACCGTCTGGGAGGAAATCTCCGGCGGCAACGACATCATCAAGCTCGGCAAGTTCGAAGTGAATTCGCGCGCCTATTGCGGCGCTTTCAACTTCAAGGGCGGCGATCAGCAGCAGAAGGTCGGCAATCTCTCGGGTGGTCAGCGTAACCGCGTGCACCTCGCCAAGATGCTGAAGGCCGGCGGCAACGTTCTGCTGCTCGACGAACCGACCAACGACCTTGATACGGAAACGCTCGCAGCGCTTGAAGAAGCGCTGGAAGCCTTCGCAGGTTGCGCCGTTATCATCAGCCACGACCGCATGTTCCTCGACCGCCTGGCCACCCACATCCTCGCTTTCGAGGGTGACAGCCATGTGGAATGGTTCGAAGGCAACTTCGAAGACTACGAAAAGGACAAGGTCCGCCGCCTCGGCCCGGAAAGCATCAAGCCCGGCCGGGTGAGCTACAAGCGCCTGACGCGCTGATCCTTTTCCGGATCCCTTCAGAAAGGCCCGCCGCAAAGCGGGCCTTTTTCCATGTAATAAGTTGACATGATCGCCTCACGGAACACTTTGCGCTTGCATCGAACGCCACATCGACATAAAGATATCTTTATATCTTGATTAGCTTGCGAGGCGCGGCAGAGTGGCGTTCGGTCTGGACAAATTGGTGGATCTTCTGAAGGCAGCGGGTGAGCCGACGCGCTTTCGCTTGCTGGCGCTTCTTTCGGCCGGCGATCTGACGGTTACCGATCTTACCGAAATTCTCGGCCAGTCGCAGCCGCGCATCTCCCGTCACCTCAAGCTTTTGACGGAAGAGGGGCTGATCGAGCGTTATCAGGAAGGCGCCTGGGCCTATTTCCGCTTGCGGCAGGATGGTGAGCCCGCCATTGTGGTCCGGCAGCTGCTTGGCGCCGCATCGCCCTCCGATGCCGTTCTCCAGCGTGACAGCGAGCGGCTTGCAACCGTCAAGCGGGTGCGGGCGGAGCGGGCGCAGGATTATTTCAGCCGCAACGCCTCCGCCTGGGACGAGCTGCGCCGCCTGCATGTCAGCGACGAGGCCGTGGAAGGCGCGCTCCTGAAGCTGGTGGGCACCACGCCGGTCGATTCGCTGCTCGATCTCGGCACCGGCACCGGCCGCATTCTGCAGCTTCTGAGCGGTATCTATCGCCGCGCGATCGGCGTTGATGCCAGCCGCGACATGCTTTCGGTGGCGCGCGCCAATCTCGACAAGGCGGGCGTGGTCAATGCATCCGTGCGCCATGGCGATATTCTCAATCTGCCGCTCGAAGGCCAGGATTTCGATCTGATCGTCATCCATCAGGTTCTGCATTTCCTCGACCAGCCGGAAATCGCGCTGGCCGAAGCCGCGCGCATGCTGCGTCCCGGCGGGCGGCTGATCGTCATCGATCTTGCGCCGCATTCCTTCGAATATCTGCGCGACGAGCATGCGCATGTGCGGCTGGGTTTCTCGCATCCGCTGATGGAAGAATGGCTGAAGAAGGCCGGGCTTTCTCTGGAGCGCGCTGTCGATCTTCATTCTGAAAAAGCGTCCGACGAAGCTCTGGACGTGACGATATGGGTTGCCCGTGACCAGCGGCTGCTGATGGCAGACGATGTGGTGCAAGAGGCCGTTTTACTTGCTGCCGGGAGGGCATGATATGTTGAGGTCGGAAACCGCGCGCCAAAATGGCGATATCCGGTTGTCTTTCGAGTTTTTCCCGCCCAAGAATCCCGAGATGGAAACCCAGCTCTGGGAAACGGTTGCCGAGCTGAAGAAATGGAACCCGGATTTCGTGTCCGTCACCTATGGCGCCGGTGGATCCACCAAGGCACCGACGCTGGATGCGGTGCGCCGCATGATCGGCGACAGCCATCTGGCAACCGCCGCGCATCTGACCTGCGTGGATGCCAGCCGTGAGGACGTGCATCAGGTCATTGAAGAGTTTCGCAATGCCGGCGTTCGTCATTTCGTGGCGCTGCGCGGCGATCCCTCCACGGGCATCGGTACGGCCTATAAGCCGCATCCGGAAGGGTATGAGAACGCTGCCGCTCTGGTGAAGGGGCTGCGTGAAATTGCCGATTTCGAGATTTCCGTGTCGGCCTATCCGGAAAAACACCCTGAAAGCGCAAGCGAAGAGGTCGATATCGATATGCTGAAGCGCAAGGCTGATAATGGCGCGACGCGGGCGCTGACGCAGTTCTTCTTCGATAATGACGTGTTCGAGCGCTATATGGAGCGGGTGACGGCGGCAGGCATCACCATTCCGGTGGTTCCGGGCATCATGCCGATCCAGAACCTCACCCAGCTCAAGCGTTTCGCCGGTCGCTGCGGCACCAGCATTCCCGGTTTTCTGGATGAGCGTTTCGAAGGTTATGACGACGATCTGGAAGGTCGCGCCCGCGTGGCCGCGGAGGTTGCCGCCGAGCAGATCGCCGATCTGCAGCGGCGTGGCGTCAATGAGTTCCATCTCTACACCATGAACCGCGCGCCGCTGGTTGACGCGGTGCTTGAAAATCTCGGGCTGGAGCGTCTGCGCCGCAGCGCCGCCTGATTTTACCGCAGCGGATTACCGACATGAAAAAAGCGCAGGTCCCTTAGGGCCTGCGCTTTTTAAACTCGTGTCATCTACGGTTCTTATCTGCGTTTGGTCTTCACGTCTCGTCAGATGAAAAGCATCATCGCTACGAACAAAAACGCCAAACCGACTGCCAAGGCATTGAGAGATTTTGTAAGTCCCATGGGTGCCTCCTCTTGTTGACAGGTTCGATAATATGACCGTTTTGTGGCAGTTGAAAAGCGGTTTTTGTGATGCAGTGCAGCACGTCTCTAGGCAGCATAAAAAAGAAATTTCTGTAATTATTTGAAAATAAAAGATTATTTTCTTATCACGCAGTGCTTCATATGTTTAAAAAAAGTAAATGACCGGGGTGTTATCCCCAGTCATCAGGTCGAGATTAACACTTTATGCCTTGATTCCGTCCGACAGATTAAGGGCCGGAAGGCGCCGTTAAGATTGCTTAAAGCGCTTGGAGAAGGGCGGTCGAAGGCCAGCCATCGGCGGGCAGTCCGAGACGCTGCTGCTCCTTCTGGATGGCGACGCGGGTGCCAGAACCGAGAATGCCATCCACCTTGCCGACATTGTGTCCGCGCGCTTCGAGCTTGGTCTGAAGCTCCTTCATGGTCGCATCATCGAAACCGGGCTCCGGGTTGCCCTTGTTGTAGACCGGAGAGCCCATGAGGCGGGTGGCGAAATAGGCGGCCGAGGTCGTGTAGATGAACGACTGGTTCCATTCCAGATAGATGTTGAAGTTCGGATAGGTGATGAAGGTCGGTCCCTTGCGTCCCTGCGGCATGATGAGGGCAGCGGGCAGGGTGGCGAAGTTTCTGTTGCCGTCGCGCGGGGTCACGCCCAGTGCGAACCAGTCACCCGCGGTCAGCGGGCCGCCGAGGCCGGATTTTTCCCAGGGCAGGTTTTCAGGCAGGGAGACTTCCTGAATCCAGGGTTCGCCCTTCTTGAAACCGAGATGCTGGATGAACTTCGCAGCCGTCAGGATTGCATCCGGGGCGCTGCTCTTGACGTTGATGTGGCCGTCGCCATCGCCGTCGACGCCGAAGGCGATGATGTCCTTGGGCAGCATCTGCACCTGGCCGATTTCACCGGCCCATGCGCCGGTATTGGCGGCGGGATCGAGATCGCCGTGCTGGACCATTTCGATCAGCGCCAGCAGCTGCGGACGGAAGAGTTCCGGGCGGCGGCAATCATGCGAGAGGGTCACCAGCGCGTTGCGGGTGTTGAAATCGCCCTGAACGGCGCCGAAATCCGTCTCCATGGCCCAGAAGGCGGCGATGACGCCTGCCGGAACACCGAATTCGTTTTCGGCGCGGGCGAAGGTGGAGGAGAGTTCCTGAAGTTTCTTGCGGCCGATATCCAGACGGGCCTGGCTGACGGTGCGCTGGGAGAATTCCAGGAAGGTCTGGCGGAAGACGCCCTGTGCACGGTCACGCGAAAGCACCTTCGGGTCGATCTGCGCGCCGGCAAGCGCCTTCTGGATGGCGTCGGCCGGAATGCCCTTGGCAAGCGCGTCGGCTTTCACGCCTTCGAGAAATGCACCGAGATCGCCGCCGCAGGCAACCTGCTTGGGGTCGTCGGGCGCGGCCACTGGCGGTGTGGCGAGGGCGGAGCCGGTGGAAAGAAGCGACAAAGCGGCGGCAAAAACGATGCTGCGCGACCGGAACGTGGGCATGGGAATTTCCTCGATAGGTTGTTAGCCCGCTTTACCCATATGTTTGCGACAAAAAAACGGACCGAATGATCTGGCGCTGCAGAACAACGCCGATTTTTCAAAAGTGTTGCTTCTTGGCCGTGTTATTTGGCGGAAGCAATCCATTTCCGCCAGTTTTTCTCCGTGCCGGCAAAGACATTGATGTCGGTCGGACCGTTCACGCCGGGCACGACGCCGGTTGCAGTATATTGCCAGAAGGCCCATTTGCGATCTTCGTAGATCTTGGCCGGATGGGCGGCGACGGAGCGGACCCAGAAATGGTAATCCTTGAACTGACCGACGAGATTGTCGCGGTGAAAGTCGACCGAGGTATAGATGATCGGACGCTTGCCATAGTGGGCTTCGATGCGGTCGAGGAAACGCTGCATCTCGGCGCGAACGATGCCGGGCGCCGGGCGCGTCTTGCAGGTGGGCGAGGCCGGGTTCCATTCCACGTCGAGAACCGGGGGCAGGGTGACGGCTTCCTTCGGCACATTGCGAATGAACCAGTCGGCCTGGGCGTCTGCTGTCGAACAGAAATAATAGAAGTGGTAGGGCGCGTGCAGAACATCTGCCGCCGCCGCGCTGCGCCAATGGTCGCCGAATTTCGGATCGATGCGGTCCGATCCCTCCGTCGCCTTGATGAAGACGAAGGACACGCCTGATTTGCGAACGGTCGGCCAGTCGACATCGCCATTCCATTTGGACACGTCGATGCCGTGCACCTCATGGCGGTGCGGGTTGTTCGTACCGAAATCCTGCGGATCGGTATCGGAAAATTTCGGCCTGGAAACGGATGCGGTTTCCAGCAGGTCATAGCTGGTGGAGGTGCAGCCGCCGATCAACAGCAAAGCCGACAATAGTGCCGATAAACGCAGCCGCATTGAAACCCTGATGAAAGTGTTGCCCATCCCGCGGCCGCAAAACGGCGCGCCGTATCTCCCGATTTACGCATAACATGGTAAACAAGCGGTTATGACAAGGGCAAAGGTGCTTTTTGCATCTCGCAAGCCGCTGGATTTGAAGCGATTTGCGATTTTTACTGCTGAAACCTCGCCCGGCGGAGCCTTGAAGGCAACGCCACAGGCGCGCAGGCGAGTTTCGCAATCCGCCTGGAATCAGGCGTCGGCCAAGATGCGGTGGATTTTCGGCTGCTGCGCTTCGGCAACTGGAAGCGTGATGACAGCCCGCCAGGCATAACCCCGGGCGATTTCCTCGAATTCGAGATTACCGTCGAAACGGCCGGCCATATTAGCCAGAACATAGCGGAGATTGGCGCGGGGCGTGACGTGGAAACGGGTGAGCCAGGCTTGCAGAAGGGTGCGGAACCACTTCGGCAATTGTTCCTGCTGGCCGAAATCGACGATATGCAGCGAGCCGCCGGGTTTCAGCGCCGTGAGCGCCTGTTCGATCGCCTTTTCCCAGTCCGGTATCATCGACAGCGCATAGGGGATCATGACGCGGTCGAAGCCGTCGGGCTGGCCGAATTCGGAGGCGCGAAAAGCGGTGGCGTCGGCCACGCGCAGAATGGGGCGTTCCGCCTTGCCGGCGAAATTCTCGGCTGCGGTCAGCAGCATTTCGGCGGAGATGTCGAGGCCAAACAGTCTCGCCTGCGGAAATTTGCGGCTGGCCAGCAGCAGGTTGCGGCCGGTGCCGCAGCCGACTTCCAACAGCGTGCCGCCCTTCGGCACATCGAGGCCGGAAATGGTCCGGTCACGGCCGAGAAGGTAATATTTGCGGGTGATATCGTAGATATGCCGCTGGTGGCGATACATGCGGTCCATCAGGCTCGCATGCGCGCTATCTGCAAGGCCCACATTCTCGCCGACGGTTTTCATGCCATAGCCCTCTGGTAGATATGGAAGCCGCCGTAGATGGCCGAGCGGTCCATGGCGTTGAGCTCATTGGAGCGCTCTTCGAGATAGACCCACTGGTTGCGGATATCGGGCGAAAGCCGGCCTTCGATGACGCTCTTTTCGGCCGCGGTGCGGAAGATGACGCGCGCGCCCGATGCGGCGGTGCGGCTGATCTGCGACCACAATTCGTTGAGCTGCGTGTCCGTCATCCAGTCCTGTGCGTCGAGGAGGATGTAGCGGTCGACGGCGCTTGCCGGCTTGCGCGAGAGAAGCTCGGTATAGGTGGCGTGGTGCACTGCGACGCGCGCCGTGTTGTTGCGGATCGTCTCATAATATTCCGGCTTGAGATAGGCAGGCAGTGCGCCTTCATGCGGCTCGGGGTAACGGCGCGCGAAGGCCTGCCAGGCGAAATAATTGTCGCTGAGCGGGAAGTTGCAGGCGAGCTTTTCCAGGCGCTGCTTGAGAACCGAGGCAACCGTGCCGTTATCGGAAAGGCTGGCCAGCTCGTCATATTGGCGCGGCGGAATACCGAGGCCGAAAAGCGAGCTTTTGCGCTTCGTCAGCCAGCGCACCACCGGCTTGTCGAACAGCGGTGCGACCTTGCTGTCGAAGAACTGGCGCTGTTCATCCAGCGTCCGGGTCTTGGCCATTTCGGTGAGTTTCACGCCGTGCAGCCGGGCCATGAGATGGCCGGCGCCGATGAAGCGGCCGAGCAGGCCGGTGCGGTAGATGTTCCTGTCGAACACCGAGATGCGGCGGCGGCCGGAAAGGGTGCGCTTCGACCAGTAAGCCTTGGTCGTGGCGTCAAGGTGCTCGGCGATGAAGCGGTCGTAACCGTGGCTGTTGCTGCGGGTGTTGGCGCGGCCGAAATGGCGCACCACATCCTGATGGGCCGGCAGATGGCGGAACGCGGCAAGCTTCAGCTTGTTCAGCGCAATGTGATGCGGGTTGAGATCAACCACATCGATGCTGGCAGGGTTGCGGGAGAGATAGGCCAGCATGTTGCAGCCGCCTGAGCCGATGGTGACGATGCGGTGGCCTTCGCCAAGCTCC
This sequence comes from Agrobacterium sp. LY4, assembly GCF_001526585.1. Classification (NCBI taxonomy): domain Bacteria; kingdom Pseudomonadati; phylum Pseudomonadota; class Alphaproteobacteria; order Hyphomicrobiales; family Rhizobiaceae; genus Agrobacterium; species Agrobacterium sp. LY4. The sequence goes on along the minus strand of NZ_ASYA01000023.1, from coordinate 131,431 downwards.
ATCGCTTCCATGTCGATCTCAGGGTCTTCCCAGATCTGTGGATAGACGAGGCCGGAAAAGAGGACGCCGAAGAAGCGCTCGGACAATCCGCTTTTTGAGAGCGCCTTGTGCTGGAGCAATGCGGACTTCAGTTTTGTGTTCTTGCTGAAGCCGGTCTTGGGTGCCGCACTCGTCATATGTTCACCTCTCAGTCGATTGAGAGGCGTCTACAGCCGTGACACTACAATTTGATGACAGGGGCTGTGGGCAAAGACGGGGAATAAAGGAGACGGTGGAAAACCAGCCCGTATCTCGGATTGCCGATAAGCTTCCATTGGATACGGCGTCATCCTCGGGCTGGTCCCGAGGATGACGAAAAAAACGTCGCGGCGTTTATTTGGAAAGGCTGCTTAGCTCACGGCGCTCCCAGCGCCGCCAGAGGCCATCACTTGCGCAGAACGTGCAGCATGCCCTTGCGCTTGGCATCGTAATAATAACCGCGTGCGTAAAGCCGGACGGCATTGTCGCGGTCGTTACCAGCCACAACCCATGCGCCGCGCAGATATTTCACGGCGTATTTGAGATTGGTTTCGGCATCGAAGAGGCCGGAGGCGGGGCCATCGAAGCCCATGGAGCGGGCCGTGGCGTGCCGGATCTGCATCAGGCCGAAATTGCCGCTGCTATAGGCGCCGGGATTGTATCGGCTCTCGCGCTGCACCACGCGGTGAACCAGATCTTCCGGCACATCATACATGGCGGCGTATTTGGTAATAAGGCCGCTCAGCTTTTCGCGTCCGGCCGGCGCGGAATTGAGCGGCGCCGTCATTGATTCGTTCTGCCGGATGGCGGCAAGTGCGGCATTGGTGGGGCCGGCGGCATAAGCCAGAACCGTGCTGTCCGGCTTCGGCAGCGGAATGACTTTGCGTTCCGCCGTCAGTTCGGTGCCGATGGAGGGCGAGCCGGGCGGCGGCGGTGCGGGAGGGAAGCTGCCCTTGATGGCAACCACCTGCGGCAGATCGGCGGCGGCATTGTGGGCAGCCGGCTTGGCCGCCGTTTCGATGGCTGCTGCCGCGGGAGCGGCGCCTGTCGGCGCGAGTGCTGCAACGGCGGTGGGTGCGGATGTCGCCCCTGCGGCCTGAGCCACTTCCGTCTGGTGCGGCTGCATCTGGGCGGTGATGGCTGCGGCGGCTGCGATTTCGGACGCCGGCGGCAGGGCCACGCGTCCGCCCTTGACGGCGACGGCGGTGGGAAGTGCTGCTGGCTGGGAAGAGGTTGCGGTTTCGGCGGTCTGCACCGCTGATGCTGCCGAGGTTGCGCCCGCTGCGGCTTCGGCCGTTGCCGGCTGCGTCGATGTTTGCGCAGGAGTGGTCGCGGGATTGACCGTCGCGATCTTCGGGCCGTTAGGCCCTTCCTTCGCAGTATATTCGACGCTTGTGCATGCGCTCAATGCCAGTGCCAGACCCACGGTGGAAGACAGAAGAAGTGCACTTCTTCCGCGGAATTTGCCCGAATTTCGCATGTTGCCGCCTTCGTTATGCCTGTCTTTCGATACCCCCGCGTCGAGCGAAGCAGGCAGTGTCCCGTCGAGCCTTCATTAACCTATTGTAAGGATAGCGGCAAGCCGGGACGTGGCGGCCCGGTTTTTCAGGCTGCGATGCGCCTGTATCCGGCGCTGACAGCGCGGCCGGAAATGAAGTGAGTGCGGTATTTCGGCCGGATTTTCTTGTCGCCCGACATGCGGCGCACCAGCGCGAGCGTCGGGCCGGCAAACAGCGCCTGCGCGGTCAGAATCACAAGCGCCAGAAGCAGGATGGCGGCCTGCGCCATGGCGAGCGTTTCAATTGTGTTGCCTGACGTGGAAACGAATTGTGGCAACAGCGCCAGAAAGAAAGTGAAGTAGCGCGGGCGCAAAGCGGCAATGGCGTAACAATCGCGGAAAATGCCGCTCCAGGATTTGCCCGGCAGATTGTCATTATCGGCATTGGCCGCCTGGGCGGCCGGCGTGGCGAAGGTCCACAACAGAAACAGCATCAGCCAGCCGATGCCGGCCCATTGCACGATTTCCACGAAGGATTGCGGCAGGTAGGCGAGACCGGCCACCGGAATGGCCGAAATCGTCATGGCCGTGACGATGCCGAGCGCGCCGCCGACAGCGGAGGCGAAGACCGTCTTTTTGCCGCGGATGGCGGCATAGGAGGCAACAGAGAATACAAGGGGAGAGGGGAGTGCGAACACAACGGCACATGCTGCACAAAAAATCAGCCAGGCCTGTCCAGACATTCTCTTCCTCCTTGCCCTCCCTGTCGCCGTCTTATTTTAGACTATCGTAAAATCAGGCCGCTGTGAACGGCTGACCGACGTGTTCCATCACTTCGGTAAACCATTTTGCAGAGAGGTCGAAATGCTTTCCGCCCTTGATACGCGGAAACTCGATCGTCCGCAATTTGCCATTCTGGTCTTCGTCATGGCCGGTGACGCCGGAGACCTTGTTGAGCGCGCTTTCGACGGCGAGATCGACCATGCCCTGGATGAGGCGCAGATCGTCCCCATTGGCGGCGGCGGAGCGGGCGAAGTAACCCGATTTCTGTACCATGGAGCGTTCCGCGCCGATGAGGCTGGCGAACTGCTTCTGGAACCAGCCGCCAACATTGATCGTGTCGATCTTGACGTGGCCGAAGGCGTCGCGCTTGACGGCCTCTCCGGACGCTTCGCGTTCGGCAACGATCGAATCAAGGCCGGCGCCTTCCGACACGAACAGCGTGACATAGCCGTTTTTGTCCATGATTTCCTTCAGGCGCTCGGCTTCCGCCTCGATGTCGAAGGCCATTTCCGGCAGGTAGATGCCGTCGATGTTCTTCATCTGCGTGTTCATCATCAGGCCTTCGACATATTCATTGCCGCTGGTCTTCTGGATATAGGCGCGGGCGGTGGCGGCCGTCAGCCAGCCGCAATGGCGGCCCATGACTTCGTGGATGACGAAGGTCTTCGGTGCAGCGCTCTGCTCGTTGCTGACATTGTCAAAGAAGGAGGCGCCGACTTCGGCGGCCGTCCAGGCGCCGAGCGACTGCTTGATCGGCACCACGTCATTATCCACCGTCTTCGGCAGGCCGACGACGGTGAGGTTATAGCCGTTCGCGCCGAGATAGGCGGCAAGGTCCGCAGCCGTCGTGTTGGTGTCGTCACCGCCGATGGTGTGGAGAATGGTGATGCCGTCGGCCGCCAGCCGGTCAGCGGCGACGCGCAGCGGATTGTCGCCTTCCTTGACCAGACCGCGCTTGGCGCAATCGGCGGCATTGGTGAGCTTGACGCGGCTGTTGCCGATCGGCGAGCCGCCGTAACGGTGCAGCAGATGCGCCTTTTCCCGCATGTCTTTGTTGATTTCGATACGGTCACCCAGAAGCACGCCCTGATAACCCGAGCGGTAAGCGATGATGTCGATCTCGGGCGCAATGTCGCTGTAACGCTCGATCAGGCCGCCCACGGCCGAAGAGAGACAGGGCGCAAGGCCACCCGCGGTCAGCATTGCGACTTTCTGTTTGGCCATCATGGCTCTCCTTTTCACATATACCCAAAGACATGTCTGGCAAATGGATGCGACAGCCGCGTGTAGGTGTAAAGTGAATTTATGAAGAAAAACGCGGATTTCTCGCGGTTTTTCAGCGGCTTGAGCAAAGTGGTGGAATATAATCGTTTCAATCGGCATAGCCGGTGGCCGGCTATCTGCCGTCTGTGGAAAACCGTGGTCCCATCGTCTGCCGCGCTCTTGTTCCTGAAGCAAAACTGTCGCAAAGATGAATAAAAGTTAATGCCGCCGGACCGCTGGACATATTGCATTCGCGGCAATATCCCGTCATGCTTGTCGCATGATGTTCGATTTCGCGTGTCTGCAAATTTCATCCCTGTGGGAACGGCTGCTCGGCGCAATCGGCGACGCGGCAGGCGGTGCACTCGGGCGCGTGGTGGAAGCCATCCGCACCCTTTTCGAAGGTGATCCGGAAACCCGCCGCAAGGTTTCCTTTTCCGTGGCCATCATTGCACTTTCCGCCAAGATGGCGAAGGCCGACGGGGTCGTCAACGATGCCGAGGTTCGCGCTTTCCGGCAGATTTTCGATTTCCCGGAAGAAGAAGCCAAGAACGTCGCTCGTCTTTATAACCTCGCGCGTCAGGACGTTGCAGGTTACGAAGCCTATGCGGAGCGGCTGGCGGGTCTTTGCGGTTCCGGGCACGCCAATTGCGAGATGCTGGAAAGTGTCATCGACGGCCTGTTCCACATCGCCAAGGCCGACGGGCTGATCCACGAGCGGGAACTGGCCTTCCTCGGCCGGATCGCGGAAATCTTCCGTATCACCGAAGATCATTTCGAAACGATCATGGCGCGGCACGTCCACATGGACGGGCGCGACCCTTACCGCGTACTCGGTGTTTCACCTTCGGACGATTTTCTGGATATCCGCAAGCGGTACCGAACGCTGGTTGCCGAACACCATCCCGACAAGCTCATCGCCCGCGGCGTTCCCATGGAATTGCATGCGGCCGCGAATGAGCGTATGGCGGCTCTCAACGCCGCTTATGCGGCCATTGAGAAAGAACGCCGCGTCGCATGAGTGAATGTCTGCCGGATTTTACCCCGGATTTCGGGGGCGCAGCCGTTGCGCCTTCGCCTAATCATGGCGAAAGGCTGGGTGTAGCCGGTCCTGACATCATTCTTCTGCACTATACCGGCATGACGACGGCCGACGGCGCGCTGTCGTGGCTCTGTAATCCCGAAAGCCAGGTCTCAAGCCATTATTTCGTCTTCGAGGACGGGCGCGTCATCCAGCTCGTGTCGGAAACCCGCCGTGCCTGGCATGCGGGCAAAAGTACCTGGGCGGGGGACGAAGACATCAATTCCCGCTCTATTGGTGTCGAAATTGCCAATCAGGGCCATCCAGGCGGCCTGCCGGAATTTCCGAAAAAGCAGATCGAAGCCGTCATCGAATTGTGTCGCGATTGCGGCCAGCGCTGGAATATCGCCCCTGAAAGGGTGTTGGCGCATTCGGATGTCGCCCCGATCCGCAAGGTCGATCCGGGTGAAAAATTCCCGTGGGACATCCTGTCGCAGCAAGGTGTCGGCCATTGGGTGGAGCCTGCGCCGATCCGTGGCGGGCGCTTTTTTCAGCGCGGGGACCATGGCCAGCCGGTCGAAGCGCTGCAGTCGATGCTGTCCATTTATGGTTATGGCGTTGAAATAACAGGCGCTTATTGCGAAAAAACCGAAGGCGCCGTGGCTGCTTTCCAGCGGCATTTCCGCCCCGCTCTGGTGGATGGCATCGCGGATTTCTCCACCATTGACACGCTGCACCGGCTGATCGCCAGCCTGCCGAGATTTTCGGGCGCTTAACCGCCGATTCTGGAAAAGCATTCCCGCTTTTCCAGCGTGTTCAAGTCGCTTTTTTTCTTGTGCCACAGTTAATCCGCATTGAGGAAGTTTAAGAACGTCACTGCATGCGGTGTCGTTCTTCAGGGGAACTTACCGTCAATATCAATCAAGGAGACTGGACAGCGGAAGGTCGTTATCGACTTTCCGGGCGCAGACTATTTGTGTCGCTTCATTGTTTCGGTCATCCGATCTGGAGAATTTTTCTACATATGAACAGGGTTGTTGTTGCTGTCGTGGCGGGCGTTGTTATGCTCGCTTCGCAGGCGGGGATTGCTTTTGCCAAAGACGAGGACGTCAAGACCAAAACCGTGACGCTGGAGACCTTCTTCCGCAAGCCCGGTTATCCCATCCCCGAAAAGAGCCTGCCTTCCTCGCTCAGGAACGATTATTCCGATCTGATCGTCAAATATGCCAAGCGTTACGGCGTTCCCACCAATCTGGCGCATGCCGTGGTTTCGGTCGAAAGCAAGTTCAATCCGAAGGCCCGCGGCAGCGCAGGCGAGGTCGGGCTGATGCAGATCAAGCCGGCGACGGCGCGGATGATGGGCTATCGCGGCACCACCAAGGCGCTCTACGATCCCGAGACCAATATTCGCTGGGGCATGCAATATCTGGCGACGGCGCATCAGCTGGGCGGCGGCCAGGTCTGCAGCACGATCCTGCGCTACAACGCCGGTCATGGCGCCACCCGCATGAACCCGGTCTCCAAGCGTTATTGCGGCAAGGTGCAGGCGCTGCTGGCCGGCTGAGGCCGGTTTGTATTGCTTGTTAAATTGCGAAAAGCGATTCCGGTTCGGCCCGGCATGCTGTAGTCAGAAACAAAGCTGATACGGAGCATGACATGCCGGATTTCAAATATATCGTGGTCGGGGCCGGGATGATGGGAGCGGCCGCGGCGCGGCATCTTTCGGCGCAAATGGATGGCGTGGCGCTGATCGGACCGGGCGAACCCGCTGACCGCAAGACCCATCAGGGTGTGTTTTCAAGTCATTACGATGAGGCGCGCATCACCCGCGGGTTTGACGGCGATCCGGTCTGGGCGGAACTGGCGCAACGCTCCATCCGCCGTTATGCGGAGATCGAGGCCAAAAGCGGCATCCGCTTTTTTACCGAAGCAGGTTGCCTGTTCACCGGCAATGGTAAGGGTCTTGCGGGAGATTATGTCTCGCGCGCCCTTTCCTCGGTCGACCGTCTCGGTCTTGGTGTAGAGACACTCGGCAGCGATGTGCTCGTTGACCGGTTTCCGATGTTCTCCCTGCCGGCCGATCACGACGGTTATTTCGAGGCGCAGAATGCCGGTCACGTCAATCCGCGCGCCCTGGTGAAGGCGCAGTGCGCCATTGCCGAGGTGCAGGGTGCGAAACTGCTGCGTGAGACGGCGGCGCATATTCGCGACACCTCCCATGGCGTGGAGGTTTCGACCCGCGAAGGGGCCGTCCATACCGCCGAAAAGGTCATTGTCGCGGCGGGCGGTTTTACCAACATGGCGGAACTTCTTCCATCGCCGGTCGATATGGCGGCAACGGGCCGTACCATCGTGTTTTTCGAGCTGGATGAGGCGAGGCAGGCCCTGTTCGGTGCGATGCCTTCCACCATCGTGCTCGCGGAAACCGAGGACGACATCGTCTATATCCTGCCGCCGGTGCGTTATCCCGATGGCAAGGTCTATCTGAAGATCGGCGGCGAAAGCGAGAAGGGCAGGCTTGAAACGCTCACTGACGCGGTTGACTGGTTCCATTCGGACGGCACGCCGGGTGAGGTGGAATTTCTGAAACAGCGGGCGCTCTCCTTGATGCCGGAGCTTGCCGGCTGCCCGGTCACTTCAGGTTCCTGTGTCGCCTCCATCACCCGCAGCGGCTATCCCTATATCGGCTATACGCAATCCTCCAATATCGCGGTTCTGACCGGCGGCAATTTCGTCTCCGCCAAGTCTTCGGACGAAATCGGCCGACTGGGCGCCATGCTGCTTTTGAACGGCCAGTTGACCGAGGATGAATTCGCCGCCGAAATGTCGCCGGTTTTCGTCTGACATTCAGGGGCGAAGCAGCTACAAGGTTGCGATGGAAGTGAGCGGGTGAAGAGGGCGGCATGTCGGGACATTTCAGATACATCGTCGTGGGTCGCGGCATGATGGGTGCCGCCGCCGCCCGCCATCTGGCTGAAACGGTCGATGGCGTCGCGTTGATCGGCCCCGGCGAACCTGCCGACATCAAATCGCATCGAGGCGTCTTCGCCAGTCACTATGACGAGGCGCGGATTACCCGCACCATCGATGGTGATGCCGACTGGGCGCTGCTCGCCAACCGCTCGATAGCGCGTTACGCCGATATTGCCGCAAGAAGCGGCGTTGAATTTTATGCGCCGGTCGGCTGCCTGATGGTGGGGCCCGAACGGGGCGGCGATAATCCTTTTGTCGACGATGTCCGCAAGGCGGCGGCGCGGCTCGGGGTTTCGACGGAACTGCTGGACGGGGAAGGCCTCGAAAGCCGCTTTCCCTATTTCTCCTTCGAGCCGGGTTGCGAGGGGGTATTCGAGAGAAACAATGCCGGATACGTCAATCCGCGTGGGCTGGTGAAGGCGCAGGCTGTTCTCGCTGAAAAGGCGGGTGTCACGCTTATTGACGATATCGTCGTCTCGACGCGGGAAGAGGGTGGTCGCGCACGGGTGGAGACGGCCTCGGGCGCGGTTTATACCGCAGACCGGGTGCTGGTGGCGGCCGGCGGCTTCTCGATCACGAAAGATCTGCTGCCGCAGCCGGTGGCCCTCGATGTTTATGCGCGCACCGTCGCTTTCTTCGAAGTAGATGAGGGCGATCTGGATCAATATGCGGACATGCCGTCGTTGATCTATGAGCCGCGCGACACGACGAAACATATCTATCTTCTGCCGCCGGTGCGTTATCCGGATGGCAAATTCTATCTGAAGATCGGCGGCGATCCCGACGACAAGAGGCTCGGCAGCGACCCGGAAATCCGGGAATGGTTCCGCTCCGGCGGACGCGAAAGTGTGCGTGATCATCTCTCGGAGATCGTCGGATCGCTGGTGCCTTCCATCGATCTCTCGCGTGTCTCGATGGCCGCCTGCGTCGTCTCCAAAACGCAAAGCGGTTATCCGGCCATCGGCTTCACCGCCTCGCCGAAGATTGCGGTTCTGACCGGCGGTAACGGTACGGCGGCCAAGAGTTCCGATGAGATCGGACGGCTCGGTGCTGTGCTGCTGCGGGACGGAAAAATCGCCGACGGCGCCTTTGCTACGGATTTCAAGCCGGCATTTCTTTGATCCTTGCCTGCGCTTTTCGGTGGCTTTCGCCTCGGAACATGGTTATTGAGCCCATGCCAGTTGGCCGGGCAGCCGCGCTTTACCAATGTCGAAAGACGGTAAGGTGAGGAAAGTCCGGGCTCCACGGAAATACGGTGCCGGATAACGTCCGGCGGGGGCGACCCCAGGGAAAGTGCCACAGAGAGCAAACCGCCATGCATCGCATGGTAAGGGTGAAAGGGTGGGGTAAGAGCCCACCGCGCTTCTGGTAACAGCGGCGGCAAGGTAAACCCCACCGGGAGCAAGACCGAATAGGGATGACACGGGGCGGGCGAAAGCCCGTTCACAGCCGGTTTCCAGGCCCGTCATCCGGGTGGGTTGCGCGAGGCGGCATGCAAATGCCGTCCCAGATGAATGGCTGCCACGTTCCGGGTCAAACCGGGGCCATACAGAACCCGGCTTACAGGCCAACTGGCGAATTTTCCTCAATCTTGCGGCGGCTCCTACATGCCGCTTCCCCCATGGCTAATCAGGAATGTGTATGATTAAATCATACCGTGTGATACAAGGGTGAATGAAAGGCGAAAACCATGCGCACCACCCAAGCTTTCAGCATCACACTTCCCCTGGAAATGGCGGAAATGGTCAAGGCAAAGGTCGCTTCCGGCGAATATGCGACGGAGAGCGAGGTTATCCGTGATGGCCTTCGCACCCTGGCAGCCCGCGATGCGGCCGTGGAGCGGTGGTTGCAGGAAGAAGTGACATCCGCATACGATGCTCACAAAGCAGACCCGGGCAGGGCCAAGCCTCTCAGTGAAGGTTTGGCTGAGGTCAGGTCGCGTATTGCCAAGGGTGAGGGGCGCACGTAGCTCCCACCTCTCGGAAACCCTTTATCTATTTATATTTATGCAATTCGTAATGCCAAGTTGCCGCATGTTTTTGCTGGAAACGCTTTTAAATGAAGTATTACGTTGTGCGCCTGTCACCCGAAGCGCAGACCGATCTGGTGCATATCCATCAAAATATCGCCGGCAAATCAGGGTCGTCCGCTGTCGCAGATCGGTACATTGATCGCATCGGCATATTTCTTTCAACTTTGAATGTCTTTCCCGAACGGGGCACGGTGCGTAACGAACTGCGTGTGGGACTCCGCATAATCGGTTTTGAACGCAGCGCCAGTGTCGCTTTTGTGGTGGAGCAGGACGATGTGGTTGTTCTGCGTCTTCTGGCTAAAGGCCAGGAGTTTGATGAGGAAGCACTGCGCCCTGAGAATGCGGTTATAGAGCGCAGCGATGGAAACCATCGTGACTGAGCTTCTCATCGATTCCATTATTTTCTGACGTTGACGGCCTGACCCATCTGCCCGTGAAGCCGGGTAATGTGGCCATCTCCTTGTTTTAACAAAGAAAAACAGCGCCTTCACCGCATCTTCCCGTGCCGTGAAAGCGCATCGCCGCGCGGCTCGGTAAACCATTCGTTAAACTTAACGGCTTATGAATTTCCGATGCGAAGTCGGTATCGTGCCGGCTTCTCCCATTGACGCCCATAGTGTCCCATGATATCCCAAATGCACACCACATTGGGTCGTGTTTTTGACCCGCAATCGCTGAAACGAGTGAGGAGCCTGCGAGGGGCTGCTGCAGGGCACGTCGCCCTGGCGCTTGGCGATGTGTCGTGCGTACCGGTGTCGTCTGCAAAGTGGATGGTTCGCTTTGCGGAATGCGGTTTTGGCGAGTTGAGTAATGGACCGCTTTTTATCGAACGTGACGAACAGGATCGACGCCAAGGGGCGCGTTTCGGTTCCGTCTCCGTTTCGTTCGGTGCTGGTCAGGCGCGGCATTCAGGAGCTTTATTGTCTTCAGGATTTCGCCTTTCCGGCCATCAGTGTCGGCGGTCCGGATTTGCTGGAGCGCTACGAGCGGCAGATCGCGTCGATGGATGCCTTCTCGCCCGAGGCGAACGCGATGTCGCTGCTGGTTCACGGCGGCGGCGTTTTCATGAAGCTCGACCAGGAAGGTCGATTGATGGTGACGGATTTCGTGCGGGAATTCACCGGCATATCCACCGAGGTCACCTTCGTCGGACGGGCGGATCATTTTCAGCTTTGGCAACCGAATGCGTTTTTGGCGGCGCAGGCGGAAGCAAGAGCGGGGCGCGGTTTTTCGGCTGCTCGCCCCGCCTAGGACGGGGACACGGAATGGCGGCGAATTCTGGCGGACGATCTTCTGATGCCGATGGCGGACCTCAGCGTCACATACCGGTCCTGCTTCGCGAAGTCATTGCCGCGCTGGAGCCATCATCCGGCAAGGTCATCCTCGACGGCACGTTCGGCGCCGGCGGCTACACCCAGGCCATTCTCGATCAGGGCGCTGACGTCATCGCGCTCGACCGCGATCCGACCGCGATCGCCGGCGGTCAGGCGATGGTTGCCGCCAATGGCGGCCGGTTGAGCCTCATCCAGTCGCAATTCTCCGATCTCGCGAAGCATGCCCCGCAAGGCGGGCTCGATGGCGTCGTTCTGGATATCGGCGTTTCCTCCATGCAGATCGACGAGGCCGAGCGCGGTTTTTCCTTCCAGAAAAACGGCCCCCTCGATATGCGCATGTCGGGTTCCGGCGTTTCGGCGGCCGATGTCGTCAATCGTGCGAAGGTCAGCGATCTGATCCGCATCTTCGGTTTTCTCGGCGAAGAAAAGCAGCCGGGCCGCATCGCCCGCGCCATCGAGAAGAAGAGGGCCGAAGAGCCGTTCCGCACCACCCGCGATCTGGCGGGCCTCATCGAAATTGTCACGCCGCGTAAGGCCAAAGACAAGATTCATCCCGCAACGCGGGTGTTTCAGGCGCTGCGCGTTTTCGTCAATGACGAGCTGGGCGAGCTGGCGCAGGCGCTTTTTGCCGCCGAGCAGGTTTTGAAACCCGGCGGCCGGCTGGTCGTCGTCACCTTCCATTCGCTGGAAGACCGTATCGTCAAGAAATTCTTCTCCGACCGTTCGGGCAAGGCCGCTGGTTCCCGGCACCTGCCGATGGTGGAGGACAAGCCCGCCATTTTCGATAACATCGGCAAGCCGATGATCGCCGCCAGCGATGAGGAGGCGGAACTCAATCCGCGTGCCCGATCCGCCAAACTGCGGGCCGGTCTGCGCACGACCGCACCGGCGCGCGCGGCGGATTATTCGATCTTCGAGCTTCCCGATCTCGCCAGCCTTGAAAAGATGGGAGGCTGATATGCTGCGCACTTTCGATGTCATCTTGATGGGTGTGATGGTCGCCGCGGCCGTCGTCACCTATTCGATCAAGCACAAGGCCGATCTGAAGCTTGAGGAGGTCCGCAAGCTGGAGGCCGAAATCAAGCTTGAGAAGGATACGATCGATCTTTTGAGAGCCGACTGGGCGCTCTTGACGCAGCCGAACCGTCTGCACCGGCTCGTGAATGCCTATCAGGACGAGCTTGGCCTTTCGCCGACGCTGCCGACGCAACTGGCGCAACCGCGCGAGCTGCCGATGCTGCGCTCGCAACTGCCGCAGCCGCCCGAGCCGGAAGGTATGAGCGTCGAGGATGTCATTGCCGCCGCCGTCAACGGTTCCAAGCCGGGTGCGACGCTTGGCGCGGCCACCAAAAAGAAATCACCGCCGGCGGGTCAGATTGCCGTCAACGGCACTCCGGTTCCGACACCTCGGGCGCGTGTTTCCCGTCCCACAGCGGCTCCGGCCGTCTCCGCCGTCGCGGGCGATGAAACCGACGACATGGATGACACGATAACAGGATCGGTGAACCGCTGATGTCTTTTCTCTCCCGCGTCATGGTTTTGAAGAGCAAGGCTCATTTTTCCGCCAGCACCACCGGCGTCTATACCGATCATGCGGCCTTTGAAGGCGCGCGCAAGAAGCGCGCCGCCCAGGCGAAAAGCCGCGTCGGCCTGATCATTTTCGGTTTCGTCGCCTTTTACGCCGTCGTTGGCGGGCGTCTTGTGCAATATGGCATGGCCGAGCAGGAAACGGTGTCGAGCATCGCACCCGCCGACCGTTTGATGGCGTCGCGCCCCGATCTTCTCGACCGCAATGGCGAGGTTCTGGCCACCGATATTCGCACCGTCTCGCTGTTTGCCGAACCGCATCGCATCGTCGATATCGATGAGGCTATCGAGAAGCTGCGGACGGTTCTGCCGGATCTCGACCAGCGCAGCACCTATCAGAAGCTTTCTTCCAATTCGCGCTTCCAGTGGCTGCGCCGGCAGCTGACGCCGAAGCAGCAGAGCCAGATTCTGGCGCTCGGCATTCCAGGCGTCGGCTTCCGCCCGGAAAAGCGCCGCTTTTATCCCGGCGGGCCGACCGCCGCGCATGTCGTCGGTCACGTCAATATCGACAATCGCGGCGTTGCCGGCATGGAACGTTACGTCGACAGCCAGGGCCTTGCCGATCTGACGGCGCTCGGCATGACCAGCGACCAGCCGCTGGAGCCGGTGAAGCTTTCCATCGATCTGCGCGTGCAGTCCATTGTCCGCGAAGTCGTGACCTCGGCCATCACCAAGTTCCAGGCGATCGGCGCCGGCGCGGTGGTTCTGGACGTGCATACCGGCGAAGTCCTCGCCATGGCCTCCGTGCCGGATTACGATCCGAACAACCCGGCCGAAGGCGCCAAGGAAGGCTGGCTCAACCGCATGTCGAACGGTACGTTCGAAATGGGGTCCACCTTCAAGTCCTTCACCATCGCCATGGGCCTCGATTCGGGCCGCGTCCGTCTCGGCGACACCTTCGATGCGCGTTATCCGATCCGCATCGGCGGTTTCACCATCAAGGACTTCCACGGCAAGGGCCGGATGCTTTCGGTGCCGGAAATCTTCCAGTATTCCTCCAACATCGGTACAGCCAAGATTGCCGACACGGTGGGAACGGAAGGCCACAAGGAATTCCTCACCCGGCTTGGCCTTTTGACCCGCATGCAGACCGAATTGCCGGAAGTGGCTCTGCCGTCGCAGCCGCGCGAATGGAAGAAGATCAACTCGATTACCATTTCCTTCGGCCACGGCGTTTCCACGACACCGCTGCAGACGGCGGTTGCCGGCGCCGCACTGGTCAATGGCGGCAAACTGATCGAACCGACTTTCCTGCCGCGTACCCGCGAACAGGCCGATCAGGTGGCCAAGCAGGTTCTGAAGCCGGGCGCCAGCAAGGACATGCGTTTCCTGTTCGAGTGGAACGGTGTCAACGGTTCGGGCCGCAACGCGCGCGTCGATGGTTTCAACGTCGGCGGCAAGACCGGCACGGCCGACAAGGTCGTCAACGGCCGTTACGTGCACGACAAGAACTTCAACGCCTTCCTCTCGGCCTTTCCAATGGACGATCCGCAATATGTCGTGCTGTCTTTCATCGACGAGCCGAAGACGGACAAGGGCAATGGCGCGGCACTCGCCGGCACATCCGCAGCGCCGATGGTGCGCGATATCATCACCCGCACGGCGGCGGTGCTGGGCGTGAAGCCGAAGTTCGGCAAGGATGGCTCGGCCTTGCTCGTGTCTTATTGATTGTTAGCTTATGATGTTCCGGCGATTCGCGCCGGGGGGACAAGACGGACACAGTCGATGAATTTGCGAGATATATCCGGAAATGCGTTTCCGGAATTGAAAGAATTGCTCCTGTCTGAGATCGGGGCGATCGAAATCGGGGGGATCACCGCAGACAGCCGCAAGGCTGCGCCCGGCAGCCTGTTCGTGGCGGTTGCGGGCACCAGGGCGGATGGCGCGGCCTATGTGAAGGACGCGGTCGCCAAGGGCGCGGTCGCTGTCGTTTCCGGACACGCGCTGGATGCCGATGTGCCGGTGCTTTCGGTCACCGATCCACGCCTTTATCTCTCCCTTGCCGCTTCCCGTTTTTATGGAAAACAGCCGGAAACCATGGTCGCCGTCACCGGTACTGCGGGAAAGACGTCCGTTGCTTCCTTCGTGCGGCAAATCTGGGCTTTCGCCGGCCATGCCGCAGCGCAGATCGGCACGACAGGTGTGATTGCACCCGGCCGCGAGGACTACGGCGCGCTCACCACGCCCGATCCGGTAACGCTGCATGCGCTTCTGGCCGAACTTGCGGCCGAAGGCGTGACGCATGCGGCGATGGAGGCGTCCAGCCATGGTCTCGACCAGCGCCGTCTCGATGGAGTGAGACTGGCAGCCGCCGGTTTCACCAATCTCGGCCGCGACCACATGGATTATCATCCGACCGTCGAGGACTATATGGCCGCGAAGATGCGGCTCTTCGATACGCTGATGGAAAAGGGCGCTCCCGCCGTGATCTTTGCCGACGATCCATGGTCGCAACAGGCGATCCGCGCGGCGCGCGAAGCCGGTCTCGATGTGCGCACGGTCGGTCGCAAGGGCGAATATCTGGCCCTGAAGCGTGTCGAGCACTTCCGTCACAAGCAGATGATCGAAGTGCATCATGACGGTGAGATTTATGAAGTCGACATCCCCTTGGCGGGTGACTTTCAGGTTGCGAACGCTCTCGTCGCAGCCGGTCTTGCCATGTCCACCGGCGTTCCCGCGGCAACCGCGTTGAAGGCGCTCGAAAAGCTGATCGGCGCTGCCGGCCGTCTGGAACTCGTAGGCCAGACGAAGAACGGCGCGCTTGCCTATGTGGATTATGCCCACAAGCCGGATGCGCTGGAAAATGTGCTCACCTCGGTCCGGCCCTTCACCTCGGGCCGCATCATCACCGTCTTCGGCTGCGGCGGCGACCGCGACAAGGGCAAACGCCCGATCATGGGCGAGGTTGCGACGCGGCTTTCCGACATCGTCATCGTCACCGACGACAATCCGCGTTCGGAAGATGCTGCAACGATCCGTTCCGAAGTCATGGCGGCAGCGCCCGGCGCATTGGAAATCGGCGACAGGGCGGACGCTATCCGCCATGCGGTGTCGCTGCTTTCGCATGGAGATACGCTGATCGTCGCGGGCAAGGGGCATGAAGAGGGGCAGATCGTCGGTTCGGTAACGCTGCCGTTTTCCGATCATGAACAGGTGCGCGCTGCACTGGCAGGGCTGGAAGGATCCAAGATTTGAGCTGGTTATGGACAGTCGCCGACATGATCGCCATCACGGCGGGACGCCCCGTGGGCAACCTGCCGACCGGAATCACCGGCATTTCCATCGACAGCCGGACGGTCAAGCCGGGCGAAGCATTCTTCGCCATCAAGGGCGACCGAGTGGACGGTCATGATTACACCAGCTTCGCCGTTGCGAACGGGGCGGGACTTCTGGTCGTTGCCGAGGCCAAGCTGCCGGCGCTTGGCCGCCTGACCGTGCCGATGATCGTGGTAGAAGACGTGCTTGCCGCACTTGGCAAGCTCGCCATCGCGGCGCGTGAAAGAACGTCGGCGCGCATCATTGCGGTGACTGGTTCGGTCGGCAAGACCACGACCAAGGAAATGCTGCGGCAGGCGCTCGCCCCTTCGGGCCGGGTGCATGCGGCGGTGGCCTCCTTCAACAACCATTGGGGCGTGCCGCTGACGCTGGCGCGCATGCCGGCGGACACGGAATTCGGTGTGTTCGAAATCGGCATGAACCATTCCGGCGAAATCCGGCCGCTGGTGAAGCTGGTGCGCCCGCATGTGGCGATCATCACGACCATCGCGCCGGCCCATCTTGGCAATTTCAAGAACATCGAAGAGATCGCCGCCGCCAAGGCGGAGATTTTCGAGGGTCTGGAGGAGGGCGGTTCCGTCATCCTCAACCGTGATAACGCCCAGTTCGAACAGCTTGAAGAAGCGGCGCAGGAACAGGGTATCGAGCATATCCTCACCTTCGGGCAGCACGCCAAGGCGGATTTCCGCCTCGCGGATTTCGAGAGCACGACGACGGGCTCGACGATCTGGGCGATCCTGAACGGCGAAACCAGCGAATTGCACATCAATATTCCCGGCCGGCACATTGCCGATAACGCCATGGCCGTGCTGGGCGCCGTTGCCGTCACCGGCGCCAATCTCGACCGCGCCTTCGAGGCGCTGGGAACGCTCGAGGCGGTAAAGGGGCGCGGCCAGCGCCATCAGCTGGCAATCAACGGCGGCACCTTTCTGCTGATCGATGAAAGCTACAATGCCAATCCGGCCTCCATGCGTGCGGCGATTGCCGTGCTGGCGGAAACGGAAACGCAGGGTCACGGTCGGCGCGTCGCCGTTCTCGGCGACATGCTGGAGATGGGCGAGTTTTCCGCGCAGTTGCATGAAGAGTTGGCGGGCCCACTGCTCGCGGCCGGTATCGAACATGTCTGGCTGGCGGGGGAGGCGATGGCCGCATTGCGCGATGCGCTGCCTGATAGTGTGACCGTCATCTGGTTCCCGACGACGGCGGAACTGACCGATTTCGCCCTGCAATGGGTGCAACCGGGAGACGCGCTGATGGTAAAATCGTCACTTGGCCTCGGTTTCGGCAAGATTGTCGCTGCCCTGCTTGACAAGTATCCGGCATTCCCCGAGACGGAACGCCAAGTCTGAAATAGCCTTTTGAAAGGGCAATTATGCTGATCTGGCTCGTCGAACTGTCGGATAAAATTCAAATCTTCAACCTGTTCCGGTACATCACCTTCCGGGCGGGTGCTGCGATGTTCACCTCTGCGTTGATTGTCTTCCTGTTCGGACCGGCGATCATCAATTCGCTGCGCGTGCGCCAGGGCAAGGGCCAGCCCATCCGCGCCGATGGGCCGCAGACGCATTTCAAGAAGGCCGGCACGCCGACCATGGGCGGGCTGATGATCCTTGCCGGCATTCTCGGTGGTTCGCTGCTCTGGGGCGATCTGTCGAACGTCTATGTCGTCGCCGTTTTGATGGTGACGCTCGGTTTCGGAGCCATCGGCTTCTATGACGATTACCTGAAGGTGACGAAGCAGAGCGACAAGGGCTTTTCCGGCAAGGCCCGTCTCGGCATCGAATTCCTGATTGCGGCGATTGCCGTGTTCTTCATGATGAAGATGGCGCTGGCTTCCGCCCCGCATGGCGGCACGCTCGGCAGCTCCATCGCCTTTCCCTTCTTCAAGGAATTCGTGATCAATCTCGGCTACTTCTTTGTGCTGTTCGGTGCTTTTGTCATCGTCGGTGCGGGCAATGCCGTGAACCTGACGGATGGCCTCGACGGGCTCGCCATCGTGCCTGTGATGATCGCCGCGGCCACCTTCGGCGTGATCGCCTATCTCGCCGGTAACGCGGTTTTCGCCAATTACCTGCAGATCAACTTCGTGCCCGGCACGGGTGAGCTTGCCGTCATCGTCGGTGCGGTCATCGGCGCGGGCCTCGGCTTCCTCTGGTTCAACGCGCCGCCCGCCGCCATCTTCATGGGCGATACGGGTTCGCTGGCGCTCGGCGGGCTCATCGGTTCCATCGCTGTCGCCACGAAGCACGAGATCGTCATGGTCATCGTTGGCGGTCTCTTCGTCATGGAAACCCTGTCGGTCATCATCCAGGTCTTCTGGTTCAAGCGCACCGGCAGGCGCGTCTTCCTGATGGCGCCGATCCATCACCATTTCGAGAAAAAGGGCTGGACGGAAAGCCAGGTGGTGATCCGTTTCTGGATCATCTCCGTGGGTCTCGCGCTGCTTGGCCTCGCCACCCTGAAGCTGAGGTGAGCGATGATCCCGGTCACGTCGTTCAAAGGTAAGAAGGTCGCTCTCTTCGGGCTTGGCGGTTCGGGTCTCGTCACGGCCCGGGCGCTGGTGGCCGGCGGGGCGGATGTCGTTGCTTTCGACGACAATCCCGACAGTGTCGCGAAGGCTGAGGCCGAAGGCATCAAGACGGCGGATCTTCGGACGATTGACTGGCCGAACTTCTCGTCCTTCGTTCTGGCGCCCGGCGTGCCGCTGACGCATCCGAAACCGCATTGGTCGGTCGACCTTGCGAAAGCTGCGGGCGTCGAGATCATCGGCGATATCGAGCTTTTCATCCGCGAGCGCCGTGCGCACGCGCCGGATTGCCCTTTCATCGCGATTACCGGCACCAACGGCAAGTCCACGACGACGGCGCTGATCGCGCATATTCTCAAGGCTTCGGGCCGCGATACGCAGCTCGGCGGCAATATCGGTACGGCGGTGCTGAGCCTCGATCCGCCGAAGGCGCAGCGTTTCTATGTTGTCGAGTGCTCGTCCTACCAGATCGATCTCGCACCGACGATCAATCCGACCGCCGGCATTCTGCTCAATCTGACGCCTGACCATCTCGACCGTCACGGCACGATGCAGCACTATGCCGATGTCAAGGAACGGCTGGTGGCTGGCAGTCAAACGGCCATCGTCGGCGTCGATGACAGCCATTCGACATTGATTGCAGACCGTATCGAACGCGCCGGTGTCAAGGTGGAGCGCATTTCCAAGCGCAATGTTGTTTCCGAAGGTCTCTATGCCGAAGGCAGCCGCATTTTCCGTGCGCATGGCGGCACTTATTCGCTGCTCACCGATCTCGAGGGTATCCAGACCCTGCGCGGCAGCCACAATGCGCAGAATGCTGCGGCGGCAATCGCCGCCTGCCTTGCGGTCGGCGTTTCCGAAGAGGAAGTTCGCGCAGGCCTGAAATCCTTCCCCGGCCTCAAGCATCGTATGCAGCCGGTCGGCCGACGTGGCAATGTCACCTTCGTCAACGACAGCAAGGCCACCAATGCCGATGCTGCGGCACCGGCGCTTTCAAGTTTCGACCGTATCTACTGGATCGCCGGCGGTCTGCCCAAGGCAGGCGGCATCACCAGCCTTTCGCCGCTTTTCCCGCGCATCGCCAAGGCCTATCTGATCGGCGAGGCGGCGGCCGAATTTGCCGCGACGCTTGGCGAGGCCGTGCCTTACGAAATATCCGGCACGCTGGACAAGGCCGTGCAACATGCGGCGGCGGATGCGGAAAAAGATGCGACGGCCGGCAATATCGTGATGTTATCCCCGGCTTGCGCAAGCTTCGATCAATATAAGAACTTTGAGATCAGAGGTGATTCGTTCGTCGCGCAGGTCGCGGCGCTCGATGGCATGACGATGCTGGTTGACTCTGGAAAAGGGGGCTGAAGGCCATGGTAAGCCGAGTTGATCGTGGTCCGGTCGCGGAGTGGTTCTGGACCATCGACCGTTTCTTTCTGGCGGCGTTCATCGCGCTGATGGGCATCGGTCTGATGCTGTCCTTTGCGGCGTCGCCTGCGGTTGCCGAGCGCATCGGCCTCAACAGTTTCTTCTTCGTCGAGCGTCAGGCGATGTTCATGGTGCCGTCACTGGCGATCATGGTCGGCCTGTCCTTCCTGTCGCCGCGTCAGGTGCGGCGCGTGGCGGTCATCATGCTTATCGCTTCGCTGCTGATGATGATCTTCGCGCTGTTTTTCGGCATCGAGGTCAAGGGTGCGCGGCGCTGGATTTCCATCGGCACCTTCTCGATCCAGCCGTCGGAATTCATGAAGCCGGCCTTCGTCATCGTCTGCGCCTGGCTGTTTGCCGAACGGGCACGCCATCCGGAAATTCCGGGCAACCTCTTCGCCATCATCACCTTCGGCATCGTGGCAGCGCTCCTGATCGCCCAGCCCGACTTCGGCCAGACGATCCTGACGTCGGTGGTCTGGGGCGGCATGTTCTTCATGGCCGGCGTGCCGTGGTTTTGGATCATCATGCTCGGCGGTGTCGGCGTCGGCGGCATCATCTCCGCTTATCTGATGCTGCCGCATGTGGCCGGTCGTATCGACCGTTTCTGGACCGGCGAAGGCGATACGTTCCAGGTGGACACGGCGCGAGAGGCGATCATTCGCGGCGACTGGTTCGGGCGCGGGCCGGGCGAGGGCATCGTCAAGCGCATCATTCCCGACAGCCATACCGACTTCATCTTCTCGGTGGCGGCGGAAGAATTCGGCATCGTTTTCTGCATGTTCCTGGTGGCGATCTTCGCCTTCATCGTGCTGCGCGGCCTCTCGCATGCCTTCAAGGAAAAGGACGACTTCTGCCGCTTCGCCGTGGCCGGCCTCGTTTTGCAGATCGGCATGCAGTCGATGATCAATATCGGCGTCAATCTGGAACTGATGCCCGCCAAGGGCATGACGCTGCCGCTGATTTCCTACGGCGGTTCGTCGATGATGGCGATCTGTGTGACCGCCGGCTTCCTTCTGGCGCTGACACGCCACAGACCCGAAAAGCGGGCGCAGGAGCGGAGTTTCTTCCGCGTCGGTTCCGGCGTTCCCGCGGAGTAAACGATCATGAGCAAGGGTATTGTTCTTCTTGCCGCCGGGGGAACCGGCGGTCATGTCTTTCCAGCCGAGGCGCTCGCGCACACGCTGAAAGCGCGCGGTTATCAGGTGCATCTGGTCACTGACAGCCGCGCCGAGCGTTATGCCGGCAAGTTCCCGGCGGACGAAATCCATGTCGTGCCGTCCGCCACCATCGGCTCGAAAAACCCGATTTCCGTGGCGCGTTCGCTCTGGAAGCTATGGGTCGGTCTGCGCGCCGCGCGCCGGCTGGTAGCGAAACTGAAGCCGGTCGCAGTCGTCGGTTTCGGCGGTTATCCCACCGTGCCGCCGCTTCTGGCATCGACCGGGCTTGGCGTTCCCTCCATCATTCACGAGCAGAATGCGGTAATGGGCCGCGCCAACAAGGCGCTGGCAGGCCGGGTGAAAGCGATTGCCGGCGGTTTCCTGCCACCCGCCAACGGTCAATATTCCGACAAGACCGTGGCGACCGGAAATCCCGTGCGCCCGGCGGTGCTGGCGGCGTCGGAGATACCCTATACGCCCTCGCAGACGGGTGAGACATTCCAGCTTGTCGTTTTCGGCGGCAGCCAGGGTGCGCAGTTCTTCTCGAGCGCGGTGCCTGCGGCGATCTGCCTGCTGAAAGATGAGCAGCGCAAGCGCATCGTCGTCACCCAGCAGGCACGGCCGGAAGACAAGGACAGCGTGATCGCCTCCTATCAGAAGCTCGGCGTGAAGGCGGATGTTTCGCCCTTCTTCGGCGATATGGCGTCGCGTATCGGCGAGGCCGATCTGGTCATCAGCCGCTCGGGCGCTTCGACCGTATCGGAGCTTTCGGTGATCGGCCGCCCGTCGATCCTCGTTCCCTATCCGCATGCGCTCGATCACGATCAGGCCGCCAATGCGGCAGCGCTTTCGGCGGCGGGCGGGGCAAGCGTCATCAAGCAGGCGGAACTGTCGCCGCAGAAGCTCTCCGGCCTGCTGTCCTCGGCACTTTCGGAGCCGGACCGTCTTTCGGCAACGGCGGCGGCGGCGAAGGCGACGGGCAAACCGCATGCGGCGGATGTGCTGGCCGATCTGGTGGAGGCGATTGCTTCCGGTCGGTCCGTACAGGAATTCAAGAAGAAGAATGAAGGAGTCGGGGCATGAAGATGCCGAAAGCCATAGGCCTTGTGCATTTCATCGGCATAGGCGGGATCGGCATGAGCGGCATTGCCGAAGTGCTTCACAATCTCGGCCACCGCGTTCAGGGGTCGGATCAGGCCGACAGCGCCAATGTGCAGCGCCTGCGCGACAAGGGCATCGAGGTTTTCGTCGGTCATACGGCGGATAATATCGGCGATGCCGAGGTCGTGGTCGTTTCCACCGCCATTAAAAAGAACAATCCGGAACTCATCGCGGCGCGTGAAAAGCACCTGCCGATCGTTCGCCGGGCCGAAATGCTGGCCGAGCTGATGCGTTTCCGTAACGCCATCGCCATTGGCGGCACCCATGGCAAGACCACGACCACCTCCATGGTCGCGACGCTGCTGGAAGCCGGCAATCTCGACCCGACCGTCATCAATGGCGGCATCATCAATGCTTACGGCACCAACGCCCGCATGGGCGAGGGCGAATGGATGGTGGTGGAGGCCGACGAGTCCGACGGCACCTTCCTGAAGCTGCCAGCCGATGTGGCCGTCATCACCAATATCGATCCGGAACATCTCGACCATTACGGCAATTTCGATGCCGTGCGCGCCGCATTCCGTCAGTTCGTCGAGAACGTGCCGTTCTACGGTTTCGGCGTCATGTGCCTCGATCATCCGGAAGTGCAGGCACTGGTCGGCCGCATCGAGGACCGCAAGATCATCACCTATGGCGAGAACCCGCAGGCTGATGTGCGTTTTTCTAATGTGCGCATCGACGGCACGCGCTCGGTGTTCGACGTGGAAATCCGCCGTCGCCGCACCGGCAAGATATTCTCCTTCAAGGACCTCGTCCTGCCGATGCCCGGCCGCCACAATGTGTCGAATGCGACGGCGGCGATTGCGGTTGCCAATCGTCTCGGCATTTCGGAAGCCGACATCAAGAAGGGCCTTGCCTCCTTCGGCGGCGTCAAGCGACGCTTCACGCTGACGGGCGAAGCCAATGGGGTGCAGGTTTTCGACGACTACGGTCACCATCCGGTGGAGATCAAGGCCGTGCTGAAGGCGGCGCGGGAGGCCTGCAAGGGCCGTATCATCGCCGTGCACCAGCCGCACCGCTATAGCCGCCTTTCCAGCCTGTTCGACGATTTCGCGCATTGTTTTAACGATGCCGACACGATTATCCTTGCTCCGGTCTATGCCGCGGGCGAAGATCCGATTGAGGGCGCAAGCTCGGAAGCGCTGGTTTCGGCCATCAAGGCCGCCGGCCACCGTGACGCCCGTTTTCTCGAGAAACGGGAAGATCTCGCCTCAGTGGTTGCAGGCATTGCGAATCCGGGTGATTTCGTGGTTCTCTTGGGGGCTGGAAATATCACGCAATGGGCAGCAGTACTGCCTTCGGAATTGAAGAGCATATCAGGAAAGTCTGAATGAGACAGGTCGATGGGGTTAAATTGCTGGGGAGGCTCGGCGACGGGGTAAATGAATTGCGGGGACGTCTGACACCGGATGCGCCCATGGACCGCGTGACGTGGTTCAGAGCCGGCGGTCTTGCGGAAGTCATGTTCCAGCCGCACGATACCGACGATCTGATTGCCTTCCTGAAAATTCTGCCGGAAGACGTGCCGTTGACCGTGGTTGGCGTCGGCTCGAACCTTCTGGTGCGCGATGGCGGCATTCCGGGCGTCGTTGTTCGTCTGTCCGCCAAGGGCTTTGGCCAGGTGGAGCTTGCCGGTGAAAACCGCATCAAGGCGGGCGCGATCTGCCCGGACAAGCATATTGCGGCCATGGCCATGGATAATGGCATCGGCGGTTTCCATTTCTATTACGGCATTCCCGGCTCCATCGGCGGTGCGCTGCGCATGAATGCGGGCGCCAATGGCGGCGAGACGCGCGAGCGTGTCGTGGAGGTCTATGCGGTCGACCGTCAGGGCAACCAGCATGTACTTTCCAATGCGGATATGGGCTACAGCTATCGCCATTCCGGCGCCGATGCGGGCCTGATCTTCACGGGCGCGCTGTTTGAGGGTTATCCCGAAGACAAGGCGAAAATCCGTGCCGATATGGATGCCGTGCGCCACCACCGCGAAACCGTGCAGCCGATCCGCGAGCAGACGGGCGGTTCCACCTTCAAGAATCCCGAAGGTCATTCCGCCTGGGAGCTGATCGATGAGGCGGGCGGTCGCGGTCTGGTCATCGGCGGCGCGCAGATGTCATCGCTGCATTGCAATTTCATGATCAATACCGGCCATGCGACCGGTTACGATCTGGAATATCTGGGTGAGACCATCCGCAAGCGCGTGTTCGAAAAGTCGGGCATCCGGCTGGAATGGGAAATCAAGCGGCTTGGCCTTTTCATGCCGGGCCGTGAGGTGGAGCCTTTCCTCGGAAGCTGAAATCCGGTGTAGGCCGGTATGGTTGGCGACAAAACCTTGCGTTGATGCGGCCGTTGGCGTTTATCGTAACGGTCGATCAATGGTTATGGTCTATAGCAAGATGAAAGTGGAGAGGGTGTCGGCCCTCTCCAATATTTTAGACGATTTATATTAGAGTTTTCGACGACGTTAGATGATTGGGCGCTGCTGGGGATGGTATTGGGTCTCTGGAAAAAACTGATCGAGATGATGAGTTTTTCGATTGCGACGTCGGAGCGCCGCCGGCGGCTTGAACCGCTGGAATTTGCAATCCGGGTCGCCTGTGTCGTCACGGTCATAGCTGTTCTTATCTGTTTTTTCGGTCTGCTTCTGCTGGCGGAGTTCGGGCTGGTAACGGATCTCGTCAACGGGCTTATCCTTGGCATCACCCTGTCCGCCGCTATCTCGTTTACGATAACGCTGCTGGTTTGCTGGCTGAATGCCAGGGAAGTGAAGCTTCTGGCGCAATCGCATGAGCGATTTCTGTATCTGAGCCATACGGATGCCTTGACGGGCCTCAGCAATCGCCTTGGGCTTTATGCCGGATGTATCGATCTCGGTCCGCATTATTGCGTCGCCTTCCTCGATATCGATCATTTCAAGTCCGTGAACGACAGGTTCAGCCATCTGGCAGGCGATGCGGTGATTTCCAGTGTCGCACAGCGGATACGCGCCGCTTTCGCTGCTTCTGCCAGCGTTGCCAGAATGGGTGGCGAGGAATTCGTTGTCGTGCAGGAAACTGGGCTGCAATCGTTCCTGGACGTTTGCGAAAGGCTGCGTGCGAGTATCGAGGCCGTGCCGGTCGATTATCAGGAGATGCGGATCGGTGTCACCATATCGATTGGCGTGGCCGTCCGGAAGGATGCCGAAGTCTTCGAAAAAGTCCTGCACAATGCCGATCTGGCGCTCTATCAGGCAAAGGGAACGGGGCGTAACCGCATCTGCGTGTCAGGCCAGCGCGACATCCGCCAATCCGTCGCCTAGCGTATTTCCAACAAGGCTGGGAAGAGATGCGCTGTTGCGCTGTCGGGCGCAGATAAAAAAGGCCCGCGAAACTTCAGGTTCCGCGGGCCTTCTTGTATTTTGAACTCTGCGTGGCTCAGACTTCGTCCTTGCGGGACATAAGGATGCAGGCCAGCGTGATGAGCGCCGATACGCAGAGATAATAGCCGACATAACCCATGCCGTAATTCACCTGCAGCCATGTGGCGATGTAAGGCGCCAGCGATGCGCCGAAGATGCCGGCCATGTTGAAGGTGATGGACGAGCCGGTGTAGCGCACGCGGGTCGGGAAGGGCGCGGCGAGCGCCGTTCCGATCAGGCCGTAGGTCATGCCCATCAGCATCATGGCCAGAGCCGCGAAGACGAAGATCGAGCCTTCGCCACCGGTCATCAGGCTTGGCAGCAGGAAGGAGAACAGGCCGATCAGCACCGTCGTCAGGATCAGGATTTCACGGCGACCGAATTTTTCGGCGAGCTTGCCGGCGATCGGAATGAAGATGCCGAAAACGATGGAGCCGAGGATCTGCACTTCCAGCGCGTCGAGGAACGGGATTTTCAGGACCTTGACGTTGTAGGACAGAAGATAGGCGGTGCCGATGTAGAAGAGCACGAAGGTGGCCAGCGCCACGAAGGTGCCGAGCACGAGGCTGCGCTTGTGGTTGCGGAACAGTTCCGCGACCGGCACGGCCACACGCTCTTCCTTTTCGATTGCCTTCTGGAAGTCGGGCGTTTCGGTGATCGACAGGCGAACCCACATGCCGACCGCGATCAGGATGATCGAAGCGACGAAGGGAATGCGCCAGCCCCAGCTCAAAAGCGCTTCCTGGGACATGAAGTGCAGCAGGATCCAGAACACGCCGGACGAAAGGAACAGGCCAACGGGTGCACCGAGCTGCGGGAACATGCCGTACCAGCTGCGCTTGCCCGGAGGTGCGTTTTCCGTAGCGAGCAGGACGGCGCCGCCCCATTCGCCACCGAGGCCGAAACCCTGACCGAAGCGGCAAAGCGCGAGCAGCAGCGGGGCCAGAACGCCGGCGGTCTCATAGGAGGGCAGGAGGCCAATCACGACCGTGGAAACGCCCATCGTGAGCAGGGCGGCGACAAGGGTGGTCTTGCGGCCGACGCGGTCGCCATAGTGGCCGAAGACCACAGCGCCCAGCGGGCGGGCGAAAAAGGCGATGGAGAAGGTGGCGAAGGACGCCAGAAGCGCCGTCATCGGGTCATTGTTCGGGAAGAACAAAGTGGGGAACACGAGCACTGCGGCCGTGGCGTAAACATAGAAATCGAAAAACTCGATGGTCGTGCCGACCAGGCTGGCAGTGAGAACTCGTGCAGGCGAATTTGTCTTTACAACGTTCGAAGTGTCAGCGGTCGGCGATACCGGAGATATCGCGTCGGTCATGGTATTGGTTCCATTTTGGATGATTGCAATGTCATGCCTTGGGAGGCGACGACTGCGTTAACGCAATTTTTGTTCTTATGGAATGCTAAAAAAGAAATAATGCAGATAATGTGATCCATCAGTGCGACACGTGTGGTTATGCCTCTCGGGGATGCTTTGGCGATTGAGAGACTGATTCAGGCCGCGGTTTTAAAACGCTGAAACGCCAGATAATTTTCCCTGGGGAATAATCCCGTCTGTTAACGTTTCGGCCTTGCCTTTATCGCGGAGCGGCAGACGCACGAGCGCCGTTTTATTTCCGATCATTGAAAACCTGCATGTTGCAATCCATGCAACTCTCTGATTCCAAGGAGGGAATCCGGATCGGTGCTGATTCTTTAACGAAACTCGGCACGTTGGACGCGGCGGTTAACGAAAGTAAACGATTCATTAACCTTAATGGCGTTTAACTGATCTCAAGGGTCATGTGCCAGAATCACCGTTCGTCAAATTCGGTCGGTTCGGAGCGTGGTTCGTAACGGAGAGTTGGTGTCAGAGGTATCGATGAGCGGCAAGCACGTAGCTGTTCTTTTGGGTGGATTTTCGTCGGAGCGGCCGGTCAGCCTGTCGTCGGGCAACGCTTGCGCGCAGGCTCTGGAAGACGAGGGCTACAAGGTCACCCGGGTCGATGTGGGGCGCGATGTCGCCGCCGTGCTAGCCGAGCTGCGCCCGGATGTGGCTTTCAATGCGCTGCACGGTCCCTTTGGCGAAGACGGCACCATTCAGGGCATCCTCGAATATCTCGCCATTCCCTATACGCATTCCGGCGTGCTCGCTTCCGCGCTCGCCATGGACAAGGCGCAGGCCAAGAAGGTTGCCGCTGCTGCCGGCATCCCGGTGGCTGCCGAGCGCGTCATGAACCGCTTCGATTTCACCAGCGAGCATCCGCTTGCACCCCCTTATGTGGTGAAGCCGGTGCGTGAAGGTTCGAGCTTCGGTGTCGTGATCGTCAAGGAAGACCAGTCGCATCCGCCGCAGATCCTGACCTCGTCGGAATGGCGCTACGGCGATCAGGTCATGGTCGAACGCTACATTCACGGCCGCGAACTGACCTGCGGTGTGCTCGACGGCGAGGCGCTGGGCGTCACCGAAGTGGTGCCGCTCGGTCACAATTTCTATGATTATGATGCGAAATATGCGGCTGGTGGCTCGAAACATGTCATTCCCGCAGAAATTTCACCGAAAATTTACCAAAAAATTCAAACACTGGCGGTTATGGCGCATCGGGCGATCGGATGCCGTGGCGTAAGCCGTTCAGACTTTCGTTACGACGACCGTTTCTCAGAAGATGGCGAAGTTATCTGGCTTGAAGTGAATACGCAGCCGGGCATGACGCCGACCTCCCTGGTGCCGGAAATGGCGGCCCATGCTGGCCGCTCCTTTGGTAACCTTGTCAGCTGGATGGTGGAGGACGCTTCGTGTTTGCGGTGATCGGCAAAAAGTCGACGGCAAAAAAGCGCGAACAATTCGCGGCGGCGGCCAGCGCCGACGACCGCATGGTATTGCCGCGTCCTCTGCGTCGCTTCGTGCGTTTCGGTGTCAGCCTTGCGACCGGACGCATTCACATTCCTGCCCATACCGGTACGATTTCGGCCGTTGCCTTTTACGCGGTGACCGGGCTTTACGGCATGTCGCTCGGCGGGCACACCAATATCGTTACCCAGACCACGACATCGGCTGCGGGCTTTGCGGTCGAGGACGTGAAGGTCTCCGGCAATTTGCAGACCTCCGAAATCGAAGTGTTCCAGCTTCTCGGCCTCGATGGCAGCACCTCGCTGATCGCGCTCGATATCGATGCGGCGCGCCGCAAGCTGGTGCAGCTTCCCTGGGTGGAAGATGTCGATATCCGCAAGGTGTACCCCAAGACCGTGGAAGTCCGGCTGAAGGAGCGTCAGGCCTTCGGTATCTGGCAGCATGGAACGGAACTGTCGCTGATCGAAAAAAGCGGCAGCGTGATTGCGCCGCTGCGGGACAATAAATTCGCCTCCCTGCCGCTCTTCGTCGGTCGTGACGCGGAAACGGGTGCTGCCGGTTTCGTCGAGCAGCTGGCCGACTGGCCGGAAATCCGCAACCGTGTCCGCGCCTATGTCCGCATTGCCGGCCGCCGCTGGGATCTGCATCTCGATAACGGCATCGTCGTCAAGCTGCCGGAAGAAAACCTGCCGCAGGCGCTGCAATTGCTGGCGCGGCTCGATCTCGAGGAAAAGGTGTTGTCGCGCGATGTCGCCGCCGTCGATCTCCGGCTTGCGGACCGCACCACGATCCAGTTGACCGAGGGCGCTACGGAGCGCCGTCAGGCCGCTGTCGATGCGCGCACCAAGGCTCTCAAGAAGGCGGAGAAGAACACATGAGCTTTTTCGGTTCTTCCCATTTCGGCCTGCCTCGCCTGAAGCCGCTTTCCTCCAAGCGCAGCCACATCGTTTCGGTGCTCGACATCGGCTCCACCAAGGTCGTCTGCATGATCGGCCGGCTGACGCCGCGTCAGGAAAGCGAAATCCTGCCCGGCCGCACCCACAAGGTGGAAATCATCGGCATCGGCCATCAGCGTTCGCGCGGCGTGAAATCCGGCGTAATCGCCGATCTCGACGCGCTGGAAGGCGTGATCCGTCTTTCGGTCGATGCGGCCGAGCGCATGGCGGGGCTTACCGTCGACAGCCTGATCGTCAATGTTTCGGCTGGACGGCTGGCGAGCGATATCTATACCGCGAGCATCGATCTCGGCGGCCAGGAAGTGGAGGCAAGCGATCTGCGCAAGGTTCTGGTGGCGGCAAGCCAGCAGTCCATGCGCCAGGACCGGGCGATCCTGCATTCTTTGCCGACGGGTTATTCGCTGGACGGCGAGCGCGGCATTCGCGATCCGCTTTCCATGTATGGCGATCTTCTCGGTGTCGACATGCATGTGGTCACGGTCGAGCGCACGGCGCTGAAGAACCTCGAGCTTTGCGTCAACCGTGCGCATCTTTCCGTGGAAGGCATGGTGGCGACGCCCTATGCCAGCGGTCTTGCGGCGCTGGTGGACGACGAAGTCGAACTCGGTTGCGCGGCCATCGACATGGGCGGTGGCACCACGACGATCTCTGTTTTCGCCGAAGGCCGTCTCATTCACACCGACGCGATCGGCCTTGGCGGCCATCACGTTACGACAGATCTTGCACGTGGCCTCTCGACACGAATCGAAGATGCGGAGAGACTGAAGGTGGTGCATGGTTCGGCATTGCTGAATGGCGCGGATGAGCGCGACATGATTTCGATCCCGCCGATTGGCGAAGACGATCGCGATCAGCCATCGCAAGTTTCAAGAGCACTTGTAACCCGCATCGTGCGGGCGCGTATCGAAGAGACGCTGGAATTGATCCGTGATCGTATCCAGAAGTCCGGCTTCAGCCCCATCGTCGGCAAGCGCGTTGTCCTGACCGGCGGCGCAAGCCAGCTGACGGGGCTGCCGGAAACGGCACGGCGCATTCTCGCCCGCAACGTTCGTATCGGCCGCCCCATGGGTGTGGCCGGTCTTCCGGTCGCGGCGAAGGGACCGGCATTTTCAACCGCCTGCGGACTGATGATCTATCCACAGGTGGCGGACATCGAAATTCATGCGGCGCAAGGCGGAATGTTCTCGCCGTTTGGTACGGGTAGCGGCCGGATAGCCCGGGTGGGGCAATGGCTGAAAGAGAGTTTTTGAGTGGCCTCGTGGCGTAAGCCGGAGGTTTCAGAGTTGAGTTTTCAAGAATCGGCCAGCGGGGCGATGCGGCCAGAGAAAGAAGGAATGCTAAAATGACGATACAGCTGCAAAAGCCTGATATCACCGAGCTGAAGCCACGCATCACTGTTTTCGGTGTCGGCGGTGGTGGTGGTAACGCTGTCAACAACATGATCACGGCCGGCCTCCAGGGCGTCGACTTCGTCGTCGCCAACACGGATGCGCAGGCGCTGACCATGACGAAGGCAGACCGGGTCATCCAGCTCGGCGTCAACGTCACCGAAGGCCTCGGCGCCGGTTCCCAGCCGGAAGTCGGCCGCGCCGCCGCTGAAGAATGCATCGACGAGATCATCGATCACCTGAACGGCACCCACATGTGCTTCGTCACCGCCGGCATGGGCGGCGGCACCGGCACGGGTGCTGCTCCGGTTGTCGCACAGGCCGCCCGCAACAAGGGCATCCTGACGGTTGGCGTCGTCACCAAGCCTTTCCACTTCGAAGGCGGCCGCCGTATGCGTCTTGCCGAACAGGGCATCGAGGAACTGCAGAAGTCCGTCGATACGCTGATCGTCATTCCGAACCAGAACCTCTTCCGTATTGCCAACGACAAGACGACCTTCGCCGACGCCTTCGCCATGGCCGACCAGGTTCTCTATTCGGGCGTTGCCTGCATCACCGACCTGATGGTGAAGGAAGGTCTCATCAACCTCGACTTCGCCGACGTTCGCTCGGTCATGCGTGAAATGGGCCGCGCGATGATGGGCACCGGCGAGGCTTCCGGTCCGGGCCGTGCGATGCAGGCTGCGGAAGCGGCAATCGCCAACCCGCTGCTCGACGAAACCTCGATGAAGGGCGCACAGGGCCTGCTGATCTCCATCACCGGCGGTCGCGATCTTACCCTGTTCGAAGTCGACGAGGCTGCAACTCGTATCCGCGAAGAAGTCGATCCGGATGCCAACATCATCCTCGGCGCAACCTTCGACGAAGCTCTGGAAGGTCTCATCCGCGTCTCCGTCGTGGCGACCGGCATCGACCGCGTTGCTGGCGTCGGCGAGCAGAACGTTGCCGATATGCGCGCCGCAGCAGCCGTTGCCAAGCCGCTTATCCGTCCTTCCGCGGCCGTTGCTTCCGCTCCGGCCGCAGTTCAGCCTGCTCCAGCAGTATCGCAGGCACAGAAGGCCGTAGACCCGATCGCCCAGACCATCCGTTCGGCGGAAGCCGAAATGGAACGCGAACTCGGTTTCGCCGCACACCAGCAGCCGGCTCAGGATTTCCGTCCGCAGAGCAAGCTGTTCGCATCTTCTCCGGCTGAAGCGCCGGCGGCTCTCCGTCCGGCCCAGCCGGTTCAGCAGGCCGCTCCGGCGCCGGTCGCTCCGGCGCCCGTCTACCATGCCCCGGAACAGGTTGCCGCTCCGGCGCCGCGCATGCAGCAGCCGCAGGCTCCGGTCTATCAGGAACCCGCACCGGTTGCCCGCCAGCCCGAGCCGGTACGCATGCCGAAGGTCGAAGACTTCCCGCCGGTCGTAAAGGCCGAGCTGGACCACCGCACCCACGCCGCTCCTGCCGCACAGGAAGAGCGTGGCCCGATGGGTCTTCTGAAGCGCATCACCAACTCGCTTGGTCGCCGCGAAGAAGAAGAAGTTCCGTCCGACATGATGGATGCGCCGAGCATGGCGCCGCAGCAGCGCCGCGCCCCGCTTTCGCCGGAAGCCAGCCTCTACGCACCGCGTCGTGGCCAGCTTGACGATCACGGCCGCGCAACGCCTGCATCGTCCAGCCATCACGACGACGACCAGCTGGAAATCCCGGCCTTCCTGCGCCGCCAGTCCAACTAAGGGCGATTCCATCCGCCTCTTCGAACGCCCGGGTTTCACGATCCGGGCGTTTTGTTTATTTTGCGTTATTAACACTAAATTAATTCGCGTTTTCAAAGGTTTACGCGTGTAACAATCCGAAACGAACAGTGATTTGTCGTGGCACCTACATGTGCGTATGTATGAGGCTGGGTAAAGGAAAACACGGACTTGGCCGGTTGCCAAGCCGGCTCGAAAACTTGAACGGCGCTCAAGCGGCGCGGTTTGCAAAACAAGGCATATTCGCATGACTATCGGACTGCTCGGATTTCAGACAACTATCGCAAATGCTGTTCAGCTCAAAGGCATTGGCGTGCATTCCGGCAATCCGGTTTCGATGACCTTCCAGCCCGCAGAAGCCGGAACGGGCATCGTCTTCCATCGCCTTCATGACAATGGCAGCGTTACCGAGTTGAAGGCGGTTTCGGCCAATGTCGGCAATACCGACCTGTGCACCGTGCTCGGCCGTTCGCTTTCCCAGTCGGTGGCGACGATCGAGCACGTCATGGCTGCCATCTACGCCATGGGCCTCGATAACCTCATCGTTGAAGTCGACGGTCCGGAAGCGCCGATCATGGACGGCAGCTCCGCACCTTTCATCGAAGCGATCGAATCGGTCGGCATCAAGAGCCTCGGCGTGAAGCGCCGTTATATTCGCGTCACCAAGCCGGTGCGCATCGATTCGGGCGCCTCCTGGGCGGAGTTCCGTCCTTATGACGGTACGCGCTTCGAGGTCGACATCGATTTCGACACGCCGCTGATCGGCAAGCAGTCCTGGAAGGGCGACCTGACGGCGAGAGCTTCAAGAATGAACTGTCGCGCGCCCGCACCTTCGGCTTCATGCGTGATGTGGAGCGCTTGTGGGCCGCCGGTTATGCGCTCGGCTCCTCGCTTGAGAACTCGGTCGTCATATCCGACGATAACAGCGTCATCAATATGGAAGGCCTGCGTTACGCCAAGGACGAATTCGTCCGTCACAAGACGCTGGACGCCGTGGGCGACCTGGCGCTTGCCGGCGCGCAGTTCATCGGCTGCTACCGCTCCTATCGCGGCGGCCACAAGGTCAATGCGAATGCGCTGAAGGCGCTTTTGAGCGACCGCACCGCCTATGAGATCGTCGAAGCGCCGGCTGCCCGCAACCAGATGGTGCGCGCCCGCGAATTCGTTGCGGTCAACATGCCGGAATTCGCACCCTGGTCTGCGTGAATTCCTTCGCAGGCTATCAATTGACAGAAAAAGCCGCTCCCTTTGGGGCGGCTTTTTCGCGATGCGAACAAGAAGTTGCGTAATATCGCCTGATATTCATGCGATTGCATGGGTCGATGCCATAAAAATGCGTTAATGCGTCATCATTGCGTTGCCCTGCGGATGCTTTTATGGCTAGAACGCCAGTGCAAAGCCGATGCTTATGTATTTGCGCGGGAAGTGGGAACTGTCGAATGAAGCATGTAGGGTCTGGTGCAATGAAGGGTACGATGCGGGGGATCGCCGTTTCGTTGATGTTGGTCGGCGCGAGTGTCGCTGTCACGGCCTGCCAGTCCGATCCGGATATCGACATCACCAAGCTCGGCGTCGAGACCGATCCGCCGGATGTTCTGTACAAGCAGGGGCTTGCCAACATGAACGCCGGTAACATGACGGAAGCCTCACGCAAGTTCGAGGCGATCGACAAGCAGTACCCGTTCACCGAATGGGGCCAGAAGGCGCTGGTGATGCAGACCTTCATTGCCACGCGCACCAACAAGAACGATGTGGCCATTACCAATGGCAGCCGGTTCCTGCGCCAATATCCGCGCTCCAAGGATGCCGCTTACGTTCAGTACATGATCGGTCTTGCCTATTCGAAGCAGATTTCCGACGTGACGCAGGACCAGCGCGCCGCACAGCGCACCGTCGAGGCGATGAACAAGGTCGTCAACGACTATCCCGATTCGGAATATGTCGCCGATGCGCAGGCCAAGATCCGTTTCGCCCGCGACCAGCTCGCCGGCCGCGAAATGCAGGTCGGCCGTTATTATCTTGAGCGCAAGGAATACCTCGCCGCCGTTTCGCGTTTCCGCATCGTCGTCGAGCAGTACCAGAACACCAACCAGATCGAGGAAGCGCTGGCGCGTCTGACGGAAGCCTATTACGCAATGGGCCTGGTGGACGAAGCGCAAACCGCGGCCGCCGTTCTCGGCAACAACTATCCTGACAGCCAATGGTATTCGGATTCCTACAAGCTGCTGAAGGGCAGCGGGCTGGAGCCGCGTGAAAACAAGGGGTCCTGGATTTCGCGCGCCGGCAAGAAGCTCATCGGCGCCTGAGACGGGGCATAGGCCATGCTGGTCCAGCTCTCGATTCGCGATATCGTTCTCATCGAAAGGCTCGACCTCGGTTTCGAGGCGGGCCTTTCCGTGTTGACGGGCGAGACGGGTGCGGGCAAATCCATTCTTCTCGATAGCCTTTCGCTGGCGCTTGGCGGCCGTGGCGATGGCGGCCTTGTGCGGCACGGGGAAGAGAAGGGGCAGGTCACCGCCACCTTCGAGGTCCCGAACAATCACCCGACACGGCTTCTCCTGCGTGAAAACGGTCTCGACGACGATGGCGACCTGATTTTCCGCCGGGTGCAATCCTCTGACGGTCGCACCAAGGCCTATATCAACGATCAGGCCATCAGCGTGCAGATGATGCGCCAGCTCGGGCAATTGCTGGTCGAGATTCATGGTCAGCATGATGATCGCGCGCTTGTCGATACCGATGCACACCGCACGCTGCTGGACGCCTTTGCCGGGTTGAGCGATGAGGCTCGTGCCGTTCAGGGCCTCTATCGCACCTGGAAGGATGCCGAGCGTGCGCTGAAGACGCATCGCGCCAAGGTGGAGGCTGCGGCGCG
The DNA here is from genome assembly GCF_001526585.1 of Agrobacterium sp. LY4. Classification (NCBI taxonomy): domain Bacteria; kingdom Pseudomonadati; phylum Pseudomonadota; class Alphaproteobacteria; order Hyphomicrobiales; family Rhizobiaceae; genus Agrobacterium; species Agrobacterium sp. LY4. The sequence goes on along the minus strand of NZ_ASYA01000023.1, from coordinate 96,197 downwards.
CGAGGCGGATTACCTTCGCTCCTCCGTCGAGGAACTGGAAACGCTTTCCCCGCGCGACGGTGAAGAGGACGAGCTGGCCGAACGTCGGGCGGTGATGCAGAAATCCGAACGCATTGCTGGCGATATCGCCGAGGCAAGCGAGTTTCTGAACGGCAATGCCTCGCCCGTGCCTGTCATCGCCTCGATGATGCGGCGTCTGGAGCGCAAGAGCCACGAGGCTCCCGGCTTGCTGGAAGACACGGTGCAATTGCTGGATGCCGCGCTCGACAGCCTTTCCAATGCGCAGATGGAAGTGGAGGCGGCGCTGCGCCGCACCGAATTCGATCCGCGTGAGCTGGAGCGGGTGGAGGAGCGGCTGTTTGCGCTGCGTGCTGCCGGGCGCAAATATAATGTTGCCGTGCCCGATCTGCCGGCTCTCGCCGAAAAAATGGTGGCCGATCTCGCCGATCTCGATGCCGGCGAAGAAAAGCTCGGCAAGCTCGAGGCCAATCTCGGCGTGGTGAAGGCCGATTTCGACCGTGCCGCGCAATCGCTTTCCGACAAACGCCGCCATGCGGCGGATGCGCTTTCCAATGCGGTGATGGCAGAACTGCCGGCGCTGAAGCTGGAGCGGGCGCGGTTTACCGTCGAGGTGACCTCCGATGCCGAGCAGGCGACGGCCGACGGCATCGACACGGTGGAATTCCACGTCCAGACAAATCCGGGCACACGTCCCGGCCCGATCATGAAAGTGGCCTCGGGTGGTGAATTGTCCCGCTTCCTGCTGGCGCTGAAAGTGGCGCTGGCGGATCGCGGCTCAGCGCCGACCTTGGTGTTCGATGAAATCGATACGGGTGTCGGCGGCGCGGTGGCGGATGCCATCGGCCAGCGGCTGCGCCGCCTGTCGAAAACCGTGCAGGTTCTGTCCGTTACCCACGCGCCGCAGGTGGCGGCACGGGCGGCGACCCATCTACTCATTTCCAAGGGCCCGTCTGGCGACGGCAGCGAGCGTATCGCCACGCGCGTGGCCACCATGGAGCCGAAACACCGCACCGAAGAGATTGCCCGTATGCTCGCCGGCGCGTCGGTGACGGACGAGGCGAGGGCTGCGGCGGCTCGCCTGCTGGCGGCCAAGGACTGACGGCTGCCCGCTGCGTTGAGCGAGCGGATTCGGCTTGTGAGTCCAACGGCAAAACTGTTTTTAATGTTTGTTATTTCGGCTAAAAGCGTTCGGTAATTCCGAAAAGAGGCCGTCATGTCGAAAGACCAGAAATCCGTCGAAAACCTCACCGAGCTTGAAGCCTCTTCCGAGCTTGCGTTTCTGGCAGCCGAGCTTGCGCGCCACGATGCGCTTTACCATGGCAAGGATGCGCCGGAGATTTCGGACGCGGACTATGATGCGCTGAAGCGGCGTAACGATGCCATCGAAGCGGCTTTTCCGGCGCTGGTGAGGGCCGACAGCCCGTCGAGAAAAGTCGGCTTCGCACCGCTTCCGACCTTTGCGCCCATCGTGCATGCGCGGCCGATGCTTTCGCTCGACAACACGTTTTCGGAAGAGGATCTGCGGGATTTCGTCAGTTCTGTCTATCGCTTCCTCGGGCATCTGCCGGACGATTCCATCGCCTTCACCGCCGAGCCGAAGATCGACGGGCTTTCCATGTCCATCCGCTACGAGAACCGCAGGCTGAAGACGGCGGCGACGCGCGGTGACGGCACCACCGGTGAAAATGTCACCGCCAATATCAGGACCATCAAGGAAATCCCGGACGAGCTGCCCGCCGATGCGCCCGATGTGGTGGAAGTGCGCGGCGAGGTCTATATGGCCAAGAGCGATTTTCTGGCGCTCAATGCCCAGATGGAGGCCGAAGGCAAGCAGACCTATGTGAACCCGCGCAACACCGCATCCGGTTCCCTGCGCCAGCTCGACGCCAATGTGACGGCGAAACGCAAGCTGCGGTTCTTCGCCTATGCGTTGGGCGAGGTTTCGAATAGCGGCCAGCCGGCGCGGATTGCCGATACGCAATATGGCATCGTGGAGAAATTCCGGGAGTGGGGATTTCCGGTCAATCCGCTGATGAAGCGATTCACCTCCGCCGAGCAATTGCTTGAGCATTATAATGAAATAGGCGTCGCACGGCCCGATCTCGATTACGATATCGATGGCGTGGTTTACAAGGTCGACCGGCTCGATCTGCAGGAAAGACTTGGCTTCCGCTCGCGCAGCCCACGCTGGGCTACCGCCCATAAATTTCCGGCCGAGCAGGCCTTTACCACCGTCGAGAATATCGAAATCCAGGTGGGGCGCACCGGTGCTTTGACGCCGGTGGCGCGTCTCACCCCGATCACTGTTGGCGGTGTCGTCGTCACCAATGCGACGCTGCACAATGCCGATTATATCGAAGGCATTGGCAATAGCGGCGAGCGTATCCGCCCGGAAGATCACGATATCCGCATCGGCGATACGGTGATCGTGCAGCGCGCCGGCGATGTCATTCCGCAGGTGCTGGACGTGCTTCTGGAAAAGCGCCCGACCGAGGCGGTGAAATATGCGTTCCCGGAAAAATGTCCGGTCTGCGGCAGCCATGCGGTGCGGGAGCGTAATGAAAAGACCGGTAAGCTCGATTCGGTCACGCGCTGCACGGGCGGGTTCGTTTGCCGCGCGCAGGCGGTTGAACATCTCAAACATTTCGTCTCGCGCAATGCTTTCGATATCGAAGGGCTTGGCACCAAGCAGATAGACTTCTTCTTCGAAAGCGACGATCCGACGCTCTCGATCAAGACCGCGCCCGAGATTTTCACCCTCAAGGCGCGGCAGGAAGCCTCGCATCTGACCAAGCTCGAGAATATCGACGGCTTCGGCAAGGTCAGCGTCAGAAAGCTGTTCGACGCCATCGATGCCCGCCGCGAGATCGATCTGCATCGGCTGATCTTCGCGCTCGGCATCCGCCATGTGGGCGAGACCACGGCGAAGCTGCTGGCGCGCTCCTATGGCACTTACGAACATTTCGAAGAGAGCATGAAGGCGGCAGCCGACCCCGCGAGCGATGCCTGGGCCGAACTCAATAGCATCGACGGCATCGGCGAGGTGGTGGCCCGCGCCATCATCGAATTCTACAAGGAGCCGCGCAATCTCGATGTCATCGACCGGCTGATACGGGAGCTTCGCCCGAAGGAAGCCGAAAAGCCCTCGACCGATGGCAGTCCGGTGGCGGGCAAGACGGTGGTGTTTACCGGCTCGCTGGAAAAATTCACCCGTGACGAGGCGAAGGCGCGCGCCGAAAGCCTCGGCGCGAAAGTGGCCGGCTCGGTTTCCAAAAAGACCGATATTCTGGTGGCAGGACCGGGGGCGGGTTCCAAGCTTGCCAAGGCGACGGAACTGGGTGTGCAGACCATGGACGAGGACGAGTGGCTGGCCCTGATCGGCGGCTGATACACCGTCATGGCGATGTTGTTCTCTGCCGCTAGAGCTTTGCGCCTGACACGGAGAGCACAGCATGGATGACCGGATTGTCGTCAGCACACAGCAGGTCCGGGCGCTGGTAGGCAGCCAGTTCCCGCAATGGGTGGGGTTAAATATCCGGCCGGTGGAACTGAGCGGCTGGGACAACCGCAGCTTCCGTCTTGGCGACGACATGCTGATCCGCATGCCAAGCGCTTCGCGTTATGTGGCGCAGGTCGACAAGGAGCACCGGTGGCTGCCGGCGCTTGCGCCGCTACTGCCTTTTCCGATCCCTGCGCCATTGGCGCTCGGGCAGCCGGGAGAGGACTATCCGTTCCGCTGGTCCGTCTATCGCTGGCTTGAGGGCGAACCGCTCGCTCGGTATCTGGATTGCGTTGATCTTTCAACCATCGCCATCGATGTTGCTGCGTTTTTAAGGGCATTGCATCGAGTGGACGCTTCGGATGGCCCACCCGCAGGCGCGCATAATTTCCATCGCGGCGGCTCGCTTTCGGTCTATGACGGGGAGGCGAAGGCTTCGGCGGCGCGGCTTGCCGATGAGGTGGATCAGGCGCTGGCCATGGAGATATGGCAGCTTGCGCTTTCGAGCCATTGGCGGAAGCTGGGAGTGTGGCTGCATGGCGACATTGCCGAGGGCAATCTGCTGGTGAAGGACGGCCGGCTTTCGGCCGTCATCGATTTCGGCAGTTCCGGCGTCGGCGATCCGTCTTCCGATCTCATCCTCGCGTGGAATGTGCTCGATGCGGGAAGCCGCGCCGTTTTTCGCCGGGCGCTGGAGCTGGATGAGGCGACATGGCAGCGCGGGCGTGGCTGGGCGCTGTGGAAGGCTTTGATCGTGCTGGATGCGGAGCGTGGACGTAACGACAAAATGGCCGAATGGTCGCGGCGGACCATTCGGGAAGTGTTTGCGGATCACCTGGACAACTGACCGGAACTATCGAAGACGCGCCATCACGTGGGCATCGACGTATTTCCCGTCACGATAGGCGTCGTTGCGCAGGGTGCCTTCACGTTCGAAACCGAATTTCTCGTAGAGCCGGATTGCCGGGAGATTGTCGGTGAATACGTTGAGCTCGATGCGGCGTATATCGTGCCAATTGTCGGCCGTGTCGATCAACGCCGTGAGGATATATGATCCGACGCCCTTGCCCGCAAAATCGTCGTGAACACTGATCACCAGATCGGCGATGTGGGACTGCCTTCCCGCCCTGCGAAACAGTCCTGCATTGGCAACGATCTTTCCACGCCATTCGCCAACGATGGCGATATCGTTCGGGCCGCGGTTTTCCATCGATTTTCGCGTTTTTTCAACGGACTGAAACGGCTGTCGGAGCGTGCCGTGACGGACGCCGGGTAGGTTGAACATTTCGGTCAGGGCTTCGGCATCGTCCAGACGCGCCGCACGCAGGACGACTTCGTTCAAGCTGAATTGCGAATCTTCACTATCGGCAAATTTCATGTTCTGCATGCCTGTCTCCTTGGGCGTATGGGAGCAGGTTTGCGGACCCTGCTCTAGTGGCAGGGTGGAAATGGATCGCTTAACGCGACGACATACCTCTGCCTGCCGGGTGGCCGGTGATGGTATGGCGACGGGTGATGTTCTGTTTCGTTGCGATCATGCGCGCAGAATGCTTTTGCCGCATGACCCTGTCAAGCGGGTGCGTTGCGCAGCAGGCTTCTGAGTTTTGCCGGCAGCCTGCCGTCGATCGCCGCAAGACCGGCGGCGATCATTGCCATGCCGGCGAAGTGTTTCATCTCCAGCTGCTCGCCGAGAAGCAGCGAACCGAGCAGGATGGCGCTGACGGGAATGAGGAAGGTGACGAGGGCGAGGTTGGTGGCGCCGGCGCTGGCGAGGATGCGGAAGAAGATCAGATAGGCGAGTGCCGTCGACAAGAGGGCGATGCCGACAAGCGCGCCCCAGGTGCCGAGGCCCGGCATGGCGAGCGTCCATGGTTTATCGATAAGAAGGGCGGCCGGGATGAGCATCAGTGTTGAAGAGGAGATCTGGCCGGTGGCGGTCATCAGCGGCGGTACGCCCATGGCCTTGAAACGGCGGCCGAATATGCCCGCGAAGGAATAGGAGATGGCCGCGCCGAGAATGGCGATCTGGCCCCAGAGGCCGGATGAGCCGGTGAAGGCAGCCGGGCCGATCATGGTCGCCACGCCGGCAAAGCCGATCAGCACGCCGGTAAGCTTGTTGCCGGTCATCTTCTCGTCGGCGGTGAGAAAATGGGCGACGATGACGGTGAAGAGGGGCGTGGTGGCATTAAGAATCGAGGCCAGTCCGCTGGCAATGTGGGTCTGACCCCAGACGATCAGGCAGAAGGGGATGATGTTGTTGAGCAGACCCATGCCGAAAAAGGCGCGCCATACCGCCCATTCACGCGGCAGGCGAAGGCCCATGATGCGGCAGACGATGAGAAGCGCGATTGCCGCCAGGCTGACGCGCAGCGTGACAATGGTGACGGGCGGTAGTTCCTTGACGGCGACACCGATGAAAAAGAACGATCCGCCCCAGAGAAGCGAAAGCGCGACAAGCATTGCCCATTCACCGGCATCCATCTGTTTCTGTATCGCCATCGTCATCTCCCAAAGCATGAGTATCGACATGATCGCAGGCGGGATCGCCGCCATCCACCCGATATCGGTTGAGTTTAGCTCAAACTGGAAATGGGTGGTTTTCACTGCGTTTCAGGTCTTGTTGCGTCTATTTACTCCCTGTTTTATGATGCTTTCAAACGATTGTTTCTCGTTCGATAATTGAGATGAGCTAAACCATGGCAGTCGAACTTCCTTCTTTGAAAGGGTTGCAGGCCTTCGAGGCCGCAGCGCGGTATCGCAGCGTCACGCTTGCTTCCAATGAGTTGAATGTCACGCCCGGTGCCGTCAGCCTGCAAATCCGGGAGCTGGAAGCGCGGCTTGGGGTGCAATTGTTTTTCCGCAAGCCGCGCAGCATCCAGCTGACGCGTGAAGGGGAGCGTTATTACGGCGCGCTTCGCACCGCCTTTCGGATGATGCGCGAGGCGACGGCGGAACTGACGGCGCGCTCCGAGATTACGGTTCTGACGCTGAGCTGCACGCCGACTTTCGCCGTTCAATGGCTGATGCCGCGATTGCCTGCCTTCCAGCAGCAACATCCGCAGGTGGATGTCCGCATCAGCGTGACGAACCGGCTGGTGGATTTTTCGAGGGACGACGTCGATCTGGCGGTACGGCACGGGTTCGGTCGGTATGAGGGGCTGGAGAGCATCCGCTTCATCGATGACGGCACTCTGCCGGTCTGTTCGCCGCAACTTCTGGAAAAATATGGGCCGCTTCAGGAGGCGGGGGACCTGAAATCCATTCCGCTTCTGCACGATGAAAACCGCAATGAATGGCGGCGCTGGCTGGAGGCGGCGGGGGTTTCGGATGTGGATGCCTCCGGCGGCACCGTCTTCATCGACAGCAATGGTGCGCTGGATGCGGCCAAGGCCGGGCACGGCATTGCGCTGACCCGGCGTTCGCTGGTTTCCCGCGAGCTTGCGGAAGGCGCATTGATTGCGCCCTTCGGCAAGGACATGGCCAGCACGCTCGCCTATTTCCTCGTTTATCCGCGGCGGATGCTGGACAATCCCGATCTGGTGACGCTCATCGACTGGATGCTTTCGGAAGCGGGTTCTGCCGAGGCCGGTTCTCTTTGACGTCAATCCGGTCTATGCCGGAATGAAACAACGGGAATCACTCTTGAAAACCATCGCCATCGATTTCGAGACCGCCAATGAGGAACGGGGCAGCGCCTGCTCCGTCGGACTTGCGTGGATAGAGGGCGGCGAGATCGTTCGCGTCGAGGAACGGCTGATCCGGCCGAAGGACATGCGGTTTTCGCCCTTCAACATCGCCGTGCATGGCATCCGCCCGGCCGATGTCGAAGATGCGCCGGAATTTCCCGAGGTTATGGAGGAGTTCATCGACGACTTCCACGGCGCCACCATGATCGCCCATAATGCCGCCTTCGATTTCAGCGTCATGCGGGCGTCTTTCGATAAATACCGGCAGTCCTATCCCGATCTTTCCTATCTGTGCAGCGTCAAGATCGCCCGGCATGTCTGGCCCAATCTGGCCTCGCACAAGCTGAATGTAATCGCCCATCACCTCCAGCTGCGTTTTGTGCATCACAATGCCGCCGAAGATGCCGTCGTCTGCGCGGCCGCTTCGATTGCGGCGGCCAGGGCTTTGCGCGTCGCCCATATCCGCGACCTGCCTGAAAAGATCGGCATGGTCGCGGGGCGTCTCACCTCCACCGGTTACCAGCCCTGCAGCATGAAAAAACGCGCCGCCTCCCGGGTTGCGTAACCGTTCCCCGCACTTATGTTTGAAGCAGCGTAACGGAGAAGATGCGATGACGATGAAAACTCTGTCGGGTTTGTTTGCGGGCTTTCTGGCATTGCTTCCGGTGACAGCGGCGCATTCGCAGGTGGTGGGAGAGGTCGGCGTCGACTGGATCGGCAACGATATCGTCATCGAGGCGATCGCCGATCCGAAGATCAAGGGCGTGACCTGCCATGTGACCTATTTCGAGCGCGGCGTCATCGACCGCCTGAAGAACGGCAACTGGTTCGAAGACCCTTCCAACAACGCCATTTCCTGCAGCCAGACGGGGCCGGTGGAGATCGGCGATATCGATCTGTCGAAGGGCGGGGAAGAGGTGTTCCGGCAGGGCATGTCGCTGGTGTGGAAGAAGCTCGTCGTCAGCCGCGTCTATGACAGGGCGAATGACACGCTGATCTATCTGGTGCATGCGCGGGAACTGACCGACGGTTCGGCCAAGATGGCGATTTCCACGGTACCGCTCTATAACCAGCAGGTCACATGGCAAAAGGGCAAGCCGTGAGATTTTGTCCGACTCTGTCCGTCATGCCGGACTTGATCCGGCATCCAGCCACGGCGCGTCTGCGCCGTGAAAGAGTCTTTCGCGATCAATGATTTGATCGCGCTGGACCCCGGATCAGGTCCGGGGTGACGGAGTACTTCTGAAACGGGACTGCCAGACTATGCAGCCCGCGCCGCTTCAACGGCGCTGGCGCTAGGCGCTCCAAATCCTATCAAGAGGCAAGAGCCGGCTTAATCAGGCTGCTTCGCGTGCCAGCTCGTCCGCAATGACGGTGTCGAGGTTGAGGAAGCAGACCATGCTCTTTTCCAGCGCCACGATGCCGCGGCAGAAGCTGCGCTGTTCTTCCGGAATGATATCGGGCGCGGGCTGCAGGTCTTCGGAGCGGATGGTCATCATGTCGGAGACCTGTTCCACCAGAAGGCCGACCAGCTTGCCGCCGATATCGGTGACGATGATGGCGGAGCGTTCGGAGGGTTCGGTCATCTTCATGCCGAGGCGGCCGGCCATGTCGATGACGGGAATGACGGCGCCGCGCAGGTTGATGAGGCCGAGAACATAAGGCGGGGTGTGCGGCATCGGGGTAACCGGCGCCCAGCCGCGGATTTCGCGGATCGCCATGATGTCGATGCAGAATTCCTGATCGCCCAGATGGAAGGAAACGATTTCGAGATATGCGCCGGATTGCTTGATGGCGTTGGACATGACGGCAGGGTTCCTCTGATGGCTCTCTAACAGGCCCGCGCAGGATTGAGCTTTATGCGGTGGCCGGAGAATGGACCGGGAGACATCATGTCGAGGCTTAAAAACCGCTATGGTCATAATGCACAGCAAGATTTTAAACTTTCCCTAACAATTGCTGCTGCCCCGCCGGCAAAACCCAGTATTTTGGCGGTTTTCGCGCTCACGCAAACAGGTTATGATGGGCACATGAACGCACTCGTTTCCCATCCGCTGAAGTTTATTCTGGCTAGTCTTGCCGCTGTGGCCTCGCTTGCCGTCGTGCTTCTTGCCTTTGACGGCTGGGTGCGGCACGGCACGGATATTTTCCTGTCCACGGTGCAGAGCGGCATCGCCTGGTGCCTGTGACGTGTTTTCCGGCTGCGGATTTGTGACAAATCAGCGCGGTTCCCGCAAATACGCCCAGTTGATTTGCCGTCCCCGTCGCCTTTCGTTATCTGTCTGCCAGGGCCTGCGATGTGCCGCCGGCTTTCGGGGTAGGATTGGACAATGAGAAATATTCGCATCGTATTGTGGGCCGTCGTGCTCGTTCTCGCCGGCGTTGTCAGCTGGTTGACGATCGAAATGACGAAGACGCGTAATGAAATGGTGGAGACCGCCTATGGCGTGCCCTTCCAACTCACGGCGCAAAACGGCCAGCCGATCACTGAAAAGGCCTTTCAGGGCAAGCCGACAGCGCTGTTCTTCGGTTTCACCCATTGCCCGGAAGTTTGCCCGACAACCCTTTTCGAGCTGAACGGCTGGATGGAGAAGGTGGACCCGGCCGGCGACAAGCTGCAGGCCTATTTCGTCTCCGTCGATCCCGAGCGCGATACGCCTGAGATCATGCAGCAATATGTCTCCAACGTCTCGAAGCGCATCACCGGCATCACCGGTCCGGCGGACAAGATCGCCGAAACGCTGAAGGGCTACCGCATCTATGCCAAGAAGGTGCCGGTTGACGAGAAGGATCCGAATGGCGATTACACCATGGATCACACGGCGTCCGTCATCCTGCTCGATGCCAATGGCCGTTTTTCCGGCACCATTGCCTATGGTGAAAACCCGGAAGTTGCCGAGCAAAAGCTTCAGAATCTCCTGAAGGGCTGATAGAGGCGGCATAATTGCGCCGGGCTTATTGGACTGGCCGAGGTTTTGTGGCAAAGGCAAGAGCAATAACCTCATCCAGAGAAAGCAGCCCGCCGTGAGCGAAATCCGACTTTACGTCACCACGACCGAAATCCAGGCGGGTGAAATCCTCGATCTCATGTCGGACTATTTCGGCGAGGAGGATGTCGCGATTGCCACGACCGAGGTGGATGAGAAGCGCGATATCTGGGAAGCCTCGGTCTATCTGATGGCCGAACAGGAGGAAGAGTTCCGCGAGCGTGTCAGCGCCCTGCTTGCTCCTGCCTTTCCCGGTCTCGTCATTGAAAAGGAGACCGTTCCGGATGTCGACTGGATCGCCAAGTCGCTCGAGGGGCTGAAGCCGGTCAGGGCAGGGCGTTTCATCGTGCATGGCGCCCATGATCGCGACAAGGTGCGGGCGAACGATCTGGCAATCGAAATCGAGGCCGGACAGGCTTTCGGCACCGGCCATCACGGCACGACGGCCGGCTGCCTTGAGATGATCGAGGAGGTTCTGCGGGCGCGGACCGTGCGCAATGCACTCGATCTCGGCACCGGTAGCGGCGTTCTGGCGATTGCGGTGCGCAAGATGCGCCCCATTCCCGTGCTGGCGACGGATATCGACCCCATCGCCGTCAAGGTGGCGAAGGAGAATGTGCGGCTGAACGGCATCGTCTCCGGGATGGCGCTGGAGACCGCGCCGGGCTTCCACTCGGACGCCTTCCGCAAGCATGGCCCGTTCGATCTCATCATCGCCAATATTCTCGCGCGGCCACTCATCAAGATGGCGCCGCAGCTCGTCACGCATCTGGCGCCCGGCGGCACCGTCATCCTGTCGGGCATTCTGGCGTCGCAGCGCTGGAAGGTGCTTTCCGCTTATAATGGCGCCCGGCTTTCCCATGTCCGCACCATCTGGCGCAATGGCTGGGTCACGCTGCATCTGCGCAGGGACTGAACCAGCGGCAATATTCCTTTCAGGCAAAAGAAAAGGCGGCGCTTTCGCGCCGCCTGGAAACCCGCGAGCATGGGAGGAGCTTGCTCAAGCGGGTCGACGTATTCCTGTTCGGCGCGGTGGAGGGAGGATCGCCGCGCCGGACGTCATCAGAATACGTAGCTAGACTTTGCCTTGCGACGAAGATCGGCGCGGTTCATGCCGAGCGCTTCGAGCGACTTGTCGTCGAGGTTCAGAAGGGCGGCGTTGACATGGCGGCTGACCTGACGCTCGCGTGCTTCAACGACGCGATCGAAGGCGGTGCGGAGGAAAGATTTTGCCATTGCTTCAAATCCTTGTTTGCCAGGAGAGTGTCTCTCTCGCTGTGTTGATCTGAAGATAAGCGATGTGTTTTTGTTTAGTTAGAGGGGATATCTCAGGGTAGATATGCATTTATCGCATGTCACTTCGCCTTGAGTATTACTTATTTCGCAAAATGTGCACAATTTATCGCCGCAATCCGGTCTGTCATATATGGCTTGAAACCGGCTTTGTCCGCATGGCATTGTCGTTGCGCGCCAATGATTTGACGGCGCAACCTTGCAGCTTTTCTCATGACAGTTCCCGAAAGACGCCTATGTTCCAGACCTTCGAAAACAAATCCGCGCCGCAATTTGGCAAGGCCCGCGTCGAGGCGCTGCGCGCCGGTTTCGATGCCCTTGGTATCGACGGTTTTCTGGTGCCGCGCGCCGATGAATATCAGGGGGAATATGTGCCGGAGTGCGCCGAGCGCCTGTCCTGGCTGACCGGCTTTACCGGTTCCGCCGGCATTGCGCTGGTGACGCGCACGGAGGCGGTGGTTTTTGTCGATGGCCGTTATACGACGCAGCTCAAATCGCAGGTCGACCAATCGGTCTTCAGCGGCGGCGATCTGGTTGGCGCGCCGCCCTCCGTCTGGCTGGCCGAACATGCTCCACAGGGTTTCCGGCTCGGCATCGATCCGTGGCTGCACACTGGTGCGGAGTTGAAGCGGCTGGAAAAGGTGCTTGCCGGCAAGGGCGGTTCGGTCGTTCTCCTGGAAAAGAACCCGCTCGATGCCCTGTGGCAGGACCGTCCCTCCGAGCCGCTGGAGCCCGTCGTTATCCAGCCCGAGGCCTTTACCGGCAAGCTGGCGAAGGAAAAGATCGCCTCGTTGGCGGAGACGGTCTCGGCAAAGGGCGCGGATGCCTTGCTGGTTACCGATCCATCCTCCATCGCCTGGATTTTCAATGTTCGCGGCAACGACGTGCCGCATACGCCGCATCCGCTGGCGCGCGCCATCATCTACGCCGACGGCAGGGCGGATATTTTTCTCGACAAGCGCAAGACCGGCATCGAGACTGAGGCCTATCTGGCGCAGCTCTCGACACAATTGCCGTCGTCGAAGATCGCTGACCGTCTGCATGCAATCGCCAGCGCCAAGGGCCGCGTCATGGTGGATGCCGATCTGACCCCGGTGGCGCTGACCGGCGCAATCACCGCGGCGGGCGGCTCGCTGATAGAGGAGGCCGATCCCGTTCGCCTGCCGCGCGCGCGGAAGAACAAGGCGGAGCTGGCCGGCTCGGCAGCCGCCCATGTGCAGGATGGCGCGGCCATGGTCGAATATCTCTGCTGGCTGGACCGCCAGCAACCGGGCAGCATTACCGAAATCGCCGCCGTCAAGGCGCTGGAGGCCGCTCGGGTCAAGGTGGGGCAGGGGCTGCAAAACCCGCTCAAGGACGTGTCTTTCGATACGATTTCAGGTGCCGGCGAACATGCCGCCATCATCCATTACCGCGTCACCACCGATACCGACCGCACACTTGCGGAGGGGGAGATGTTCCTCGTCGATTCGGGCGCGCAATATGTCAACGGCACCACGGATATCACCCGTACCGTCGCAATCGGTACCGTTCCGGAAGAGCAGAAGCGTTTCTTTACGCTGGTGCTGAAGGGCATGATCGGCATCAGCACCGCGCGGTTTCCGAAGGGAACGCGCGGTTGCGATCTCGATCCGCTGGCGCGTATCGCGCTCTGGAAGGCGGGAGCGGATTACGCCCATGGCACCGGCCATGGCGTCGGGTCGTATCTTTCGGTGCATGAGGGGCCGCAGCGTATTTCACGGCTTTCGACGCAGGAGCTTCTGCCCGGCATGATCCTGTCAAACGAGCCGGGTTATTACCGGCCTGGCGCTTTCGGCATCCGCATCGAGAACCTCATCTATGTATGCGAGGCGGAGGAGGTCGCCGGCGGCGACCAGCCGATGTTCTCCTTCGAAACGCTGACCTGGTGCCCCATCGACCGCAGACTGGTCGTTGCCGCTCTCCTGACCGATGAAGAACTGGGCTGGCTGAACGCCTATCACGCCGGGGTTCTGGAGAAGCTTTCTCCCTTGATCACCGACGAGGAGGTTAAGGCGTGGCTCGTTGCCGCGACGAAGCCATTGGAGCGGGGCGCTTAGAGCAGCCCGAAATGCCTGATGGCGATGACGATGGCCCAGCCGATGGCGAGCATCGTCAGGCCGGGAAAGCGCAGGCAGACCAGAAGCGCTGCCACCATGCCGATCTTCACCTCGTATCCGCCTTCAAAAAAGGCGGGTGCGACGAGCGTGGTCAAAACCGCCACGGGAACGGCGTTCAGTCCCGCCTCCATGCGCGGCGGGATGGATTTCATCCGCGTCATCAGCACATAACCGCCGATGCGGGTCAGATAGGTGGCGATGGCGGCGAGCGCGATCAGGATCAGCGTATCGGTGTGCAGCATGTCGCTCATGGCGTTTCCACCCTGCTTTCAGAATTCGTCCCGTCGTTCGGCTTCGGTGGATAGAGGACCGCGACGAGAATTCCGGCGACAGCGCCGAGGCTGACATGCCACGGCGAGCCGACGATGTGATAGGCAACCGTTGCACCCACCGCGCTTGCCAGCATGACAGGGTAGAAATTCTCCCGCTGGCGGAAGCTCAAGACCATACCCATGAAATAGATCGGCAGCAGCACATCGAGACCGATGGCTTTGGGATCGCCGACCATATTGCCGAGCGATGCGCCGAGAATGGTCATGGCCAGCCACAGCACATAGACCGGCGCTGCAAAGCCCATGTACCAGGAAAAGCCGACCGCGCCGGTATTTTCGTATTTCCTGACCGATTCGGCGAATTGCGGATCGACCAGCACGAAGAAGCCCGCGGCTTTTTGCAGGAAAGACCAGTTCGAGATCATCCGGGCAATGGCGGCCGAATAGAGGATATGGCGGAAATTGACGGCAAAGACGGATAGAACGATCAGCCAGGGGGCAACCTTCTGGCCGAACAACTCGATACCCACGAGCTGGCTCGCGCCCGCATAGACGGTGCCGCTCATGATCGTGGCTTCGGTGACGCTGAGCCCGTTATCGACTGCGACCGCGCCGAACAGCGCACCGAAGGGGGCGGCGGAGAGGGCGATCGGGAAACCGCTCTTCAATCCCTCGCGAAAATCTGCATTGAACATTTCTGGAAACTCCTTGCCCGCCGCTCTATCGCCGTCCCGCCCGGCTGGCAAACGAATTGCATGAATGGATCGATTGATTCCCTTGAAGCTTCCGTTACGGTAACGCCCCATAAGGCCGGTGCCGGACGGACGGTTTCACCGCCTTCCTCCCGTACCCCTCAACAGTCAGACGATGGAAGATCGATGCTGGAAAAGCAGGAAAAGGCCGCCTTGGCCGCACGTATCCGGGATTATCTTGCCCGGGAGACCGAAGCCGAGATCGGGCATCTGCAGGCGGAAATCTTCGTGGATTTTCTGGCCGAGGAGCTGGGGCATGTTTTTTATAATGAGGGGCTCAGGGATGCGCATGCCGCGATCCTGAGACGCCTTGAGGATGCAGCAGGCGATATCGACGTGCTGGAGAAGCCGAAGCCGCGCTAAACTAGTCCCGCAAAATGTCGCGGCTTTTGAGAATCGCCGCGCCTTTTTCCCGCATCGTCGAAATCGCGGCCTTGATGCCCTGCGGATCGATGCCGCGACTGGCATCTTCGATGAAACGGACATTCACACCGGGCAACATGTCGAGGGCATCGAGCACCGAAAAACTGACGCAATAATCGGTGGCAAGGCCGCAGACGTCGAGTTGCGTGACACCCTGACGGCTGAGATAGTCGGCCAGTCCCGTCGTCGCGCCCTGGTCATTGTCGCGAAAGGCTGAATAGCTGTCGACGGCGGGGTTTTCGCCCTTTTGCTGAATATAATCGAAGGCGTCCGTCTTGAGGTCGGGATGGAATTCCGCATCCGGCGTGCCCTGCACGCAATGGTCAGGCCACATCATCTGCGGTTTGCCGGAGAGTTCGCCCATGTCGAAGGGCTTCTTGCCGGGATGCTGGGAGGCGAAGCTGCCGTGATTTTCAGGGTGCCAGTCCTGCGAGGCGACGATGAGATCGTAGCCGCCATTGTCGATCAGGGCATTGGCGATGGGCACGACCCTGTCGCCATCGGCAACGGCCAGATTGCCGCCAGGGCAAAAACCGTTCTGGATATCGATGAGCAGCAGCGCCTTCATGATGTGCCTCCCTTTTTAGGGCAGGATGCCAAGCCGGCTTTAACGGATCAAGCCCCTTTCGACCTCTTCGGCAGGCACGGGTGTTTCGGGCAGGGGCTTGCCCTGTCGCAGTCCTGCCGCAATTGCAGCAAATTTCCGGCCAAGTCGGAATTTACCTGACAATGCGGCGACGGAAATTTTTTAGGCCGATGACGACCCTCTAAGGGGCATTTCCCCGGACGACGCAGTGCGGATGCACGCAGTCTCGGCGCAAGTCATTGTTTTGCCTTCGCCTTACAATGCGCAGACCTTAACGAATTATTTTTGCAGGGACTCGTAAACACTTTGGTTACCATAATTCGTCATGCTTCGAACCAGTCAGTTCCGAAACCGGCGCGGTGTTTGCCCGCCCTTCGGATGTCCCAAAATCCCTCCGGCGTCGGCCGGGTGTGCGTGAACGGTTCGAGTAACGAGTATCATGGCGTTTTCTGCTGCGGCCTATAATGGCGCCGGTCTTGCCGGTTCGTCTTCCGTCAAGAGAGGCAAATCCTTTGCGTTCGGCCGAATGTCCGCCCTCCTTGGCGGCGGCGCCTTTGCCGGCCTTTTCGCCTTCGCCGCCTTTGCCTCGCTGCACAGCATGGCCGCCGCTTCGCATGGTGTCGGGCAGTTTGAAAAGACGCTGGTGACGCGATTCGCTTCCACGGAGACGGCAATTGCCCATGCGGCCGCGCGGGATATTCACGTGCGCAAGTTTTCCCGCCTGAGCGACCACAGCCACGGCCAGCAGAAGGCGGTTCGCCTCGCCGGCATCATGCCCGAGATCGGCGCGAAGGAATTCGGCGAACGCTTTGGCGCAGCTGTCAATGCCAAGGGGCAGGCGACGGTGAAGCAACTTGCCGCGCTCAAGCCGTCGGCGATCGTCGATTCTGCGCTTGGGCGTACCTCCGAGGTTGCCTATCAGAGCGCCGTTCCGCAGCATCCGGCATTTGAAGTGGCGCTGGCACGGCCGCAGATCGAGGAAGAGGCAAGCAGCCTGCTGCCCGATGATGTGCCGCTGCCGAGCTTCCGTCCCGAGGTGGCGACGGCTCAGACGGTCGAGCCGTCACCGCGTCCCGCGACATCGTCCAAGACCGAGGAACATGTTCCGGCCGTCGCTTCGGCACCGGCTTTCGATGCGCCGGTTCCCCTTCGCGCGCCTGCGCCGGCGAAGCAGAGCACCGGCGCCATGCTCGCCTTTGCAAAGCCTGACAATCCGATGCGCGAGCCGAGCAAGATGGATGCGGTTCCGTGGCCGGATCGCGGCAATGGCACGGCGATCTACGATATTTCCTCCGGCGTGGTGCACATGCCAAATGGCGAGAAGCTCGAAGCGCATTCCGGCATCGGCAAGATGCGCGACAACCCCGATTACGTGCATGTGAGAATGCGCGGTTCGACGCCGCCTTCCAGCTATCGTCTGACGATGCGCGAGGCGCGGTTCCATGGCGTCGAGGCCATTCGCCTGACGCCGGAAAACGGCGTCAACCCGCACGGCCGCGACGGTCTTCTGGCGCATACCTACATGCTGGCGAAACGCGGCGAATCGAATGGCTGCGTGGTGTTCCGGGATTACCCGCGCTTCCTTGCGGCCTTCAAGCGCGGCGAAGTCAAGCGCATGGTGGTGGTGCCGAAGTTGAACGGCAACCGGCCGACACTTGCGAGCAGTGGCGGTAAAAGCGGCGGCAAGACCCTGCTCGGCATGTTTTCGCGCGGCAGCGATTCCTGAGCTTTCCGCATTTTCCTGACGTAAAACCGCTTTGCACTTTTACTGGAAATGCTCTAGCGACCGCGCCGCTGCGTCAGCACCATGCCGGCGAAGATGAGCAGGATGCCGAGTGCGCTAGCCCAGAGTTTCGGCGGATGATCGCCGAAAAGATCGAGAACCACGCCTGAGACCATCTGGCCGCTGATGACCAGAAGGGCGGTATTGACCGCACCGATGCGCGGAATGAGCCAGCTTCCCGAAGCGATGAAGACGACACCGATCGGCCCGCCGATAAATGCAAGCCAGGGCGCATCGGCCGCGCCCGGGGGAATGAGGCCGCCGACGATGAGGCCGATGACCGTCAGCACGGCAAAACCGACAATGTGATTCCAGAACGATGCGATGAGCGGCGAGTTGGACAGGCTGAGGCGGCCGTTGATCTGGCGGCTCAGCGCCACGAAGACGCCGCCGGTAAAGGCCATGGCGATCCAGACAATCATGCCGTTCTCCCGACAAGGATGATGAGTGCGCTGCCGCAGAGAATGAGCGCCACAGCCGCCATGTCCCGCAGGTCCGGCTTTCTTCTGGGCAGACCGAAGAGGCCGAAAAGATCCGCCAGGAGGCTGAAGATCACCTGTCCGCCAAGCCCGAGCGCAATGGTGCCGGAAAGCGCCAGCGGCGAATTGACGGCGGTGGAGGTGAGGATGACGATGGCCGCACCCACCACCCCGCCGCAATAGGCCCAGAGCGGCGCTTTCGGTTTTTCTGCCGCGCCCGCGTCTTTCTTCGGACGCATGATGGCGAGATAGATCAGCGCCGCCACCGTGCCGGTGCCATGCGCCGTCCAGGAGGAAAACAGCGCATTGCCGTAATGGGCAAGCTGACCGTTGAAATGCACCATCAATGTCAAAAGGCAGCCGCTGGCGAAGGCGGCGGCAAGATGCAGCGGGTTGAGGCGTGGATGCGTCGTGTCTGTCATGGCGGGCCGGAAAGCTGAAGATGGAGACGAGCTTTAGCCCATATGTGCCTGAAGCGGAATCGAATTGCGGCGGCTCACGGTTTTAGACGACATTATCCTGTGCGTTGCGGAACAAGCGATGCGGCCACGCATTATTCCACCATGAAGAAAACGACGCGCAAACCATTGAACCGGATGACGATTTTCGTCATTTCTATTTTCATTCTCGCAGCCGTGGTCGCGGCGGTCTATCTCGTCGGCTTCACGCCCGGCGAAGTGTAAGACAGATCGATCAATGACCGGCCTGGGCGGTCTTGCCCTTGCCGCGCCCCATCGCAACGCACACTTTGGCGACGGCGAAGCGAATGCCGCGCAGCAGGAACCGGCTGGTTTCCAGATAGGCGCGATAGGGCAGAACGGTGAAATAGCGCCAGCGCGGCAGGCGATAGATGCGCAGATTGTTCTGGATCTGGCTTTCCCCGTCCGCATCCTGCGTGGCGCAAAGCGGGTAGAGGAAGGCCGCCTTCAGCCCCGCGAGATATTCCAGATCGAATGCGATGTCATAAGCGAGCCGCATGGGGATCAACTTCGATATCCATTTTCCGGCGCGGCGGTTGACGAGATAGGCGCCCGACCCTTTTTCCCGCGTGATGGCAATGGCGAGCGAGCGACCGTTGGAAAGCGGGCGGAACGGGAATTTCCGGCCATTGCTGACCGTCGTGAGCCGCAGCAAATCCCAGTCGCCGCCATTCAGCACCGCCTCGTCGATGGCGTTGAGAAAATCATCGTCGAAGACCACGTCATCCTCAAGGATGAGCGCGATATCTGCATCGCCCGCCATGAATTTATTGGCGCAGGCGACATGGCTGAGATAGCAGCCGATTTCCGGCGGCGAGGTGCGGCGGCCATGCATGAGCATGTAGGAAATCTCGCTGAATTCCGGGATGGGGTAATTCAGTTCCCTGCCATTGACGCCGGGGACACGCTCCGCCTTGAGCCCCATGGCGTCGAGGCGCGCGGTCATATCCGCGAGGCGTTTGGTGGCGCTGTCCATATTGATCAGGAAAACGGCGAGCCTGCGCTGGCTTTTCGGTAATATATGCAAAGCTGTCCTCGCCAGTTCCACTTCCCCATTGCAACTCCTTTATTGCAACGGCATGACGCGGGCTATGGAAAAAGCAGCCTTCGGGCACTCATGGTTGTCGAATCAGACCTTTTCCACAAATCCGTCCAGCACACGCTTCTGGCCGGCGCGATCGAAGTCGATCGTCAGCTTGTTGCCTTCGATGGCGGAAATGTTGCCATTGCCGAATTTGAGGTGGAACACGCGGTCACCGACAAAGAATTTCGATGGCGTGTCAGCGACGGATTTCGCCACCAGTTCGCCGTCGATCGTGCGGGTGCGCGGGCCGCTTTCGCCATAACCGATCCGTTCCACCGCATGGCCGGAGCGCGTGCCCCAATTGTCGCGGGTGGCGTCGCTGCGGTTCTGCTGCGCGCGCTTCCAGCCGGGGGTGGAATAATTGTTGGTGAAAGGATCGGCCTTGTCGAAGCGCGACTGGCCGTAGCCGCCGCGTCCGCCATAACCGCCGTAACTGCTGTCGGATGCCGCGACATCCACATGGGCGGGCGGCAATTCATCGAGGAAACGCGAGGGCAGGGTGGATTGCCACAGCCCGTGAATGCGCCGGTTCGACACGAACCAGATATGGCAGAGCTTCTTGGCGCGGGTGATACCTACGTAAGCGAGGCGGCGTTCTTCCTCCAGACCGGAGCGCCCGCCTTCGTCCAGCGCCCGCTGGTGCGGGAACAGGCCTTCTTCCCAGCCGGGCAGGAAGACGGTGTCGAACTCCAGCCCCTTGGCGGAGTGCAGCGTCATGATGGAGACGGCATCGAGATTTTCGTTCTGCTCGGCATCCATGACGAGGGCAACGTGCTCAAGGAAGCCGCGCATGCTCTCGAAGGCCTCCATCGAGCGGATGAGTTCCTTCAGGTTCTCAAGTCGTCCGGGCGCTTCGGCCGTCTTGTCGGCCTGCCACATGGCGGTATAGCCGCTTTCGTCGAGGATCTGCTCGGCAAGGGTGGTGTGCTCGGTGTTTTCCAAGAGGCCCTGCCAGCGGCGGAAATCCTGCACCACATCGAACAGCGCCTTGCGCGCCTTCGGTTTCAGCTCGTCGGTCTCGATGATGTCGGCGGCCGCTGCCAGCATCGGAATATCGCGGGCGCGGGCATAGTCGTGCAGATTGCGGATCGTCGTATCGCCAAGACCGCGCTTCGGCGTGTTGACGATCCGCTCGAAGGCGAGATCGTCGGCCGGCTGGCAGACAAGGCGGAAATAGGCCATGGCGTCGCGGATTTCGAGACGCTCATAAAAGCGCGGACCGCCGATGACGCGGTAATTGAGGCCAAGCGTGACGAAACGGTCTTCGAACTCGCGCATCTGGAAGGAGGCGCGAACGAGGATCGCCATGTCGTTCAGATTATGGTTCTTGCGCTGAAGCTGCTCGATCTCCTCACCGACAGCGCGGGCTTCCTCCTCGGAATCCCAGGCGGCATGAACCACGACCTTTTCATCATCCGGGCTGCTGCGTTCGGTAAACAGCGTCTTGCCGAGACGGCCCTCATTATGGGCGATAAGATGGCCGGCCGCGCCGAGAATATGCTCGGTGGAGCGATAGTTGCGTTCGAGCTTGATGACCTTGGCGCCCGGAAAATCCTTGTCGAAGCGGAGGATATTGTCCACTTCCGCGCCGCGCCAGCCATAGATCGACTGGTCGTCGTCACCCACGCAACAGACATTCTGCGGTTCGCCCTTGGCGCGCTGGGCGAGAAGCCTCAGCCACATATATTGCGCCGTATTGGTGTCCTGATATTCGTCTACCAGAATGTAACGGAACTTCTGGTGATACTCCTTCAAAATATCGGTGTGGCGGCGGAAGATGCTGATCGGATGCATCAGAAGGTCGCCGAAATCGCAGGCGTTCAGCGTTTTCAGGCGGTTCTGATAGGCGGTGTAAAGTTCGCGGCCCTTGCCGTTGGCGAAAGCGCGGCTGTCACCCTCCGGAATGTCCGGCGGCGTCAGGCCCTTGTTCTTCCAGCCGTCGATCATGCCGGCGAACTGTTTTGCCGGCCAGCGCTTGTCGTCCAGCCCTTCTGCCTGAATGAGCTGCTTGATCAGCCGCACCACGTCATCGGTATCGAGAATGGTGAAGTCCGATTTCAGGCCGACGAGTTCCGCATGGCGGCGCAGCAGCTTGACGCCGATGGAGTGGAAGGTGCCGAGCCAGGGCATGCCCTCGACAGCGCCGCCGACGAGAACGCCGATACGTTCCTTCATCTCGCGGGCGGCCTTGTTGGTAAAGGTCACGGCAAGAATCTGACTCGGATAGGCGCGGCCGGTCGCCAGAATATGGGCGATGCGGGTCGTCAGAACGCGGGTCTTGCCGGTGCCGGCGCCGGCGAGCACGAGAACGGGTCCGTCCAGCGTTTCCACGGCATCGCGCTGTTCCGGGTTGAGGCCGGAAAGATAGTCGGGCGCAGCACGCGCCTGATCGCGCGCCGCCATGGCGCGGGCGGCAATGCCGAGCCCGCCGCCGCTTTCCGCACCGGCATTGTTCGTTGCCCTGCGCGGTGCGGCGGGTTCCTCATCGAAGAACGGCATATCGTCAAAACTGTTGCTCATGCGGCCCAATGTAGTGATTCGGGATATAAAGGCCAGAACCGTGTTCTGCTTTTATTCCGGTATCAACCGTCAAAACGCCCATTCCAAGGCATTTTTTCGTTTCATGTCTGCCTGTCGGCGTCGAAAGCGGCGTCAACGGGCACTTGCAGCGCCACCGCAAGCTGGTTGGTCTTGGCGGCAAGCGCGATGACGCGCAGCAAATCGGCATGCTGCTCTGTCGTCATGCCTTTGGCTTTGGCGGCTGCCGTGTGGGAATGGGCGCAATAGGAGCAGCCATTGGTGACGGAAACGGCGATATAAAGCATTTCCTTCACCACGGGATCGAGTGCGGAAGGTGTCGCCATCACCGCCTTGACCTCGCTCCAGGTCTTTTCAAGCAGATCGGCATCGAAGGCGAGGTAGAGCCACATATTGTTGATGAAATCCGATTTGCGGGTGGCGCGGATGTCATCGAACACCGCCTTGACGCGAGGATCGGTTTCCGGGTTTTCGGTCTTCGTCACGGTGCTCATCGTTTCCTCCGGTTATGGCGTCTCGGGGGCAGATTAGCCCAATGGCGGATATTTGCGACAGGAATGCGTGGCCCAGATTGCCGTTTGGCTGCGCCGGGCGGCATTTGCGCCCAAATTACAATTACGTAAGGAACGGATTTGTGCGTTGCCTTGCCTCAGCCAAGCAGGAATACTGCATCTGTCCCGGAACGTAGGTTTTCGGGAATGCTTTATGCTGCGCGGATCAACCGGAGAAATATATGCGGGTCTGGAAACAGGTGGGTGTCAGTGTTGCCGTGGTGGGAGCGGGGCTCTGTCTCTGGGGCTTCTATTCGCCCGAAGCCCGCAATGTGCTCGCCAGTATGGGGCTTGGCAAAACGCCTGCCGGGGCGATTGAAGTCGCCGCATCCGGCGGCCCGGCAGCCGGTGCGTCCACAGGGCAGAATGCCGGCGGCGCGCGCCGCAACGGCAACGCCACACTGGTGGTGACGGCCCCGGTGAAGAAGGGCACGGTCAATGACCGGCTGAACGCCATCGGCAATGGCGAGGCGATCCAGTCCGTCGTTGTCATGCCGCAGGCTTCCGGCACGCTTTCCGAAATTCGCACGTCGTCCGGCGCTCGTGTCGTGAAGGGGCAGGTGCTGGCGCGGCTCGACGATGAAGAGCAGGTGATCGAGCGCGACAAGGCGCAGGTGGCGCTGCGCAGCGCCGTTGAAAAATCCAATTCCTACAAGAACCTGAAATCCGTTTCCCGCCTCGATGTGCTGGATGCGCAGATCGCCGAAGAAGCCGCCAAGCTTGCGCTGAGCACCGCCGAACTCAATCTCAAGCGCCGCGACATCGTTGCGCCGATAGAGGGTGTGGCGGGTATCGTCGCCGCCAATATCGGCGATAACGTCACCACGCAGTCAACCATCGTCAGCATTGATGACCGTTCGGAAATTCTCGTCAATTTCTGGGCTCCCGAGCGGTTCGCAACTGCGATCAAGGTCGGCATGCCGGTGGAGGCGACGTCCATTTCCCGGCCGGGTGAGACCTTCAAGGGCGAGATCGAGGCCGTCGACAACCGCGTCGATGAGGCGAGCCGCACGATCCGCATCCGGGCGAAGTTCGGCAATGAGAAGGACGAACTGAGGGCGGGTATGTCCTTCGGCGTCACCATGCGTTTTGCCGGGGAAACCTATGCCTCGGTCGATCCGCTGGCCGTGCAGTGGGATGCGGAAGGCTCCTACGTCTGGCGTGTGACCGACAATAAATCGAACAAGGTGCGGGTGCAGATCGTGCAGCGCAATCCCGATGCCGTTCTCGTCAAGGCGGAGCTGGCGGATGGCGAGCCTGTCGTAATCGAGGGCCTTCAGCGTGTCAGGGAAGGCGGCGCGGTCCGTGTCGGCAGCCAGCCGAAGCCCGAGGAGGTTGCCAGCCAATGACGACGCAGCCGCCCTCGGTTAAGGATTCCAAACTCGCCTTTACGGCATTGTTCGTGCGCCGGCCGATTCTGGCGGCGGTTCTCAACACGCTGCTGGTCGTTGCCGGCCTTGCGGCGCTCGTGGGCGTTGAAGTGCGCGAATTGCCTGACGTCGACCGGCCGACGATCAGCGTCAGGACCACCTATGAGGGGGCGGCGCCCGAAACCATCGATCAGGAAGTGACGCAGACCATCGAAGGTGCGGTGGCCCGTGTCAGCGGCGTCAAGTCCATCTCGTCCAACTCGCAGTTCGGCACCAGCCGCGTAACGCTGGAATTCGGCGACAATGTCGATCTGGCGGTTGCCGCCAACGATGTGCGCGACGCCATCGGCCGCGTTACCAACCAGTTGCCTGACGATGCCGACGAGCCGCAGATCATCAAGGCGGATTCCGACAGCCAGCCGATTATGCGCCTTGCCGTCACTTCCTCCACGCTCAGCATGGAAGACCTGACCAAGCTTGTGGATGACGAGATCATCGACCGTCTGGCCGCCGTCGACGGCGTGGCCGATGTGGAGCTTTACGGCGATCAGGAAAAGGTTTTCCGGGTCGATCTCAATCAGGCGGCGCTCGCCAGCCGCGGTTTGACGGTGACCGATGTTTCGAACGCGCTTGCCAGCGCAGCCCTCGACGTGCCGGCGGGGTCGCTGAAAAGCACGACGCAGGACATCGTCGTGCGCGCCACCGCCAGCCTGACGAAGCCCGAAGACTTTTCCAACCTTCTCATCAAGAACAATATCCGCCTCAGGGACGTCGCGACCGTCATGCTGGGCGCGGATGATGAATCCACCTCGCTGCGCTCCAACGGCGTGCAGGGTGTCGGTCTCGGTGTCATCCGGCAGGCGCAGTCGAACACGCTCAGCATCTCGACCGGCGTGAAGGCCGCCGTCGACGCCATGTCGGCCAATCTGCCCGAAGGTACGCGTATCGTCGTCACCAGTGACGATGCCGTCTTCATCGAAGGCGCGCTGCATGAGGTGGAACTGGCGCTCGGTCTCTCGGCGATCATCGTCGTCGTCGTGCTTTATCTCTTCCTGCGCGACTGGCGCGCCACCCTTATTCCAGCAATCACCATGCCGGTGGCGCTGATCGGCACCATTGTCGCTATCTATATGGTCGGCTTCTCGGTCAATATTCTGACGCTGCTTGCCATCGTTCTGGCGACCGGTCTCGTGGTCGATGACGCCATCGTCGTGCTGGAAAATATCGTGCGCCGACGGGCGGAAGGCATGGGGCCGCGCGCCGCTGCCGTTCTTGGCACGCAGGAAGTCTTTTTCGCGGTCATCGCGACGACGGCGACGCTTGCCGCCGTGTTCATTCCGCTCTCCTTCCTGCCGGGCCAGCTTGGCGGCCTGTTCCGCGAATTCGGTTTCGTGCTGGCCTTCGCGGTGGGCTTGTCCTCCATCGTGGCGCTGACGCTCTGCCCAATGCTCGCCTCGCGCATGCTGAAGGAGGGGCTGAAGGAGCCGACGGGGCCGCTCGCATGGTTCGGCAATGTCTTTGCCTCCACCTACAAAACGACGCTTTCCGCCTGCCTCAACAATCCGCTGATCGTCATCGTCGTGGCGCTGATCTTTTCCGGCCTGTCGTGGATCGCCTTCGGCATGATCCAGAACGAACTGACGCCGCGCGAGGACCGCGCCTCGATCATGATGCGGGTCACCGCGCCGCAGGGCGTCAGCCTCGAATATACCCGCGACCAGTTGCAGCGGATCGAAGAAAACCTGCAGCCGCTGCGCGACAGCGGTGAAATCCGCAATATCTACTCCATCACCGGCATGAACGGCTCGTCCAATACCGGTTTCATGGTGTTGACGCTCGCGCCCTGGGCCGACCGCGAGCGTACGCAGAACCAGATTGCCGCCGATGTCACTTCCGCCGCCAACAGGGTGCCGGCGCTGCGCGGCAATGCGATGCAGCCGAACAGCCTCAGAATTCGCGGTGCCGGCAACGGCCTGCAGATGGCGATGGTCGGCAGCAATTATGCGGCGCTGACCGAGGCGACGCAGAAATTGCTGCTTTCCATGGAGGAAAGCGGCCTGTTCGACACGCCGCGTTTCGACAATGAACCCAATCAGGCGCAGATTTCCGTCTCCATCGACCGCGAGCGTGCATCGGATCTCGGCATCGATATCACCGGCCTGTCGCGCGCCATGCAGTCGCTGCTGGAAGGGCGCTCGATTGTCGACGTCTTCGTGGATGGCGATGCGATCCCGGTGCGGCTTTTGTCTTCTACCCGGCCGATCAACGATCCGACCGATCTGGAAAACGTCTTCCTGAAAACGGGCGACGGTAAGATCGTGCCGATGTCGGTCATCGCCACCCTGAAGGAAAATGCGGTTGCGCCGCAGCTCAACCGCGAGCAGCAGCTTCCCTCCGTCGGCTTTACCGCCAATCTCAAGGACGGCGTTTCGCTGGGCGAGGCGCTGCAAAAGGTGAATGAGCTCTCGCAATCCGTCATGCCGCCCGGCGCACGCCTGCTGCCGCTGGGCGAAGCGGCGACGCTGGAGGAAAATTCGAGCGGCATGCTGCTGACCTTCGGTTTCGCCATCGCCATCATCTTCCTCGTGCTGGCCGCGCAGTTTGAAAGCGTCTTGAGTTCGGTCATCATCATGACGACGGTGCCGCTCGGCCTTGCCTGCGCGGTCATCGCGCTGTTGGTCACTGGGTCCAGCCTCAACGTCTATAGCCAGATCGGGCTCGTACTCCTCGTCGGGGTGATGGCGAAGAACGGTATTCTCATCGTCGAATTCGCCAATCATCTGCGCGATCAGGGAGCCAGCGTGCGCGAGGCCATCGAAAAGGCCACCAGCATCCGCCTGCGCCCTGTCATGATGACGATGATTGCGACCATTCTCGGCGGCGTGCCTCTGGTGCTGGCGCAGGGCGCCGGCGCGGAAGCGCGCATCGCGCTCGGCTGGGTTATCGTCGGCGGCCTCGGTTTTGCGACGCTGGTGACGCTTTACATCACGCCGGTCTCCTACCTGCTGATCGCCCGCTTCGCCAAGCCGCAGGCGGATGAGGAAATCCGCCTTCACCGCGAGCTTGAACTTGCCGCCCGCCGCAAGGCGCTGGAAGAGGACAAGCCGTTGCTCGCAGCGGAGTGAAAAACGGTTGCCGCCAAACAGTGTTTGGCGCAATCGCGATGCTGGACAAAGCGTTAACCTTATCCCATACCACCTGACGGAATTTCGTAACGGATCGAATCCTTTACGGGCAGATGTTGCGGTGGAGACGGACGATGGCGCTGAAAGATGTGGTGGCGGGAAAGCGAAACGAAGAGGGTATCGCGTCTGCGCTCGCGGTGCTGAAACAGCAGCTTGGAGACAGGCTCCAGACCGGACAGGCGTTTCGCGAACAGCACGGCCACACCACCACCTATCTGACGCTGCAGGCGCCTGACGGCGTCGTTTTTGCCGAGAGCGCGGACGACGTTAAGGCCGTGGTGAAGGTCTGCGCGCAACATAAGGTGCCGGTCATTCCTTTCGGAACGGGGTCTTCGCTGGAAGGGCAGGTGAATGCTCCGAATGGCGGAATCTGCATCGATTTCAGCCGGATGAATCGCATCATTGAGGTGAATGCCGAAGATCTTGACGTGACGGTGGAGCCGGGCGTGACGCGCGAGGACCTCAATGTCTATCTGCGCGATACCGGCCTGTTCTTCCCCATCGATCCCGGTGCCAATGCCTCCATTGGCGGCATGGCCTCGACGCGGGCCTCCGGCACCAATGCCGTGCGGTACGGCACGATGAAGGACAATGTGCTGGCCGTCACGGCCGTCGTCGCCAATGGCGAGGAAATCCGCACCGCGCGGCGCGCCCGCAAGTCGTCTGCGGGTTACGATCTGACGCGGCTTTTCGTGGGTGCAGAGGGGACGCTGGGCGTCATTACCTCCGTTACGCTGCGCTTGCAGGGTATTCCCGAAAAGATCGCCGGCGGGGTCTGCACCTTCGACAGCGTCAAGGCGGCCTGCGATGCTGTCATCATGACGATCCAGATGGGGGTTCCGGTCGCCCGCATCGAATTGCTGGACGAGGTGCAGGTGCGGGCTTGCAACGCCTATTCCGGCCTGAACTACGCGGAGAAGCCGACGCTCTTCGTGGAGTTCCACGGCACCGAGGAAACGGCGGCGCTGCAATCGCAGCAGTTCGCCGAGATCGCGGCCGAATGCGGCGGCGTGGATTTCCGCTGGACGAGCGACGCGGCCGAGCGCAACAAGCTCTGGAAGGCGCGGCATGACGCCTACTGGGCTTCCCGCGCGCTTGCGCCGCAGCTCGACGGGCTTTCCACCGATGTCTGCGTCCCGATTTCGCGGCTCGCGGATTGCGTGGTGGAAACGCAGCAGGATATCAAGGAAAACGGCTTTCTGGCGCCGATCGTCGGCCATGCGGGCGACGGGAACTTCCACGTCCTCATCCTCTTCGACGGCAAGGACGCGGAAAGCGTTGCGAAAACCGAAGCCTTCGTTGCCCGCCTCAACCGCCGCGCCATCGCCATGGACGGCACCTGCACCGGTGAACATGGCATCGGCCAGGGCAAGATGAGTTTTCTGGCCGAAGAGGCGGGAAATGCGCTCGATATGATGCGTGCCATCAAAACGTCGCTCGATCCCGATAACATCTTCAATCCGGGCAAGTTGTTCCGTCTTGTCTGATCATTCTCATATTTGATTGGTACAAAAGGCTGCTTGCCGTTAAGGCAGAAAAGAATAGGTTTGCAGCGTTCGCGAAGGGAGATGCAGGTCAGTGCTCGGGCGTATTCTGGTTTTTCTGGGCGGACTGCTGGCCGTGGTGCTGTTTTCGGCGCTGCTTATTCCCTATTTCGTCGACTGGACGGACTTCCGCCGCGATTTTGAGGATCAGGCAAGCCGTATTCTCGGCAAGAAGGTGGTGGTGCATGGCCGCGTCGAAGCCCGTATCCTGCCTTTCCCTTCGGTAACATTGCATGATGTGCGGGCCGGAACGGATGCGGATGGATCGCCGCTCATTCAGGTCGCCCGTTTTTCCATGGATGCCGAGCTTGCGCCTTTCCTCTCTGGCGAGGCGCGCATCTTCGACATGCGCATCGAGGAACCGAAAGCCAAGATAAGGCTGCTGAAGGATGGCACGCTGGACTGGATGCGCGGCAGCCGCGCGGAAATTCCCGCCCGCACCGTGGTTCTGGAAAGCGTGCAGATCGAAGGCGGGCAGATCGAATTCATCGATGAGCAATCCGGCCGCAACCGTGTCGTGACCGGTCTCAATGCCGACATGTCCGCCAATTCGCTGGCCGGGCCGTGGAAGGCGGAGGGACGCGCCGCCGTCGACGGGCATCCGGGCTCCTTCTCGCTCTCCAGCAGCGAGCCGGATTATGCCGCCGGCCGCATGGGGCTGAGGGTGCGGCTGGTGCCGGACGAACATCCGGTCGAGGTCGATCTCGATGGCGCGATTGCCGCAACGGCGGGAAAGCCAGCCTATAGCGGTTCTTTCTCCTTCAGTTTCCGCGAAGACGAAAAGCAGAAGCAGCAGGCCGGACAATCGCTGTTTTCCTCGCCGCGCACCCGCGGCAGCTTTGAACTCACCAATGAAAGCGTGCGTATCCCGAGCTACCGCATGGAGCTCGGCGGCAGTGAAAACCCCTATGTCGTGACCGGGGAAGCGACGCTCGATACCGGCGCCAAGCCGGAATTCCTGCTGACGGCCGATGGCCAGCAGATCGATGTCGCCCGCTTTGCGCCGCCCGTTGTGCAGGCGGGCAAGACCTCGCGCCAGCCCACCGCCTCGGTGCGCCAGCGTATCGAGGCCTTTGCGGCCATGGTGGCCCGCATTCCGGTGCCGCCGGTGCCGGGCAAGGCCAGTATCAGCCTTCCGGCGCTCGTTTCCGATGACACGACCATTCGCGACATCAGGCTGGATGTGCGCCCGGAAGGCAGCGGCTGGCAGGTGGTGAATGCCGTGGCGACCCTGCCGGGCCGGACGCAGCTCGAAGCCAAGGGATCGCTGACGCTTCTCGGCGGCCCCGCCTTCAACGGCAATCTGCTTCTCGCCTCCAACCAGCCTTCGGGTCTGGCGAACTGGCTTTCCGGTTCCGTCGATCCGGCGATCCGCCAGCTCAATGCCGCCGGTTTTTCCGCTGATGTCTCGCTGACGACGCTCAACCAGCGTTTCGACAATCTGGAGCTTGCAGTCGGCGATGCGTCGTTGAAGGGTGAGCTGGAGCGGCGCTCCGACGGCAAGACCTCCAATCTTTCCATCGATCTTGCCGGTAACGAAATCGATCTCGATGCGCTGAAGGCGCTCGGCAGTCTGGCGCTTGGCGATCAGGTCGGCAGTTCCGTCCTCGACCACCGCATTACCGCAAAATTCAAGGCTGACCGGTTCAACATGGCCGGTGTGACCGCCAATCATGTCGAGACCGCCTTCACCATGGCGGGGGGCGTTCTCTCGCTGGAGAACATGACGGCCGGAGACATAGCCGGTGCGGAAGTCAGGGCAAGGGGTGAGCTGCAGGGTTCGCTGCTGAAATATGCGGGCAAGGGCACGGTGAACCTGCATGCGGCGGATATGCAGCCGTTCTTCACCATGCTGCAGCAGAAATTGCCGAACCATCCATTCCTCAGCCGTCTGGCGGCGAGCGCGCCGTGGTACGCCAATTCCGATCTGGCAATGGATGTTTCGGTCAATAGCGAAAATGGCGGTGCCAATGTCGCCGTTTCCGGCACCGTCAATGGCAGCCGGCTGTGGCCGTGGCCAAGATGCCGGATTTCCTGTCGATCACCGATGATACCGCCATGTCGCTGGAAGCGGTTCTGAAAAACCAGTCGACGGCCATCCTGTTCGGGCAGGCGGGGCTCGATCCGCTGCCCTTCGATGCGGATGGCGAGGGGCTTTTGTCCATCAAGCTCAACGGCACGCTCGGCTCGCCCGCCCAGACGGAACTGCGCTTCTCGACGGAGCGCACGCATTTTTCGATGAACGGTTCCTTTGCCGTTTCGTCGGCCAATTTCGGTGAGGGCAGCGCTGACGTGGCGCTCGAAAGCGCCGACATCGAGCCCTATCTCATCATGAACGCCGTCGGCCTGCCGCAGCTTGGCGGCGGCATGGCGTTGAAGGCCAATGCGAAAGTGGCGGTGGATGGGCAAAAGATCGCGCTTTCCTCGATAGGCGGGCAGGCGGGCGGAAATCCGTTCTCGGGCAATCTGACCTTCCAGCGCGCCGCGCCCTATCCCGTCACCGGCGATCTTGCGGTCAGAACGGCCGATCTCGCCTGGCTGGGTGATGCGATCTATGGGCCGGTGATCGATCCGGAAACCGGGGCGCTCAACGCCAAGCCGCTGGCCATGGCCGCCTTCCCGCAGCTTAAGGCTTCGCTTGCCTTGAAAGCGGAAAGCTTCGAGGCGGGCCCCTTCGGCACGGTCACGGGTGTTTCGGCCAAAGTCACGCATGATGCGGGCAGCCTCTCGCTCGACGATGTTGCCGGCACCTTCATGGGCGGCAAACTCACGGGACGGCTTGCCATGTCCACGGGCGAGGGGGCGGGCATTTTCCGCACCAAGATCGCGGTGACCGACGCCAATCCGGAGCCGATCCTGTGGGCGAATGCCAACGGGCCGGTCGCGGCAGGCCGGGTCGCCATCGACCTGACGGCCGAATCGACCGGCAAGAGCGTCGGTGAAATGCTGAAATCGGCAGGCGGTTCGGGTGAAATCCGGGTCGGTGGGCTGGTGCTGAAGGGGCTTAATCCCGGCACCCTGCCGCCGATCCTGCAGGCGGCCGATGGCTTGCCGCAGCCGATCGACGCGCCCAAGGTGCGGCCGCTGGTGGACCAGAGCCTGTGGCAGGGTGAAATCGGCCTCGGCGATGTGGCCTTGCCATTCTCGCTGAATGGCGGCGCGCTTCATTTCAAGAATTTGCGTGCGGGGATCGATCCGGTAACGCTGACGGCCGATGCAACGGTCGATCTCGCGGCTTCGACGGTGAACGGCGACCTCGATCTCCTGTTCAATCCCGGCACCGAAACGGTTGCGGGGGCCGAGCCTTCGGTGCGCCTGAATTATAACGGCCCGCTTGCCGCGCCGGCTTTGACGACCGACGTTTCGGCGCTCAGCAATTATCTATCGCTCCGGGCTTTCGAAAAGGAGCGCCGCCGGGTGGAGGCCATGCAGGCCAGCGTTCTCGAAAAGCAGCGCCTGCGCCGCGAAGTGGCGCTTTATCGCTCGCAGGCGGCCGAGCGGCAGGCCGAGAAGGAACGGGCAGAGGCGGAAGCCAAGGCCAAGGCCGAAGAAGAGGCGCGTTTGAAGGCTGCGGCCGAAGAACGTCTGCGTCAGGAAAAGGAACAGCAGGAGCGGTTGCAGCAGCAACAGCAACAGCAACAACAGGAACAGGGGCAACAACCGACGCCCGAGCGGCAATCCGCGCCGGTTCTGGTGGTGCCTCCGACGGAAAACGCGATCCGGCAACTGGCGCCGGAAAACGCTCCCGCCACGCCGTAAGCTTGCGTGGCAGGGAGGCCGATTTCCCTTTAAGTAGTTGACGGACGGCGTGGGGCTTCCCTCCGTATATCGCGTCATGCTCCGGCTTGTTTTAAAACGTGTTTAGATTTTTGGCGCAGTTCCGAGGGCATCGAACGAAAGTGCGTTCGTCACGGGCGACTTCAAGGGCACCGGACAGCAATGGCTTGACCTAGCGATAGCGCCAAATCTCGCAAAAGGTTTGCGGCCTTACGCGGCGAGCATTTTGCGCCGCCCATCAATCGCTTTGACGGAAAAATCCCGACGAAACTGTCAAATCCAGGTTTCGCGTTCGCCGAATGGCGTGTCGGCGTCGAAATTTTTGGTGCCGATCCTGGCGCTTTCACCGGAAAGGCTCGGCTTTTCCACATTTTCGCTCGACGATGCCGATTTTTCGCCACTGTTTTCGAGAGCCTCGAGCTGAGCTTTGAGGGACGCGATTGCGCTCTTCAGCTCTTCCTGTGCTTTCGCTTCCGTGGTCTCAGCAAGCTCCGACTGCTTTTCGGCAATCTGTGCTTTCAGTTCGGAAACGCTTGAAGACGATGTGGATGAAGAAGACAGCAGGGAAACAGCGGTGCCCGTTTCCGAAACGGCAGAAACCATGGTCGCCTCGTGGCGGATGTGTGGAATGGAAGGATATGAAACAAAATCTGAAAGCAAGGCTACGCAATACGGGGATGCCTTGGAGCGCAGATTATGCCGCTAATGTTTAATGAATACTTTCACGGCGTTACGAGTTTTCGGCGGAATTTTTCGTAGTGGCTGGATGGGTAAAATCCGGCGGGCGAGATGCCCGCTCGTGGCCGGAGCGTCTTTGACA
Organism: Agrobacterium sp. LY4; assembly: GCF_001526585.1. Lineage (NCBI taxonomy): Bacteria > Pseudomonadati > Pseudomonadota > Alphaproteobacteria > Hyphomicrobiales > Rhizobiaceae > Agrobacterium > Agrobacterium sp. LY4. The sequence continues at coordinate 62,930 of NZ_ASYA01000023.1, read as the reverse complement.
GGAAAGCTTGCGAAAGGTCAGCGGGTTTTCAGCCAGTTCAGCACATAAACCCGCAGCGACGAGGACAGATTGCTGTCGGCGGAGCGGTTGTCGTCTATTTCTGCAAGCAGGGCCGCGAAACTGATCTTGCGTCTTTCCGCAATGGTTTTCAGCTCGTCCCAGAAGGCGTCTTCGAGTGAAATGCTGGTGCGGTGGCCGTGCAACGTCGCGGAGTGCTTGCGGATCATCAGATCGGTCTCCGGTGAAACCGGTTGGAGGTCTGAATCATGTCTCCCCGGCAAGTCCCTGTTTTGCGATTCTTTTCCGATAGTCCCGAAATCCGCGACGGTCGGCCGGCCTGTCAGTCTTTGCCGGTCCCGTCATCGTTTTTTTCGAGCCGCCCCTGATCGAGCGCCTTTTCGGCCTTTTCGTTCAGGGCCGAGGTAAGATTTTTTTCGGTCTTGGTGCGGCCGAAGGACAGGCGGTTCTGCTCCGCCTGCTTTTCTTTTTCGCTACGGGCTTTCTGTTTGCGAAACTGACGCAGATTGACGATATCGGCCGCCATGGGGATATGTCTCCTCGGGTTTCGTAAGCTCGGCGTAAAAGCCGTTATTGCTTCTTGCGGAAGGCATCCAGCGAAACGACCGAGCCTTCCTTCTTTTCCTCGCCGGATTTGGGCGTCTCGGAAGCAGCAGCGGGCTTTGCCTCATGGGAAACGGGATAAGCGGTGATCTCCGCGTCTTCGATTTCTTCCTCTTCGGCCAGAGGCACGTCGAATTCGAGCTCGAAATTGACGGAAGGATCGTAGAAACCGCGAATGGCGTTATAGGGAATAACCAGCTTTTCCGGTGTATCCGAGAAGGACAGGCCGATTTCGAAGCCGGTTTCGGTTACTTTCAGGTCCCAGAACTGATGCTGGATAACGATGGTCATCTGCTCGGCATATTTCGCCTTGAGGTGCTGGGAAATCCGCACGCCCGGCGCGCCGGTCAGGAAGGTGATGAAGAAGTGGTGGTCGCCGGGCAGACGGCCGGTTGCGGCCACTTCACCCAAAACCTTACGAATAACGCCGCGAAGGGCATCCTGTGCGAGAATGTCGTAACGGATATGATCCTGCCCCATGCGGTCCTGTCTTTCCCTTATTCGAACGTCTTTTCATGCACGGCGCGGCTTGCGCGCCAAGGACGCTGTAACACTTTGAATCTTCGCGTAATCCTTGAGCCGGGATCATTTCCGATCCTGACGCTCACGCGTTGGCCAAGTATACGCAATGTCCTGAACGGCAGCAACGGAAAAGCCGATGCCGATTGCGAGTCAGCTATCATATAACCAATTCAGGCAAAATGGAGAAGGTGGAGGTTTCTGTTGCCAGGTACCTCCGAACCCCGCCTCACGGGGCTAACCGTGAGGACTTTAGAGCGGAATTCCCGCACCGCCATTAGGCAGCGAGAGCATATTCCTTAGCGTTGTTGTCGTTTGCAACTACACTTGTGACCCGATAACGGCGGTATCATGCCGAGCAAAAGTTCGATCTTTACGCCCTTGTCGATCCTATTTCGCCCCCATCAAAAGCCGGCCTTCGCTTCATGAAAGTCCGCCGGTTTTTGGTGGAGGCGCCGGGTACCGCCCCCGGGTCCAATAGGTTTATTACACCGACCGTTTATCGCCATAGCCGGGTTGCCCCGGCAAGGCTCATATAGGCGTTTCGACCGCCTGAGAAAAGGGGGGTGATGACAATTCCATGAAAAGGTTTCGTGATTGCGGTCCGCACTTTAGACAATTCTTGACGACGAGGGATTGCTGTCCCATTGTCCATGCAACCGGTCACCAGAAGCAACACCGGGCCGGGGACACACGAAGGAGTGGACATGACTGACTATCTCGCAGATGTGAAGAAATACGACGCAGCAGCCGACGAAGCCGTGGTCGGCAAGATCGTCAAGCATCTCGGCATCGCCCTGCGCAACCGGGATTCCTCGCTGGTGTCCGCTTCCGATCCGGAAGAGCTTGCACGTGTGAAGGCGAGCTGGTGCGGCAAGAAGCTCGGCGTGACCGACGGTACGGCCGATCAGGCAATCGATGCTGTCGCCAAGGCCATGGCTGCGGACCGCTCCAAATCGCGCGTGACCTTTTATTATCTGGTCGCCAAGGAACTCGGGAAACTGCAATCTCTCTGATTTTTCCTGAAAGGCGGGGATAAGCGTTTCCCCGATGATTGGTTCTGCCGCCCTGTGCTATTATATTCCCTCGATATCAGGGAATCGGCGGCAGAACGCATGAAACAATATCTCGATCTTCTCCGGCATGTGATGGAAACCGGCTCCGACCGCGGAGACCGCACCGGCACGGGTACGCGCTCGGTGTTCGGTTACCAGATGCGTTTCGACCTTTCCGAAGGCTTTCCGGTTCTCACCACCAAGAAGCTGCATCTGCGCTCCATCATTCATGAACTGCTGTGGTTCCTGAAGGGCGATACCAATATCGCCTATCTCAAGGAAAACGGCGTTTCCATCTGGGATGAGTGGGCCGACGAGAATGGCGATCTCGGTCCGGTCTATGGTGCGCAGTGGCGCTCGTGGCCCGCACCGGACGGTCGCCATGTCGATCAGATCGCGCTTTTGATCGAGAGCCTGAAAACCAATCCGAACTCCCGCCGCCACATCGTTTCGGCCTGGAACCCGGCGCTGGTGGACGAGATGGCGCTGCCGCCCTGCCATTGCCTGTTCCAGTTCTATGTTTCCGATGGAAAGCTCTCTTGCCAGCTCTATCAGCGCTCGGCCGACATTTTCCTCGGCGTGCCGTTCAACATCGCGTCCTATGCACTTCTGACGCTGATGGTGGCGCAGGTCACCGGTCTGAAGCCGGGCGATTTCGTCCATACGCTCGGCGATGCGCATATTTATGCCAATCATTTCGAGCAGGCGAAGCTGCAGATGACCCGCACGCCCAAGGCCCTGCCGACGATGCGCCTCAACCCGGATGTGAAGGACCTTTTCGCCTTTAAGTTCGAAGACTTTACGCTGGAAAACTACGAGGCCGATTCAAGCATCAAGGCGCCGATCGCGGTATGAGCGAGCCGTGTGTCACCATCATCGTCGCGGTGTCCGAAAACGGCGTCATCGGCCGCGACCTCGACATGCCGTGGAAACTCTCTACTGACCTCAAACGCTTCAAGGCGATGACGATGGGCAAGCCGCTCATCATGGGCCGAAAGACATTTTTATCCGTCGGCGAGCGTCCATTGCCGGGCCGCCCGCATATCATCGTCAGCCGCAATGCCGATTACCGGCCGCAAGGCGTGGATGTCGTCTCCTCGCTGGAGGAGGCTTTGAAGCTTGCCAGAAGCAGGGCTGCGGAACTGGGTGTGGATGAGGTTTTCGTGGCCGGCGGCGGTGAGATTTACCGTCAGGCCATGCCCTTCGCCGATCAACTTTCCGTCACCCATGTCGCGGTAAAGCTCGATGGCGACACTTTTTTTCCGGAAATCGATCCTGCCGTTTTTGAGAAAATCGAAGAAATCCCCGCTCCCGCAGGGGAAAAGGACAATTATCCGGTTCTGTTTACCACTTATGTGCGAAGAGCCGCGTCAAAGTGAACTATTTACCCTGATTGGGTATTTAGTTACCACCTCTGCGTTGAAACGGACGCTTCTCCTTCCTATAACGGGTCGATATTCCCGCCGCACGCGAGCAATCGCTTTCGAACGGAACCGGGAGAGGCTTTTATAAAGAGGTATTGATGCCCTGGAGCAATCAGAATGGCGGCGGCGGCCCTTGGGGCGGCGGCGGTGGAGGAAACAACCAGGGCGGCGGTGGCGGCCCATGGGGGCAGGGGCCTAACAGGCCTCGCGGCGGTGGCGGCGGCAATGGCGGCCCGCCCGATCTCGAAGAGATCATCCGGCGCAGCCAGGACCGTTTCAAGAATGTGCTGCCCGGCGGCTTCAACGGCGGCGCGGTTGCCATCGTGGTTCTCGTCGTGCTGGTTTTCCTCGGCATCCAGTCCATCTATACCGTCCAGCCGGACGAGCGCGGCGTGGAGCTGCGTTTCGGACGTCCGAAGGACGAAATCTCGATGCCCGGTCTGCATTTCCATCTGTGGCCGATCGAGACGGTTGAAATCGTCAAGGTTACCGAGCAGCAGCAGAATATCGGTTCGCGCGCCTCGTCGTCTTCGTCGAGCGGCGTGATGCTGACGGGCGACCAGAACATCGTCAACGTGCAGTTCTCGGTGCTCTATACGGTTTCCGATCCGAAATCCTATCTCTTCAACGTCGACAGCCCGGCCGAAACCCTGCAGCAGGTTTCCGAAAGCGCCATGCGCGAAGTCGTCGGCCGTCGTCCGGCACAGGACATTTTCCGCGATAACCGTCAGGCGATTGCGGCGGATGTGCGCACCATCATCCAGTCCACCATGGACGGTTATGGCGCCGGCATTTCCATCAATGCCGTGGCCATCGAAGATGCGGCGCCGCCGCGCGAAGTGGCCGATGCCTTCGACGAAGTGCAGCGTGCCGAACAGGACGAAGATCGCTTCGTTCAGGAAGCCAACCAGTACGCCAACCAGAAGCTCGGCGCCGCTCGCGGTCAGGCCGCGCAGATCCTCGAAGAAGCGAACGCGTACAAGTCGCGCGTCGTCAACGAGGCGCAGGGTGAGGCGCAGCGCTTCGTCTCCATCTATGACCAGTATCGCACCGCGCCGGACGTGACCCGCCAGCGCATGTTCCTGGAAACGATGGAACAGGTCCTGAAGGGTTCCAACAAGATCATCATCGACGAAAAACAGGGCGTGGTGCCTTATCTGCCTCTGAACGAGATCATGCGCAACAATCCGGGCGCAGCACAGCAGGGAGGCAACTGATATGGGTAACCGTCTTTCTGCCATTCTCGTCGGTCTCGCCGTCGTGCTTTTCCTCGGTTACTCGTCGATCTTCGTCGTCAACGAGCGCCAGCAGGCCATCGTCGTCCGCTTCGGTGAAATCCAGGATGTGAAAACCGCGCCGGGCCTCTATTTCAAGCTGCCCTTCGCCTTCATGGATGCCGACCGGGTGCAATATATCGAGAACCGGGCGCTGCGCTTCGATCACGACAATATCCGCGTTCAGGTTTCCGGCGGCAAGTTCTACGAGGTCGATGCCTTCGTGGTCTATCGCATTACGGATGCGCGCCGCTTCCGGCAGACGGTCTCGGGTGACCAGATGTCGGCGGAATCGCGCCTGCGTACCCGTCTCGACGCCTCGCTGCGCCGGGTCTACGGTCTGCGCGGCTTCGAATCGGCGCTTTCGGACGCCCGTGCATCGATGATGCAGGAAGTGCGCGACGATCTGCGTCCCGATGCGGAATCGCTCGGCATCAGCATCGTCGATGTCCGCATCCGCCGCACCGATCTGACGCAGGAAGTCTCGCAGCAGACCTTCGAGCGCATGAAGTCGGAACGTCTGGCCGAGGCCGAACTGATCCGCGCCCGCGGTAACGAAGAGGCGCAGCGCCGCCGCGCCATCGCCGACCGTCAGGTCGTCGAGCTGGAATCCGACGCTCGCCGTCAGTCCGAAGTGCTGCGCGGTGAAGGCGATGCGGAGCGCAACAAGGTGTTCGGCGAGGCTTTCCAGCGCGATCCGAACTTCTTCGAGTTCTACCGCTCCATGTCGGCCTATGCCAATGCGCTGAACGGCAATGGCACGACGCTGGTTCTGTCTCCGGACTCGACCTTCTTCCGTTATTTCAACAATATCGACGGTGCGGCCCCTGCCGCTCCGGCTGCCCCTGCGCCGGCACCGGCGAACTGATAGCGGATAAAATGATTTTGGAGGGGCCGGTTTTACCGGCCCTTTCTTTTTGGTCCGTTTTCGTGCCAATGCTGTGGCTAAGGGCAAGGCGTCCCCCGCCTGTTCACGAAAAGGTATTTTTACACTTCATCATTCCGCCTTATGCTTTGCCGATATATGCAGGGCAAGACTATTTGAAACGCGAGGACGCTTATGGCCGTGACCCTTCTTTCGCCTTTTCGCAGCAGCATCGCCGCAGTCGCGGGCATCGCGCTTGTGGCAGGTAGCCTGACGGCACCGGTTGCTGCGAGAGCGCAGAGCCATGGGCCGGAATCGGTGGCCGATCTCGCCGAGCCGCTTCTCGATGCGGTGGTGAATATTTCCACGTCGCAGAACGTCAAGACCGAGGGCAAGGGCCCTGTTCCGCCGCGTCTGCCGGAGGGCTCGCCGTTTCAGGAATTCTTCAAGGATTATTTCGACAGCCAGAAGCCCGAGGGTGGCGAGAAGGTGAGTTCGCTGGGTTCGGGTTTCGTCATCGATCCGGCCGGCTATGTGGTTACCAACAACCACGTTATCGAGGGTGCTGACGCCATCGAGGTGATTTTCCCGAACGGATCGAAGCTCAAGGCAACGCTGGTTGGCACCGATACCAAGACCGACCTTTCAGTGTTGAAGGTGGAGCCGAAAACGCCTCTGAAGGCCGTCAAGTTCGGCGATTCGCGCAGCATGCGCATCGGCGACTGGGTGATGGCCATCGGCAACCCCTTCGGGCTTGGCGGCTCGCTGACGGTGGGCGTCATTTCCGCGCGCGGGCGTAACATCAATGCCGGTCCCTATGACAATTTCATCCAGACGGATGCGGCGATCAACAAGGGCAATTCCGGCGGTCCGCTCTTCAACATGAAGGGCGAGGTTATCGGCATCAATACGGCGATCATTTCCCCGAGCGGCGGTTCGATCGGCATCGGTTTCGCAGTGCCGACGGAGCTTGCCCAGAATATCGTTCAGCAGCTCATCGAGTTCGGGGAGACGCGCCGCGGCTGGCTCGGCGTTCGTGTCCAGCCCGTCACCGACGATGTGGCGGCAAGCCTCGGCATGGACAGCGCCAAGGGTGCGCTCATCTCCGGCGTCGCCAAGGGCGGACCGGTGGAGAACGGCCCTATCCAGGCCGGCGATGTCGTGCTGAAATTCGACGGCAAGGATATTCATGAGATGCGCGACCTCTTGCGGATCGTGGCGGAAAGCCCGGTCGGCAAGGAGGTCGATGTGGTGATCCTGCGTGACGGCAGGCAAGAGACCGTCAAGGTCAAGCTCGGGCAATTGCAGGATACGACCGATGAAAAGGCCTCGGCCGAAGATCAGCAGAGCGAAGACGGCGATGGCGGTGTGGTTGCACCGGAAGATGATGGCGGCGCCGACGATCAGGCGCAGGACCAGACGCCGGAAGTGCGCGAGGCGCCGCAGAGCGTGCTCGGCATGAACCTCGTGGTGCTGAGCAATGAGTTACGCACCGAAAAGGGCATTGCCGAAAGCGTCGAAGGCGTGCTGGTGGCGAGCGTCGATCCGGGCTCGCCCGCCGAGCAGAAGGGCATGAAGGCCGGCGATATCATCGTCGAGGTTGGGCAGGACTTCATGGAAGTTCCGGGCGACGTGCTGGTGCGCGTCAACGGCCTGAAATCCGAGGGCCGCAAGAATGCGCATATGATGGTGGCCGATGCGCAGGGCAATCTGCGCGTCGTGGCGCTGCCGCTGGAATAAGGCGCTTTCCGCCCGGTCAGGCAGGAATCGGGTGGTTGTGATCCCGGCCGCTCTCTAATTCTCGGTCTCCATCGAACGGAGGCCAAGGACATGAAATTACTCGAAAACAAGGTTGCCATCATCACCGGCGCGTCATCCGGCATCGGCCGGGCGACGGCGATGCTGTTTGCCGCCGAAGGTGCGGCCATTGTCATCAATGCGCGCGGCGAAAAGGCCCTGCATGAGGTTGCCGCAGACATTCGTGAGGCCGGCGGTCGTGTCCACACGGTTGCCGGCGATGCCGGTGTTGCCGAAACCCATTCGCGGTTGGCGGATGAGGCCATAAGCGTCTTCGGTGGCCTCGACATCGCCGTCAACAATGCCGGAGCGGTGGGAGCCATGAAACCGCTGGCGGAGATTTCGCCTGCGGAATGGGATCATGCGCTCAATGTCAATCTCACCTCCGCCTTTCTGGGCGCGCGTTACCAGATTCCGCCGATGTTGATGCGGGGTGGCGGTTCCATCATCTTCACCTCGAGCTTCGTCGGCACCAGCGCCGGCATACCGGGCATGGCGGCTTATGGCGCGGCCAAGGCGGGGTTGATGGGGCTGGTGAAAGGCATTACCGCCGATTATGCCGTGAAGGGCATTCGCGCCAATGCGCTGCTGCCCGGAGGGGTCGATACACCTGCTGCGGGAGACGACGCCCAGAAGGAATGGGCCGCCGGCCTGCATGCGATGAAACGTATCGCTGAGCCGCCGGAAATTGCGCGCGCAGCGCTTTTCCTCGCGAGCCCCATGGCGAGCTTCGTCGCCGGTGCCGCTCTGTTCGCCGATGGCGGCAATGCGGCCGTGAAATGACCTTGGGAACTGGCGGGCAGGTGTCTTATCGCGCCCGCCATTCCTCCAGCGTCAGCGCATAGGTGACGTGCGGCCGTAGATGCGGATGCGTCTCTTCCGGCACGCGCGGATGGTCGAAGTCGCGGGAAGGATCGCGCTTCAGGCCGATGCGCTCCATCACCGCCGTCGAACGGTGGTTGTTGTGGACGGCGAAGGAGACGATTTCCGGCGTTTCCTTTTCATCGAAGGCCATGACGAGCAGCGACTGCGCCGCTTCCGTGACATAGCCGTGGCCCCAGAAGCGGGTGGCGAGCCGCCAGCCGATCTCCATGGTGCCGACCGGGAAGGGCGGATCGAGGTTCATGACGGGGGAGATGCCGCAGAAGCCCATGACCTCGCCGGTTTCGCGCAGTTCCATCGCATAAAAGCCATAGCCGCTGCCGCGGATCATGCCGTTGATGGTTTCCAGCACGGCGTCCGCTTCCGCATGGCTGCGGCGGAAGGGGAAAAACTCCATGACCTTTTCGTCGGCGTTGATTTCGCGGAACAGGTCACGGTCGCTCTCCTTCCACTCGCGTAGAATGAGTCGTGGCGTCTCTCGGATGATCATGGAGTGACAAAATCCGTCTTGCGGTAGCCCTGGATGTAGAGAAGCGCGGTCAGGTCGCCATGGTCGATGCGCATCTGCGCCTCGGCGGCCACGGCCGGTTTGGCGTGCAGGGCAACGCCGGCGCCAGCGAGATGCAGCATGCCGAGATCGTTGGCGCCATCGCCGACCGCCATTGCCTCTTCCGGCGAGATGCCGAGCCTTGCGGCAATATCGTTCAGCGCATCCACCTTGGCCTGTTTGCCGAGGATGGGTTCGGCAACGGTGCCGTCAAGTTCGCCATTGGCTTCGCCGAGCAGATTGGCGCGGTCCTCATCGAAACCCAGCATGGCGGCGACGCGGCCAGTGAAGACGGTGAAGCCGCCGGAAACGAGGGCGGTGTAATAGCCCTTGGCCTTCATGGTGGCGATCAGCTCCCTGCCGCCGGGGGTAAGCGTGATGCGCTTTTCGATGACATCGTCGATAACTGAGACAGGCAGACCCTTCAGCAGCGCCACACGTTCCCGCAGTGCGGGTTCGAAAGCGATCTCGCCATTCATGGCGCGGGCGGTAATAGCGGAAACTTTTTCCTTCAGCCCGACTTCGGCGGCCAGCTCGTCAATGCACTCCTGGCCGATCATGGTCGAATCCATATCGGCGATCAGCAGTTTCTTGCGGCGCTGATCCTGCTCCTGGATGACGATATCGACTGGCTGGCCGGCAAGCGTGGCTGCAATAGCACTGCGAGCCTGTTCGGCTGCGGTGCCGGAAGGCAGGGCGATATCGCAGGCGATGCCATCGGCCAGCCAATAAAGGCCCGATGCGTTGACGGCCTTTGCGGCCGCCTCGCCGAGGGCCGGTGTCAGAACAGGATTTGACGGATTGGCGATAAGCGTGGCAACGAGAGCCATGATGAAAAACCTTGATGAGAATTTTGATGCGATCCTGATAACCGGCCCGACGGCAAGCGGCAAGTCCGCGCTTGCGCTTCGTCTGGCGCGGGAGCGGGACGGCGTCGTCATCAATGCCGACAGCATGCAGGTTTACGACACGCTGCGGGTGCTGACCGCGCGGCCGTCCGAAGACGAAATGGAGGGCGTGCCGCATCTTCTCTACGGCCATGTGCCGGCGAGCAGCCTCTACTCAACCGGCGAATGGCTGCGGGAGATTTCCGCCCTGCTTGCGGATTTGCGCGGGCAGGGGCGTTTTCCCGTCATCGTCGGCGGTACGGGACTTTATTTCAAGGCGCTGACGGGTGGGCTTTCCGACATGCCCGCCATTCCGGATGACATCCGCGATGGGCTGCGTGCCCGGCTGATCGGGGAGGGAGCGGCTGCGCTCCATGCCGAACTCAAACGGCACGATCCGGCCATGGCGGATATGCTGCAGCCGGGAGATGGCCAGCGTATCGTCCGGGCGCTGGAGGTGCTCAAGGCGACCGGAAAGTCGATCCGGGATTTTCAGCGCGCCAGCGGCCCGATGATCGTCGATCCCGACCGGGCGCAAAAATTCGTCGTCCTGCCGGAAAGGCCGGTGCTGCATGACCGCATCAACCGGCGTTTCGAGATGATGATGGATAGCGGGGCGGTGGAGGAGGTGCAGGCGCTTCTCGCGCTCAACCTCGCATCCGATGCCACCGCAATGAAGGCGATCGGCGTTGCCCAGATTGCCGATATGCTGGCCGGGCGCATCGGCGAGGCGGAGGTGATCGAAAAATCGGCGGCCGCGACCCGTCAATATGCCAAACGGCAGATGACCTGGTTCCGCAACCAGATGGGGGACGACTGGACACGTATCCAGCCGTGAGAGCGCCCATCAGTCTTTCCGGTAGAGACTGCCGAGCGGCTTCTTCAGCAGGCTTTCGCGGAGCGAGGGACGTGCATCGCCGGGCGGCGGGCCATTCTGTGCCTGCATCTGGAAACTCGCCTTGCGCAACTCGTTGACGGCGCCGGAGGCGGCATCGGGTGCCGCCGGATTTGGCGATGCGGAGAGCGTGCGGCCGGGCAGCATGTCCGGGCGGTAGGGCTCGTATCCCTCCGGTGCGGCCGTCCCCAGTTCCCGCTTCCAGCGGTCGATGTCGTCCGTCTCCCGTGGTGCGGCTGCCGGCTCCGGCAGATCGGAAAAGGCTGCTTCGACGCTTTGCTGGAAGCCGGTGATAACAGGCTTGGCCGTGGCGCGCATGCGGGTGACGATGTTGTTCAGATCGACCGTGTCAGGGGTTTCATGGTTCGTATGGCTGATGGTGCCGCTTGCTTTCGGCAATTTGGCCGTGGCCACGCGGTCGAAACGCATGCGCATCGGCACATTGACGGCCTCGCCGAAGGCGATGGCCTCGCCATTGCCGATGGAAGACAGAAAGCTGGTGGTCGAGGTCGATGCGTTCGGTACGGCGGAGAGAATGATCTTCTGGTCGATCTCGTTCGACAGCCGCATGGCGAAAACGGTCGAGCATTGCGACAGGATGGTCTGGTCCAGTTCGCTTGGCCGCTGGCTGATGACGCCGAGCGAAATGCCGTATTTGCGGCCTTCCTTGGCGATCTGGGCAATGGATTGCCGGGTGGGGAAAAAGCCGCGCTCTGGATCGGCGGGCACATAACGATGCGCTTCCTCGCAGACGACAAGCATATGCAGCGAGCCGCGCGCCAGCACCGCCAGTTCGAAGGACATGCGGCAGAGGACGGAGACCACCGAATTTACCACTTCGGAGGGGATGCCGGAGAGCTGGAACACTGAAATCGGTTTGCCTTCCCCGGGAATGCGGAAAATATGCGCGACCGTCTCCAGAATGGTGTCGCTGATCGTATTGCTGGAGAACATGAAATTATAGCGCGTGTCGTTGATGGCCGAGAGAATGCGGCCTTTCAGCGAACGCAGCGCGGGTTTTTCGCCACGCCCTTCCAGCCGGCCGATACGCTCGTCGATGAGGGCGAGAAGATCGGCCATGCGATAGGGCACCGGCGTGTCCGGCGTGATCGCGCTCTTGTCGGAGGTGCGGCGCACGGCGGAACCCTCGGTGCCGCGAAATGCCTTTTTCGCTTCCGGAACGAGGTCGCGAAGGACATCCATTTCTTCCGGCACCGGTTTGCGGCCGCGGAAAATCACTTCCGCAAATTCCTCAAGGCGCATCAGCCAGAAGGGAAGATCCAGCGTATCGGTGTCGATGACGACCGAATGATCGGGAAAGGCGGCCGCGAATTCATTATGCGGATCGAGAATGAGGACACGCAGCTTCGGGTCGGTCTCGATCGCCTTGTTCAGAAGCAGCGAGACGGCGGTGGTCTTGCCCACGCCCGTCGAGCCGACGACGGCGAAATGTTTGGCGAGCATCTGGGGAATGCTGATGGTGGCGTTGATCGTGTCGTCCTGCGTCAGCCTGCCGATCGTGCAGGCGTCGCGCTTGCCGCTGTCGTAAATCTTGGCAAGATCGCTGGTGCGGATGCGATGCGCCACTGCACCGAGATAGGGGTAACGGGAAATGCCGGTGGAAAAGCGCTCGCTGCCATCCTCGGTGCGATAGACTTCGCCCACCAGTTCAACGTCGATCAGCAGCCTGTTCGGCCTGTCCGCCGCCCAGTAGTCCTCGCCGGTTCGCATGGAAAAAACCAGCGCCGCCACACGGCTCGTACCCATTTCGATGGAGATCAGGCGTCCGACGGACCAGAGCTGCGAGACATCGGTGGTGCCGGGTTCCGTTTCGGCGGCGATGGTGGCATGCGCACCGTTACAGGCGATGACGCGGCCCAGCATGCGGTTCGCCGGCTGCTGGCCGGATCGCCGTTCGTTTTCGTCCATGCGGGACGCATTATGAAACGTGTCGTTACTCACATTTTTTCCCGGTACATGCGGATGATCGCGGTGGTTCGGGCAGTATCTGCGTTCTCGATATTAAAAGATTATGCTTAACAACATGTGTACCGGCTGCGTTCGAAAATTTCGCGCAAGCAGCCTTTCGGGTAATAAAAGAAGGCGGCGGCGATTTTTTCCTGCAATATGCGTTGACGGCTGGCGCTTTTGTGGCTAACACTCCGGCCCATGAAAAATCTTAACGTACTTATCGTGGTGGGACGGCGCATGGGCAGGATGGTGTAACCATCCGGCGAAAGCACCCATGCGCTGAACGAGGCTCCTCTAGGGGCCTTTTTTTATGTCTTCAAACAGGCCCTCGGGCTCCTCGATATCCAAAGCCAAAGCGGGATGGAAACAGGCAATGACGGATAAGGACAATACGGAAAACAGCAATCGCATGACAGGTGCGGAGATCGTTCTGCAGGCGCTGAAGGACAATGGCGTCGAGCACATCTTCGGTTATCCTGGCGGTGCCGTGCTTCCGATCTATGACGAGATTTTCCAGCAGGAAGACATCCAGCATATCCTCGTGCGCCACGAGCAGGGCGCTGGCCATGCCGCCGAAGGTTATGCCCGTTCCACCGGCAAGGTCGGCGTCATGCTCGTCACCTCCGGCCCCGGCGCGACGAATGCGGTCACCCCGCTGCAGGATGCGCTGATGGATTCCATTCCGCTCGTCTGCCTGTCCGGCCAGGTTCCCACCACGCTCATCGGTTCCGATGCGTTCCAGGAATGCGATACCGTCGGTATCACGCGCCCCTGCACCAAGCACAACTGGCTGGTCAAGGACGTCAACGAGCTGGCGGGCATCATCCATGAAGCCTTCCGTATCGCGCAGACGGGTCGTCCCGGTCCTGTCGTCGTCGATATTCCGAAGGACATCCAGTTCGCCACCGGCACCTACACGCCGCCCTCCGCCGCCACCCAGCACGAGAGCTACAAGCCGAAGGTTCAGGGCGATCTCAACGCCATTCATGCCGCCATCGACCTAATGTCGAAGGCGAAGAAGCCGGTTTTCTATACCGGCGGCGGCGTCATCAATTCCGGTCCGGAGGCGACCCGGCTGCTGCGCGAACTGGTCGAGCTGACCGGCTTCCCGATCACCTCGACGCTGATGGGTCTCGGCGCCTATCCGGCTTCCGGCAAGAACTGGCTCGGCATGCTGGGCATGCACGGTTCCTACGAAGCCAATATGACGATGCACGATTGCGACGTTCTGGTCTGCGTCGGCGCGCGTTTCGACGACCGAATTACCGGCCGCATCAATGCGTTTTCGCCGAATTCCAAGAAGATCCATATCGATATCGACCCGTCCTCGATCAACAAGACGGTTCGCGTCGACGTGCCGATCATCGGCGATGTCAGCCATGTTCTGGAAGATATGGTTCGCCTGTGGCGCGCTCTGCCGAAGAAGGTTGAGAAGGCGCAGACGGCCGACTGGTGGGCGCAGATCGAGCGCTGGCGCGCCCGCAATTCCTTCGCCTACAAGAATTCCAACGATGTCATCATGCCGCAATATGCCTTGCAGCGGCTTTATGAGGCGTCGAAGGGTCGCGACACTTACATTACCACTGAAGTCGGCCAGCATCAGATGTGGGCGGCGCAGTTCTTCGGTTTCGAGGAGCCGAACCACTGGATGACCTCGGGCGGTCTCGGCACCATGGGCTACGGCCTGCCGGCGGCCATCGGCGTTCAGGTCGCGCATCCGGACGCGCTGGTCATCGACATTGCCGGTGACGCCTCGATCCAGATGTGCATTCAGGAAATGTCCTGCGCCATCCAGTACGGTCTGCCGGTGAAGATCTTCATCCTCAACAACCAGTATATGGGCATGGTGCGCCAATGGCAGCAGCTGCTGCATGGCAACCGCCTGTCCAACTCCTATACGGAAGCCATGCCCGATTTCGTCAAGCTGGCGGAAGCCTATGGCGCGGTCGGCATGTATTGCGACGATCCGAAGGAGCTGGACGACAAGATCGCAGAAATGATCGCGGTCAAGAAGCCGGTCATTTTCGATTGCCGCGTCGCCAATCTTGCCAATTGCTTCCCGATGATCCCGTCTGGTAAAGCCCATAACGAGATGCTGTTGCCGGATGAGGCGACGGATGAAGCGGTTGCCAACGCCATTGACGCCAAGGGCCGTCAGCTAGTCTGAGCCGGGAGAGGAAAAGGACATGAACGCACACCTACAACCCACCGGCTCCGCCTATTTCATCCAGAAAGAAACGGCTGCCGTCGAAAATCACACGCTGTCGGTTCTCGTCAGCAACGAGCCGGGCGTCCTCGCCCGGGTCATCGGCCTGTTCTCCGGCCGCGGCTACAACATCGAAAGCCTGACCGTTTCGGAAACGGAACATGAGGCGCATCTGTCACGCATCACCATCGTCACGCGCGGCACGCCCATCGTGCTGGAGCAGATCAAGGCGCAGCTGGAACGCATCGTGCCGGTGCACCGGGTTCTCGATCTCACCGTTCGCGCCCGCGAACTGGGGCAGGAGCGGCCTATCGAGCGCGAAGTGGCGCTGATCAAGGTCGCCGGTTCCGGCGAGGACCGTGCCGAGACGCTGCGCCTTGCCGATGCGTTTCAGGCCAAGGTGGTGGATGCGACGGTGGAGCATTTCATCTTCGAGATCACCGGTAAGTCGTCGAAGATCGACCAGTTCGTGGCGATCATCAAGCCGCTCGGCCTGATCGAGATTTGCCGCACCGGTATCGCGGCGATGAATCGCGGCCCGCAGGGGATGTGAGCGACGCAAGCTTGCGACAGGCTTCTCGCTAAACCGACGTCATCCTCGGGCTCGACCCGAGGATCCATACCTTTAACGGCTGTGGATCCTCGCCTCAAGGGCGAGGATGACGGATGAGAGGTATTTAACCTTTGTCAGCAGTCTGACCCGCGGTTCGCCGCGGGTTTTTTTATGGAATTCGCTTCGCGGATTGATATTCAACCATATGGTTGACTTTCTGGGGCGGCAGTCTATATTCAACAACATGGTTGAATTATCCGCTTCACATCTCGATACCGTCTTTCATGCCCTTGGCGACGCTACGCGGCGCACGATGCTACGCGATCTTTCCCTTGGTGAGCGAACGGTGAGCCAGTTGGCCCGGCCGTTCGACATATCGCTCGCTGCCGCCTCGAAACATATCAAGGCGCTGGAAAATGCGGGGCTTATCCGCCGCGAGGTGAGGGGGCGCATCCATGTCTGTCGCCTTGCGCCGGAACCCTTGGCAGAGGCGCATGAATGGCTCGATTTCTACCGACAGTTCTGGGGCAGCCGCCTCGATATTCTTGAGCAGATGCTCAGGGAGGATGATCAGGGAAAAATCCCTGCAGATGGAGGAAATGACAATGGCTGATATTGCAATGCCTGACGCCTATGGCCGTCTTGTCGAACCGACAACCCTGAAGATCGAACGGCTGCTGCCGGGGCCGATCGAGCGGGTATGGGCCTATCTGACACAAAGCGAGCTTCGCCGTCGCTGGCTGGCTTCCGGCGAAATGCGGCTTGCGCCCGATGCGCCGTTCGAACTCGTCTGGCGTAACGATGAGCTTTCCGATCCGCCGGGCCGTCGCCCGGAAGGCTTTTCCGAAGAGCACAGAATGGCGTCCCGCATCATCACCGTCGTTCCGCCACACCGCCTTGTCTTCAGTTGGGGCGAGGGCGCGGAGGTGTCCATCGAGCTTCAGGCTCTGGGCAAGGACGTGCTTCTGACGCTGATCCATCGCCGGCTTGCGGATCGCACGACCAAGCTCAATGTCAGCGCCGGCTGGCACGTGCACCTCGATATTCTCGCTGCCCGACTTCAGGAAGAGGAGCCGGGACCCTTCTGGGATACCTGGCTGGGGCTGAAAGAGGAATATGAGCACCGCATACCGTAATGAAGCGCGGTGCGTTCTCATGATTTGACGGCGCGGCTTGTCGCGCCGTTTCTTCCGGTCCGGGACTGATGACGCATCCCTGAACAATGGGCCTGCTTTTCGGCGTGGCGTTCACATTCCGATTCAACCGCTTGAGCGATTGATTCTGAAGTGTTTCGTAACCCTCTGTTACCTCACAGCATTTCCAGCGAGGTCTTGCGCGTTGGCGGCGGGAAGACGGCGTCGAGAGCGGCCCAGTCTTCCTCGGTTATTTCAAGATCGGTCGCGCCGCGATTTTCCTCGACACGGGAAACGCTGGCGGATTTCGGGATGGCGATGACGCTGTCCCTTTCCAGAAGAAAGGCGAGCGCCAGTTGCGCCGGTGTCGCCTGATAGGCCTTGGCGATGCGGATGAGTTCGTGGTTCTTCAAGATGCGGCCCTGCTCGATGGGGGAATAGGCCATCAGCGGCACGCCGCGCTCCTGGCACCAGGGCAGCAGCGAAAACTCCGGCCCACGCCGGGACAGATTGTAGAGCACCTGATTGGCGGCGCAGTTCTTGCCGCCGGGAACCGCGAAAAGCTCCTCCATGTCGTCGGTGTCGAAATTGGAGACGCCCCAGTCGCCGATCTTGCCGTCGCTCTTCAGCCTTTCGAAAGCCGCCACGGTTTCCGCAAGCGAATG
The DNA here is from genome assembly GCF_001526585.1 of Agrobacterium sp. LY4. Lineage (NCBI taxonomy): Bacteria > Pseudomonadati > Pseudomonadota > Alphaproteobacteria > Hyphomicrobiales > Rhizobiaceae > Agrobacterium > Agrobacterium sp. LY4. The sequence goes on along the minus strand of NZ_ASYA01000023.1, from coordinate 45,636 downwards.
CTCGCCGCGCCAGTGCAGCAGATAGAGGTCGATATGGTCGGTGCCGAGCCTTGCAAGGCTGCGCTCGCAGGCCTCCGCCGTGCCTCTTTCGCTGGCGTTCCAGGGATAGACCTTGCTGACCAGAAACACGTCCTGTCGACGGCCGGCGATGGCCGTGCCGACCACCTCTTCCGATCTGCCGTCCGCATACATTTCCGCGGTGTCGATCAGCGTCATGCCGAGATCGATCGCCTTGCGGATGCTTTCGACCTCCTGCGGCGCGGATGATCTCGTCTCCCCCATGTTCCAGGTGCCGAGGCCAAGGGCGGGAACCTCTTTTCCGGAGGGCAGGGTGACGGAAGGAATATCGTCATACATGGGTTCGCTCCAGCGGTTGGTGATCGGACAATAGAACTTTGTTCCGACTTCTCAAAGCCGGCATGGAGAGGATCGATCCATCAAAAAAATTGACCTCGGCCATCGATCCGGCGGGGTGGCCTGATGTTGGCCCGACGGATAGGATTTCGGCTCAAGGAGAAATCATGACTGTCGAAACTCTTGTCGCGCTGGTGCTGTTTGCCTTCACCACATCCATCACGCCCGGCCCGAACAATATGATGCTTTTTGCCTCCGGCGTGAATTTCGGATTCCGCCGCACCATCCCGCATATGCTGGGCATCGGGGCGGGGTTCCTGTCGCTGCTGATCGGGGTCGGCTTAGGTCTCGGCGCGTTGCTGCATTCGGTGCCCCTGCTTTACACCGGGCTGAAATTCGCAGGCGGGCTTTATCTCGTCTGGATTGCGTGGAAGATCGGCACCTCCCGCAGCCTGAGCGAGGGTTCGGCCGCAGCGGAGCCGATGAGTTTCCTTGCCGCGGCCGCCTTTCAGTGGGTCAATCCCAAGGCGTGGGTGATGGCGGTGACGGCAATGGCGACCTATACGGATGAGCGGCAATATTTCCTCACCGTGCTTCTCGTCGGTGTGGCCTTCGCCGCGGTCAATCTTCCCAGCGTTTCCACCTGGGCCGGTTTCGGCTCGGCATTGCGGGAATGGCTGGCTGTGCCGGTCCGGCTCAAATGGTTCAATATCACCATGGCCGTGCTTCTCGTCATCAGCCTCTGGCCGATGCTGAAATAACGGTCTTCACGTCGGGAACTGCCGGTAACATTCCTCGGCGATCGCCTGCACCTCGTCACGCGTCAGCTCGGCGGACACGGCGTAACCCAGTTCATTGTCGATCCAGTAGAAGGTCTCGATGCCATCGGCGCTGGCCATGCGGAAGCTGGTGGTGCGGTTTTCCTCGTTGTGGCCGATCAGCACCGTCACGCGACGGCCGGTCTTGTCCTGATACATCAGCATCGCGCCCGGCTTACCGCTGACGGGGATAAGACGCCCGCCGACGAGATCGTATCCGATCTTCGAGAGATCGGGGATGGTGAAGGGGTAACCGAGCCGCTTGCCGAGCCATGTGGCGAGATGCTGCTGTTCTCCGGCGCCGACTTCGACGGGATGGCGCACCTCGCTCGCATAGATGAGATAGGCGGATTTCGCCTGCGCCGGAATATCCGTCGTCAGCGACGCCAGGGTCACGTCCTGCGGCGTGGAAAAAGACGGCGGCAGAAGCCTGCCCGCCGCGGCACCCGCCACGAATATCAAAAGGGCTGCCGCTGTTTGCAGGAGAACCGGTTTTGCCCGCCATGCGCGGTCCCTCTTTTGCGGGCTGAGCATCGATGCATCATGCGGATGCGCGGCGGCATAGGAGGCGAAGGCATTGCGCAGAATATCGGCCTGTTTTCTCCATTCCTCCACACGGGCCTGCTCTTCCGGCCTTTCCGCCAGCCAGGCCTCGACAGCCGCGCGGTCATCGTCGGAAAGAAGTCCGTCGACATAGGCGTGCAGATCGTCTTCGGTTATGGCCTCTAGCCGTTTCATCGTGGTCTCCGCAGGGGAATGATATTATCCGCCGCCAGATGCTGGCGAAGGGTTTCGCGGGCGCGGGACAGTCTGGACATGACGGTGCCGAGCGGGATCGACAATGTCTCTGCCGCCTCCTGATAGCTGTAGCCTTCCACCGTCACCAGCATCAGGACGGCGCGCATGTCCGGCGAAAGAAGGGCGAGTGCGCCATGCAGCCGGTCGTTCTCCAGCGTGTCGGAGAGCGTCTCGGCGCCGGCGATGCTCTCATGGCCGTCCAGGCTCTCGGACGGGTGGCGTTTCTCGGCGCGGTGGCGGTTACGATAAAGATTCGTCATTATCGTGTAAGCCCATGATTTCAAACCCGTTCCGCGCCATTGCCTTTTATTGGCCAGCGCCTTTTCCACGCAGTCCTGCAAGAGGTCTTCGCCATCGGCATCTGAACGGGAAAGGCTGCGGGAATAACGGCGCAGCATGGGCATCAGCGCCAGCATTTCGGTTTCGAAACTGCCGGCTGCGGGGGAATGGTTCCCCCGCTTTTCATCCGTCATGCCATCAGGGTTTTGCGGCATCCCATACACCGTTCATACCGTCGCCGGTGGCGTCGCCTTTTTTCGTGTCCTTGACCCAGTAATAAAGCGGCATGCCATCCTTCGCCCATTGCATCTTGCCGTCCTTGCGCTTCACGAGGGAATAGGCGCCCTCGGCCTTGTCGCTGGCGGCTGCGAAAAACGGCGGCCAGTTCACCGCGCATTTGTCATAACAATTGGATACGCCCTTCTTGTCGTTCTTGAAAGTGTAGAGCGTCATGCCTTTTTCGCCCGCCAGCACATCGCCCTTGGCGGTCTTGACGGTTTCGACCATAGGGGCGGCATAGGCCGTTCCGGCAAAAGCCAGAACGAGGGCGGGAACGATAAAGCGGATCTTCATGGACATATCCTCCTTGGTTCGGGCGGCCTCTGCCGCCAGCACATCAAGAGACACCGCAACCCGACGGATTATTCCCTGCGGCGACGAATTTTCGCGATTTTTAAACTTATCCATTGAGCTAAGTATTTTGTCGTGATAGTTAGCCTTATGGAAAACTATTCAGACGCGCTCGACGATATCTTCCAGTCTCTTGCCGATCCGACCCGCAGGGCGGTGATCCTGCGGCTGGGCGGCGGGGAGGCGAGCATCGGAACGCTGGCCGAGCCCTTCGACATGGCCCTGCCATCCTTCATGAAACATATCCGCCAGCTGGAAGAGGCGGGGCTGATCGTGACGCGCAAGCAGGGGCGTGTCCGGTTCTGCTCGCTGGAGAAACAGAGGTTCTCCATGCTCGATGGCTGGTTGTCGCAACAACGCGCCATCTGGGAAGGCCGCACCGACCGGCTCGAACAATTCGTCATGGCGCAACAGGACAGGATGTCCAGTAAAGGGGAGAATGACCAATGAACGAGACTTTCAATCCCGATCTAGACCTGAAGATTTCACGCATTATCAGGGCGCCGCGCCGACTCGTCTGGAATGCCTGGACGGACAAGGCCAGCCTCGAACAATGGTGGGTGCCGCATCCCGGCCAATGCCGGGTCGACCGCATGGAGCTCCATCCCGGCGGCGCCTTCGAAACGCGCTATAGCGAGGACGGCACGGCCTTCGGTCCGCATGTCAAAGGATGTTTTCTGGCGGTGGATCATGAGCAGCGTCTGGTTTTCACCGATGCGCTGACGGCGGGTTTTCGCCCCTCCGCCCAGCCGTTCCTCACCGCCGTGATGACATTTCGTGATCATCCCGACGGCATGGAATATGTGGCCTATGCCATGCACAACAATCTTGAGGATCGCGACAGGCACGCGGAGATGGGTTTCTTCGACGGATGGAACACGGTTGCGGAGCAGCTGGCGCAGCTTGTCGAGAAGCAGGCGGTCAATTGAGCCGCATCAGCCGAACAGGGGAATATCCGGCTTGGTGAGCATGAGCCAGATGATGCCGAGAACCGCGAAAAAGGCGGGAAAACCACAGGCGAACCAGATGCGGTAAAGCCGGAACCATTGCGCCGGCAGGGCCTGTCCGGTGGCGGCGCAGTCGCGGGCGATATCGCGCAGTCTGATCTGTATCCACACCACCGGCAGCCAGAAAATGCCGGTGAAGACATAAAGGGCGAGCGAAAGCGCGATCCAGCCCTCGGTCAGCGGCCAGCCGATGATGCGCGCGAGAAAATATCCGGTGACCGGTTGGATGATCGCGGCGGTGGCGGTAAAGACCGTGTCGGCGATGACGACGGTGCCTGAGACATGGGCGATCAGCGCCGGGCTGGCCGTCCGCCGTGCCATCACCATGAAAAAGGCAATGCCCGCGCCGGTGCCGAACAGCACCGTCGCGCCGATGACATGGGCAAGCCGCAGCAGTTCCTCAAGCGTCATCAGCGTTCATCCAAGGTGGCGAGGGCAACGAGCGTCAGGGCGACGGAAGGCAGAACCTTGACCAGAGGACCGAGCGGATCGAGCCAAAGGGTCGGTTCCAGCAGGCTGCCGCCGGCCAGATAAGCGGCGCTGACCAGCAGCATGGCGACAAGCGCCTTTCTGGCGAGCGGCCGCAGCAGGACGGCGATGCCGAGGCCTATATCGACGAGGCAGGTGGCGAGCGTGAGAATGACAGCCGGCGTGTGCGGCATAAAGGGCAGGAAATGCGCCACTGCTCCAGTGATATTCAGCAGCGGTACGAGGCCGGACAGCAGCCAGAATAAAGACAGGCAGAGAACGATCAGGGGTTTCAGCAGATATAATCTGGCAAACCACAGGTCCTGCACGCCCGAAGGGTGGGAGGCCAGCGTCTGTTCCAGGGTCTTGAATGAGGCCATCGCCGGCCCTGCTTCATTCTCCGTTACGATGCCTTCCGACATGACCGTCATGGCGGTCGAACGCAGCGGCGACCGCCAGCCGAGTTTGCCTGCGGCATCCGCCACGAGGGCGACGGGGCGCATGAAGGCGACGGGAAGATTTATGATCGGAGCACGGGGCAGGCCCAGCCATTGCCGGTGTCTGGCGACGACGTCCTGCAATGTCAGCGTTTCCTTCGCGGCGAGTTCGAGATCGCTGCCCGGCGGGATTTCGCCGTCGATCGCCGCGCATACCATGGTTGCCACATCCTCCACCGCGACCGTCCGGACGGCGATTTGTCCATTGACGAGCGGCACCACGAAGGGAAAGCCTGCAAGCGCACGCACGAGTGCTGTGCCGCCGTGCGCGTTTCGCTCAAGCACCAGCGCGGGGCGCAGAATGACGTGAGGCAGACCGCTTGCGGCGAGCGCCTCATCGGCTCGGCGTTTGGTGGCGAGGAAGGGCAGGCCGGATGCGGCCCCCGCCGTGCGGGCCGATATCTGGATTATCCGTCTGCCGGCCGCCTGCGCCGCTGCTTCATAGAGCGCCAGCATCGCTTTTTCCTGCGTCGCGGCAAGGTCATCCGACAGGCCGTCCTGCAGCGCGCCCGCGCAATTGACTATGGCGTCATGGTCATGGACGAGCGATGACCAGTCTGTCGCGTGCGTCATCCTGGAAAGATCGGCTGAGACCCACTTGGCAAAAGGCCATTTGTCGCGGGCGCGGGTGACCGAACGTGCCAGCCCCGTCACGGCATGCCCGCGGAGGTGCAGGCTTTTGAGAACCTCCGAACCGATGAAACCTGTTGCGCCGAGAATCAATATCTTCATACGAGGGATGATAGCGACCACGGCTTAAAAACCAGCCGTGTTTTATTGCCGCATTCTCACGCGGCGATTCATCTTTCGTTCTTTTTCTGTTGCGCATGACGCTCGAATCCTGCGATGAGGGCGCATGTTATTTTCACCGCAACAGGACGAAGCGCTGAAGGCTGTTTCCCGCTGGCTGAAGGAAGGCCGGACGCCGGTTTTCCGGCTGTTCGGTTATGCCGGAACGGGCAAGACGACGCTTGCCAAGCATTTCGCGGAAAATGTCGATGGCGAGGTGCTGTTTGCGGCCTTCACCGGCAAGGCGGCGCAGGTGCTGCGCTCACGCGGGGCGACCAATGCCCGCACCATCCATTCGCTGATCTATCGCCCGCGCGGCGAAGAAACGGTGGAAGACGAGGAAACCGGCAAAACTTCGATTGCGCCGATGTTCTCCATCAACCGCCAGAGCCCGCTCGCCAAGGCGGCGCTCATCATCATCGATGAATGTTCGATGGTGGACGAGCAGCTCGGCAGGGACCTGATGAGCTTCGGCACGCCCATTCTCGTGCTCGGCGATCCCGGCCAGCTGCCGCCGGTTTCTGGCGGCGGCTTCTTTACCGAGCAGGAGCCGGACTATCTGCTGTCGGAAATCCATCGCCAGGCCAAGGACAATCCCATCATCCATCTCGCCATGGATGTGCGGGAAGGCCGCGAGATCATGCGCGGCGATTACGGGACCGCGCAGGTGATTTCCAAATCCGAGGTGACGCAGTCGCTGGTTCTCGATGCCGATCAGGTGCTGGTCGGCACCAACCGCACCCGCCGCCGTTACAATCAGCGGCTTCGCGAGCTGAAGGGTTTTACCGCCGATTACCCGCAATCCGGCGACAAGCTGGTCTGCCTTCGGAACGATCCGGCCAAGGGGCTGCTCAACGGCTCGCTCTGGCAGGTGATGAGTTCTTCGCGCGAAACGGTGAAGCCCGGCATCAACCTGATGATCCGGCCTGAAGACGACGATATGGATCGTGGTGCTGCCAAGATCAAATTGCTGAAGGCGGCCTTCGAGGATGTGGAGACGGAAATTCCGTGGTCCACGCGCAAGCGTTATGACGAGTTCGATTTCGGCTATGCGCTGACCGTGCACAAGGCGCAGGGTTCGCAGTGGAACAACGTGGTTCTCTTCGACGAGAGCTATGCTTTCCGGGACTCGCGCGAGAGGTGGCTTTACACCGCCATTACCCGCGCGGCGGAGACACTGACAATCGTTCGTTGATCGTGACTATGCACGGATGACGCCGAGCAGGACCGCCTTGGCGACCGCCTGAAAGCGGTTGCTGGCATTGAACTTGCCGATGATCTTCGCCTCGAGGACATTGAGATCGCTGCCCGAAAGACCAAGGGCGCGGGCGAGCCTCACCGGGGCGTAACCCTCCGCCATCAGCTCCAGACATTTTCGTTCGGTGTCGGTGAGGGCGATATCCTTTGCCGGGGTCCGTTCCGCGCCATCCATGCCGTCCGCATCGGTGTCGGCGACCAGCAGTTCCTCGATCTGCTGGGCCTGGCGCTGAAGGGTGGAAAGCTCGGCCGTCAATTCCCGCTTCCGCTGCCGCAGCGCGGCGTGGAATATGTCGTCCGCCTCGCTTTGCGAGAGCGAACGGACGAATTTTTCCATGATCTCGGTAATGGCGGCGACGGAAATGCCCACTTCGCGGCAGACGTTGATGACGGCCATGCGCTGGACATTGCGGTGGGTATAGACCCGCATCTGGCCGATGCGCTTCGAGGTCAGCAGCGCCTTTTCCTCGTAAAAATGCAGCGTCCGGTGGGTCACCCCGAAGATATTGGCCATGTCGGCGATGGGCACGGGTTCCGCGGGCAGGGAGGAGGGCAGGCTTATATCCGGTAGAAAGCTGCTGATCCTTAGATTGGGTTTGTCCTCGTCGCCGTGACTTTCGAACGGCATCCGGCCATCCTGCATTGTCTCCCCCTTCGCGCTCTTTGACAGTGTGCCTGCCTTTTTAAAGGTGCCCGTTGCTTGTTCCCCCAAGACGGGCATGTTTTCCGATCAAGACCTCATGCCAAACGCTACATCAGAACCGTAACGTGTATTGCCTGTTTTCGTTCCCGTAATAATAAAAAATTCGCCGGCCTTCTTGCGATTGGCCTCAACCTGCGTGAAACAGGATGTCAATTCCGAACCGGAGCCCCGATGCCATGCCCGCAAAACTTTCTGTCAATCTGAACGCAATTGCCATGTTACGCAACCGCCGCGATCTTCCATGGCCGGATGTCGCGCATTTCGGGCATATTGCACTGGCGGCGGGGGCAAGCGGGCTGACTGTACACCCGCGGCCGGATCAGCGCCATATCCGCTTTTCCGATCTGCCGGTGCTGCGCGCCCTGATTGATGACAGTTTTCCCGGCGCGGAATTCAACATCGAAGGTTATCCGACCGAGGATTTCCTCGTTCTTTGCGAAAAGACCCAACCGGAGCAGGTGACGCTGGTGCCCGACGATCCCTCGCAGGCAACCTCCGACCACGGCTGGGATTTCCGCAAGCACGGCGTTTTCCTGAAAGACGTGGTGGGGCGCCTGAAGGCCGGCGGCATGCGCGTCTCGCTTTTTGCCGATGGCGATGGGGAGCGCGAGCCGGTGGAACTGGCCGCCGAGACGGGTGCGGCGCGTATCGAACTTTACACCGGCCCCTATGGCGGCTGTTTTGACGATCCGCAAAGGGGTGAGGCGCTTCTCGAAAAGCTCGGGCAGACGGCGGATCATGCCAGAGCGCTCGGGCTTGCCGTCAATGCCGGGCATGATCTCACTGTCGCAAACCTGCCCAAGCTGATGAAACGTATCCCTTATCTGGCCGAGGTTTCCATAGGTCACGGGCTGACGGCGGATGCGCTGGAATATGGCATGGCTGAAACAGTCCGGCGTTTTTGTCACGCCTGCGGTCAGGCTATTTCATAACCAAAGTCAATTTTTTTGCCTATAGTTTGCCGGCGCATGCTCCGTGCGCGAGCTTTTGAAGGCAGAAGACATATGCAAGAACATCATGTTGTCGTCGTGGGTGGAGGCTTCGGCGGTTTGCAACTGGTACACGGGCTGGAGGGGGCCCCTGTCCGCATCACATTGATAGATCGTCGCAATCACCACCTGTTCCAGCCATTGCTTTATCAGGTTGCGACGACGGCTCTGGCGACATCCGAGATCGCCTGGCCGATCCGTCATCTCTACCGCGACCGCAAGGAGGTTACGACCCTGCTTGCGGAGGTAACCGGCATAGACCGGGCGGCGCGGACCGTGCATTTAAGTTCGGGTCAGGTGATCGGCTTCGATACGCTGGTGCTGGCCACCGGCGCCCGCCACGCCTATTTCGGCCGCGACGAGTGGGAGCGTTCCGCCCCCGGTCTCAAGACGCTCGAAGATGCGACGACAATCCGCCGCCGCCTGCTTCTGGCTTTCGAACGGGCCGAACTCGCCACCAGTGAAGAAGAACGGCAGGCGCTGCTGACCTTCGTCATCATCGGCGCAGGCCCGACGGGCGTGGAAATGGCGGGCATGATTGCCGAACTGGCCCATAAGGCGCTGCCGGCGGAATTCCGCAATGTGGATACCAGAAAGACCCGGGTGCTGCTCGTCGAGGCTGGCCCTCGCGTTCTGCCGGTCTTCACGGAAGATCTTTCGGCCTATGCGAAGGAAGCGCTCGAAAAACTCGGCGTCGAGGTTCTGCTCGGCACACCGGTGACGGCGTGCAGCGATGAGGGCGTGACGGTGGGCGAGACCTATTATCCCTGCCGCACCGTGGTCTGGGCCGCCGGCGTGCAGGCGTCGCCCGCCGCGAAATGGCTCAATGCCCCCGCCGACCGGGCGGGACGTGCCGTTGTCGGGCCGCATCTTCATCTGGAAGACGACCCGAATATCTTCGTCATCGGCGATACGGCCGCCGTCAATCAGGAAAACGGCAAGCCGGTGCCGGGCATAGCGCCCGCGGCAAAGCAGCAGGGCGCCTATGTCGCGAAGGTCATCAAGGCGCGTCTGGCCGGCCAGCCGTCACCGCCGCCGTTCCGCTACAGCCATCAGGGCAATCTGGCGACTATCGGCAAACGCGCGGCAGTGATCGATTTCGGCAGGTTCAAGCTCAAGGGCGTGCTGGCATGGTGGATATGGGGGCTTGCCCACATCTACTTCCTGATCGGAACCCGGTCGCGGCTTGCCGTGGCGTGGAGCTGGCTGTGGATTTACTTGAGCGGCCAGCACAGCGCGCGGCTTATTACCCAGAAAGAGACGTTGAAGGACGAGGCCTGAGGGCCGTGCGGGCAAATGACAAGGGCGGGAAGCATGGCTTCCCGCCCTTGTGTTATGACAGCTGCGCCAAACTACTCCTCCGTCATGCCGGACTCGATCCGGCATCCAGCCGACGCGGCTCTCGCGCGGCGAGAAGAGTTTTTTCAGCCCAAGGACTTGGGCTGGCTGGACCCCGGATCTGGTCCGGGGTGACGGCGTGCGGATGTGGCGTGTGTGCCCAATCCAAGGCTCAAGCGTCGATCGAGGCCATATCGATGACGAAGCGATACCGCACGTCGCTCTTCAGCACGCGCTCATAGGCTTCGTTGACATCCTGAATGTTGATCGTCTCGATTTCCGAGACGATGTTGTGCTTGCCGCAGAAATCCAGCATGTCCTGGGTTTCCTTGATCGAACCGATCATCGAGCCGGACAGGCTTTTCGCGCCGATGATGAGCGAGAAGGCGTGCACCGGGATTGCATGTTCCGGCGCACCGACGACGACCATGCTGCCCTTGGGCTTCAGGAGGCCGAGATAGGCGTTCCAGTCGATGGCGACGCCGGCCGTGCAGATGATCAGGTCGAAGGTGCCGGCCAGCTTCTCGAAGGTCGAGGCATCGCTGGTGGCGTAATATTCCTTCGCGCCGAGTTTCAGGCCGTCTTCCTTCTTCGACAGGGTCTGGGAGAGAACGGTGATATCCGCGCCCATGGCCGCGCCGAGCTTGACGCCCATATGACCGAGGCCGCCCATGCCGACGATCGCGACCTTCTGGCCGGGACCGGCATTCCAGCGGCGCAGCGGCGAATAAAGCGTGATGCCGGCGCAGAGAAGCGGTGCGGAAGCGTCGAGCGGCAGGTTGTCCGGGATCGACAGGACATAACCTTCCTTGACGACGATCGAGTCGGAGTAACCGCCATGGGTCGCGGTCTTCGTGAAGGGATCGACGTCGTTATAGGTCTGGACGAGGCCGGGCATGTAGTGTTCGTTGTCCAGATCGCGTGTGGCGCAGCCGACGCAGGAATCGACGAAGCAGCCGACGCCGACATGGTCGCCGACCTTGAACTTCGTGACCTTGGAACCGACAGCTTTCACGACACCTGCGATCTCATGGCCGGGAACGATCGGGTAGACGGCGTTCTTCCATTCGTTGCGGACGGTGTGGATGTCCGAGTGGCAGATGCCGGCATATTTGATATCGATGACGACGTCGTCATCATTCGGCTCGCGGCGTTCGAAGGTGAACGGGGTAAGCGGCTTCGACGCATCGGTCGCAGCGTAACCTCTAGCAATAGCCATCTGAATATCCTTTCGGGAGTTGGGGACGACGGAATATGCGATGGAAGCGTGAGGCGGCGTTAGAGCGATCCTCCGAGCTTTTTGCACGATCCTGCAAAAATATGGTGGCGCACTCTTTGCGCGGGCCGTGCGGCTTTCTAGATAAAAGACATCCGATGCATCTCTTCCTTCAGTTAAGGGATTTCCCCTATGTCCTTGCCGTTCAATGTCTATCAGGAGATCGCCTCCATCGCCGCGCGGCATGCCACCCAGGACGGCGAGGTGCAGACGGCAATCGACTCCCTCGGCATCAGCCGGCGCACGACGCCGAGCGCCCCATGCCACGGCAGCTATCGCCCCTGTCTCGCGCTGGTGATCCAGGGCTCGAAAAGCGTTCAATTGGGAACGGACACCATCAATTATGGCGCGGGGGATTATCTCCTGACCTCGCTTGATCTGCCGGTTGCATGGCGGGTGGTGGAGGCGAGCAGGGAGGTGCCGCATTTCTGCATCGCTCTTGCCATCGACAGCGAAAAGCTGCTCGATCTCATGCGCCGGGTGCCCATCGATCCGCCTGCCGAGCCGGCGAATGCGCAGCGCGGCATCGTCGTCAATACGGCCACGCCGGAACTTCTTGACGCGGCCATCCGTCTGTTGCGTCTGCTCGACCGCCCGGCGGACATCGCGGCCATGGCGCCGCTGATCGAACAGGAAATACTCTACCGCATTCTGACCGGGCCGGCCGGCGGGCAGCTTATGAACATCATCGCGGCCGGCAGCCACGGAAACCGCATCGCCCGCGCCATCGCCTGGCTGCGCGAGAATTTCGCACGCCAGCTGCGCATCGAGGATCTCGCCGATCATATCGGCATGAGCGTCTCGTCCTTCCATCATCATTTCAAGACGATCACGGCCATGACGCCGGTTCAGTACCAGAAACAACTGCGCCTGCATGAGGCGCGGCGGCTGATGCTGCTGGAGCGGCTGGATGCGGGCACCGCCGGCCATCGCGTCGGTTATCAGAGCCCGTCGCAGTTCAGCCGCGAATATAGCCGTTTCTACGGATTATCGCCGTCGCGGGATATTGATGCATCGCGGGAGATTAGCGCGGCTGGGTAGATTGGGTCTTTGGGAAGGTTGTTCATTAATCGCGGACCGAAGGTGCGTCGGGCTTTACCCCCCTCTGCCCTGCCGGGCATCTCCCCCTCAAGGGGGGAGATCGATCTGTGGCAAGGTCTCGCTCATCTCGAAGCTTGAGAATGAAGCGATGAGAGGGCCTCTTGCCGATCTCCCCCCTTGAGGGGGAGATGCCCGGCAGGGCAGAGGGGGGTAAAGCTCCACGCGCCGTCTATCTGCTAGCCAACGCATAACCCCCTGAAGTTCCCCGCAAGCTCCCTTTCACACTCCGGGGCAACACGTCAATTCTCGTCCTCCTCTGAAGAATCCGCTTGACCCCAACGCTGCCTCCGCTTAAATGGCGCTCGAACCGTACCGTACGGTACATTAATCGAGCCCCTGGAGTGAAAAAGACTTGGCTTCCGACCCGATCACAGCGCAGGAATTTTCGCCGCGCCAGAACGCCGTTCTGGACCAGGCATTGCGTCTATTGGTCGAGGGCGGTGAGAAAGCGCTTACCACATCCGGGCTGGCGCGCGCCGCCAACTGTTCCAAGGAAAGCCTCTACAAGTGGTTCGGCGACCGGGATGGCCTGCTGGCGGCGATGATCACCTTTCAGCAGAGCAAGGTCCGCACTTTGAGAAGGCGGGCGACCGCGTTTCCGCACCGCAGCTTGCCGATCACCTCGAGGTTTTCGCGCATGATCTGCTGGATGTGCTGGCGGGTGACGTGTCACTGGCGCTTAACCGTCTGGCGATAGGGCAGGCGAGCCGTGACGGCTCGAAGCTCGGCGATCTGCTCTTGGAACGCGGCCGTCGCCAGATCGACCGGCGGGCGCGTGGGCTGATCGAGGCGGGTCGCCGTTCCGGCTATCTGCGTTTCGATGATGCCGAAGAGGCGTATCGCAGTTTTTACGGCCTCATCGTTTCGGATCTGCATGTACGCATGCTGCTGGGCGAGGCGCCGGACAAGGATTTTTCCGCCCGGGCGAAGAAGGCGGTCGTCGCCTTTCTGACCCTCTACGGCACGGAAAAGGTACATTCGGAACTCAGCGGCAAACCCGCCTGAGATTCCGGTTCAGACAACTGAGAGACAAGCATTAGGGAAGGACCATAAAATGCGCGTTTATTATGATCGTGATGCCGATCTCAATCTCATCAAGTCCAAGAATGTCGTCATCGTCGGTTACGGCTCCCAGGGCCGCGCCCATGCGCTGAACCTCAAGGATTCCGGCGCCAAGAACGTCGTCATCGCTCTGAAGGCCGGTTCGCCGACCGTCAAGAAGGCCGAAGCCGATGGCTTCAAGGTCATGACCGTTGCCGAAGCCGCCAAGTGGGGCGACCTCCTGATGATGGCGACGCCTGACGAACTCCAGGCCGACATCTACAAGGCCGACATCGCCGGCAACATCCGTGATGGCGCTGCTATCGCTTTCGCACACGGCCTCAACGTTCACTTCGGCCTCATCGAGCCGAAGGCTTCGCTCGACGTTGTCATGATCGCACCGAAGGGCCCCGGCCACACGGTTCGCGGCGAATACCAGAAGGGCGGCGGCGTTCCCTGCCTCGTTGCCGTTCATCAGAACGCTTCCGGCAACGCCCTTGAACTCGCTCTCTCCTACGCCTGCGGCGTTGGCGGCGGCCGTTCGGGCATCATCGAAACCAACTTCAAGGAAGAGTGCGAAACCGACCTCTTCGGCGAACAGGTCGTTCTGTGCGGCGGTCTCGTCGAACTGATCCGCGCCGGTTTCGAAACCCTGGTCGAAGCCGGTTACGCACCGGAAATGGCCTATTTCGAGTGCCTGCACGAAGTGAAGCTGATCGTCGACCTGATCTATGAAGGCGGCATCGCCAACATGAACTACTCGATCTCCAACACGGCCGAGTGGGGCGAATACGTCACCGGTCCGCGCATCATCACCGCCGACACCAAGGCTGAAATGAAGCGCGTTCTGCACGACATCCAGACCGGCAAGTTCACCTCCGAGTGGATGCAGGAATGGAAGGCCGGCGCTGCCCGCTTCAAGGGTATCCGTCGCAACAACGACGCCCACCAGATCGAAGAAGTCGGCGCCAAGCTGCGCGGCATGATGCCCTGGATCGGCAAGAACAAGCTGGTCGACAAGGCCGTCAACTAAGCTTCATTGCTTGTTGGGAAAATATGGAGGCCGGAGCGAAAGCTCCGGCCTTTTTGTTTTCGATGTGCTGTCAAACGATGGTGTCGTCTTCCTCGACAACCACCGAAACGGGGAAGTGATCGGAAAAGCCACCGAGATTGACGTTTTTGACCGCATCGCCTTTCGACAGGCCGAAGCGAATTGGCCCCTCATTCTTGCTGTGGCTGACCATGGCAGCAATGGCTTCGATTTTTGCCGTCTCCTCACGCGCCTTGAAGCCGCTGCTACCGGTCAGAAGCGATCGGGAAACGAGGATCTGATCGAAGATATTGGCATCGCCGTTGAAATAGAGCGTGCCGTAGATCGTTCTTGCCGTGCCGACGGAATCGACCACCGGCTGGCGCAGGTAATTCCATGTGAGATTGTAGAACATGGCCGATTGCGAGTTTTCGACATCGTCGCGCTCGCGGGTGGAATTGGCATGGTAGCGCAGCGAGGCATCGGAAGGATCGTCGTTGAAGTCGCCGAAGGCGACGACGGCGATGTCGTTTCCTTTTTCTTCCCTGATGCGCTGGTGCCAGTAGCCCAGCGTTTCACCGGCCGTCATGCGAAAACCGGCGCTTTCCACCGCGCCGCCAGAGCGCGACGGCCAGTGATTGGAGAGCGCGATAAGCTGGCGGCCGCCCTTGGTGATGAAGGTGCATTGGGTAATGTCGCGCGTGCCGGTGCGGCGCATCACGAAATGGCTGAAAATCTCGTTCTCGTTGATCAGCAGCTTTTTGCTGTCATAGATGAAGGCGGTATCGATGCCGCGCTGGTCCTTGCTGGAATCGGCATGCACGACCCGGTAGGAGCGCGCGGGCATGAGGTCGTTCAGATGTTCCGCCAGCGTCTCCAGAACGAAACGGTTCTCGACTTCGCAGACACCGAGCAGATCCGGTCCCGCGCCGCCGATCTGGCTTATGATCAGGCCGAGCTGCTTGACCTTGGTTTTGAACAGGTCCTCGGTCCAGCCTTTCAGATCGTTCTTCAGCCGTTCGGCAATCCACGGCTCGCGCGCCGGATAACCCTCCGGCGCAAACAGGTTTTCGACATTCCAGAACGCCAGGACATATTGGGTCATGATCCGCACACCTCCGGTTGGTTTTTCAAGCCTAGTGGAAGTTTTTGCCATAACAACTTGAAATTGTCATGAAGGTGGGCGGCCGGCGCAATTTTCCCGTTTTTGGCCTTACTTCGCCGGCGGAATGACACCCTTCGTCAGAAGGAAGCAGCCATAAAACCGGGTTTCGCCCGTGGTGATGACGCAATATGCTTTTTTTGCCTGTTCGTAGAAGGCGAAGCGCTCGATGCCGTACATGGGTGCGGATTTTCCTTCCGCGGCGTCGATTTCCTTCTGCACTTCCACCTGTACCGGCTCCAGCTGATCGGGTGCGCCCATCACTTCCATGCGGCCGACGGAAGGCTGCAGCGGCGTGTCGAGCGGCAGGACGGAAAGGATCGCCTTCATGGCGCGCGCTGCCGAGACGTTGTCGATATGCAGCACCTTGCCGACGGTCGTGTGGCGGGCAACCGAATCGGAGGGGAAGTTGGTGTCGGAGATCACCAGCGTATCGCCGTGACCCATGGCGCGCAGCGCGTGCAGGACATCGGCATTCAGTGCCGGGTCGATATTTTTCAGCATGTCGTCAAACTCCCATGATGCTTTGGCCGTGTTGCGGCGCGCGCGCAATCCAGCTGGAAAACCATGCTGCGTCAATCGCAAAGGTGTGATTGTGAAGCTTTGCGCAAGGGTGTATTTGGCTTTGTCCGCAAAATCGGGCCTTAAGGCAGGTCGGTTGCGGGCAAGGTGCAGGGAGGCAGAAATAATTCGAAAAACTGATAAGTCAGTATTGCTGACGTATCGACATTTCTGTAAAGATGCACGCATAAAAACGACACAAGAGGAAACGTACCCATGCTCAATTGGGAACAAATTTTCGCCACGCGCTCTTCGCGCATGAAAGCGTCCGAAATCCGTGAGTTGCTGAAGCTGCTCGAGCAGCCCGATATCATCTCCTTTGCCGGCGGTATTCCGGACCCGGCTCTTTTCCCCGCAGAGGAATTCCAGCAGGCTTATGCGGAAATTTTTTCGGGTTCGCAGGTAAACTCGGCGCTGCAATATTCGGTGAGCGAAGGTTACAAGCCGCTGCGCGAATGGCTGGCGGGCGAAATGGCCGAGATCGGCATCGACTGCACCGCCGATAACGTCTTCATCGTTTCCGGTTCTCAGCAGGGTCTCGATTATCTCGGCAAGCTGTTCCTGTCGCCGAAGGATACGGCGTTGGTCACCTGGCCGACCTATCTTGGCGCGCTTTCCGCTTTCAACGCCTATGAGCCGAATTACGACCAGCTCAATCCGGGCGGCAACCGCACGCCCGAGACCTACCGTGAGAATGCCGCCAAGCTCGGCGGTGCGGTGAAGTTCGCTTATCTTTCGGCCGATTTCTCTAATCCGACCGGCGAGACCGTCGATCTGGCCGGCCGTGAAAAGGTTCTGGCGCTGGCCGATGAGCTGGATATCGCCGTCATCGAAGATGCCGCCTATCAGTCGCTGCGTTACGATGGCGAGGCTGTTCCGCCGATCATGGCGCTCGACATCGCCCGCTCGGGCGGGATCGAGAACACCCGCACCATCTATTGCGGCAGCTTTTCGAAGACGCTCGCACCCGGCCTTCGTGTCGGTTACATCGTCGCTTCCGCGCCTGTTATTCGCAAGCTGGTGCTGATGAAGCAGGCCGCCGACCTGCATTCCTCGACCATCAACCAGATCGCCATCGAACGTGTCGCCTCGCGCGGCTTCGACAAGCAGGTCGCCAAGATCAAGGCAGCCTATAGCGCTCGCCGTGACGCGATGCTGGCTGCGCTCGACAGATATATGCCGAAGGGCACGCGCTGGACGAAGCCGGAAGGCGGCATGTTCATCTGGGTGACGTTGCCTGAGGGAATGGATGGCGCGGCGTTGCTGGCGAAATCCATCGCCACGGAAAAGGTGGCCTTCGTTCCCGGTCGCGCTTTCTTCGCGGATGGCTCCGGCACGAATACGCTGCGCATCAGCTTCTCCTGCGCCAATGAGGCGATGATCGAGGAAGGCATGAAGCGGCTTGGCCGGTTGATCGCGACGGCGCAGGCGGAAACGGGTGAGGCGCTGCCGGCGATTTGAGGGCGGCGGCTTACGGTATTGACGGAGGGTGCGGTTTCACCCCCCTCTGTCCTGCCGGACATCTCCCCCTCAAGGGGGGAGATCGACTCGCGGGCAGGTTTCGCCCATCTCGATGTTTGAGACCGAAGTGGTGTCAGCGCCTCTTGCCGATCTCCCCCCTTGAGGGGGAGATGCCCGGCAGGGCAGAGGGGGTAAACCGCAAGCGCCAAGGGGCATTGTTACTCCTAACCGCGATGGCCCCAACAGATCACACCCAAAAATCCTGCCTGTCACATACATGTTATGCAATCATGTTTTAGCGGTCCCACCAAACAACAGGGACTGGACCCATGAAAACGCTGCTCTCCGCTTTCACCGCCATCGTGTCGCTCGGCTTCATCGCCACCGCCGCCAATGCCGCCGATCTGGTGCTCTACACCAGCCAGCCCAACGAGGACGCGCAGGCGACCGTTGATGGTTTCAAGGCCGCCAATCCCGGTCTCGAGGTTGAATGGGTGCGTGACGGAACGCCGAAGATCATGGCCAAGCTGATGGCGGAGATCAATGCCGGCAATCCGGTTGCCGACGTGCTGCTGATCGCCGACACCGTGACGCTGGAGCGCATGAAGCAGGCTGGCCAGCTTCTCGCCTACAAGTCCGCGGAAGCCAAGAACATCGATGCCTCGCTCTACGATGCGGACGGCTTCTATTATTCCACCAAGCTCATCACCACCGGCATCATGTATAACACTGCCGCCGCAATGAAGCCGACGAGCTGGAAGGATCTGGCCAAGGCGGAAGCCAAGGGTCTGGTGACCATGCCAAGCCCGCTGACGTCCGGTGCGGCGTTGATCCATGCGCAGACGCTTGCCGCCGCAAACGGCCTCGGCTGGGATTACTACAAGCAGCTGAAGGCCAATGAAGCCATTGCCGGCGGCGGCAACGGTGCGGTTCTGAAGTCCGTTGCATCGGGCGAAAAGGCCTATGGCGTGGTCGTCGATTACATGCCGATCCGCGAAAAGGCGAAGGGCGCGCCGGTTGAGTTCGTTTTCCCGGAAGAGGGCGTTTCGGCCGTCACCGAGCCGGTCGCGATCATCAAGGGCACCAAGCATGAGGAAGCGGCGAAGAAGTTCGTCGATTACGTGCTGTCCGAAAAGGGCCAGCAGGGCTTCGTCAAGCTCGGTTACATCCCGGTTCGTGCCGATGCCGGCATGCCGGAAGGTTTCCCGGCTCGCGACAAGATCAAGGTTCTGCCGCTCAACGCTGCCGATGCGCTGAAGAATTCGGAACAGGACCTGAAGACCTTCTCCGATACCTTCGGCTCCAAGGGCTGATATAGCGGCATGTCCCGTTCCAATGCCTATGGAAGCAGCCAGCCGCGCTGGCTGTTTCCTTTTGTGGTCAGCGTTGTTTTTGCGCTCAGCGCCCTGCCGCTCGGGCGGCTCGCCTATACCGGTATCATCTCGTCACTTAACGGTGACATATGGCGGCTTCTGGCCGATCCGGCCCTTTGGGACGCGGCGCTGAACACGCTCTCCACATCGTTTTTCGGCATGCTGATTTCGCTTTTGATCGGCGGCGCTTTCGCGCTTTCGCTGACGCTTTGCGACATCCGCGGCAAGTCGATCTTAAGCTTCCTGTTCATGCTGCCGATGATGATCCCGCCGCAGGTGACGGCCCTGTCGTGGATCGGCATGACAGGCCCGTCGAGCACGCTGTTGAAGGCCACCGGCCTTGCGCCGCCGATGGGATCGCCGCAGCCGCTTTATTCGATTGCGGGCATCGCGCTTCTGCTCGGCGTGCAGCATGCTCCGCTCGTCTATCTGTCGCTGCGCGCCGGTCTGCTGGCCTTGCCGCAGGACGGCATCGAGGCGGCCAAGCTGTCAGGCGCTTCGCCGCGCCGTGTGCTGTTCGATATCATCCTGCCGCTGTCGACGCCGGGATTGATCGCCGGGGCGGCAATTTCCTTCGTGTCCAGTGTCGGCAATTTCGGCATTCCGGCGATCCTCGGCATTCCCGCCTCGATCTTCACCTTGCCGACGCTGATCTACAGCCGTTTTGCCAGTTTCGGCACCAGCACCTTCGGCGATATCGCCATCCTCTCCACCATGATCGCCATCATCTCCGTCGCCGGGCTTGCGCTTCAGGAACGGGCGATGAAGGGCAGGGACTATCGCATCATCGGCCTTTCCGGCAAAGCGGCGACCTTCCGGCTTGGGCTGTGGCGGGTGCCGGCGGAGCTTGCCCTGTGGCTCGTGCTTTTCTTCATGCTGGTGGCGCCGCTGACGGCGCTGGTGGCAAGCTCGCTCGCGCCTGCCTATGGCGTGCCGCTCAGCCTCAAGACGGCGACGCTGCATGCCTATGAGGAATTGCTTTACCGCCAGAGCGTGACGCGTACCGCCTTCCGCAACTCGTTGTTTCTGGCGACCGCCACCTCGCTTTGCCTGCTGGCAGTGACGGTGCTGACGGCCTATTTTCTGGTGCGCGGCAAAAGCCGTTTCATGTTCCTGCTTTCGGCGCTGGTCGATATTCCCTATGCGCTGCCGGGGGTGGTGATTTCCGTCTCCTTCGTGTTGCTTTTCGCGGCTCCCATTCCGCTTGTCGGCATCACGCTTTACGGCACGATCTGGATCATTCTGCTCGCCTATTTCTCCTCCTTCTTCGCCGTCAGCCTGAAACCGATGGTCAGCGCCTTCCTGCAATTCGATCCGTCGCTGGAAGAGGCGGCAAGACTCTCCGGTGCCGGTTTCTGGCGACGGTTGAAGGATATCATCCTGCCGCTGGTCGGGCCTGCGGCGGGGGCATCGGTCATCCTTGTTTTCCTCATCGCCTGCAATGAGCTGACGGTCTCGGCGCTGCTGTGGTCGGCCGGCACCCAGACGCTCGGCGTGCTTATCTACAATCTCGATGACAGCGGCAGCTTCGATCTTGCCTCGGCACTTTCGGTGCTTGTCGTCATCATGGTGATTTTCCTCATGGCTCTGCTGGAAATTCTGGGGCGCTATCTACCGAAAGGAGTGGTCCCTTGGCGAAACTGATCCTCAACCGCCTGTCGAAGAGTTTCGGTGCCGGTTCGAAACCCGCCGTGGACGATGTGTCGCTCACCGTGCGGGAAGGCGGTTTTCTCGCTCTGCTCGGCCCTTCCGGCTGCGGCAAGACGACGGTGCTGCGCATGATCGCCGGTTTCGAACAGCCGACTGACGGTTCCATCCTGCTCGGCGAGCGGGTGCTGGCCGATGCCGGCAGCATGGTGCCGCCGGAGCGGCGCAACATGGCGATGGTGTTCCAGTCCTATGCGCTGTGGCCGCATATGTCGGTTGCCGACAATGCCGGTTATCCCTTGAAGGTGCGCGGTATTTCGGGTGAGAAATATCGTGACAAGGTGCGCCAGGCGCTTGCCGCCGTCCGCCTCGAGAGCTTCGCCGATCGCCGTCCCGCTGAATTGTCCGGTGGCCAGCGGCAGCGCGTGGCGCTCGCCCGCTGCCTCGTTACCGAGCCCGACGTGGTGCTGCTCGACGAGCCGCTCGCCAATCTCGACCGGCATCTGCGGCAGGAGATGGAGGAGACATTCCGCGAGTTCCATATTCGCTCGGGCGCAACGATGATCTATGTCACCCATGATCAGGCGGAAGCCATGGCGCTGGCAACCGATGTCGCCGTGATGTCGCAGGGCAAGCTGTTGCAGGTCGCGCCACCGGCGGCGCTTTATGCGCGGCCCGAAGGCAGGCTGGTCGGCTCGCTGGTGGGGCAGGGGGCGATCTTGACCTTGCCGGTGCCGGAAGGGACTTCGCGCGACCTTGATTGGGCAGAACTTCGGGCAACGATGGAGAGCGGCAGGCGATTGCCGCAGGCGGATATTCTCGTGCGGCCGCAGGATGTGGTGCGGGATGCGGAGGGCATTGCCTGCACCGTCACCTCGGTTCTCTACGAGGGCGAGCGTTATGCCCTGCGTCTCGACCTGCCGGATGGGCAGGCGCTCAGAGCCTATTCGCGCGAAGCGGTTGACGTCGGAGACCGTCTGCCAGTGGTCATTCGCGCGGCGTGGCGGCTTTAGTGCGATAAGTGTACTTCCCTCATCCCTGTGCTTGTCACAGGGATCCAGCCGACGCGCGTCTGCGCGGCGAAAAGAGTCCTTTTAGCCCAAGGACTTGGGCTGACTGGATTCCTGTGACAAGCACAGGAATGAGGGAGGGTAAAGGACGTGGCCCTCGCTACTGGCGAGGTGGCGCGACACCGGCTAAGCTTCCCCTGTAGCAATAGGATTGATTCATGTCGCTTCGGCTTGCCACCTTCAATATCGAAAATCTCCTCACCCGTTTCGATTTCACCGGCTTTCGCAACCAGACGCGGCGCGACAGGGCGATCCAGCTTTTCGATATCAGGGACGAGGCGACCTATCAGGCGCTGGAAAGCGCGCGGATGGTGTCTTCCACCGACGATACGCGCCAGCTGTCGGCGCTCGCCATCGCGGATGCGGATGCCGATATTCTCTGCCTGCAGGAAGTGGACAACATGGCCGCGCTGCAGGCGTTCGAATATGGCTATCTCTATCGCATGGTCGGCAATGGCTACCTGCAGAAATATCTGGTCGAGGGCAATGACAGCCGCGGTATCGATGTCGCCGTTGTCATGCGCGAGGAGACGCGGGACGGCGACAGGATCGAGGTGGTCGATATCAAGAGCCATGCGGCGCTGACCTATCGCAATCTCGATCTCTTCAATCCCGCGCTTGCCGCCACAAACCAGATCGACGACAAGATCTTCAAACGGGATTGCCTGGAAATCGATTTGAGGATCGGCGGCAAGCCGCTGACGCTTTACGTCACGCATTTCAAATCCATGACCAATGCCCGCGATGCGGTCGACGCCCGCATCGCCACCATGCCGATCCGCGAGGCGGAAGCCATGGCCGTGCGCCGTATCATTGAGAACCGCTGGGGTGTGGGCAATACCCGCAATAAGAATTTCGCCATCTGCGGCGATCTGAACGATTATCAGGAGCGCGTCGCGATTTCCGGCGACAGGCGCAGCGGTTACAGCTTCACGCCCGTCGAGGAGGAGCGCAGCGCGCTCGATATCCTCTCGGCGGATGGTTTCGTGGTCAATCCGATGATGCGCCGTGATGTCATGGATCGCTGGACGCTCTACCATTCACGCGGGCCGCAGGAGCAGCATCTGTGCCAGCTCGACTATATCTGGCTGTCCCCGCGTCTGGCGGAGACGAACGCCACGCATGTTCCCGAAATCATTCGCAATGGACAGCCTTTCCGGACGATATTCCCACCGGGGCAGGAGGTCGAACGTTATCCCCGCACCGGCTGGGATCGCCCGAAGGCTTCCGATCATTGCCCCGTGGTCATGACGCTGGATTTGATCTAGTCGAGGCGAAGTCCGCCGCCGGCGATGTTCTTAGCCGTTCGCGACCTTCGGGAAATAGGTTGCCCAGACCCGGTTGCGGCCCGCACGCTTGGCTTCGTAAAGCCGGTCGTCGGCGATGGCGATCAATTCGTCCCAGCTGTTGATCGCACGCGCTTCCTGCCAGACCACGCCGAAACTTGCCGTCAGCGAAAGGCTGCTTTGCTCGTCGATGGTCTGGGCTTCGATCAGGCGGCGAAGGCGGTCGGCCGTGGCCGTCGCCGTGGCGTGGCTGACATCCTGCAACACGACGACGAATTCCTCACCGCCATATCGGGCAAGAATGTCGTCCTTGCGCAATGCGCTGCGCAACAGGCCCGCGGTCTTCTGAAGCGCGATGTCACCCATGGCATGGCCATAACGGTCGTTGATCGATTTGAAATGGTCGATATCGACAATCATCACGCCGAGCGACTGACATTGCTCCTCGCCCGTCAATATGGAGCGAACCGCCTTTTCGAGTGCGCGGCGGTTGAAGACGCCGGTCAGCGCATCGGTTTCGGAAAGGGTGCGCAGCTGTTCGGCCAGCGCACGCTGCTGGTTTTCCATTTCGCCCTTCTGGCGAAGCTGTTCACGCAGGAAATCCAGTTCCTCGAACATCTTCTTCACTTCCGGAGCAACCCTGTCCTCATGATTGCTCTCGGAAAGATCACCGCCGGCGATGGCGGCGATCTGCGCCTGGACGGATTGCATGGGACGGAACAGCGCGGTTTTGTAAACGGATGTCAGCCGCAACAGCACCAGAACCGCGATGCCGGCGAGAAAGAGCGAGGTTCCGCCGTAGATCAGGGCCTCCTGCTTTTTCTTTTCGATCCGCGCGCGCGTTTCGGACAGAATAAGGTCGCGCAGGGTGTCGGACGACCGCATGCCGTCGATATAGTTTCTGGAGAATTCAAGTGCGCTTGGTTGGGCGGATGGCACGGCCATTACGATCGTGTTCTGCGCGTAACGCAAAGCCTGGCCAAAATAATAGGTTTCGAGATCGCGCAATGCCTCGTCCAGTTGCGGCGTCGAGAGATAAGCGGCGGTATAATTGATCAGCGATGCCCTTAGTGACAGCAGGCTCTGCATTTCGGTATCGAATTTGGTGCGATAACCGAGCTTTTCCTGCCTGTTCGCCTTGAGACTCATGATCACATAGGAACCGAGGCGGCCGATACGGTCCCGCATCACGCCCGCCGTGCCCGTCAGTGCGATGTCAATCGCCACGTCGGGTGTCACCTTGATGATGGCGCGTGCGGCCCTGCCGCGAAGCAGATTGACACTGTCCGCCGCCTTGAACATCGATGAAATCGCGTTGGACATTGCGCCGTGGTTACGCGCGTCAGGGGGGAGCGCGGCAACCTGATCGACCAGCTCCCGCGATTGCTCGAGCTTCTGGCGGGTTTCAGCAAGTGACTTCGCCAGTTCAGGCTGTGTCCTGATATCGTCGGCGAAGGATTTCTCCAGCTCTGACAGCTTGTCGTCCGTTGCCTTTCGCGCGGCGGCAAGCCCTTCGGCCAGCCTAGCATCCGGCACAGATGCGCCCATCAGATTATTGGCGGGGCCTCGCTCGGCCGACACCAGCCATGCGGACTGGAGAGCGGTTTCAAAGCGGGTGAGCTGCGCGGCATTGGTGCGATAACGCAGAAAATTGTAGACGCTGGGCAGCGCGGCAAGGGTTGCCAGCAGGATGGAGCTTACGGCGATGATGATCGTGCCCGTCAGCTGGATTTTCTGTATGCTCGCGCGCATATGATGCGTTGTTCTCACTGGAATGGTTATGTTTCATCGCCATTCTATTGGTGCTGCGTAAATACTTCGCTTATTTTCCGGGCCTTTTGCTACAATTGCGATCATGCGGACAGCCCGGCCGGCCACGGTGTGGAAAAGCGGTCTGTGGATGCCGCGGCGTTAGTTTTTGCTTTACACCAAGTCAGAATCTGATAGTTGGCAAGGCACTGGCTTGCCCTTGTAGCTCAGTTGGTAGAGCACCTGATTTGTAATCAGGGGGTCGCGGGTTCGAACCCTGCCGGGGGCACCAGTAAAATCAATCGCTTAATCCTGAAATCTATTCGGTTGAATGCACCGGTTGACGCTTTGTGTCTGCCGCTGCCTTCGGTTGAGCCCTGATGAAACTGGAGTGACCGGTTTCGGCCTGCCAGCCCGGGGAACTTTCGCATTGGGAAGCCGGTTCAGCCCACTAGAAGGCGAGATCGGGAAGGGCGTGGCATCCGCCAGAGTTGTAAAGCCCGAAGGTTTAAGCATATTGTTCGGCGGATAAGTTGAGCAACAGCGGGCGCTTTCAATGGATGCATATGGTCATTTGCGGATATTGGTAAGCCTCATCCTCGGCCTGGCCATTACCAGGGTGTTGTCCGGTCTTTCCAGAAGGCTGCAGGAGCCGCAGAAAACCGACCGCATGCACGCGCAGATCGTCTGGTCGATTGTCCTGCTTCTCGGAGCGGTGCATTTCTGGTGGTGGGAGTTTGCCTTGCGGCTCATCCACAACTGGAATTTCTGGATTTACATTTTCGTTCTGGTCTACACGTCGCTGTTCTTTTTGATGTCGACGTTGCTTTATCCCGATCACATTCAGGAATTGTCCGAACGGGAAAGTTTTTTCGTGCGCAGGCGACATGCGTTCTTTGCCCTGTTTGCCGCCTCGTTCGTCTTCGATCTGGTGGACACCTACATCAAGGGCAGGGAACACTTCGAACAGCTCGGGCCATGGTATCTGGCAAGGATCGTCGGCGGTCTGCTTATCGCGATTGTGGCGATGAGAACCGATAGCAGCCGCAAAATCATGTGGCTCGGTGTTATCTGGCTCTTCTTTAACGCGCTCTGGATAACGGCGATCTACAGCGACCTGTTCTAGCTCCTCAGCGGCAAAATAACTGGATCGCGAGCCGAGGCTGCGAGTGGAACGCGCAAGCGCACAATGCGGGGTGGCGGTTTCGATGATCGCCTACGGTTTTATGTGATAGAGCTTGTGCACGATAGACCAGTTGCCGTCGCGTTCCAGCAGGGACAGATATTCGTAAAAATCCATCCCGTCGAAACGGGTCGTCAGCTTCACCGAGGCGCTGTCGCCTTCCTTGTCGATGCCCATGATTTCAAAAGCGGGATCGTGATCGGGGAGGCCGCGTTCGCTTTTGCGCATCTGGTCGACAAAGTCCTCCAGTGACAGCCATTCGATTTCGCCTTCGAAGGTTCCGACGATGCTGGCGCGTGGGTCGAAAACGTCACGCATCAGGCTCTCATCCGCATAGGCCATGGCATGGACATAGTCCGTGACGGTCTGGGTAATCGTTTGCGGCATCGGATCATCCTCCCTTCTAATCCAAAGGCCAAGCTTACACCCGTTGACGTCTTTCCACCATAACCCCCTGAAAACGCGCTGGTTACGCTTCTTCCTGCGGTGTTTTCCCGCCGGCTGCGGCAGGCGCTGTGCGAAACCGTGCGGCATGTTTTGCCGCCGCTTTCCACAATTTTGTCCTGCCTGTCATTATAGTCGCCTTGGGTCCGACAAATTTCGGCATCAAGGGCTTTTCCGCCCGTTTTGATGCGGCGCGCCGCGAGGCTTTGTGTGGGCTTTGCCGGTTTAACCGCCCGGGCGGGGTGCCGCGCCGGGCGGAATTGGCCTATGATCCGCCCGCGTGCCAGACGGGAGCGGTGTTGGGCATGCGGGTAACAGTTTGCGTTTGAAGGTGTTTTTGTGATTGATCCCTATGTTTTGCTTGGCGTGGAGCGCGATGCCGACGAGGCGGCGATCAAGTCGGCCTACCGCAAGGTGGCCAAGGCCGCGCATCCCGATAGCGGCGGCGATGCCGAGCAATTCGCGCGCCTGCAGACGGCCTATGAGCTGCTGAAAGATCCGGTGCGCCGTAAGGTATTCGACGATACCGGCTACGATCCGCAGCTTGCCGACGCCAAGGACCTCAAGGGCCTGCTGATGTTGGAAACGCTGGTGAATGAATTCATTCTGGACGAACGCGAACCCGGCAGTTTCGACCCCGTGGCCGCCATGCGCCGCAAGCTGACCGACGATATTCTGAAAAGCCGTTTCCATATTCTCGAGCTGGAACGGCACCGCACCCGGGTTCGCAAACATATGGACCGTCTGGGCCGCAAGCCGGAAACCGATGTGCTGAGTTCGATGCTGCGCGCCCGCAGCCAGTCCATCGCCGAAGCCATCCGTAACGCCGAAGCCCAGATCGAGGCAATCGAACAGGCTTATACGATGCTCGAAGGTTATTCCTATGAGCTGGAAAGCGTGACGCTGGCCGAGCCTTTGCTGAAAGGCGAGGCGGCGGAATAGGCGGCCGTTCAGGGGCCGTTGACGAGGGCGAGGATGAGTTGATGCACCCGTCCGCCGGGGGAAAGCTCGTCCCGATCGAAATCGCGGCCGCGCTGGCGCTGCTCGTTGGAAAGCTCACCCAGACGCTGTTGCAGAACGGCGCGCACCTTCTGGCATTTGGCATCGTTCTCCGCCCTTAGCCCGATGCTGAAGGCTTCGATCTTTTTCACCATGTCGAGAATATGGTCACCATGGACGCGTTCATGGGTTTCCACGCCGGAAATGAAGGTCCTCCAGCTGGCGGCGACGGCGGACGGCAGATTGGCTGGCGCTTTCGGCCAGGTGTAGATGATGGTGAGATTGGGCTTCGCGGTGGCCAGCACGCAGGCGCCATCCGGCTGCGGACGGTAATCCCGCCGCCATGTCAGCTTGAAGGTGGTGTGGGCAATGGCCTGCACGCCGGCGGTCGGACCGCGCTCGCCAATCGATTGATAAAGCGCACCGCCCGTATTGCCGCTGATGGCATAGGTTTTTATCTGCTCGGCCGGTTTCCAGTCGGCCGCCTGCGCTGACAGCGGCAGGGCGCCGAGCGCGATGGCGGTGCTGATGGCAAAGGAAAAGAGGCTATTGGCGGGCACGCAGCGATCCTTGGTGATTTGCGCGCCGAAGATAGGCGAGAGGCGCGCCGTCAGGCAAGGGCCCTCCGGCGGGGAGCGCCGGGTTTTCCCATAGAGTACCACATATGAAAACCCCCGCGACAGGGCGCGGGGGGACAAGCTTGCGGACTGCAGGGGTAATCAGTCGTCCAGCTTGTCGTAATCGAGCTTCGGAGCGTTCTGAAGCGCTTCCTTGGTGGTGTCGACATAGGCCTTCCAGGTGCCGTTGTCG
Source organism: Agrobacterium sp. LY4 (assembly GCF_001526585.1). Taxonomy (NCBI): domain Bacteria; kingdom Pseudomonadati; phylum Pseudomonadota; class Alphaproteobacteria; order Hyphomicrobiales; family Rhizobiaceae; genus Agrobacterium; species Agrobacterium sp. LY4. Next base: position 17,516 of record NZ_ASYA01000023.1, on the reverse strand, counting down.
TTGTGGACCGCGACGGAAGCCGGGTCGAGCACCACATAGCTCTTGTCGATGCCGAGGAAGCCGCCGACGCTGGCCACAAGGCCGATCACCGACTTGCCGTCACCGATGACGACATCTTCGATTTCGCCGATGTTTTCGTTCTGCGCGTTATAGATGTCCATGCCATCGAGCTGGGAGGCGGTGAGATCGGTCTTCTGGACATTGACGAACTTCAGCGGGCCGCTGGCCTTGGTGCCCATGGTAATGCCGGGGCCGGACAAAGTGGCGTCCGCGCCGGCAGCAGGAGCCGTGGCGGGCGTCTGGGCAAAAGCCACGGAAGAGGAGAGCGCTGCTGCCGCAGCGAGAGCGATGACCTTGATTTTCATGATGTTTCTTCCCTTTGTATGCTGAACGTTGCGTTCGGGGAGGAAACGGTGAAGCGTGAATTTGGTTCCAGCGAGTATGCTCTATAATGGTGTACACTCCGCGAAGCGTTCGGAACGGTTCGATTTCTTCAAATCTCTTTCCTGTAGCGGGTTATTAGCGAGCCGCATGCTGAGCGCGTCTATTTTGGAGGCTAGCCCATAATCTGCGACGGTTAATACCGTCGCAGAGATATTTCACGAATTATTAGCCATAACGATGCAGTTGTTCCACTTCCTCATCGTTAGGCGAATTTAGATAACTGATAAGATCTTTGAGAATTACCGCATCGAAGCAATGATTGCCGTGTTCATCGAAGAACTTGTGAGTTATCCCATGATAATCTCTATCTATTCTTCCATCCGGGGTTAGTAGGGAATGTACGCTGAATAGCTTTTCGTATTCCTCACCCATTTCCCACGACACTATAAGATTTATCTCTGATGTTTTCTTGTCTCCGGTTCCAATGTCGTTTATTAAACCGTTTACAGAGTATTTGTACTCAAGAATCATTATGTCATTTGAGAGAAATCCGCTGGGGTGATTCTCTTCATAGTCATTTCTATAAGAGGAGGATATTCCAAGAGGATTTTTTTCTGCGTTGAACTCGTGCTTCTCATAGTCTGGACCGACTGAAATTCGAACGGCCCCGTCGTAAGTCATTTGTTCATTGGTGCCAACAATACGAATGCCTCGAATTACGCCCCCGGCTATCAATTGATTGAACAATGCAATGACATCCTGCTCCCTTGACGGTTGTGCAGTTATTGCGATTTCATTAATAGGATTGAAAAAATTTTCGTTGCGTAAAAATAGAGGATTAGATGCCTCGTGTTCAATCAAATCTTGTTTCCATCCATTAACTTTCTGTTTTTCGAGAAGACTTGTTTTTCGAAGATCATCTATTTTAAGGCAATCTCGAACCTTAGAGAATATATCTTGTACTATATATGTTGAAATTTCTTTCGCGATGTCGACAAAATCTTTATCGAAACCTTTTCTTCCAAGGTCAACGATGCAGTTTTCAAAATGAATTAGGAAAAAAACCTGATTTTGCCGGCCTGTGTATCTTGTCAGTGGGACCTGTATTGTTTCGCCCTGTGGCATATTATCTGCGGCTAGCTGGATTCCAGGGGCATACAAGTTGGCGGTATTCTTGTATCCAATTTTTGAAGCTAACCTTTTCCAAATTTCAGCAGTATATATGTATACTGCTGAAACAGAGCATCGGTGATCCGCTATGAAATTTCGTTGATGCTCTTGTAACTTGGTTAGACGCGAATTTATCTTTATGTGGTCCCAGTTAAGCTCAATAGCCTCAAGATTAGACAGTGACGGTGGTAGACCAGCACCTGCACCTTTTTTTTCGAAATTTTCTTGCAACTTTGAAATAACGAAATCGTAATCTTTAACCTTCTCAAGGTGCGCTTGGGGGTGAGTAAACCCAATCCGTTCAGAGGTATGAACTGTTTGCTTTCCATCGCGATCTATACATACAACAGTAAAATCTACTGCTGGATCAATTTTAACCGCGCCCAAAGCAGTTTTGATCGAGAGCGCGATATACCATGATCGAGCATCACGTAGGTTCGGCCAGGCCAGCGTGCTCGGTTTTGTTTTGGAATCGAACTTAATCGTAATCGAGACACCGGTTTCGAAATTAGAGAATTCGCTATCAACAAATGGGGAGGCGCTGGCCACAACTTGAGGACTCTCGGGGGCGGCGTCGTCGTGAAGCCAGTTACGCGCGCCTTCCATTATGCCTGACGCCAAAAACGTCTTAGTTTTTGTGTCTATTCTGAGGTGGTTGAAGCCATACGCTATGTAGGTCGCACCAACGCCTTTGCTCCCGCGTGCGTCGCCATCCTTAAAGGATTCGTTTGGAGCTAGAAAGCGATGGAAGGTAGTTTCGTCTAGACCTGTTCCATTATCAGATACCGTTAGCTGATTTGACCTTATGTCCACAATTACTCTGACACGCTTTATGTAACTTTGTTCGATTTGTCTCGACCGCTTGTCTACAGAATCCAATGCGTTCTGAATTAGTTCCGCAAATGGGTCATACCAGCCAACATAGGAATGCAAGATTGAATGGATGTTACGCTTTTGCCTTCGAACAATAGCGGCTTCATCAAGCGAATGGGAGTTTGCGATCTTTAACGGATCGAAATTTGCGAAGGGCATCTATCAGGTCTCCAAGAATCAATCTACATCGGTGTAAAATGATATCTACGCTTTTCCATCACAGATTGAATAGAGAGTTAGATAAGTGTCGTGAAAATTCTATCGGCAATAAAGGTCGCTTGCTGGCTTAGCCATCACTAAATATTCAATATTGAAGCGACCGGTACGCGAAAATTGTGAAAATGAGAGCGGATACGTAGGTTCGAAACCCCGATTGCTTGTCTACTACGAGTTGCGGATTGTGTGGGAAGAAGACGCAGCCGGGCACCTTGCACTCACCACAGCGATAACAACGTCACTCTCTTTGAAGTCAGCGCCCCGGCCGGCCCGTCTTGCCCTTGGTTCGGCTCTTGCGCTTCTGCTCGCCGGCATCCTCATAGGAACCCGCGCCGATCTTGCCGCGCACCAGCGGCCGCGGATCGTCCGTCGCGCGCTCCGGCTGCCCCTCCAGCAACGGTGAGAACCGTTTGCCGGGCTCGGTCTCGGGCTTGTCGGGCACTGCGCCACGCACGGGTTTTTCGGTCCTGCCCACCGTCATCTCGTCCAGCGTGTTCCTGCGGAACAGGGGTTTTCCCGCATCCGAGCCGGGGCCCATTTCATCCAGCGAGGGTTTGGCGAAGAGGGATTTGCCGCTTTCGTTCGCTGCGGCGCCCGCCTCCGTCCTGCCGGATGTCTCACCCTCCGGCGGGGAGATTGACAAGTGGCTGCGTCTGTTGTTTTTTCCGCCGCCTTCGATGGCGCGGGCCTCCTCCTTGGCCATAGGGTCGTCCATGGTCGCCAGTTCGGCGGCCTTGAGGCGTTTGATTTCGTCGCGCAGGCGGGCGGCTTTTTCGAAGTCGAGATCGGCGGCGGCGTCGCGCATGGATTTTTCCAACGCGTTGAGATGGGCCTGCAGATTGTTGCCGACCAGATGGCCGCCATCGGCGAAGCCCTTGCCGGAAACGCCAGAAATATCGGCCCTTACGTGATCGCGCTCATAAACAGAATCAAGAATGTCGGAAATCTTCGCCTTGACTGATTCCGGCGTGATGCCGTGTTCGGCGTTATAGGCCATCTGCTTTTCGCGGCGGCGGGAGGTTTCCTCCATCGCCCGCTTCATCGAGCCGGTGATATTGTCGGCATAAAGGATGACCTTGCCGTCAACGTTACGGGCGGCGCGGCCGATGGTCTGGATCAGCGAGGTTTCCGAGCGCAGGAAACCTTCCTTGTCGGCATCGAGGATGGCGACGAAACCGCATTCGGGAATATCGAGACCCTCGCGCAAGAGGTTGATACCGACAAGCACGTCGAAAGCGCCGAGGCGCAGGTCGCGGATGATCTCGATGCGCTCCAGCGTGTCGATATCCGAGTGCATGTAACGGACGCGGACGCCCTGTTCATGCAGATATTCGGTCAGGTCTTCGGCCATGCGTTTGGTCAGCACGGTGCAGAGCGTGCGGTAACCCTTGGCGGCGGTCTCGCGGATTTCACCGAGAACGTCGTCGACCTGACTGCGGGCGGAGCGCACCTCGACCGGCGGATCGATGAGGCCGGTCGGGCGAATGACCTGTTCGGCGAAGACGCCGCCGGACTGTTCCATCTCCCATGAGCCGGGGGTTGCCGAAACCGCCACGGTGAGCGGGCGCATCGCGTCCCATTCCTCGAAGCGCAGCGGCCGGTTGTCCATGCAGGAGGGCAGGCGGAAGCCGTATTCGGCCAGTGTCGCCTTTCGCCTGAAGTCGCCGCGATACATGCCGCCGATCTGGCTGACGGAGACGTGGCTCTCGTCGATGAAGAGCAGGGCATTATCAGGGATATATTCGAACAGGGTCGGCGGCGGTTCGCCGGGATTGCGGCCGGTGAGATAACGCGAATAGTTCTCGATGCCGGCGCAGGAGCCGGTCGCCTCCAGCATTTCCACATCATAGCGGGTGCGCTGTTCCAACCGCTGGGCTTCCAGCAGGCGTCCGGCCTTTTCCAGCTCGGCGAGGCGGCCCTTCAATTCTTCCTTGATCGACTTGATCGCACCGTTCAGCGTCGGGCGCGGGGTGACATAGTGCGAATTGGCGTAAATCTTGACGGATTGCAGGTCGCCGGTCTTCTGGCCGCTCAACGGGTCGAATTCGGTGATGGAATCGATCTCGTCGCCGAACATCGAGATGCGCCAGGCGGCATCCTCAAGGTGGGCCGGGAAGATTTCGATGGTATCGCCGCGCACGCGGAACGAGCCGCGCTGGAAATCCATGTCACGGCGTTTGTATTGCTGGGCCACGAGGTCGGCCAGAAGCTGGCGCTGGTCCAGCCGGTCGCCCACCTGCATCTGGAAGGTCATGGCCGTATAGGTCTCGACCGAACCGATACCGTAGATGCAGGAAACCGAGGCGACGATGATGCAGTCGTCGCGCTCCAGCAGCGAGCGGGTGGCGGAGTGGCGCATCCGGTCGATCTGTTCGTTGATCGAGGATTCCTTCTCGATGAAGGTGTCGGAGCGCGGCACATAGGCTTCCGGCTGGTAATAATCGTAGTAGGAGACGAAATATTCCACCGCATTGTCGGGGAAGAAGTTCTTGAACTCCGAATAGAGCTGCGCGGCCAGCGTCTTGTTGGGGGCGAGGATGACAGCCGGGCGCTGCGTCGCCTCGATCACCTTGGCCATGGTAAAGGTCTTGCCCGAGCCGGTGACGCCGAGCAGCACCTGGCTGCGTTCGCCGGAATTGATGCCTTCCACGAGGTCGTTGATGGCCGTCGGCTGGTCGCCGGCGGGCTGGTAGTCCGAGGCCATGCGAATGGCGACGCCGCCTTCCGATTTCGGCGGGCGGGCCGGGCGGTGCGGCGTCCACAGCTTGCCGTCCTTGAACAGCGGATTGCCGCTCTCGATCAGTTTCGACAGCGCGTCCACCGTGGCGGTGACGGCGCCCGGCGCGAGGTTGGCGGCATCCTCCAGCGATACGTCCATGCCGGCAACCGGATTGAGACCGGCGGCGGCGCGGGTTTTCGGATCGCTCGATGCGCCAATGGAAACGCCGCGTGCGGTCTTGGAGGCCGTGGTGTTCTTGGCCGTCTTCGGGGGGGCTTTCTGGGCTTCCTTGCGTGCCTCGATCTCGATCTTCTTGCGGTGCTTGCCCGCCTTCGAGGCGATTTCGCGCTGGGTTTCCACGGAGGACGCCTCCGCTTCCGCCTCGAGCTGCTTCACCCAATCGGCGACGCTGCCGCTGAGCGGCGCGCCTTCGAAGGACGATTGCGGAGCTTCCTCGAAGCCCGAGGGCGAGGAGGTGGAGTTTTTCGGTGATCTGGCCATGGGCGAAATATGGAGGGAGTCACGCATAAAGGGAAGGGGATGCGGTGAAAAAATGAGTACAAAAAGGAAACGAAGCGTGCGGAACAAAATTCGGCCGGATGCGTTGCGTAGCGGCTGAAGACAGCTTTGCTCAAATCCGTAGGAAATCGATTCCGGTTTTCGGGCGGATGCGCTAGAGCAAATCCATACGGGCGGAATGAGGGTTCCCTTCTGACTGCCTTCTCCTGCCGCATTTCATGACATCCCTCCCTTTTTTCCAGGACCCATCATGCCGTTCTCAATCAGCCCTGCCCATATCTGGCCTGTCCTGATGCTTATCGCCTCCAATGTTTTCATGACCTTCGCCTGGTACGGCCACCTCAAGCACAAGGGCAGCGCGCTCTTCCTGGCGATTGTCGCCAGCTGGGGCATCGCCTTCTTCGAATATGTGCTTGCCGTTCCCGCGAACCGCATCGGTTCTGAGGTCTATTCCACCGCGCAGCTCAAGACCATTCAGGAAGTCATCACGCTCGCGGTCTTCGCGCTGTTTTCGATCTTCTGGCTGAAGGAAAGCATCACCATCAATCACGTGATCGGTTTTGCGTTGATCGCTTTCGGTGCTTCCTTCATTTTCCGCTCCTGAAAAGGAATAAATACCCCGGCGTCTTGCCGACCCGGAACCAGTCGCAACGGATATGAGGTGATGTATCGATGAAAATACGGCCTGCGACAGTTGACGATGCAACCGGAATGGCGGCGGTTCAGAACGAGATATTCTCGGCCGGCCTCCGAAAAGCACCGACGGACATTACGGCGGTGATGGAGAATTACATCCAGCACGCCGACCGTATCGAATGCTCGGTCGCCGAGGACGACGACGGGCGTATTCTGGGCTTCCAGTCGCTGCGTTATGCGCGGACGAACAATCCCTATGGCGTGGCGGAAGGCTGGGGCATCATCGGCACCCATGTCAGCCCGCAGGCGGCGCGAAGAGGTGTGGGATCCGCTCTCTTCGCGGCAACGCGCAGCGCGGCGGCGGCGCGTGGCCTTCAGAATATCGATGCCAGCATCGGTGCGGACAACATGCTCGGGCAAAGCTATTACGACGCCATGGGATTTACGACCTATCGCCAGCCGGCGGGGCTGGTCTGCAAGGTTTACCGGCTGGGTTAGACGCGACCCGCTTCCGGTCAGCCGCGACTGTCGTTTTCGGAATATTGCAGGCGGGCCTTGCAGATGCGGACGTGGTTCTCGTCAGCCCATTGCACCAGCAATTGCATAGGCACCAGAAACGAGCGGCCGAGATTGCTCAGCTCATATTCCACGCGCGGCGGCACCTCGGCATAAAGCGTGCGGCGGATGAAGCCGTCTTCTTCCAGCCGCTTCAGCGTGCGCGACAACATCTGCTTGGAAATATCGTCGATCCTGCGGTTCAGTTCGTTGAAGCGCAGCACGCCGCCCTGCAGGGCCTCCAGAACCAATAGGCTCCATTGATCGCCGATGCGGTCGAGCACGTCGCGGATGGGGCAGGGCTGGTCGAAGGCAAAAACCTCTTTCGTCTGCGTATCCGCCATGTCCTTACCCCTTGCCCTTTTTACTTTTGCAGGTCATCGCCATGTGACCAGATCAGCCGCCGCTGACTTCTTGCGGCTATGGCTGCGATACCATAGCTCTTCTTCGCGGTCTATAATTTAGACCGGTAACGATAGTGACAAGAGGAAAGAAGCCATGGCTAAAATCGCGCTCATCGGCGCTTCCGGCAATGCCGGGTCCCGTATTCTGAAGGAACTTTCCGACCGGGGACATCAGGTGACGGCAATCGCCCGCAATCCCGAAAAGATCGCCAGCCTGCCGAATGTGGTGGCAAAGAAGGGCGATGTTTTCGATAAGGCAGGGCTTTCGGAACTGCTGAAGGGTCACGATGCCGTGATCAGCTCGGTGCATTTCACCGCCAGCGATCCGGCAACGCTGATCGAGGCCGTGCGCGGCTCCGGCGTTCAGCGCTATCTCGTTGTCGGCGGCGCCGGCAGCCTTGAAATCGCGCCGGGCCAGCGTGTGGTCGACCTGCCGGATTTCCCGGCCGCCTACAAGGCTGAGGCTACCAAGGGTGCGGAGTTTCTGGACCGGCTGAAACAGGAAAAGCAGCTCGACTGGACCTTCCTGTCGCCATCCGCCGAATTCGTGCCGGGCGAAAGAACGGGCAAATTCCGCATCGGCAAGGATAATCTCCTCAGCAACGAGGAGGGCAGTCGCATTTCCTTCGAAGATTATGCCATCGCGCTTGTCGATGAAATCGAGAAGCCGCAGCATTCCCGCCAGCGTTTCACCGTCGGTTATTGAGAGGTATCACCCATGAATTTCGTAACACGCCGTCTTGCCGTCGCCACCCTTGCCCTTGCACCCGCGCTGATGGCCGCACCGGTTCTGGCGCAAACCGCAGCGCGGGACTTCGCGCAGGAAGAAGCCAACCGCAAACTGGTGATCGAGTTTTACGACACGGTCTTCAACAAGCATGATGTGGCGAAGGGCGCCACCGTCCTCGTCGAGAGCTACAAGCAGCACAACCCGATGGTGCCGGACGGCAAGGCGCCGTTCGTCAATTATTTTACCGGCTTCTTCAAGGAGAATCCGCAGTCGAAAGCGCGGATCGTTCGCAGCGCAACGGATGGCGATCTGGTCTATCTGCATATCCATTCGACGGAAAATGAAGGCGATCGCGGCAGGGCCATCGTCGATATCTTCCGCGTCACCGACGGCAAGATCACCGAGCACTGGGACGTGATCCAGCCTGTTCCGGAAACGGCGGCGAACAACAATACGATGTTCTGAGGGCCGTCGCCGTCGCATTGCCGATAGCAGGGGAACAGCCGGGATTTTCGCCCGGCTGTTTTCATTTTCAGATTGAACGTCGTTTCTGGCGCGACTGTACGATCAGATCCAGCGCCAGCATGGCCAGCAGGCTCGCACCCACCAGCGGGAAAATGATGCCGCCGATGGCGAGTATGGCGAGCAGACCGTGCAGGACGCGTTTTTCCTGCGGCAAAGGCGGCACGCCGAGCGAACCCTTGGGGCGGCGTTTCCACCACATGATGCCGGCGGATACGGCAAGCAGAACAATGCCGATACAGGCCGCCAGAAGCACGATCTGGTTGGCGAGGCCATATTGCTGGCCCAGATGCACGTTGATGCCCCATTCCAGCGCCTTGCCGAGCGGGCCGTAGTCGGCGTAGCTCATATCGATCAGCGGTTTGCCGCTATATTGATCGAGATGGACGACACGTTGCTGCGCCAGATCGTCTGGATAGACGGAACCGCTATAAACGCCCGTGGGTTTTCCCGGCAGGGAGACAGCGTAACCGGCGGCAAGACCGAGCGCGTCGAAACGTGTTATCGCCTCGTCGATCCCGATTGGCTGGCCTTCGGCGGAATGGGTGGATTCCGGTATTTTCGCCTGCTCCAGCGACCAGCTCGTCTTCGCCACGTGATCGAGATGTTCGCCCGACATCGGAACATCGGTGCGGATGCCCGCCGGATATCCGAAGTTGCTGCCATTCGCCCATTCATTGACCTTCGCACCCCAGACGCCCGACCAGGGCATGCCGGTGACCGCAAGGAAAACGATGAAAAAGCCGACGAAAATGCCGGTGACGGCATGGGTATCGCGCCAGAACACCCGCTTTTTCGGTGTGCCGCGCACGGTCACGACACCGCCGGTCTGCTTTCGCGGCCACCAGAGATAGATGCCGGTGGCGACAAGAAGGATGGACCAGCCGGCGGCGATCTCGATCAGATAGCGGGCATAGGTACCGAAATATTTCAGGCTGTGGAGATAGCGGATCGTCCACATGACGGTGCCGCGATCCGGCAGGGAGCCCGCAACCTCAGCAGTGTAGGGATTGACGTAGACGGCCCGCTTTCCATCCGCCGTATTGACGGTGATTTCCGTCGATGCGCCCGGATCGGCGGGGGTGGTATATTTGACGGCTGTGCCGGGAACGGCCGCAAGTGCTGCACTCACGATCTCGGAAGGCAGCGCTTTCGGCGCATTTTGCACCACTTCGACCCGCTTCAGATCCGAATGGATGAGATTATCGAACTCGTCCCGGAAGAGATAAAGCGCACCGGTGACGGCGAGCGATATCATGAAGGGCAGGACGAGCAGACCGGCGTAGAAATGCCAGCGCCATACGGCGCGGTAAAGATTTGCGGACGAGGAATGCGCAGGCGCACGCTCGCCCTCGAAAGAGGTCGTAACGGACATGGATGTCTCCGCAAGAGAATTGATTTTCCGGCAGGCCGGACAGTGTTCTAGCGCTGCGGAGCGGAGGGAGGTGCGCGTGGACGCGATTCCAGATTGGGCGGCGATGGCGGCAACGCCGCGTCGACGTTCAGGAAGGCGACTTCGACCGCGGGGAGAATATTGTCCGCGCGCTCGATGGGAATAACCGGAAGAGCGGCGACCGTGGCCGACGCCAGACGGCAGAGCGTGCCGCAACAATCGTCGGCGATCTTGCCGGCGGGGTTCTGTTTGCCGGAGCCGCCTTCCGGCATATGGCTGGAACAGATGATTTCATCCGCCGCCAGCGCGGCCATCGCCATGTTGCCGCTGGTCAGGCCGTTAGCGAGGCCCTGCAAAAGGAAAAGCAGAACCGCCAGCATGGCGATGGCGCCAGCCGAACTTCTGTCCTGCATGATCCTGCGAATGAATCCCATGCAACCGGAATGTCATATTTGCGGCGAAATGTCACCGCGACACAATGACGGGATGGGAGGGGCAACAAGCGCGCGCACCCTGATCCCAGTTGTATGTTTATATTGTCCAATTACTTTCGATTTTAATTGGACTCACAAGTGAGAATCCGTGTATTTCACTCGTGATCTGTATTTTTTATTTGATAATAAAGAATATTATTATGTTATTTTATTTCACTTAAGAAAGTAAATTTCAGAATTAATTCATATGTGCTTCACTCCATGCAGTGATGGTGATCAGCGATTTCTTCAATTCGGCGCGCCTTGTGAGGCAATAAATGGCGGTCGCAGGGTATCTTTCATGAAAATAGCCGTGGTGCAGTTCGATAGCCGTCCACTCGATACGCTTGGGTTTCTTGCGTCATTGATCGTCCGCAATTCGCACTATGCAAGACAGCACGGTTATGAGCACTTTTTCGTCAACCAGTTGGGGATGGAAATTCCGCCATTTTGGGCAAAGCCCCATGTCGTGATGTTCTATCTGAAATCCGGCTACGATATTGTATTGTGGTTGGATACCGACGCGGTCGTCCACGATCTTGCGATACCGGTCACCCGGTTTTTCGCGGGCGATGAAGTTTTCATCTACGCGTCCGACAATCCTGTCTGGCGCAGTCCCTTCAATGCAGGCGTATTCATGTGCAAGGGGATCATAGCGCTGGACCTTATGCTCGAATGGGCGGCACTGTATCAGCCTGATCAATGGGAAAAGCACGAGAACGGCTGGCGGTGCAGGGATGCGCGGTGGGCGGGAGCAGCCTATGAGCAGGGCAGTTTCGCGATTAACATCTTGCCGAAATACGGCCAGTCTGGTCTCTTCAAGCAACTGCCGTGGCAGGTGCTGCAAAGCCCGTTTCCGCTCGAGAATTCATTCACCCTGCATTTTGCGGAGCGGTTCAAAGCCAATATCGGCGTCTATTGCGCTGCCTTCCCGCAACCCCGGCTTTCCCGCGAAGAATGATCCGGCAACGCGGGTGGGCCGACGTTGTTTGCCGGATATATGCTAAATGGAGAGCGGCGCTGGAGCCCAGCGCCGCAGCGCGCTTATTCCGCTGCCGGAATGGGCGTGGGTTGTCCGGTTTCGTCCATCGCCACCATGATGAAGGTTCCGGCGGTGACTTTTTCCAGCTTGTCATAACGCGACCGCTGCGCCCAGGCTTCCACCGTCAGCGTGATGGAGGTGCGGCCAACACGGGCGATGTCGGTATAGATGGACAGCGTATCGCCGATCTTCACCGGCAACTCGAAGGCCATTTCCTTGACCGCCGCGGTGACCACGCGACAGCGGGAACGCTCCGCTGCACGGATGCCGCTCGCCAAGTCCATCTGCGACATGACCCAGCCGCCGAAAATATCGCCGGCCGGATTGGCGTCGGCCGGCATGGCGAGCGTTCTGAGCGTCAGCTCGCCGGTCGGTTTGATGGTCTGGTCGGTCATGTTGAGATTTGCTCCGTGCGAATGATAAAGGCGCAGCATGCGTTGCGCTTTGCGATTTCGCAAGGAAGGCGAAGCGTCAGGACGACGCTTTGCCCAGAAATTGCTGCGTTGCATAAAGGGCGATCGCTGCCGCATTCGAAACGTTGAGCGATTTGATCTCGCCGGGCATATCGAGACGGGCGAGCGCCGAGACGGTTTCGCGCGTTTTCTGGCGCAGGCCCTTGCCTTCGGCGCCCAGCACCAGCGCGATTTTTTCACCGCTGAACGTCTGCTCGATGGGGGCGGGGCCTTCGGAATCCAGACCGACGGAGAAGAAGCCGAGCTTGTGCAGCTCGCCCAGCGCATCGGCCAGATTGGTGATCTGGATATAGGGAATGAGTTCCAGCGCACCGGAAGCCGATTTCGCCAGCACGCCCGACTCGGTCGGGCTGTGGCGCATGGTGGTGATGACGGCGCCGGCGTTGAAGGCGACCGCCGAGCGCATGATGGCGCCGACATTGTGCGGATCGGTGACCTGATCGAGCACGAGAATGAGCGGGCTGTCCTTCAGCGCGCCGAGACGCTTGACCGGCAGCGGCCGGGTTTCCAGCATCACGCCCTGGTGGATGGCTTCGGGGCCGAGCACACGGTCGATATCCTGCGGCGAAACCATCTCGACTGGGAAGGGTTGGGCATCGGCCTCGCCGATATCGAGACGCGCAAAGGCGTTCTGGGTGACGGAGAGCTTGACGATCTGCCGTTCGGGATTGGCGAGTGCCGCACGCACGGTATGCAGGCCGTAAAGATGCACCTGATCCGGCGCAAGCTGCGGCGGCTTCCAGTCGTCCGCGCCGCGGTTCTTGCGCTTCTGTTGCTGCGGGGTCGGAATTTCGCCACGCTCGCGCTTGGCGTCGCGCACGGCGCGGCGCAGGTTGGCATAGTGCGTGTCGCGGGTGGATTTGTTCTTGGGATCGTCTTTGCTCATGGCGCCTTATATCTCTGCCGGAAGGCGCGCACCAGCCCCCGCGATAATCCACAGGGCCGTAAAGAGGTTTGAATTTTTTCCCGAAAATTCGTGAAAGGGCGTGTTGACAGAAACGAACGAGGCCGTCATATACGCGCCACAGACGACGCAACGGCGCTTCGCCGCAGCGAAATCTGAAGAGCTTGGTCGCTCGATCCTAGCAGAAAGCTGGAGGGATGCCCGAGTGGTTAAAGGGGACGGACTGTAAATCCGTTGGCTACGCCTACGTTGGTTCAAATCCAACTCCCTCCACCATTCTGCACGGATCGAAATCACCACCGCGGGTATAGCTCAATGGTAGAGCAGCAGCCTTCCAAGCTGAATACGCGGGTTCGATTCCCGCTACCCGCTCCACCTTCTCCCCAATATCATCAATAAGTTTCTTTAGCGCTGTTTTGCCGCCTTTTTCCTCGGCGGAAACATGCTGCCGTCTTCTGGCATTTTTCCACCTGTAGGAAGGGCGTTCTTCCTGAGCGCCTTGTTATGAGGTCTGACTGCGTCTGTGGGGGGCACACCATGCAGAACGCGTCTTCAGGATGGCTCCAGCGCCGACTGGATCCGCAGTTTCTCCGCGTCCAGTTCGCTCAGCCTTCCCATATGCGCCGTGATTTCCTCAAAGATCGAGGTGCGATCCGTTTTCGACAGGCGCTCCACGCGACGCAGGGCCGTGATGACCTCGATCAGATCAAGTCGCTCCTGTTCAAGCTTTTCCAGATTCCAAAACATCGCGTTTTCCCCGTTGGCACGCCTTCAAACGGCTGGCCGGGCAAAAGGTTCAGATCAGTAGAATTTAAGGTAAATTTTATCTTGTCGGCGACGGCCCGGGCTGGAGATGCTCCCCGGGCCTCAGCCGAATCAATAGGGTGAGCGGCACTGCGTCCGCGTGCCGGCAGGGGCCATATAGCTGTTGTCGGTGGGATGGTAGGATGTGTAACGCGCTGCACACCATTTTATATGGTCGATTTCGGCTTGAGACAGGGCGTAGCCGTTGGGCGTGGCTTCTTCGCCTTTCCCTGCCGCAAAGGCAGACGCGGGGTAACCTCGCTGATCTGAATTCTGCGCCTGCGCCTGTGTTTCGTAGGCCGGCTGTATGAGGCTCAACGCCTGGGCGGGCACGACAGCAGCGGCAGATATCGCGACGCCAAGAGCGAGCGCGGAGATGGTCTTCGGCATCCTCAACATCGATAAATCCTCGTTATTCGTTCGGTATGCTAACGAAAACTTAGGAAATTCGTTCCGGTGAAGGGTTGACGTCACACGAACACGTGATTCTCCGGGCTGGGCGCAGGAGGCGGTTGAAGCGGCAATCTCGGGGTGCTCTCCGTCCTGCGGCGGCTTTCATGATGACGGTGCGATGCTGCCTTCACCGGGAAGCCGGTGTGTCCGGCAAGCAAGTTCCATTCCCACCTGCTTCACTTTCCGTCCTTTCGCACTGCTCGTTGACAAGCGGAAAATCCGGTCAGATAGTCGGCCGGCAATCATGCAAACGGGAGTCTTCAATGTTTAACAGGGTTGTCATTCTCTCATCCTTTGCGCTGCTGGCATCGGCGGCGTTTGTCTCCCCCGCAGCCGCACTCACCATGAAGGAGTGCAGCGTGAAATATCAGGCGGCGAAAGCCGACGGGTCGGCCAAGGACGTCAAGTGGAACGACTATCGCGCCAAGTTCTGCGGCAGCGAGGCGGCAGCCGAGGATGCGGCCGACGACAAGCAGGTCGCGGCCACCACCGAAAAAGAACCCGCAAAAGCGACGACAAAGGCCCCGAAGGGCGTCGCTTTCCCGAGTGCTGTCGATAAGAAATATTCAAGCGAGACGCCCGCAAAGGCCCGCCTGAAAACCTGTGTCGACTCCTATCACAAGAACAAGAATGACGGCACGCTCGGCGATCTGAAATGGATCCAGAAGGGCGGCGGCTACTGGAGCCTGTGCAACACGGCCCTGAAGAGCTGAGACAGGCAGGGGCGGATTACCTCCGGCGCTGGCGCGTTATCCGACATGGTTTCGGATAACGCGTGAGCCGATTCGACCGTGATCGTTTGCCCTTGGCCCCTTTTCCCCTTGCCGCCATTCGCCGGCAGATGCGGATATCGCTTCCTATCCGCGATCAGGATTTGGTCGCGGATGAGTCCGTTTCCTGATGGGTGGAAACGCGGGGTATGGGGCAACCCCGTTTTCCGGCGGGTAAAATCTGCGAATGGCTTGCGATTCAGTCTCTTGATAGAAAGACTTGACCCTGCGGCTTGATCCGCATCCAGCAATTCAACGGCTGCGGCTGTCCGATGACGGCTCGCCGGCAATGTGGGCGGATGACCAGACGATTTCGAAACTATCTCACCGTGCTGGCCATATCGCTGCTGATGTGGACGGTGATCCTTGGCGTCGTTTATTGGCTGTTTCGATAGGTTTTATCACAGCTTGCCGGCCTGAATGAAAGTGCCGCAGGGCCTGTGCGGCGATAAAGCTGCCACATGCCTGCGAGGCCGATATTCCCGAAAATTTGATATGGTGAGAGGCGGCCGCCCCATTTCGGCTTTGCTGGCGTGACCTTATGGTTCGGTGAAATCAGGAAAGGGTCATCATGAAAAAATCCGTTGCCGCGACATGCCTTGTAGCTTTCTCCATGTCGGTCGTTACCGGCGCCATGGCTGAAGAGCTGGTGATTCCGCTTCCGAATGACACGACGGTTGAAAAGGTGGAGACCGTCTACCAATGCGCCGCCGACAAGGTGGAGGCCGTCTATTTCAGTGCCGGTGAGATCAGCCTCGTGCGGCTGGGGCTGAAGGATGGCGTCACCGTTGCCGCAAATGTCATTTCCGGCTCGGGCGCGAAATATCAGGGCGGTATTTATGTGTGGTGGTCGAAGGGCGAGGAGGCGGATCTTTACGATCTGATGGCGGATCCGGAGATGAAAAAGCCGGTTCATTGCGTGGAAGCGAAGAAGTCCTGATCGTCGGGAGCTTTACCGCAAAGGAGCGGCGGCAGGGCGGTTTTTGAAAACCTTGCCATGCCGCCGGTCAGCGTGGGAGTGCGCGCGCGGCGCGTTCAGCCAAGAACGAGCGACGCAAGAAGCGCCAGCAGGATAAGAGAGCTGGCGACAACACCGAGCCTCACCCTGCGAAGGCGGCGGGTACGACCGCCGCTCCAGTCATAAGCCATTGGCAGCTTTACCTTTCTTTTTATTATTATGACTTATTGACTAGCTCCCTAGGCTTGCCCGTGGCTGACCTCAATTGTTAGAATCCATCGGCGAAAATTCACGATTTCCCTGTCTTCTCCCGATGTTGCAGCAAGCGCGGCGATTGATTCTTCCTGTCCTGCGACGGCATATCGGGTGAGGGGACCTGATGGGCGCAGGCCATGAAAAAGGCCCGGAAACTGGCGTTTCCGGGCCTTCTGGAGAAGCGTGTCTGCTGGTCGTTTCAGCTCAGATAGGGCTGGAGATAGGGCAGAACCTCGAGGGTGCCGTGATACAGCATGTTGAGGGCGACATAGATGATGACCATCAGGCCGAGATAGGAAATCCAGCGATAGCGGTGCAGCAGCTTGGCGACGAAGTTGGCAGCAAGACCCATGAGCGCAATCGAAACGACGAGGCCGATGATGAGCACCGTCACATGTTCCTGCGCGGCGCCGGCGACGGCAAGGACGTTATCCAGCGACATGGAAACATCGGCGATGACGATCTGGGTCGCGGCCTGGAAGAAGGTCTTGTGACCCTTGGTCAGGTCGGCCTCTTCGTCCGTCACCTCGTCTTCGATGGAGCCTGCGGCCTCACGCAGTTCGACCCACATCTTCCAGCACACCCAGGCGAGCAGCAGGCCGCCGAACAATTGCAGGCCGACAATGGCGAGAAGCTGCACGGTGACGGCGGCAAAGCCGATGCGCAGAACCGTGGCGGCGATGATGCCGACCAGGATCGCCTTGCGGCGGAGGTGAGCGGGCAGACCGGCAGCGGCAAGGCCGATGACGATGGCGTTGTCGCCCGCCAGCACGAGGTCGATTGCGATGACCTGTAAGAATGCCGTGAAACCGGCGGCTGTGAAGATTTCCATGGGATGGTCCTGAAACGGATAGAGAGGTCGCGAGGGAAGCGACGGATCGAGATATGGCTTGGGATGGCGCGTCCACGCCGGATTCCAGTCGCCCGTCTCCCCCCGGCGATGAAATGTCCTTAAGCCATCATGCCGGTGCAGGTAAAGAAGTTGTGATAGAAATATCTTATTTAGTGATCGGCCATTCCGGAGGAGGGGGTCGTTGGGCCGTTGCCCGCTTCGCCCTCGCGAGGGTTTGAATGTCGCAAATCAGATACCATATACGGGCCTCAAGGCACGCTTAGGGCGCGCGCGAAGACGCTTTCACAATTAAGTCTTGCGCATTCGCTTACAAAGCCTTAAACGGCGACACCAAACCGGTACGCCGGGGAAACTACTTCACGTTCACAGGAAGCAATTCACATGGCAAAGAGCAAGTTTGAGCGCAATAA